>NZ_JAAZQP010000004.1:0-558924 GCF_012275435.1 Rhizobium sp. SG741
CTGATCGTGCCGATCGCGATGGAAGAAAAGCTGCGCTTCGCCATCCGCGAAGGCGGCCGTACCGTCGGCGCAGGCATCGTCGCATCCATCGTCGAGTAATAAAGCAGGCGGCTGGGCCAAGGCCCGCAAATGAGTGATGGGGACGCCGGTGAATTCGGTGTCCCTCTCGATCTTTGAAACCGGTGGCCCGCCTCAGGTAACTAAAGCTAAAGACGTGTCTTTTAGAGAGACGCGCAGATAACAAACACAAGGATAAAGTCGAATGAACGGCCAGAATATCCGCATCCGCCTTAAGGCGTTCGATCATCGGATTCTCGACGCTTCCACGCGCGAGATCGTATCGACGGCTAAGCGCACCGGTGCCAGCGTCCGGGGCCCCGTTCCGCTTCCGACCCGTATCGAGAAGTTCACGGTTAACCGGTCCCCGCACATCGACAAGAAGAGCCGCGAGCAGTTCGAGATGCGCACGCACAAGCGCCTTCTCGACATCGTTGACCCGACCCCGCAGACGGTAGATGCGCTGATGAAGCTCGATCTCGCCGCCGGTGTCGATGTTGAGATCAAGCTCTGAGACCTTGGGTTCTCGAGCTGAATGAGAAGGATTGAACCGATGCGTTCAGGTGTGATTGCACAGAAGGTGGGAATGACGCGCGTCTACAATGACGCCGGCGAGCACGTCCCGGTTACCGTATTGCGTATGGAAAGCTGCCAGGTCGTGGCCCAGCGCACAGTTGAAAAGAATGGCTACACCGCAGTACAGCTCGGTGCCGGCCAGGCGAAAGTTAAGAACACGACGAAGGCCCTGCGCGGTCATTTCGCCGTCGCAAGTGTAGAGCCAAAGGCCAAGCTCGCAGAATTCCGTGTCACGGAAGACAATCTGCTCGACGTTGGCACCGAGCTCAGCGCGGGTCACTTCACGGCTGGTCAGCTCGTCGACGTGACCGGCACGACGGTTGGTAAGGGCTTTGCCGGCGCCATCAAGCGCCACGGTTTCGGCGGTCTGCGTGCCACGCACGGTGTGTCGGTTTCGCACCGCTCGCACGGTTCGACCGGCTCGCGCCAGGATCCGGGCAAGGTGTTCAAGAACAAGAAGATGGCTGGTCACATGGGCCAGACGCGCGTGACGACGCAGAACCTTGAAGTGGTATCGACCGATGAAGATCGCGGTCTGATCCTCGTCAAGGGCGCGGTTCCCGGCTCCAAGGGTGCCTGGATCATCGTGCGCGACGCCGTCAAGTCGGCATCGAAGTAAGGGAGCCAAACCAATGGAATTGAACGTCAAGACCCTCGAGGGCAAAGACGCTGGGAAGGTTTCCCTTTCTGATGCGATTTTCGGCCTCGAACCGCGTGAAGATATCATCGCACGCGTCATTCGCTGGCAGCTTGCCAAGAAGCGCCAGGGCACGCACAAGGCTAAGGGCCGCGCAGAAGTGTGGCGCACAGGCGCCAAGATGTACAAGCAGAAGGGTACGGGCCGCGCTCGTCACCATTCGGCTCGTGCTCCGCAGTTCCGCGGCGGTGGTAAGGCTCACGGCCCGGTCGTGCGCAGCCATGAACATGACCTGCCGAAGAAGGTTCGCGCCCTCGGCTTGCGTCTTGCTCTCTCCGCTAAGTTCAAGGCCGAGGATGTTATCATTCTCGACAGCCTCGTTGCCGCTGATGCCAAGACCAAGGTTCTGGCCGGCGCTTTCGAGACGCTGGGCCTGACCAATGCGCTCTTCATCGGTGGTGCCGAGCTCGACAGCAACTTCAAGCTCGCAGCCGCCAACATCCCGAATATCGATGTTCTGCCGGTTCAGGGCATCAATGTTTATGACATCCTGCGCCGCGGCAAGCTCGTCCTGTCCAAGGCTGCAGTTGAAGCTCTAGAGGAGCGATTCAAGTGACGGATCTTCGCCATTACGATGTGATCGTTTCTCCTGCGATCACCGAAAAGTCCACGCTGCTGTCGGACAATAACCAGGTTGTTTTCAACGTTGCCAAGACTGCGACGAAGCCAGAAATCAAGGCTGCCGTCGAAGCGCTGTTTGGCGTCAAGGTTACGGCCGTCAACACTCTGCTGCGCCTGGGCAAGACCAAGCGGTTTAAAGGTCTCGTCGGCAAGCAGAAGGACGTGAAGAAGGCTATCGTGACGCTCGCCGAAGGCCAGTCGATCGACGTCTCCACCGGTCTCTGAGGAATAAGAAAATGGCATTGAAAACATTCAATCCGACGACCCCGAGCCAGCGTCAGCTGGTCATCGTCGACCGGTCTTCGCTCTACAAGGGCAAGCCGGTCAAGGCCCTGACCGAAGGCCTGTCCTCCAAGGGCGGCCGCAACAACCTGGGCCGCATCACCGTGCGTTTCCAGGGCGGTGGTCACAAGCGCACCTATCGTCTGGTCGACTTCAAGCGTCGCAAGTTCGACGTCGAGGGCACTGTCGAGCGCATCGAATACGATCCGAACCGTACCGCTTACATCGCTCTGGTGAAGTACACGGACAGCGAACTGGCCTATATCATCGCTCCGCAGCGTCTCGCTGCCGGCGACAAGGTCATCGCTTCCGAGAAGGCCGTGGACGTGAAGCCGGGCAACACCATGCCGCTTCAGTTCATCCCGGTCGGCTCCATCATCCACAACGTGGAAATGAAGCCGGGCAAGGGCGGTCAGATCGCTCGCTCCGCCGGTTCCTACGCCCAGCTCGTTGGTCGTGACCAGGGCATGGCGATCCTTCGCCTGAACTCTGGCGAACAGCGCCTGGTGCATGGCACTTGCCTTGCAACGATCGGCGCGGTTTCGAACCCGGACCACGGCAACATCAACGACGGCAAGGCTGGTCGTTCG
Organism: Rhizobium sp. SG741; assembly: GCF_012275435.1. NCBI lineage: Bacteria > Pseudomonadati > Pseudomonadota > Alphaproteobacteria > Hyphomicrobiales > Rhizobiaceae > Rhizobium > Rhizobium sp. SG741. The sequence goes on from NZ_JAAZQP010000004.1 coordinate 2,824, forward strand.
CGTTGGCGCGGTAAGAAGCCGCACGTCCGCGGTGTCGTCATGAACCCGGTCGACCATCCGCACGGCGGCGGTGAAGGCCGCACCTCCGGTGGTCGCCATCCGGTGACCCCATGGGGTAAGCCGACCAAGGGCAAGCGTACGCGGTCGAACAAGTCGACCGACAAGATGATCATGCGCTCGCGCCATCAGCGCAAGAAGTAAGAGAGGAAGTCTCAAGTGGCTCGTTCAGTATGGAAAGGTCCGTTTGTTGACGGCTATCTTCTCAAGAAGGCTGAGAAGGTGCGTGAAGGCGGACGTAACGAAGTGATCAAGATGTGGAGCCGTCGCTCCACCATCATGCCGCAGTTCGTTGGTCTCACCTTTGGTGTTTACAACGGCAGCAAGCATATTCCGGTCAGCGTCAATGAAGACATGGTCGGACACAAGTTCGGCGAGTTCGCCCCGACCCGTACCTATTATGGTCACGGTGCGGACAAGAAGGCGAAGAGGAAGTAATAATGGGCAAGGCAAAAACCGAACGCCGGCTGAAGGACAACGAGGCGCAGGCAATTGCGCGCACGCTCCGTGTCAGCCCGCAGAAGCTCAACCTGGTCGCGGCTTCGATCCGTGGCAAGAAGGTTGATCGCGCGCTCGCAGAGCTGGAATTCTCCCGCAAGCGTATCGCAGGCGCCGTCAAGAAGACGCTTGAATCTGCGATCGCCAATGCAGAGAACAACCACGATCTCGACGTTGACTCGCTCGTCGTAGCGGAAGCTTACGTCGGCAAGTCGATCGTCATGAAGCGTTTCCACGCTCGTGGCCGTGGCCGTGCGTCTCGCATCGAGCGTCCGTTCGCGCATCTGACGATTGTCGTTCGTGAAGTGGAAGCTCAAGGGGAGGTCGCATAATGGGTCAGAAAATCAATCCAATCGGTTTTCGTCTTGGCATCAACCGTACCTGGGATAGCCGCTGGTTCGCGGACAATGCCGAGTATGGCCAGCTTCTCCACGAAGACCTGAAGATGCGTAAGTTCGTCATGAACGAACTGAAGCAGGCTGGTATCTCCAAGGTGGTCATCGAGCGTCCGCACAAGAAGTGCCGCGTCACGATCCACTCGGCTCGTCCGGGCCTGATCATCGGCAAGAAGGGCGCTGACATCGACAAGCTCCGCAAGAAGCTGTCGGACATGACGAATTCCGAAACGCACCTCAACATCGTTGAAGTGCGCAAGCCGGAAATCGACGCGACGCTGGTTGCTCAGTCGATCGCTCAGCAGCTCGAGCGCCGTGTTGCTTTCCGTCGCGCCATGAAGCGCGCCGTTCAGTCCGCGATGCGTCTTGGCGCCGAAGGCATCAAGATCACCTGCGCCGGCCGTCTCGGCGGTGCTGAAATCGCTCGTACGGAATGGTACCGCGAAGGTCGCGTGCCGCTGCATACGCTGCGCGCCGACATCGACTACGGTACGGCTGAAGCAGAAACCGCTTTCGGCATCTGCGGCATCAAGGTTTGGATCTTCAAGGGCGAAATCCTTGAGCACGATCCGATGGCCTCCGAACGCCGTGCGATGGAAGGCGACGCCCAGGGTCCGGCTAGCCGTGATCGCGATAGAGACCGTCGCCGCGACAACGCTTGATAGCGTGCGTGGCAGATAAGTTCGGAGAATAGGAAAATGTTGCAGCCAAAGCGTACGAAGTACCGCAAGCAATTCAAGGGCCGCATCAAGGGCGTTGCCAAGGGTGGTTCTGATCTGGCGTTCGGCGAATTCGGCCTGAAGTCGCAGGAGCCTAACCGCGTCAACGCTCGTGAGATCGAAGCGGCTCGCCGCGCGATCACCCGTCATATGAAGCGTGCCGGTCGTGTATGGATCCGCGTGTTCCCGGATGTTCCGGTAACCAAGAAGCCGACCGAAGTCCGTATGGGTAAGGGTAAGGGCTCCGTCGAATACTGGGCATGCAAGGTCAAGCCCGGCCGTATGATGTTCGAGATCGATGGTGTGAGCGAAGAAATCGCTCGTGAGGCTCTGCGCCTTGGTTCCGCCAAGCTCTCGGTCAAGACGCGCTTCGTGCAGCGCATTGCAGAGTAAGGAAGAAGCTCATGAAAGCCGCAGATGTTCGCGCCCTGAGCGCCGACCAACTCAAGGACGAGCTTGCCAAGCTGAAGAAGGAGCAGTTCAACCTGCGCTTTCAGAAGGCGACCGGCCAGCTTGAGAAGTCCTCGCGCATCAACGAAGTCCGCAAGGACATCGCTCGCGTAAAAACCATTGCCCGCCAGAAGGCGGCAGAAGCAAAGGCCTAAAGGAAAAATAACATGCCGAAGCGCATTCTGCAGGGCGTCGTGGTCAGCGACAAGAACGAGAAGACGGTAGTAGTCCGCGTGGAGCGTCGTTTCGCTCACCCGCTGCTCCAGAAGACTGTTCGTCGTTCCAAGAAGTACAAGGCTCACGACGAGAATAATCAGTACAAAATCGGTGACACCGTTTCCATCGAGGAATGCGCGCCGATCTCCAAGGACAAGACCTGGACGGTCGTTTCCGCCCAGGCCAAGTAACAGAATTTCGCTCAGGCCCTTGCGCTTGGGCGAAATATCTGTATGAAGCACGAGCTTGGAAGCAGGACGCTCGAGTACGAGCGTTCTTTTGCTTTATTGATGGCCGGCGAAGATGACCCTGGTGGTCCCGAGCGCTGGAGAAATCAGACAAGAGACTAGTCCATAAGCCGGGGTAGGGGGTCGTTAGGCCCAACCATTCCGGTAACAACAAGAAGGCGACCTGACATGATTCAGATGCAAACAAACCTCGACGTGGCGGATAATTCCGGCGCACGTCGTGTCATGTGCATCAAGGTGCTGGGCGGCTCGAAGCGCAAGTATGCCTCGATCGGCGACGTCATCGTCGTTTCGATCAAGGAAGCTATTCCGCGCGGCCGTGTGAAGAAGGGTGACGTGATGAAAGCGGTTGTTGTTCGCACCGCCAAGGACATCCGTCGTCCGGATGGCAGCGTCATCCGCTTCGATACCAACGCAGCAGTCCTCATCGACAACAAGAAAGAGCCGATCGGCACCCGTATCTTCGGACCGGTTCCGCGCGAACTTCGCGCCAAGAACCACATGAAGATCATCTCGCTGGCTCCAGAAGTACTGTAAGGAGCGGAGCGATGCAAAAGATCCGTAAAGGCGACAAGGTTGTCGTATTGGCCGGCAAGGACAAGGGCCGCACCGGCGAAGTCATTCAAGTAATGCCGAAGGAAGACCGTGCGGTCGTCCGTGGCGTCAACGTCATCAAGCGCCACCAGCGCCAGACGCAGACCCAGGAAGCTGGCATTATCAGCAAGGAAGCCTCGCTTCACCTGTCCAACCTGGCGATCGTCGACAAGGACGGTAAGCCGACCCGCGTCGGTTTCAAGGTTGTAGAAGGCAAGAAGGTCCGCGTGGCCAAGACCTCGGGAGAAGTGATCGATGGCTGAGGTAAAATACGAGCCGCGGCTCAAGAAGGAATACGGCACCCGCATCCGCGCGGCCATGCAGGAGAAGTTCTCCTACGCCAACGAGATGCAGATCCCGAAGCTTGATAAGATCGTGATCAACATGGGCGTGGGTGAGGCAACGGCTGATTCGAAGAAGCCGACCGTTGCTGCTGCCGACCTCGCGGCGATCGCTGGTCAGAAGCCGGTCATCACGCACGCGCGCAATTCCATCGCTGGCTTCAAGGTCCGCGAGAATATGCCGATCGGCGCCAAGGTGACGCTGCGCGGCGCCCGCATGTATGAGTTCCTGGATCGCCTGGTCAACATCGCGCTTCCGCGCGTTCGCGACTTCCGCGGCCTGAACCCGAAGAGCTTTGACGGTCGTGGCAATTTTGCCATGGGCATCAAGGAACACATTGTGTTCCCTGAGATCAACTACGACAAGGTTGATCAGATGTGGGGCATGGACATCATCGTTTGCACGACGGCGAACACGGACGACGAAGCGCGGGCTCTTTTGACAGAGTTCAACTTCCCGTTCCGTCAATAACCGTAACGACGAGCGTAGAAAAGGAACCCTGATATGGCGAAGACAAGCGCAGTTGAAAAGAACAAGCGCCGCCGCAATACGGTTGCCACCCAGGCCGCGAAGCGTGCTGCTCTGAAGGCAATCATCATGAACCAGTCTCTTTCGATCGAAGACCGGTTCAAGGCCACACTGAAGCTGGCATCGCTCCCGCGCGATGGATCGAAGACCCGTATTCGCAATCGCTGCGAAGTTTCGGGCCGTCCGCGCGCCTACTACCGCAAACTGCGCATGTCGCGTATCGCGCTGCGTGAACTCGGCAATTTCGGCAAGGTGCCGGGCATTGTCAAGTCGAGCTGGTAAGGAGCAGATTAGATGACTATGACTGATCCTTTGGGCGATATGCTCACCCGCATCCGCAATGGCGCTTCGCGTCGCAAGTCGTCGGTTTCGACGCCTGCGTCCAAGCTCCGTGCACGCGTTCTCGATGTTCTGCAGGCTGAAGGCTACATCCGTGGCTACTCCGTCGTCGATTTCGGCAATGGCAAGTCTGAACTCAGCATCGAGCTGAAATACTACGAAGGCACATCGGTGATCCGCGAGATCGGCCGTGTGTCCAAGCCGGGCCGCCGAGTTTATGTCTCGGTTAAGTCCATTCCGCAGGTCGCGAACGGTCTCGGCATCACCATCCTTTCGACTCCGAAGGGTGTGATGGCCGATCACCAGGCTCGTGAACAGAATGTTGGTGGCGAGGTTCTCTGCTCGGTCTTCTAAGATCGGACAGAGATCTCCTTCGAAACAGACAGGTTTGAACAAATGTCTCGTATCGGTAAAAAGCCCGTTCAGGTGCCTGCAGGGATCACGGCCTCGGTTGATGGCCAAAAAGTGACTGCCAAGGGCCCCAAGGGTGAGCTGTTTTTCGTCGCTAACGACGAAATCGGTCTCAAGCTGGAAAACAATGCAATCGTCGTAACGCCGATTAACGACTCGAAGGATGCTCGCGCAAAGTGGGGCATGTCCCGCACGATGATCGAGAACATCTTCAAGGGTGTTAAGGACGGCTACGAGCGCAAGCTCGAAATCAACGGCGTCGGCTACCGTGCCTCCATGCAGGGCAAGAACCTGCAGCTCGCGCTCGGCTTCAGCCACGACGTGGTTTATGAGCCGCCGCAGGGTATTTCGATCGCTGTGCCGAAGCCGACGGAAATCGTCGTCACCGGCATCAACAAGCAGCAGGTCGGCCAGGTTGCCGCAGAAATCCGCGAATACCGCGGTCCTGAGCCCTACAAGGGCAAGGGTGTTAAGTACGCTGACGAGCGGATCGTCCGCAAAGAAGGCAAGAAGAAGTAAGGATCACGCGAAATGGCTAGCAGGAAAGAAGCACTTGCGCGTCGCGCCAACCGCGTGCGCCGTCAAATCAAGGCGGTGGCCAATGGCCGTCCGCGCCTGTCGGTTCATCGCTCGTCAAAGAACATCTACGCCCAGGTCATCGATGACGCGGCTGGCAAGACCCTTGCGGCTGCCTCCACGCTCGACAAGGATCTGCGCGGTTCTCTGAAGACCGGTGCCGATACCGCCGCCGCAGCCCTGGTTGGCAAGCTCGTTGCCGAGCGCGCCTCCAAGGCCGGCGTGAAGGAAGTCGTGTTCGATCGCGGCGCCTTCATCTATCACGGCCGCATCAAGGCTCTCGCCGATGCGGCTCGCGAAGGCGGCCTGACCTTCTAATCAAGTTTCCGGCCGGTATCCGATAGGGCGCCGGCCGGATTTCACCGGACCGCAAATCTCCGTTTGGAGGTTGATGCGGTCTTTGTTGTTTGCCGATTGCACCCGGAAAAGAAAAAGGAAGAGGACAATGGCACAGGAAAAGAGGGGCTCGCGGGATGACCGTCAGAGCCGTGACGAGCGCGATAGCGAATTCGTCGACAAGCTGGTCGCGATCAACCGCGTCGCCAAGGTTGTAAAGGGTGGCCGCCGCTTCGGTTTCGCCGCTCTCGTCGTCGTCGGTGACCAGAAGGGCCGCGTTGGCTTCGGTCATGGCAAGGCACGCGAAGTGCCGGAAGCCATCCGCAAGGCCACCGAAAGCGCCAAGCGCGACCTGATCTTCGTACCGCTGCGCGACGGTCGTACGCTGCATCACGACGTCCATGGCCGTCATGGCGCCGGCAAGGTTCTGCTGCGCTCGGCCAAGGTCGGTACCGGTATCATCGCCGGCGGTCCGATGCGCGCCGTTTTCGAAACGCTCGGCGTTCATGACGTCGTTGCCAAGTCGACCGGTTCGTCGAACCCGTACAACATGGTTCGCGCCACGTTCGACGCCCTGAAGCACCAGGTTCATCCGAAGGACATCGCAGCTCAGCGCGGCATCAAGTATGCCACCCTGCAGGCTCGTCGTACCGCTTCGGGCAACGCCTCCGAAGAATAAGGGAGTTTGACCTATGGCCAAGACGACCAAGAAGGCTGAAGCCAAGACCGTTACGGTCGAGCAGGTTGGCAGCCCGATCCGCCGTCCGGACGTTCAGCAGAAGACGCTGATCGGTCTCGGACTGAACAAGATGCACCGTCGCCGCACGCTGGAAGATACCCCGGCCGTTCGTGGCATGATCCGTGCTGTCCAGCATCTCGTTCGCGTTGTCGACGAGAAGTGAGCCGGAGGTAATTCGCTATGAAATTGAATGAGATCAAGGATAACGAAGGCTCGACCCACAGCCGCAAGCGCCTCGGCCGCGGCATCGGCTCCGGCTCCGGCAAGACCGGCGGTCGTGGTGTGAAGGGTCAGAAGTCCCGTTCGGGCGTTGCGATCAACGGCTTCGAAGGTGGTCAGATGCCCATCTATCGTCGCCTGCCGAAGCGCGGCTTCACCAACATCTTCGCCGCCGATTACGTTGTCGTATCGCTGGCTCGCATCCAGGCTGCCGTCGATGCCGGCAAGCTCGATGCCAAGAAGACCGTTGATGCCGCTGCCCTCAAGGCTGCGGGCGTGATTCGCCGCGTCAAGGATGGCGTTCGCGTTCTCTCGGACGGCGAGCTGAAGGCGAAGATTACGCTTGAAGTTGCAGGCGCTTCCAAGCCGGCGGTCGAAAAGATCGAAAAGGCTGGCGGCTCCATCAAGCTGCTCGCTTCTGCCGCAGAATAATATTATCAATAATCGCCCGGGGTGCTTCACTTCGGGCGATTTTGCTCCCATATGTGAGCCTCACGAACCTGAACGATGCGCCAGTATCTTTCCGGGGAATAACGGGAACCAAGGGTGAGGCGCCCGATTGCAATGCAATCCGTCCGAAGCCCGGCTTTTGAACAATTTACATACTGATTCCGGGCCCGGCCGATTATGCCGGAATTGGTAGTGCGGAGATTTGCATGGCTTCTGCAGCGGAACAATTGGCGTCCAATCTCAATTTTTCGACCTTCGCCAAAGCCGAGGATCTCAAGAAACGCTTGTGGTTCACGCTTGGCGCTCTTCTCGTCTACCGACTCGGCACCCACATTCCGCTTCCCGGCCTCAATCCTGCCGCTTACGCCCAGGCTTTCCAGAATCAGTCGGGCGGTATCCTTGGCCTGTTCAACATGTTCTCGGGCGGTGCCGTGCAGCGCATGGCGATCTTTGCGCTCGGCATCATGCCTTATATTTCGGCCTCGATCATCGTTCAGCTGATGACGTCGGTCGTGCCTTCGCTTGAGAACCTGAAGAAGGAAGGCGAGCAGGGCCGTAAGATCATCAACCAGTACACCCGCTACGGTACGGTGCTGCTCGGCGCATTGCAGGCTTATGGTATTGCGATCGGCCTTGAGCACGGCAACGGCGTCGTCATAGATCCAGGCTGGTTCTTCCGTCTTTCGACCGTCGTCACGCTGCTCGGCGGTACGATGTTCCTGATGTGGCTCGGCGAGCAGGTTACCTCGCGCGGCATCGGCAACGGTATTTCGCTGATCATCTTCGCGGGCATCGCAGCCGGTCTGCCGACGGCACTTGCCGGTACGCTCGAACTCGGCCGAACCGGCGCTCTGTCGACCGGTCTCATTCTCGCCGTGCTCGTCGTCGCCGTTCTGGTCATTGCGCTCATCGTTTTCGTCGAGCGTGCGCAGCGTCGTCTGCTGATCCAGTATCCGAAGCGACAGGTCGGCACGCGCATGTTCCAGGGCGATACGTCGCACCTGCCGCTGAAGCTGAACACATCTGGTGTTATCCCGGCGATCTTTGCCTCGTCGCTGCTGCTTTTGCCGGCAACCATCGCCGGTCTCGGCAACAACACGGCGCTGCCGACCTGGGTCACCTCGATCGTCGCGGCCCTCGGTCACGGCCAGCCGCTTTACATGGTGCTCTATGCCGGCCTGATCGCCTTCTTCGCCTTCTTCTATACCGCACTGGTCTTCAACCCGAAGGACACGGCGGACAACTTGAAGAAGCACGGCGGCTTCATTCCCGGAATTCGTCCGGGCGAGCGCACCGCCGAGTATATCGATTACGTGCTGACCCGTATCACGGTCATCGGCGCGATCTACCTCGTCTTCGTCTGCATTCTGCCCGAAATTCTCGTGTCCCAGACCGGTATTCCCTTGTCTCTGGGTGGCACTTCGCTTCTGATCGTGGTTAGCGTAACGCTGGATACGGTGGCGCAGATTCAGGGTCACCTGATTGCACAGCAATATGAAGGCCTGATCAAGAAATCGAAGTTGCGTGGAGGAAAGAGGGGGCGATGAGACTCATACTTTTAGGGCCGCCGGGAGCAGGTAAGGGGACCCAGGCCCAGCGTATCGTGGAAAAGCACGGTATTCCGCAGCTTTCCACAGGCGATATGCTGCGGGCTGCGGTGGCGGCTGAGACTGAAGTTGGCAAGCGTGCCAAGGCCGTCATGGACGCCGGCAAGCTTGTTTCCGACGAGATTGTCAATGCCATCGTTTCCGAGCGCATCGATCAACCGGATTGCGCCAGGGGTTTCATTCTTGACGGTTTCCCGCGCACTCTGGTGCAAGCGGATGCCACCGAGCGGATGCTGCAGGCCAAGGGTCTGGAACTTTCCGTTGTCATCGAGCTCAAGGTTGATGATGCCGAACTGATTCGCCGCGTCTCCGGCCGTTATTCTTGCTCGAACTGCGGCAGTGTCTATCATGACACCGACAAGGTTCCGGCGACGGCTGGTGTCTGCGACAAATGCGGCTCGACGCATTTCAAGCGCCGGCCGGATGACAATGCCGAGACCATGGCAACCCGTCTCCAAGTCTACTACAAGGAGACCTCGCCGCTGATCGGCTACTACTACGCCAAGGGCAAGCTGCAGAGCATCGACGGCATGGCCGATATCGAGCATGTGACTGACAGCATCGAAGGTATCCTGGCTAAGCTTTAGATAGCTTAAAATAAACTTGCCGGAGCGGTTGCTTTTTTGCGCTGATTCCGCTAAACACCGCGCCAACTCGCGACATGCTATGCGATCGGCGCGGATTTCCATCGGGAAGTCCGGGTACGGTCGTTTTGACATGTTGCGGACTCAATCGAACAAGCAGCTCCCGGGCTGCATAACAAGACCCTTTGCCCTAAGGCAAAAGGAATGCAAGGAGAACAGGCGTGGCTCGTATCGCTGGCGTCAACATCCCGACTGCAAAGCGCGTAGTTATTGCGCTTCGCTACATTCACGGGATCGGACCGAAGTTTGCACAGGAAATCTGCGAGAAGGTCGGTATTCCGGCCGAGCGTCGCGTCAATCAGTTGACGGATGCTGAAGTTCTGCAGATCCGCGAAACCATCGACCGTGACTATCAGGTCGAAGGTGACCTGCGTCGCGACACTGCGATGAACATCAAGCGTCTGATGGACCTGGGCAGCTACCGCGGCCTGCGTCATCGTCGCGGCTTGCCGGTTCGCGGCCAGCGCACGCACACCAATGCTCGTACCCGCAAGGGTCCGGCAAAGGCGATTGCTGGTAAGAAGAAGTAATTTCCGGGCAACCGGATGTGGGAGGCTGGCGGTCCGCCGGCCTCTTTTGAGTTTGGAGCGGCGCCCCACGGGTGTCGCTTCGGTGTAGCCGCTGGGATTACGGCGGTGCAGAGATCCAAGAAAGGACTAACATGGCCAAGGAAGCCGTCCGCGTTCGCCGTCGCGAGCGCAAGAATATTTCGTCGGGCGTCGCACACGTCAACTCGACCTTCAACAACACGATGATCACCATCACCGACGCACAGGGCAACGCGATTGCCTGGTCGTCTGCTGGTGCCAAGGGCTTCAAGGGTTCGCGCAAGTCGACCCCGTTCGCTGCCCAGATCGCTGCTGAAGACTGCGCCAAGAAGGCTCAGGAACATGGCATGAAGTCGCTGGAAGTTGAAGTTTGCGGCCCGGGCTCCGGTCGTGAATCCGCTCTGCGCGCGCTCCAGGCTGCCGGTTTCATGATCACGTCCATCCGCGACGTGACCCCGATCCCGCACAATGGTTGCCGCCCGCGCAAGAAGCGTCGCGTCTGATCATCGCCACTCTCGACACCGGCCGGGGCAGATGCGCCCGGCCTGGTGTTTCTCAAGCTCGGTTGCCACGATTGGATGGTGGCAACGAACGGAAGGCAAAAACATGATTCAGAAAAACTGGCAGGAACTGATCAAGCCGAACAAGGTCGAGTTCACCTCGAGCGGCCGCACTAAGGCAACGCTCGTGGCCGAACCGCTGGAGCGTGGCTTCGGTCTCACCCTCGGCAACGCGCTTCGTCGCGTTCTGCTGTCCTCTCTGCGTGGCGCCGCTGTGACGGCCGTGCAGATCGACGGCGTGCTGCATGAGTTCTCCTCTATCCCGGGCGTCCGGGAAGACGTGACGGACATCGTGCTGAACATCAAGGAAATCGCCATCAAGATGGATGGCGATGATGCCAAGCGCATGGTCGTCCGCAAGCAGGGCCCAGGCGTAGTAACGGCTGGCGACATCCAGACGGTCGGCGATATCGAAATCCTCAACCCCGAGCATGTTATCTGCACGCTCGACGAGGGCGCCGAAATCCGCATGGAATTCACCGTCAACAACGGCAAGGGCTATGTCCCGGCCGAGCGCAATCGTGCGGAAGATGCTCCGATTGGTCTCATCCCGGTCGACAGCCTCTATTCGCCGGTCAAGAAGGTGTCCTACAAGGTTGAAAACACCCGTGAAGGACAGGTTCTCGACTACGACAAGCTGAGCATGTCGCTCGAAACCGATGGTTCGATCAGCGGTGAAGATGCTGTCGCTTTCGCGGCTCGCATCCTGCAGGATCAGCTTGGCGTGTTCGTCAACTTCGACGAGCCGCAGAAGGAAACCGAAGAGGAAGCAGTTACCGAACTCGCTTTCAACCCGGCTCTCCTCAAGAAGGTGGACGAACTGGAACTGTCCGTTCGCTCGGCAAATTGCCTGAAGAACGACAACATCGTCTATATCGGCGACCTCATTCAGAAGACCGAAGCAGAAATGCTCCGCACGCCGAATTTTGGTCGCAAGTCGCTGAACGAAATCAAGGAAGTTCTCGCTTCCATGGGTCTGCACCTCGGCATGGAAGTGCCGGCATGGCCGCCTGAGAACATCGAAGATCTCGCCAAGCGATACGAAGACCAATACTAAGGCCGCAAGCGCTCCTTGGAGCGCTTTAAGCTGGCCTTAGCATCTTTAAACAGCGCATGCACCTTTCGCTCCGCCGGGAATTGGAGCGGGGCATGCGCCCAACAAACTGCAGGTGAACGATGCCTGCAAGTGAAGGAGAATAGCAATGCGCCACGGTAAAGCCGGCCGCAAGCTGAACAGAACCGCTAGCCACCGTAAGGCGATGTTCGCCAACATGGCAGCTTCGCTCATCACGCATGAGCAGATCGTCACCACGCTTCCGAAGGCGAAGGAAATTCGTCCGATCGTTGAGAAGCTGGTTACCCTCGGCAAGCGCGGCGACCTGCACGCTCGTCGTCAGGCCATCTCGCAGATCCGCGACGCCGTTGTCGTCGCCAAGCTGTTCGATGCGATCGCAACGCGCTACGCCACCCGCAACGGCGGCTACCTGCGTATCATGAAGGCCGGCTTCCGCCAGGGCGACAATGCCGCTCTCGCAGTCGTCGAATTCGTCGATCGTGACACCTCTGCCAAGGGCGCAGCCGACAAGGCTCGCGTTGCTGCCGAGGAAGAAGCTGCAGCCGCTTAAGGCAAGCTTCGAATAAAAGATCGAGGGCCGGATGAGCGATCATCCGGCCTTTTGGCGTTTGGAGTTTTACCGGAAGCTGCGTCGCCCGACGGCTCATGCTCTTCAGCTGCAGGGATGACAATTGGACATGCGGCGGCAATTCATGCGCAGAAGGATTTCGCTGCTTCTGGCCCTGTTGCTGACAATCGCCAGCGGCCTTGCGCTCCGGCGATTTGGGTATGCGGCCAATCTTCCCTTTGCCGTCGTCAAATATGGCGGTTCGATATTGTGGGGAGCGATGGTCTATTGGCTGCTGGCCACGATATTCGTCTCCAGCAGGCCATTCAGGATTGCCGCGGTGGCATTGATCGTGGCGGTGGCAGTCGAACTCTTCAGGCTCTGGCATACGCCCACACTTGACGCGTTTCGATTGACCACTGCGGGAGCCCTGTTGCTGGGAAGGGTGTTCTCGCTTTGGAATATTGCGGCCTATGCCACTGGGATAGCTGCGGCCCTGGCGCTTGATCGCATCCTGTCGGCGTCGAAACGCACGATCTGATATTTTCGGCAAAACCTGACAACAGCGCGCGGCATCGCTGATGCTGGATGAGCGATCATCCGGCGGTTTGCCGTTTGCTGCATGCGCGGAAGTTCAGGAGCGCAGGAGCTTCCGCTATTCCGCGGCCACGGCTTGTCGCCGCGAGGGTTCGCTGCGGTGAAGATAGACGGCGAATGTGTCCCAAGGTGGCGAGATGGAGAGCTGCGTCAGCAGCCGGCCAATCTCGCCCCTGTGATACCCTCCGTGAATGACGACCTGGGTGAGCATTTCCTGACGCGACATGCAGCCCCTATCTCCGTCGGTGAATACGAACGGCAGAGATTCTGCCAGCAGGTCGGAACTGACCGTTTCGAGATATCGCAGATACCATTGATCCGATGCAACGACTGCGGCGCGAAGTTCCGCTAGAGACGGCGTGTCGGGCGTATTATCAGCCGTGAAGCCATGCTCTTGCCCGGTGAGATGCGCCGCGAATATCCGGCCGACGACATGGGAATGGTTCATCAACCGTATCGCCATGTGGCGCTCCTTGCCATGCTGTGCGGGATCGAGATGACCGATACTGTCGAGCAGTTCCTCATTCGCCCAGGCCTGATAGCTGAAAAGAGTGCTTAGCAACGACAGTTCGCTCATGATGAATCTACCCTTTGGTTGTCCCGGAAAATGCGAGTAATGTGTGCATATTTTCCGAGAGCAGGGCGTACATGTCTACTCGCATTAAAAAGCCGGGATCGCCGATGCGAAAAGAGCCGAGCCAGGCGCGTTCCCGGGCGACGGTCGAAGCAATCATCGAAGCAGGTGCTCGCGTTTTGGGCGACCGCGGATGGGCGGGGTTCACGACCAATGCCGTCGCAGTGGTCGCCGGGATAAGCATTGGCTCGCTCTACCAGTATTTTCCCGACAAGCTTTCTTTGGTCGAGGCCATTCGTCGTCACCACTTCGATGAGGTTCTGGCTGTCATGCGGAGGGCGACGGCCGGCGAACTGCCGTTAGCGGAGAGTGCCGAAGCTCTCGTTCAAGGCATGATCGATGCTCATAACGTCAATCCCGAGCTTCACAGGGTGCTCCTGGATGAAGCGCCGGGGCATGATGGTTCGAGGTTGGCCCATGACGCCTTCCTGACGGAGTATCACAGTCATTACAGGAGTTTTGTCGCCGTGCATCGTAACGGCCACGGCGGTCCAGCCAACGATGTTCTTGCGCAGCTGCTGTCCGGTGCGGTCGAGGGTGTGATCCATAGTGCGGCCCGAAAGCGTGCGCTCGGGTCGCCGGAGCTGAAGCAGGAGTTGATCAGGATGATCTGTTCCTATCTGCGCAGCGCCGACTAGCCCCGGTATGATCCGCCCGTCGCTGCGCGCATAGCTGCGTTTCGCATTTTAGATGGCAATATGCGCCCATATGCTTTGAATCCTAATTAGTTCAGTGCTAATAGATTGCTATGAAATCGTTTAACGCCCTGCAACGCATCTTCACCGCAAACCTGCTGTCAACCGGCCGCCAATGGCGTCGGGTCGTCGACCTCGCGCTGAGTTCCTACGGCTTGTCGGAGGCCGCGGCGGCACCACTGCTGTGGATCGGCCGTCTGGGAGGAGGTATCCGGCAGGTGGTTCTCGCCACCTATGTCGGCATTGAGGGTCCGTCCCTGGTTCGGCTGCTTGATCAGCTCGAAAGTATGGGCCTCGTCATCCGCAAGGATGATCCGACGGATCGCCGCGCGAAAGGTCTGTGGCTGACAGCGGAAGGCGAGGCGCTTGCCTCCCGCATGGAGGACGCGCTCGACGAACTGCGTGGCAGGATCCTCGCCAATGTCGACCGGGCCGATATCGAAGCTGCCATCCGCGTCCTGAAGGCCTTCGAGGAGTTCGAGGCGCCGCGGACTGTCGATGCCGAGCAGGAGCGGGAGAAGGTCTTATGAGCATTCCATCCTGGCGGGACTGGCTATTTTCAGTCAAGGCGTTCATCGCGGCCATCATGGCGCTATTCATTGCGTTGTCGCTGGACCTTCCGCGCCCTTACTGGGCCATGGCTGCCGTCTACGTCGTTGCCAATCCTCTTGCCGGCGCAACGAGCTCGAAGGCGCTCTATCGCGCTCTGGGCACGCTTATCGGCGCCTGTGCCTCGGTGATCTTCGTTCCGCTCCTGGTCAATGCGCCGGAATTGCTCTCCGTCGTCGTGGCGCTCTGGACCGGGATCCTGCTGTTCATCGCGATGCTCGACCGTACGTCGCGCAGTTATGTCTTCATGCTCGCCGCCTATTCGCTGCCGCTGATCGCGCTGCCGACCGTCGGTTCGCCCGAAACCGTATTTGATGTAGCGCTTGCCCGCTCCGAGGAGATCATCATCGGCATCGTTTGCGCAAGCGTCGTCAGTTCCATCATCTTCCCGAGCAGCGTCGGAACCGTGCTGGGGCGGCGCATCAGCTCCTGGCTCGACGATGCCGGCACCTGGGCCGATGAAATCCTGCGCGGCGAGGGCGCTGCACCCGCGACCCCGCTGAAGCGGCAGAAACTTGCCGCCGACGTCTCCGGCCTCGACCTCGTCATCAGCCAACTCAAATATGATGCGGGCAGCCGCGATATCGTCAGGCATTCCCGTGAGCTGCGCGGTCGTCTGTTGATGTTGCTGCCGCTCTTCTCGTCGCTTGCCGATCGCCTGCATGCGCTGAAGGCGGGCGAAAAGCCGCTGCCTCAGGAGCTTGCCACGGTCCTGAACGAAGTCGCCGATTGGCTGGGGCAGGGCGGCCGCGGCAAGGCCGACGATACCGCGGATGCCTTGTCCAAAAAGATCGAGGAGTTGCAGCAGAACGACCTTGATCTCGGCTGGGACGATCTCGTCCGGTCGAGCGCTCTGGCTCGGCTGAAGGAAATCGTCGATCTCTGGCAGGATTGCCTGACGTTGCGCGACCAGATCGTTTCAGGGCAGCAGGTTGGCGCCTGGCGGCCCGCCTTCCGGCACCGCAACGTCGTCGGGCACAGCAGGCACTATGACTATGCCATGCTTGCCTTCTCGGCCGGTGCGGTCGTGGTCGGTATCGCCGTCGCCTGCTTCTTCTGGATCTATTCCGGATGGGAGGATGGCGCCGGTTTCGTCACCATGGCGGCCGTCGCCTGTTCGTTTTTTGCCTCGCTCGATCGTCCCGCGCCCTTCATTACCTCCATGTTCATCTGGAGCGCGATGAGCCTGGTGATCGCCTGCCTCTATATCTTCGCCATATTGCCCTCCATCTCCGGCTTCGAGATGCTGGTGCTGGTCTTCGCGCCGCCCTTCCTGGTGATGGGTCTTTTGATCCCACGGCCGCAGACGAACCTGCTTGCCATGCTGCTGGCGGTGAACGGCGCGACCTTCATAGCCCTACAGGATCGCTACACCGCCGATTTCGCCAGTTTCACCAACAGCGCCATCGCCGCATTGGCAGGCATCGGCTTCGCGCTCGTCTGGACTCTTGTCACCCGTCCGTTCGGCTCCGAACTCACCGCATGGCGACTGGTGCGGGCCGGCTGGACCGACCTTGCCGAAACGGCGGCCGGCATTCGCCGCGCCGACCATGAGCGCCTGTCCGGCCGCATTCTCGATCGGCTCGGCCAGCTCGTGCCGCGCCTTGCCGGCATTGAGGACCGCGAGCTGAAGAAGGTCGACGGCTACGCCGATGTCCGGCTCGGCTTCAATGTGCTGATGCTGCAGAAGGAGCGTGTGCAACTGAATTCCGCCGCTGCCGCGTCCGTCAGCGAAGTCCTGATCGGCGTATCCGATTTCTATCGGTCGCGGCTGAAGGCCAAGCGTGCCATCGATCCGTCCGACGAGTTGCGCGTATCGATCGATCGCGGTCTCGAAGCGGTTGCGCAGAACAAGCGCGAGCTTGGCCGGGCCAGCCTCGATGCCCTCGTGGGACTTCGCCGCGCGCTCTTCCCGCATGCCGAGCCGCCGGCGAGCTGGCAACTGCCAATATCGGACACGTCTCAACCTCTTCCCATTGCCGCCGAGTAATATCATGCCCGCAGAATTCGATCTCTATGGCGTCTACATTCCACGCCTTCTCGTGCTCATGCTCGTGACGCTGTTTGTCGTCATCGTTCTTCGACGCCTGCTTGCATGGGCTGGAGCCTACACTCTGGTCTGGCATCGCGGCCTCTTCGATCTCGCACTTTACGTCCTGCTGCTCGGCGCCGTCTCCTCTGTCTCCCGTTGGTACTTCACATGAACACGCTAAAACTCATCGGCCGTGTGGCCGTCACTCTCATCTTCGTCGTCGCTGCCGTCTATGTCGGCCGCCAGCTCTGGGGCCATTACATGGACGAGCCCTGGACGCGCGACGCGCGTCTGCGCGCCGATGTCGTCGGCATTGCGCCTGACGTTTCCGGTCTTGTCAGCGAGGTCATGGTCAAGGACAACCAGACCGTCAAGAAGGGCGATCTCCTCTTTCGCGTCGATCGTGATCGCTTCGCCATCGCGCTCGAACAAGCGGATGCGGCTCTGGCAAGCAGCAAGGCCGCTCTCGATCAGGCCAGCCGCGAAAGCCAGCGGCAGGCGCGTCTCGGCGATGCGGCCTCGCTCCAGCAGAAGGAGCAGGCGCAGACGACCGAACAGCAGGACGAAGCCTCTCTCCGTCAGGCAACGGCCAATCGCGAGCTCGCCCAGCTCAACCTTGACCGCTCCGAAGTCCGCGCCACAGTCAACGGCACGATCTCAAACTTGAGCCTGCGTCCAGGTGACTATGTCTCGGCAGGGACCGCCAAGGTGGCGCTGATCGATACCGATTCTCTGCGGGTCGAAGGCTATTTCGAGGAAACCAAGCTGCCGCGCATCCATGTCGGCGATGAAGTCTCCATCCACCTGATGGGCCAGGCCGAGAAGCTGACCGGTCATGTCGAAAGCATCGCCTACGGCATCGAGGACCGCGAGCGCACCTCCGGCAGCCTGCTTGCCAATATCACCCCGACTTTCAGCTGGGTGCGCCTGGCGCAGCGCGTGCCGGTGCGCATCGCGCTTGACAAGGTGCCCGATGGCACGAAGCTGATTGCCGGCCTGACGGCAACCGTCGAGGTGCAGGAACAGGGCAAGGCCAAGATCGCCAGCGCTGCGGAATGAACATCGCGTGAAAGGGCAGGGCGGCCGAGTTCAGGCCGCTCTGGAGTTGGAAGCCGCAACCGGCCTGCGCGCGGCCCGGCGTTTTTCCATCATGATCGGCCTGTAGGATCTGTAGAGGATCATGGCGATCAGCAGGCCGATATAGATATATTGCTCCAGCGACAGGATCTTCGTCGACAGCGCGAAGTGCAGCGCACCGCAGGCGGCGACGATATAGACCAGACGGTGAAGCCAGATCCATTTTTTGCCGAGACGTTTGATTGAGAAATTGTTTGACGTCACCGCCAGCGCCAGCAGCATGACGAGGCCTGCCATGCCGAACATGATGAAGGGTCGCTTCAGCACGTCGACGACGACAGCCTGCACGTCCAATGCCTGATCCAGCACCATATAGACGATCAGATGCATCAGCGCGTAGTAGAAGCAGAGCAGGCCGAGCGCTCGGCGATAGCGCAGATAATTCCAGCCGAAGAGATCTCTGAGCGGCGTGACCGCAAGCGTCAGCAGCAGGAAGCGGATCGCCCAGAGCCCCAGGAAAAGCTCGAAGGTCTTGACTGCATCGGCACCGAGCTGGTCCGTGGCGCCGAGATAGAATTCCCAGGCGGCCGGCAGCAGCCCGACGACGTAAAGCGCCCAGACGGAGGCGGGTTGCCAGCGCTTGGGCAGGGTCAACGAAAGAGCCATCAGAAGTTCACCCGAAGGTCCATGTCGGTGTAGAGGCTCGCAACCTGATCGGCATAGCCGTTGAAGGGCAGGGTGGGATGACGGTTGGAGCTGAAGAAGCCGCCTTCGCCGATGCGACGCTCGGTTGCCTGGCTCCAGCGCGGATGGTCGACGGCCGGATTGACGTTGGCGTAGAAGCCGTATTCCTGGCTATTGGTCACCTGCCATGTGTTCAGCGGCTGCTTGTCGGTGAGCGTGATGCGCACGATCGACTTGATGCCCTTGAAGCCGTATTTCCACGGTACGACGAGGCGGATCGGCGCGCCGTTCTGGTTCGGCAAGGTCTCGCCGTAGAGACCGACGGCAAGCAGCGTCAACGGATTGCGCGCCTCGTCCAGCCGCAGGCCTTCGACATAGGGCCAGTCCAAGGATTGGAGAAGGCCTGACTGTCCCGGCATTTCCTCCGGCCTGACGACCGTCTCGAAGGCGACGAACTTGGCGCTGCCGAGCGGCTCCACCTTATCGAGCAGGGCAGAGAGCGGAAAACCATCCCAAGGTATGACCATCGACCATGCCTCGACACAGCGCATCCGATAGACACGCTCTTCCGGCGGAAACTCCTTGATCAGCGCGTCGATGTCGAAGGTACCGGGTTTGTTGACCATGCCGTCGACCTTGACAGTCCATGGCCGCGGCTTGAACTTGCCGGAAAGATTGGCCGGATCGGCCTTGTCGAGTCCGAATTCGTAGAAGTTGTTGTAGGTGGTGACATCCTTGATCGGCGTCAGCTTTTCATCGACGGTGTAGTTGCTCTTCGTCGCGGTCAGCGCATCCGCCAGTGCGGCCTTGCCGCCGGCGGCAGCCATGCCGATGCCGGCGGCGGCAGCCGTCAGGAAGTCGCGGCGCTTTAGGTAGACTGAGCGCGGCGTGATCTCGGACGACGCAATTTTCGGCGGGCGGTAGGCAGCCATGACTATTCCTCTATGCAATCTCAGCTTCGATATGAGCTATACGCAGCAGGTGCGCGTTTTGTTACACTCTTAGGCCGGTATTTCTTTGCGAGGGAAACCAACTTTTTGTGTGCACTTGTGATCGGGCTGCTTCGTTCCCAATTCTGATCGTATCGTTTGATCGCGATGAAGCGGAACGGTCGTCCCAACTCGCGTTTGCCTTGCGGCGTACCGGATTCGCTTGAGTTGATAGTGACAGTACCGCACGATTGGATTAGGACAATTCCAAAAAGCAGGACTGTCGGCGCTCCCTTCGGCGCAAAGCCCAGGCCGGCCGACGCTGCATAAATTCCAGGATGACGAGGAAGACACCATGCCAGCTTATCGTTCCAGAACCACGACCCACGGCCGCAACATGGCCGGCGCGCGCGGCCTTTGGCGCGCCACGGGTATGAAGGACAGCGATTTCGGCAAGCCGATCATTGCGGTGGTCAACTCCTTTACCCAGTTCGTGCCCGGTCACGTTCACTTGAAGGATCTCGGCCAGCTCGTGGCGCGCGAGATCGAAGCGGCCGGCGGCGTCGCCAAGGAATTCAACACCATCGCCGTCGACGACGGCATCGCCATGGGCCATGACGGCATGCTCTATTCGCTGCCGTCGCGCGAGCTCATCGCCGACAGCGTCGAATATATGGTCAACGCCCATTGCGCCGACGCCATGGTCTGCATCTCCAACTGCGACAAGATCACACCCGGCATGCTGATGGCGTCGCTGCGCCTCAACATCCCCACGGTCTTCGTCTCGGGCGGCCCGATGGAAGCCGGCAAGGTCGTCCTGCACGGCAAGAAGGTCGCGCTCGATCTGGTCGACGCCATGGTTGCGGCAGCCGACGACAAGATCAGCGACGAGGATGTCGCCACCATCGAACGTTCGGCCTGTCCGACGTGTGGCTCATGCTCCGGCATGTTTACCGCCAATTCGATGAACTGCCTGACCGAAGCACTCGGCCTGTCGCTGCCCGGCAACGGCTCGACGCTGGCGACCCATGGTGACCGTAAGCGCCTCTTTGTCGAGGCCGGGCACCTGATCGTCGATCTCGCCCGTCGCTACTACGAACAGGACGACAACAACGCCCTGCCGCGCACCATCGCCTCGAAGCAGGCTTTCGAGAATGCCATGGCGCTCGATATCGCCATGGGCGGTTCGACCAACACGGTTCTGCACATCCTGGCAGCGGCGCATGAAGGCGAAATCGATTTCACCCTGGCCGACATCGATGCCCTGTCGCGCCGGGTGCCCTGCCTGTCGAAGGTAGCGCCGGCCAAGAGCGACGTTCACATGGAAGACGTGCATCGCGCCGGCGGCATCATGTCGATCCTCGGCGAGCTCGACAAGGGCGGCCTGATCAATCGCGATTGCCCGACCGTTCACGCTGAAACGCTCGGTGATGCCATCGATCGCTGGGACATCACCCGCACCAACAGCGAGAGCGTGCGCGAATTCTTCCGCGCCGCACCGGGCGGAGTTCCGACCCAGGTTGCCTTCAGCCAGAGTTCCCGCTGGGACGAGCTCGACACCGACCGCGAAAAGGGCGTCATCCGCTCTGTAGAACATCCGTTCTCCAAGGATGGTGGACTGGCCGTTCTCAAGGGCAATCTTGCGCTCGACGGCTGCATCGTGAAGACGGCCGGCGTCGATGAATCGATCCTGAAATTCTCCGGCCCGGCCAAGGTCTTCGAAAGCCAGGATTCGGCCGTCAAGGGCATCCTCAGCAACGAGGTCAAGGCCGGCGACGTCGTCGTCATCCGCTATGAAGGCCCGAAGGGCGGCCCGGGCATGCAGGAAATGCTCTATCCGACGAGCTATCTGAAGTCGAAGGGTCTCGGCAAGGCTTGCGCGCTGATCACCGACGGCCGCTTCTCCGGCGGCACTTCGGGTCTCTCCATCGGCCACGCCTCGCCGGAAGCGGCAAACGGCGGCACGATCGGTCTGGTGCGCGAAGGCGACATGATCGACATCGATATCCCGAACCGCACCATCAGCCTGCGCGTCGACGACGCTGAACTCGCCGCTCGCCGCGAAGCCCAGAACGCCAAGGGCTGGCATCCGGCTGAGTTCCGCAAGCGCAACGTCACCACGGCGCTGAAGGCCTATGCGGCTTTTGCGACCAGTGCTGACCGCGGCGCGGTCAGGGATCTCGGCGGGAAGTAATTAAGCCCCTTTGCCCCGCAAGGCGGGGAGAAGGTGGACTCTCTCGGTCGCGCGGAGCGAGACCGAGAGAGGATGGATGAGGGGCCTTCTGGATATTCACGGCGATGGCAAAGCCCACCGCTCGTGCGGTAGCCCTCTCCCCGCAGGCGGGGAGAGGGGACGACAGCGCAGGATCTTCTGGCTCGTCATAGCGGTCGATTGATCTGCTTATACGTTTCGTTCAGCTCCTTCAGGCGATCCTGATAGGACGATGTCAGGCAGGCGACATCCGCGGCGCAAGTCTGCCGCTTCTTCAGCCATTCTGTCTGCTGGTCCTGCATCGCGCCGCGCGCGCCCATGGCGAGGAGCCCCGAGAGCAGGTCGAAAGTCGTCACCATCTTCACGTCTGCGTCGTTGAGCGCCCTGACGTCGCATATCGTCTTCTCATCCGGCTTCAGGTTCTGCGCCTCGCAATCGAAGCTGGCGGCATGGGAGGCGCCGGCTGCACTGAAGAAGATAATGAGGACGGTGGCGGCAAGGCTGTTCAATCGCATGATTCTGCTCCCTTTGACGATTCACAACGCAAAATGCATGACAGCATGTTTTTGTTCATCGAACCTGTTTTTTATCGCCGCAAACTTCCATTTATGCTTCATGCTTCCGCCCTCTTTTCTTTCTAGCGTCGGGCGCTACAACGTTGTTTCAAGAGCATTAAAAAAGGAAGTTTCCATGCATGTCCTCCTGAGGCGCACCACCGTTTCGATGATTGCCCTCATCATGGCGATGCCGCTTTCCGCTGAGGCGCAGACGGCGAAGTCGGTGCCGCAAAACCAGATGCAGATGCAGCTTTCCTTCGCACCGCTGGTCAAGCAGACGGCTGGAGCGGTGGTGAACGTCTATGCCGAGCGTATGGTGCAGCGGCAGTCCCCCTTCGCCGGCGATCCCTTCTTCGAGCAGTTCTTTGGCCAGCGCATGCCGAATCGCACCGAGAAGCAGTCTTCACTGGGCTCCGGCGTCATCGTGGAGGCGAACGGCACTGTTATCACCAACAATCATGTCGTCGACGGTGCCGATGATATCAAGATTGCGCTGTCGGACGGCCGGGAGTTTCCCTGCAAGGTCGTGCTGAAGGACGACAGGGTCGATCTCGCGGTCCTGAAGATTCAGTCGAAGAACGAGAGCTTCCCGATCCTCCCCCTTGCCAATTCCGATGCGGTCGAGGTCGGTGATCTCGTGCTGGCGATCGGCAACCCCTTCGGCGTCGGGCAGACGGTGACGAGCGGCATCGTTTCGGCGCTCGCCCGCAACCAGGTGAAGAACGAAGTCGGCTTCTTCATCCAGACCGATGCCTCGATCAATCCCGGCAACTCCGGCGGCGCGCTGGTGAATATGAGCGGCGAGCTGATTGCGCTTAACACCGCCATCTTCTCGCAGGGCGGCGGCTCGAACGGCATCGGCTTCGCTATCCCCGCCAACCTGGTCAAGGTCTTCCTTGCGGCATCCGATCGCGGCGATAAGTCTTTCGAGCGCCCCTATATCGGCGCCTCCTTCGAGCCTGTGACCTCTGATGTCGCCGAAGCGCTTGGCCTGGACAAGGTGCGCGGCGCTCTAGTGACCAAGGTCCTCGATGGCGGCCCGGCAGCCAAGGCCGGCTTGAAGCCAGGGGAAGTGATCACCGCTCTCAATAATATCCCGGTCGAGCATCCGGATGCGCTCGGCTATCGCCTGACGACGGCGGGCCTCGGCGCCACCGTGTCGTTGACGGTGCTGGACAATGGCAAGGAGCATGAAGCCAGCATGACGCTTGCCGCTGCGCCTGAATCCACGCCGCGAGATGAAAGGCTTATCCAGGGCAATAATCCCTTCGCCGGCGCAACCGTTGCCAATCTTTCACCGCGCGTTGCCGACGAACTGCATCTGCCGCCCGATTCGACCGGTGTCGTCATTGAAAGTCTGAAGTCGGATTCGCCCGCCGAGCGCCTCGGCTTCGCGCCGCGAGATATCGTTGTTTCCATCAATGGCGTCGCCGTGAACTCTACTGAAATATTGCAGCGAACCGTCGGCTCCAATCCGAGTTTTTGGCGCGTGGAGATCGATCGTGACGGCCAGCGTATCAGGCAGTTCTTCCGATGAATGACGACCTGTTTGCACCGCAGATACCGGAGGAGGTCGCCAACAAGCGACCGCTTGCCGATCGTCTGCGGCCGCAAACGCTGGCCGAAGTCACCGGCCAGCCGCATCTGACGGGCGAAGACGGCGTTCTGCGTCGGATGATCGAGGCGGGGTCGCTCGGCTCCATGATCTTCTGGGGCCCTCCCGGCACTGGCAAGACGACGGTCGCAAGGCTGCTTTCAGGCGAGGCAGGTCTTGCCTTCGAGCAGATCTCGGCGATCTTCTCCGGCGTCGCCGATCTGAAGAAGGTGTTCGAGGCCGCGCGGCTGCGCCGCATGGCTGGCCGCCAGACCCTGCTTTTCGTCGACGAGATCCATCGCTTCAATCGTGCGCAGCAGGATAGTTTCCTGCCCGTCATGGAAGACGGCACGGTCATTCTGGTTGGCGCCACGACGGAGAACCCATCCTTCGAGCTCAATGCCGCTCTTCTCTCCCGCGCCCGCGTCCTGACATTCCGCTCGCATGACGAGGAAAGCCTGGAAGAGTTATTGCGCCGGGCCGAGGCCGTGGAAGGCAAGCCGCTGCCGTTGACTGAAGATGCCCGCGCCAGCCTGATCGGCATGGCCGATGGCGACGGCCGCTCTGTGCTGACGCTTGCCGAGGAGGTCTGGCGCGCCGCGCGCAAGGATGAGCTTTTCGATCCCGATATGCTTGTCAAGATCGTGCAACGCCGGGCTCCGGTCTACGACAAGGCGCAGGACGGGCACTACAATCTCATTTCGGCCCTGCATAAATCCGTGCGCGGCTCCGATCCCGATGCGGCGCTTTACTATCTCGCCCGCATGTTCGATGCCGGTGAAGACCCGCTCTATCTCGGTCGCCGGCTGGTGCGTATGGCGGTCGAGGATATCGGGCTTGCCGATCCGCAGGCATTGGTGATCTGCAACGCCGCCAAGGATGCCTATGACTATCTGGGGTCACCGGAGGGGGAGTTGGCGCTGGCGCAGGCCTGCGTCTATCTCGCCACCGCTCCGAAATCGAATGCGGTCTACACCGCCTTCAAGGCGGCCACGCAGGCAGCCAAGCAGAACGGCTCGCTGCTGCCCCCCAAGCATATCCTCAACGCGCCGACGAAACTGATGCGCACCGAGGGATATGGCGACGGCTATCATTATGATCACGACGAGCCGGATGCCTTTTCAGGCCAGAACTACTTTCCGGAGAAGATGGGCCGCCAGACCTTCTACGATCCGCCCGAACGCGGTTTCGAGCGCGAAATCCGCAAGCGGCTGGACTGGTGGGCGAAGCTTCGCAAAGAGCGCGGCGAGCGCTAGATTTCACCGGCCGGTGACGTCCTGCTGTGCCTTCTGGATACGCGGAGCAGCCGTTTTGTCGACCATCTTCACGCTCGATTCTGCCAGGCTTTTATGGCCCTCCATGTCGACGACGAGATGCCAGTGACCGGCTTCGGGAATGGTCAGCCGGATCGGCGATTTCTTGGCGACACCGCCGATGAACTGATGCTTGAGGGTTTCCGTGAAGCGCTCGAAATTCGAGCTGTTCATCAGCCGCACGTTGGCGATGGCTGATAGCGTGATCTCGATCACCGTTCCGGTGCGTTGTTCCTTGAGATCGTAGTGGCTGTAGCGGAAGGCAGGCTTTGACATTTGCGTTTCTATTCTCTGGAACACCCGGCCAGAAATCCTACCCGAAGCCGGGTTAAGGAAACGTTGGGCCGGGTGTGCAGCTGTCGAAGCCTGCCCTCAAGGGCAGGGTCTAATGAAGATTGGAAGAGGCTGCCGGGAAGCCATCCAGGTCGAGTACAACGCCTTCGGGCGCGTGGCAGATGTCCGCCGGGTTGTGGTTGCACTCTTCCGCCGCGAAATGCAGGGCGGCAGCCTCGTTGCGGAATAGGCCGCCGACGAGGCCCTGCCGGTCCTGAACAATCCAGCTGCCGCGACGGTCACGGCCGACGATGAAGCGGGCCGGAGCCGGCAAGAGGGAGCTGTGAGCCGAGCGGCGTTGGATATGCTGTGCGTTTGCCATGTGATTTTCCTCGTGGATCTCTTCGATTACACTCAATGCCCGGCCCAATGCAGCAGCATCTGGAGGACGCCGGCGATGAGAAGGACAAGTCCGAGGCGCGGAGCGACGGCGTGAAGGCCGTCCAGCAACGCTTGTGAAGAGATGCGCCACCCGCTGGCTGCGAGGGTCGCATCACGAGGGCGTTGGAGGGGATCGGCGGGTACGCCGGCATGCATAAAGCGTGACATCATAGTTCCTTTCCAGTGTCACCGGCACCTCTGGTCTGCTAAGACCGCTTCAGGTGCCACGCTGTTGAATCTATGGGTGAGCCGCTAGGATTTCCATTTGTCCGAAATGGCAAAAATATAAAAATCTCATAGGGATGGAGCGGTTTTACAATCCCAGCCGGAGGGCATGGCGGGACGCAAGCCGGCCGCTGCCGTCGAGCTGAAGCGGCGCGACGGCGGCCTGGATCGCCGCCGCGGTTTGACTTTCGACGCAGACCAGCGGCAGGCGTACGTCCGGTTCGAAATCTCTCATGAGTGACAAGGCGTGCTTGACCGTTGCGGGCTCGCTCTCCTGTCTCAGCGCGTTGAACAGCGGCCGCAAGCGATCATCGATTGATCGGGCGGCGGCCAGGTGGCCGCAGGCTGCTGAATGCTGCATGGAATGGAAGAGCCGGGGTACGATATTGGCGGCGTTGGAAAAACAGCCATGACCGCCCGCAATCGTAAAGGCGAGCGCGCTTGTGTCGCTGGATGTGTAGAAACCGAACCATTCCGGCAGCAGGGGGCGGCAAAGATCCAGGCGCGTGATATCGCCGCTGCCATCAGCAATCCCTATGATGCCGGGAATTTCGGCCAACCGGGCGATCGTCGTCGGAGCGAGATCGATTGCGGTATGGGATGGCTGGTTATGGACGATAAGCGGCAGGTCGGTGCGCGCCGCAACCTGCTCGAAGTGGTGAAGGACACCCTTCTGCGTCGGCTTCGAATAGTAGGGCACCGTCACGAGGGTGGCGCCGGCGCCGAGCCGTTGCGCCTGCAGCGTCTCTTCCACGGTCGTCGCCGTGTCATTCGTGCCCGTCGCAACGATGACGGGCGTCCTAGCCTCTGAAAGCTCGACGCAGGTTTCTATAATGCGCACCCGTTCGGCATCGGTCAGCGTCGGCCCTTCGCCCGTCAGCGAGCAGGCGAGCAGCCCATCGACGCCGCTCAGCAATTGCCATTCGACATGCGCCGTCAGATTGACGGTATCGAGCGTACCGTCGCGAAATGGTGTTGCGAGAGCGGTGATCGCACCGCCGATGCGCCTCTGCAAGCTCGGCCTGCCCATGGTCGTGGCGCCTCAGAGATAGTGAAGCACGATGAAGAGCTCCAGGCCGCCGAGCAGCAGCCCGAAGGCGAACATCGCCTGAAAGGTGCGCTTCTCGCGAACCTGGCGATTGCGAAGCCGGCGTCCGGGCTGGGGCTTTGCTGTTGAAGCTGACGGAGCGACGCGATGGTGTCTCTCGTCGCTGTCGTGAACGAGAACGCGGATGGATTCCGTCAGGCTGGGTGCGTGCGTGTCGAGCATGGCATAGGCCTCCATATTTCGACGCAAGCATAGTGCCGGGCAGCATAGGAAATCCATTCGCGGCGGGAGGTGAAGAAGTAAGGGAGATATAAAGAGCCGCGTTGCCGGGGCCTCAGCGGATATCGCGAAACTCTGTATCCGTTGAGGAATACGGCCGGCGAGACCCGCCGGCGAACCGCTATCCGGCCGCCTGCAGGTTCTTTCGGTCCAGCTGCGTCACCAATGCAAGGATCGTTGCTGAAGTCGGCGTCGGCACGCCCGTCAGCTTGCCGAGCGTGACGACGACGCCGACGAGGGGTGTGATTTCCAGTGCCTTGCCGGCAAGCAGATCCTGCAGCATCGAGGTGCGCACAGGCCCGATCTGGCGCGAACGCTCGAGACGTTCTTCGACCGATATCGCTATGCGCGATCCCAAAGCCCCGGCAACGGCCTTCACCTCGCTCATCACCTGGCCGACCATCGCGGAAAGAGCGGGATCGTCCATAATGTCGGACATCAACCCCCGCGTCAGCGCGCTGATCGGATTGAAGGCGGCGTTGCCCATCAGCTTACTCCAGATGTCGTCGCGAATGCGCGCCGAAATGGAGATGTTGATGCCCGCCTTCTGCAGCAGCGCTGCGATGGCCTCTAAGTCCGCGGTCGTCTCGCCGGACGGTTCTCCGAGAATGAAGTGGCCGTTATTGCTGAGCTTGATCTCGCCGGGGCTGATGACCTCAGCGCCCTGATAGGCAACGCAGCCGATAACGCGCTCGGGGCCGATCAGCCGCCAGAGATCGCCGTTCGGATCCAGTTCCTCCATCTGGTGCTCGGCATGGCCGCTCTGCCGGTCCCGGTGAAAATACCACCACGGCACGCCGTTCAGGATCATCACGATGCGCGTGCCGGCATGCAGGAGCTTGGCGATGCCGGGAGCTGCCGCGCCGAGCTGGTGCCCCTTAAGCCCGGTGATGACGAGATCCTGCGGCGGCAGATCGCCCGCATCGTCGGTAGCCGTCATCCGGGCGACGAGGGGGCGATCCGCATCGGCCTCCCAAAGGCGTATGCCGCCAGCGCGAATGCCGTCCAGATGTGCTCCGCGCGCGATAACGGAGATGTGTACCTGCTCCTCTTGTGAGGAGGCCAGCTTTGCCGCAATAGCACCGCCAAGCGCGCCCGCGCCATAGATGCAGATGGTCTTGGGAGGGGAGGAAATCATGGCGTAGTGCTCCGAGTCGATCACGGTTGCTGCAAGGTAGGTCATATCAGCGATTTGGCGAATGGTTTATTAGTTCAGGCGCAATTGGAATTGAAATTCGTCGGGCCTTCATTCACATTACAGCCTTGTGGAAATTTCACCATTTCTTTGAACGGCTTGCTCGAGCTTGACTGAAACCAATCCGGCAAGGGACCACAGTTTCGGCTTG
Source organism: Rhizobium sp. SG741 (assembly GCF_012275435.1). Taxonomy (NCBI): domain Bacteria; kingdom Pseudomonadati; phylum Pseudomonadota; class Alphaproteobacteria; order Hyphomicrobiales; family Rhizobiaceae; genus Rhizobium; species Rhizobium sp. SG741. The sequence goes on from NZ_JAAZQP010000004.1 coordinate 31,467, forward strand.
TCCCGCCAGTATTGGCTGATGCGGATTTCATGAACACAAATATGTTTTCGCTGCATACATTTGGTGGTTTGAAGCTTCTGGACAGTGATGGCCGCGAGATCGCGTTTCCTGAGAAGGGCCTGTTGATTCTGGCCTATCTGATGGTGGGGCCGGCGGAGCGCGCGCCGCGCAGCGCAATAGCCGAGCTTTTGTGGGGGCAGGACGATAACGGCAATGCCAAGGTCAATCTGCGCAAGCTGGTTTCGAGAATAAGAAGCCGCCAGGGCGAGCTGGGCAGGGCGTTTCTCCGGTTCAGCGAAACCACCATCGAGCTTGAGCCGCCCCGACTGGCTTCCGATATTTCGCTTCTGAACGCCGATCCGGTTTTTACAAAGCTGAAACTGCTGTTGGAAACGCTCGAAGCGGAGTTCCTGGGCGGGATCAATTGCCAAAGCCCGATCTTCTTCCATTGGCGTGAGGCGCAGACGCATCGCCACGCGCAGGTGCTGAAGGAAACTTTGATGGTGGCCGCCGCACAGGCCAGCACGAAGGACGAGATTGCTCTGGTGAAAGAGGCCGCACTCCTGGTTTTTGGTGCCGATCCGGAGGATCCGGATATCCGGCGCATTCTGCTGCGGATATTCGACGCGGCCGGGGAGGTCGAGCACTTCAGGCGCATTTTCGAACGACGCGGCGCGCTGCTGGCGTCATTTTCGCGGTCGGAGGATAAGTCACCCACCCATGGTCAAAGTGCCGCCGGCTCGGCGGAAGGATCTGTGGATGCCGGGCAGAAGATAGGGATACCGCTGCGGATATTGCGTCCCTCCGACACACAAACCAGCGCTTATGACGCGTCGTCCCTCATGGACGACATCACCATAGGCTTCTGCGCGCTGAATAGCCTGGAGGCGAATGATCGCTGCACCGCTATCCGGATTGGCCGGCAAGACGAGGATGCGGCCTCCGGTCAGCAAGACCGGTCTTATGTTCTGCACATGCGTCTAAGCACGCAGAACCACAACACCCTGCTATTTTCACAGCTTGTCGAAACTGCCAGCAACGAGATCGTCTGGGCGGACCGCCTCAGCCTTGAGCAATCTCCCCACGAACAACAGAGGCAGAAGATCGCGCGTCATATCGTGTTGTCGCTGACGGGGCAGATCGAACGTCGGGAAATGATGCGGGCTCATTTCGACAGAAGTCCAGCGGCCTATCAACGCTATCTCTCCGGTCGACGCTACCTTGGCCGCTTGTCGCTGCCGAATCTGCAGAAGGCGCGAGCGGAGCTCGAGGCTGCATTGCGGAGTGGCGATCGTTTCGCCCCTGCCTTGAGCTCCATCGCCCGCACCTATTCCAGGCAATGGTTGTTGACCTCAGGCGGGGATGCAGCCCTGCTGAAAGAAGCTGAAGATTATGCCATGCGGGCGATTGCGGCGCGGCGCGACATCGCGGACGGCTATCGCGAGTTCGGCGTTGCGAAAACCTTCCAGGGTGCGAGTGACGAAAGCCTCGAAGCGCTGGAATTGGCCGAGGCCTTGAACCCGAACCATCCCGGCATCATTGCCGACCAGGCGGAGGCGCTGATCTATTCGTCACGGCCGGATCTGGCCCTGCAAAAGATCGAAACTGCCATTGCGCTTCATCCGCTGAGCCCCGATTCCTATTTCTGGATCGCCTCGGCGGCAAGCTATATGCTCGGCAGCTTCGAGGCCGCCCTGGGCTATATCGACCGGATGGCGGATGCCCGCCTGGCGGACAGGATTTCGGCAGCGAGTTGGGCGATGCTCGGTGATAAGGAAAGGGCGGGTTTCTTCGTCCGGCGCGTTCATGACGCCAATCCCGGCTTCGATATCGACAAATGGCTTTCCGTGGTGCCGTTCAAGGAGCAATGGCAACACGACATGTATCGCGAGGGGCTGCGCAGAGCGGGCTTCTGGAAGAGCAGTTCAAATCCGGCCGGGGCGTAGTTCTTAAGGATACGCTGCCGTTCGAAGCGCCAAGTCGGGTGCGGCCTGAACGAGCGTTTTCCGCTCACTGTTCCATCGGGCTAGTCTTTACCACAATCGCATCCTAACCTTGGCTAGATCGCTATGGACCGGGAACAACCGGTGCGGTATCGATCTATCGTTTGTCCTTCTAAGTTGATGAATTCGCCGGGGAAGATCATTGCGTTTCGAAGCCTTAAACCGCCTTTGGGAAAGCGTTCGGGAGACCAGCCATGATTTCCGGGCCTCGACGGACGTCTTTCCCGTCGTCGATATCGACAAGCTCGGATCGACCCTCGACTTGAAAGAGAAAGGTGCCGCGGCGGGACGGTTGAACCGGCCAGGATCTGGCGCGCAATCATTCGACGAGACGGAGCAGCGGATCGTCACCTGGGTCGAAGCGGAGAAGAAGAGCTCCTATCAGGTCCTCGAGGATCAGCTCCAGACCTTCGACAGCCGCCTGCGAAATCTCGATTTCGAAGGACAGTTCGGGCTAATCCGCCAGGCGAACGCCTCGAGCCTATCGGATTTCAAGGCGGAGGTGGCAAGCGGCGTCGACGAGCTGCACGGCCTGCGCCGCAATCTGAAGACCGCCGAGGACGAAATGGTGGATTTCAAGGCCAGGCACAGGCTGCAGCGCGCGGCAAAGGTCTCCAGCAAGGCCGCCTGGGGCTTCAAGGTCGCGCTCATCATCTTTCTCGTTCTCATTGAAATGGTGATGAACGGCAGTTTCCTCGCCAAGGGGAGCGAGCAGGGCGTCGTCGGCGGCGTGACGGAAGCGGCTGCCTTCGCGTTTCTCAACATCGGCACGGCGCTGATGTTCTCTTTCTTCTGCGTCCGCTTCCTCCTGCATCGCTCCTATGCGCTGAAGCTGCTCGGCCTGCTCGGCCTCGTCGCCTATGTCGCCGTCGCCTTGGGGATCAACATCGCGCTGGCACATTACCGCGAGGTATCGGCCACCATTTTGAGCGGCGCCGGCGCCGAGGTGATACAGCGCTTGAAGACGGCGCCGCTGGGGCTGCAGGAGCTGAACTCCTGGATGCTTTTCGCCGTCGGCCTGATGTTCTCGCTCGTGGCTTTTATCGACGGCTGCTATCTCACCGATCCCTATCCGGGTTTTGCCGGCGTGCAGAAACGCCTCGATGCGGCGAGAGACAATTATATCGACCGCAAGCTGGATCTGATCGACGACCTTCGCGAGATCCGCGACGAGCACAACAGCAAGATCGAGGAAATCATCCGCGACCTCTCGCTGCGCCGGCAGGAGACGGCTGCCATCATCGCCCATCGCGGCAGAACCGCCGGCCTTTTTGCCGAACACCAGAACCATCTCGAACGCGCCGCCAATGTGCTGCTCACCAGCTATCGCGATGCCAATAGGGCGGCACGCACCGAGCCGGAACCGCCCTATTTCGCATCCGCCTACAAAATGGAACGGTTGACGTCGGTGCTGCGCACAGAAGAAGAATGGGACGACAAGGTGCTTGGCGCGCGCATCCAGAGCGCACAGGCCGAGCTGTCGGAGCAGATCAAGCAGATTGGCGACGAATTCGAGAGCGCCATCGAGAAGTATCACAAGCTCGACAATCTTTTCCCGGAGAGCACCCTTGGCGCGACGCAAGCGGCGTAGTCGGCGCGGCGGCTCCGCCGGCCTCATCATCGCAACGGTTTGCCTTGCCGTCCTGTCTCTCGGGATCGTCGGCGCCTATGGCTGGCTGCGCTACAAGGCGAGCGGCAATGTCGCCGTCGACCAGGCGTCGCTCTGCCCGGTGGACGGACCGAAGGCCGAAACGGCGATCCTGCTCGATGTCACCGATCCGATCTCGGATACGACGGCGCTCGATCTGCGCAACCAGTTCCAGAAGATCGTCGCCGAAGTGCCGATCGGCGGCGCGGTCGATATCTACGCCCTGACGGAAATGGAGGGCGAGCTCATCCAGACCTTCCACGGCTGCAATCCCGGAAGCGGGGCGAACGTCGACGAATGGACCAGCAATCCGCGCCTGGCGCAGGCGCGCTGGGAAAAGGGTTTCCAGAAGCCGCTTGCGGATATTGCCGGCAAGCTGAATGTTGGAGAATCCGGCACGCAATCGCCGATCATGGCGGCCATCCAGAAGATCAACCTGGAGGTCTTTGCCGGCGCGCCGGGCGGCATGCCGAAACGCCTGTTCGTCGCCTCCGACATGATCGAACACACGACAGCCTTCTCGAATTATCGTGATGGCGCTTCCTACCAAAAGTTCCTGCATAGCCCCGCCAACGATAGGTTCCGCACGTCACTGGACGGTGTCGCGGTCAAGATTCTCGCCTTTCAAAGGCCGAATATGAAGTTCAGCATGGAGGATCTCGCAAACTTCTGGGCGCAGTGGATCAAGGACAATAACGGCCATTTCGACGGGTTCGTGCGATTGGAGGGGATACGCTGATGGCCGGCACCGAGGCGAGATACGTCATTCGAGACTACGGGCCGATGCTCCTCTTCGCGTCGGTCACCATCGGCGGCATGATCTTCATCTGGTCGTCGAAGCTCATGGGCTGGTCGCTGCCGATCGTGACAGGCGTGCCTCTGCTGCTGATGGGCATCTACTTCGTGGTATCGCTGGCCTTCGCCGGATTTCGGCTGCACAACGAGCAGGCCGGCGACAACCTCTATTACATGGGTTTCCTCTTCACCCTGTCGAGCCTGGGCGTTTCGCTCTATCTCTTCGCCGGCGAAACATCGATCGAGACCATCGTCCGCAATTTCGGCATCGCCGTGACCTCGACGATCGCCGGTGTGACGCTGCGCATCCTCTTCAACCAGATGCGGCGTGACCCGATCGACATAGAGCGCAGCGTGCGCCACGAGCTTGCCGAGATGACCCGGCGGGTGCGCACCGAACTCGACTCCTCGTCGCGCGAGTTCTCCCATTATCGGCGGGTCAGCAATCAGATGCTCTCGGAAGGGTTCGAGGAGATCGCGCACCAGGCCGAGCGCAACGGCCAGGAGATCAGCAAGATCCTGGAGGTGCTGGCGAAGCAGGCGGTGACCCCGATCAACGATGCGGCGGCACAGCTGACGGCAACGACGTCGCAGCTCTCCGATATCATCGGCAAGTTCGGCACCACCGTCGAAAGCGTCGGCAAGAAGCTGGAGGAGATCCGGTCGCCTGAGGATGTTGTCCGCGCCGAGCTGGCGCCGGCGATTGTCGCCATCAAGGAGATGTCCGAGGCGCAGCTGCAGCCGTTGCGCAATATCGAAGAAGCGCTCAATCGCATGGCGGAGGCGATGGGGCAAACGCCGTTGCCGAGGTTGAAAGCCGATGACGGCGGCACCGTATCGAAGGACGAAGCCGTGCCACGAAAACGCTGGTGGCGCCTATGGTAACGGAAGCCTCGGACAGCAGGCCGAAACTGGAGCACAAGGGCTATAATCGTGGCCTCATCCTCGGTCTGACGATGGCCGAATCCATGCTGCTTCTGGTCTTCTGCCTGCTGCTCGTTGCCGCCGCCATGATCTCGGCGGAGAGAAACCGCCGCTACGAGGTCGAGCGTAAGCTCGGGAAAGCCGAGCAGCAGATCGTCTTGCTGGAGAAGAAGCGGGCCGAGCAGGCAGCGCAGATCGTCCAGTTGCAGTCGAAGCTCGTCTCCGGCGATCTCTCGGCAGCTGACAAGGCGGTCGTGGAGAAGCAATGGCGTGAGCTGGTGCTGGCGCGCGAGACGCTCGACAGCATAGCGAGCGAAGGTGCGACGTCAGCCGATCTGCAAGCGCTTTCCAAGGTTGCCGCTGTTTTGAAGGAACACGGCGTCTTGCTGACGGCCGCGCCCGATGAGGTCGACAAGCTGCTGGCCGGCAATGCAGGCGGCAAGGGTGCTCACGACTGGCCGCCGATCATCAATCTCGACGATGCCAAGAAGAACTATTTCCAGTCCGGCAGCGCCGAGCTCACCAGCACTTTCGCGCGATTGCTGGACACGACGATCACCGACGAAATCGCCAGCAATCTGAGCCTCTATGGCGCCAATATCGTCGAGGTGATCGGCCACACAGACGAACAGCCGATAGCGCGCGAAAAATCCAATCTCGACGATACGCTGATCAGCGCGATGGACGGCAAGCTGCCGGTATCGGCTTTGCTGCCGGCCGACAATGCCGGGCTTGGGCTCGCCCGCGCCATCGCGGTCGCCAATGTTCTTAAGGCCAATCCTAAGCTGAAGGATGCCACCATCCTGCCGATGTCCGCAGCGCAATTGATCCTGCCCGGCGATACGATCACCTCAGGCCAGCGTGGCGCCGTGGAGTCGCGCCGCCGCATCGAGATCCGCGTGCGCGGCAGAACGATGCCCGTTGCCGTCATCAATGCCGGAACCGCACTGCCTGCAGAGGTGCACTGACGCCGGCTTTGCAGGGGTGTCAGCTATGCAGGCCGGGCGCTTCGTGGCCCGTGCGCGCCACATATTCCGTATAGCCGCCGCCATATTGGTGAACGCCCTCGGGCGTCAATTCCAGCACGCGATTGGAGAGCGCTGCGAGGAAATGCCGGTCGTGCGAGACGAACAGCATGGTGCCTTCGTATTGCGACAGTGCCTTGATGAGCATTTCCTTCGTGTCGAGATCCAGATGGTTCGTGGGCTCGTCCAGCACGAGGAGGTTCGGCGGGTTGAAGAGCATGATCGCCATGACGAGCCGCGCCTTCTCGCCACCCGACAGCACGCGGCATCTCTTCTCGACATCGTCGCCGGAGAAGCCGAAGCATCCGGCGAGTGCGCGCAGCGGCCCTTGGCCCGCCTGCGGGAAATCGTGTTCGAGCTGCTGAAACACTGTGCGCTCGCCATCGAGAAGATCCATGGCGTGCTGCGCGAAATAACCCATCTTGACGCTGGCGCCCAAGGCGACGCTGCCTTCGTCCGGCTGCGTCGAGCCTGCCACCAGCTTCAGCAGGGTGGACTTGCCAGCGCCGTTGATGCCCATGATGCACCAGCGCTCTTTACGCCGCACCATGAAATCAAGCCCTTCATAGATGATGCGGCTGCCGTATTTCTTATGGACGTTTTTCAGGTTGACCACGTCTTCGCCGGAGCGCGGCGCCGGCTGGAATTCGAAGGCGACCGTCTGTCGCCGTTTCGGCGGCTCGACGCGATCGATCTTCTCCAGCTTCTTCACGCGACTCTGCACCTGCGACGCGTGCGAGGCGCGCGCCTTGAAGCGCTCGATGAACTTGATTTCCTTGGCAAGCATCGCCTGCTGGCGCTCGAACTGCGCCTGCTGCTGCTTCTCGTTCTGGGCGCGCTGCTGCTCATAGAACTCATAGTCGCCCGAATAGCTGGTCAGGTTGCCGCCGTCGATTTCGATGATCTTGGTGACGATGCGGTTCATGAACTCGCGGTCGTGCGAGGTCATCAGCAATGCGCCCTCGTAGCCCTTCAGGAAGGACTCCAGCCAGATCAGGCTTTCGAGATCCAGATGGTTGCTCGGTTCGTCGAGCAACATGACGTCGGGGCGCATCAGGAGAATGCGGGCCAGCGCCACGCGCATCTTCCAGCCGCCCGAAAGCGCGCCGACATCGCCTTCCATCATTTCCTGGCTGAAGCTCAAGCCATCAAGCACTTCGCGGGCGCGGCCTTCCAGCGCATAGCCGTCAAGCTCCTCGTAGCGCGCCTGCACCTCGCCATAGCGTTCGATGATCCTGTCCATGTCATCGGCCTGATCGGGATCGACCATGGCTGCTTCGAGCTCGCGCAATTCTGCGGCGACAATGCTCACAGGCCCGGCTCCTTCCATTACTTCGGCGACGGCGCTGCGGCCTGCCATCTCGCCCACATCCTGGTTGAAGTAACCGATGGTGACGCCCTTATCGGCCGAGACTTGCCCCTCATCGGGCTGTTCCTGTCCGGTGATCATCCGAAAAAGCGTCGTCTTGCCGGCGCCATTGGGGCCGACGAGCCCGACACTCTCGCCCCGGTTGAGCGCGGCGGACGCCTCGATGAAGAGGATGCGATGGCTGTTCTGCTTACTGATGTTTTCTATACGGATCATGTCTACGAGAGGCCCAAAGAATAAGTTTCGGGGCCTTATGCCACGGGTTGGCGGCTCTGTCGCAGGTTTTTAGCCATGTGATCGCAGGATGTGTGCCCGCGCAGCGGCTGCGTAATGAAATTCACGCCCGATCAAGGATCCGCCAGCGGCCTTCTCCATCTCTGCGACGAATGGAGCTCCTGCGGGCGTACCATCTGCCTAGAATGGCGTGGTACCCATGCAATGCGACAGGACGAACCACGAGTTCTGGATAAATGACGGCGGCTGAGGGGTATCACCCTGAATTGACGTCATCCGAACGTGAAAGTGGCTGAAGGAAATATACAATAGGCCCCGCGACTTTCGTGCGGGGCCCATCAGACAACTAATTAAATCGAGGCGCTCAGCTGCAGCCGCTCGTCGCGCCACAAGTGTCGCACTTCTCGCAAGTCCCGTTCCGCACCATCGTGAAGTTCTGGCATTCCGTGCACATGTTGCCGGTGTAGCCCTGCATGATGGAGCGGGCGCGGCGTTCGGATTCGAGCTTCTTGGCTTCCGTCTTCGCAGCCGCTGCGTCGCTCGCAGCCTTGTCGGTGAAGAGGCCGGTGGATTCGGCGACTTCGCTGACAACTTCTTCCGCAATCTCTTCGGCCAGTTCCTTGGCGCGCTCCTCATAGTCGCGCTTGAAGGCGACGACTTCGGAGGTGGAGATGGCGGTCGCCGGTTCCAGCTTGCGCACCGTGTTGCCGGCAAAAGCCGTGACTGTCGCGAGCGAGGCGGCGCGTGCCGGGGCGGCTGTCGCCGCACCCTTCACCTCGGCTGCGGAGCGCTCGCCTGATGTTGGAACCAGCGTCGGCTTGTAGCCGCGGGTCAGGCCCTTGGAGAAGACATCGGCCTTGCCTTCCGATACGCCGCGGCCAAGTGCCGTGTTGTTGAAGTCGGACGTATCGACATGGGCGAGGTCGTGACGGCCGAGATAGGAGATGGCCAGTTCACGGAACACATAGTCGAGGATCGACGTGGCGTTCTTGATCGCGTCGTTGCCGGTGACGATGCCGGCCGGCTCGAACTTGGTGAAGGTGAAGGCGTCGACATATTCCTCGAGCGGCACGCCGTATTGCAGGCCGAGCGAGACCGAGATCGCGAAGTTGTTGATGAAGGCGCGCAGCGCCGAACCTTCCTTGTTCATGTCGAGGAAGATTTCGCCAAGGCGGCCGTCGTCATATTCGCCGGTGCGCAGGAAGATGGTGTGTCCGCCGATCTTGGCCTTCTGGGTGTAGCCCTTGCGGCGACCCGGCAGCTTCTCTTGCGTGCGTATGACCTTTTCGATCACGCGCTCGACGATCTTCTCGGTGATGGTGACGGCCTGGGCGGCAGCCGGAGCCTGCAGGAATTCCTCCATCGCATCCTCGTCGCTGTCGTCCTCGATCAGCGAGGCGTTCAGCGGCTGGCTGAGCTTGGAGCCGTCGCGATAGAGCGCGTTCGCCTTGAGGCCGAGCTTCCAGGACAGCATGTATGCGTTCTTGCAATCCTCGACGGTTGCTTCGTTCGCCATGTTGATCGTCTTGGAGATGGCGCCGGAGATGAAGGGCTGGGCAGCCGCCATCATGCGGATATGGCTTTCGACCGAAAGGTAGCGCTTGCCGATCTTGCCGCAGGGATTGGCGCAATCGAAGACGGCGAGGTGCTCATTCTTCAGGAACGGCGCGCCTTCGAGCGTCATCGCACCGCAGACATGGATGTTGGCGGCCTCGATGTCCTTCTTGGAGAAGCCGAGATGGTCAAGCAGGCTGAAGCTGATGTCGGCCATCTGCTCGTCGGAAACCTTCAGCACGCCCTTCATGAAGTCGGCGCCGAGCGTCCACTGGTTGAAGACGAACTTGATGTCGAAGGCGCTCTTGAGGGCAGCGTTGACGGCGTCGATCTTCTCGTCTGTGAAGCCCTTGGCCTTCAGCGTCGAGGGGTTGACGGCCGGAGCCTGGTTCAGGTTGCCATGGCCGACGGCATAGGCCTCGATCTCGGCGAGCTGGCTTTCGGAATAGCCGAGTGCACGCAGCGCTTCCGGAACGGCACGGTTGATGATCTTGAAATAGCCGCCGCCGGCGAGCTTCTTGAACTTCACCAGCGCGAAGTCGGGCTCGATGCCGGTCGTATCGCAATCCATGACGAGGCCGATCGTGCCGGTCGGCGCGATCACGGTTGCCTGGGCATTGCGGTAGCCATGCTTCTCGCCGAGTTCCAGCGCCTTGTCCCAGGCAGCCTTGGCATGGGCAACGAGATCCTTGTCCGGGTTCTCGGAGTGGATCAGCGCCACCGGATTGACCGACAGGCCCTCGTAGCCTGAGGTCTCGCCGTAGGCGGCGCGACGGTGGTTGCGGATGACGCGCAGCATATTCTCGCGATTCGGCTTGAACATCGGGAATGTCCCGAGTTCGGAGGCCATTTCGGCCGAGGTCGCATAGGCGACGCCGGTCATGATCGCGGTCAGCGAGCCGGCGATGGCGCGGGCTTCGTCGCTATCATAGGGAATGCCCGACGACATCAGCAGGCCGCCGATGTTGGCGTAGCCGAGGCCGAGCGTGCGATATTCATAGGAAAGCTCGGCGATCCGGCGCGACGGGAACTGCGCCATCATCACGGAGACTTCGAGAACGACGGTCCAGAGGCGGACGGCATGTTCGTAATCGGCGATGTTGATGCGCTTCGTCGCCGCGTCCTTGAATGTCATCAGGTTCAGCGAAGCAAGGTTGCAGGCGGTGTCGTCGAGGAACATGTATTCCGAGCACGGGTTGGATGCGCGGATCGGGCCGGCAGCCGGGCTGGTGTGCCAGTCGTTCATCGTCGTGTTGAAATGCAGGCCCGGGTCGGCCGATGCCCACGCGGCATAGGAGATCGATTCCCAGAGGTCGCGGGCCTTCAGCGTCTTGATGACCTTGCCGTCCTTGCGTGCCGTCAGGTTCCAGTCGCCATCGTTCTCGACGGCGCGCAGGAAGTCGTCCTTGATCGAGACCGAGTTGTTGGAGTTCTGGCCCGATACGGTGAGATAGGCTTCCGAATCCCAGTCGGTATCATAGGTCTTGAACTCGAGATCCTTGTAGCCCTGGCGAGCGAACTGGATGACGCGCTGGACGTAGTTTTCCGGAACCTGATCCTTCTTGGCGGCGCGGATTTCGCGCTTCAGGGCAGGGTTCTTGGCCGGATCGAAGCAATTGTCGTTGTCGCCTTCGCAATTGACCGTGGCCTTCATGATCGCCTTCAGGTGCTTGGCGACGATCTTCGAGCCGGTCACGAGAGCGGCAACCTTCTGCTCTTCCTTGACCTTCCAGTTGATGTATTCCTCGATATCCGGGTGGTCGATGTCGACGACGACCATCTTGGCGGCGCGGCGGGTCGTGCCGCCTGACTTGATGGCGCCTGCAGCGCGGTCGCCGATCTTCAAGAAGCTCATCAGGCCGGAGGAACGGCCGCCGCCGGACAGCTTTTCGCCTTCGCCGCGCAGCAGCGAGAAGTTCGAGCCGGTGCCGGAGCCGTATTTGAAGAGGCGGGCTTCGCGAACCCACAGGTCCATGATGCCGCCTTCGTTGACGAGGTCGTCCTCGACGGACTGGATGAAGCAGGCATGTGGCTGCGGATGCTCATAGGCCGACTTCGACTTGGTGATCTTGCCGGTGAAGGGGTCGACATAGAAATGGCCCTGGCCGGGGCCGTCGATGCCGTAGGCCCAGTGCATGCCGGTGTTGAACCACTGCGGAGAGTTTGGGGCGACGCGCTGGGTGGCAAGCATATAAGCGAGCTCGTCCTGGAAAGCGGAGGCGTCTTCCTCGGACGAGAAATAGCCGCCCTTCCAGCCCCAGTAGGTCCAGGTGCCGGCCAGACGGTCGAAAACCTGGCGCGCGTCGGTTTCGGAGCCGGTCTGGCTCTCCTTTGGAAGGTCCTTCATGGCAGCTTCATCGGGCACGGAACGCCACAGGAATGAAGGAACGTCGTTTTCCTCGACTCGTTTCAGCTTGGCGGGCACGCCGGCCTTGCGGAAGTACTTCTGCGCCAGAATGTCGGCGGCGACCTGCGAGAACTGTGCGGGCACATCGATATTCTCGAGGCGGAACACGACCGAGCCGTCGGGGTTCTTGATCTCGCTGGTCGCTTTGCGGAATTCGATATCCGCGTAGGGCGACTGACCGGCCTTCGTAAAGCGACGTTCGATGCGCATGGTCCCAATCCTCGTTCGTTGGCGCGCCCATGAGAGAGCAGGGCGCAAAAATCCTAATCCGGCCTCGCGATTTCAACGCGCAGCCAGTCTTCAATCCGCTTTCTGACAGGAGGTGTCATCCGGAGATGTCTTCCTGTATCTTGTGGTGATGGTGGCTGTAAACACTAAATATAGTATTAACAGCTTATTGCCGCCAGTCCCCGCACACGTTTTTTGGCAGCATCGATATCGGCACAAAAACCCTCACGGCGGCCACCGATCATGGTGCATCGCCCTGAATCCAAATCCGATTTCGAGTTGAGGACCAGCCCTCGTAATTCCATCCGGTCCAGTCGCCGCCGCAACGTCGTCCATTAACTTTGAAAGACCCGTTTTCGTCAAGGGGTGGTTTGAAATGGATTGTTAACCACAATATCTTGTGGGCTTGGCTGTGGAAACTGGGGAAATGTCAGGAGATCAAAGGATTCAACAGCTTGGAGGCGGACGTTCGCCCATCGCTGGATCGGGGATGCGATGAAATCCGTTGCTGCAGGGGTCAAACGCGACAATATTGTGACCGTGACCCTGAAACCATTGGCGACGAGGCAAAAGCATGCCGTGGTGTCTTATGATTCGCTGGGAAAGCCTTGAATCGCACATGTTCTCATCGTCTGGCCTCCACTAAATATAGTGGGCGCCGCAGCGCCCACCTCTATTACCACAGGTCGAGTCCCGCTTTTGTCCAGCGGACAGAATCATTGCTGATTCGCGCGGCTCGCGACGGAATTCAGCCGCGATGACCCTTGGCGATCGGCTCCTGATAGGTGAAGCCCATGTCCCAGGGGAAGTAGATCCAGGTGTCCTGACTTACCTCGGTGATGAAGGTGTCGATGGTCGGCACGCCCTTGGGCTTGGCGTAGACGCAGGCGAAATGCGCCTTCGGCAGCATGGCGCGGACTTCGACGGCCGTCTTGCCGGTATCGGTCAGATCGTCGATGACGAGGACTGCTTCGCCGCCGTCGACCGCCAGTTCCGGCGCAACGCCCTTGAGAAGGTTCATCTCCCCCTGGCTTGTGTAGTCGTGATAGGAGGCGACGCAGACGGTCTCTATCACGCGGATATTGAGTTCGCGCGAGATGATGGCGGCCGGTACGAGGCCGCCGCGGGTGATACAGACGATCGCCTTGAATTCGCGATTGAGGCCGGCAAGCCGCCAGGCAAGCGCGCGGGCATCGCGATGGAACTGATCCCAGGATACGGGAAAGGCTTTATCGGGCAGGGACATGGCAGCAGGCTCCGGGCATGGAATAACGACGCGCCGGCGCTACCGGCGACCCTGAGCAGACCCCCGCGGCGGGCGCGGACCATGAACCAAATCCGGAACGCGATTCGCTTGATATCGACTTGAACAGGATTTCATCCAGAAAAGAGCGATATGCCTTTCGGGATCATGTTCCATGGACCGCGCGAACGGTTCCCTGACGGGAATTCTGTCATCGGTCGCTGCTTTCTGCTGGATTTGCGGTCAAAAGGCAATAGCCGCCATGCAGCGAAGCGGTGCAGTTTCCAGTGGAGAACCCTTCGGTTTAAGCTGCAAAGCCGATCAGCGGGCCAGAAGCGTCATCGCCGTCATGGATTGCAGCAATGTCCGCGTCGTGCCGCCGAAGATCATCTGCCAGAGCCAGGAATGCGTATAGGCGCCCATGACGAGCAGATCGATGCTGTTGTCGGCAAGGCGATTTTCGATGACTTGCGATGGCGTGGACTTGCCGGTGCAGGCCGCCGTTTCGAATTTGGCGCGAACGCCGTGGCGCGTCAGCGCCGCCGCAATCTGAACGCCGCTTTCCTTCGAGGGGTGGGTCTCTCTCTCGGATGTGCTGACCGAAAGAATTTCCACGGAATCGGCGGCCTTCAGGAAAGGCAGGGCATCGAAGGTGGCGCGCGCCGCCTCCTTGGAGCCGTTCCAGGCGATCAGCACGCGACGCACGGGTTTCGGCGTGCGCAGGATATAGGGGATCAACAGTACCGGGCGGCCGCTATCGAACAGGAAGGTTTCGACATCGACCTGGTTGTCGGAATATTTCGCCGGGTCCGGTTGCACGGCAACCAGCAGGTCGGCGCTGCGGGCACTTTCGATCAAGGGCTCGGTGCCGTAGCCAACGGTGCTGGTAAAGCTGCGCCATTCATAGTCGAGGCCGGCCCCCTCCATTTTCGTGCGAAACAGCCGCTCGATTTCGACCGCCTGGCTGTGGGCGACATCCTGAAGCGCCTGCACGGCGACAGGATCCGGGATTTCCATCGGCGCCACGAGCGGCACGGTCGAGATGATTTCCGCATGCAGGCCGACAATGTGGGCGCCATACTCCTTGGCGAACGCCGCCGCAAAATCGGCGGCGATGCGCGTGTTGTCGGGATTGTCGAGAACGGTCACTAGGGTTTTATAGGACATGACGTGATCTCCCATGCGGAGGGTTGGATCGCTTCATTATATCAGCATTCCGCATCGAAATAATGCGCTGAACCCGTTCCTGGTTCCCCGATAAAATGCACGCCATCGTTGAACGTCATGCCTGGGCGGACTGATTATCCTTGGCTTTCGACTGTCGGATAGCCTCGATCATCGCGCGCACTTCCCCCGCGACATTTTCAACCAGCTCGGCGGAGCGGGCTCTGACGACAATTTCGGTCGAGAAGGACTGGCCGACATAGCGCGGATAGGAGCCGATGCTGGTATCCGGATGGGCTTTCTGGATGATGCCGAGCGGCGTGCCGATCTCACCTTCGCCGTAAGGGCAGGCAATCGCCGTCGAAAGCATGCGCACGCCGGTCCGAAGCGTCGGTATGACATTGTCGAGCATCGCCTGGAAAACCTGCGGCACGCCGGCCATCACATAGACGTTCCCGATGTTGAAGCCCGGTGCTGTCGAGACCGGATTGGCGATGTGTTTCGATCCGACAGGCATGCGCGCCATGCGCTGGCGGGCCTCGGTGAATTCCATCTCGCGCTTGGCATACATCTCAGCCATCAGCCGCATGGCCTCGGCATCGTGCTCGCAGGGCACGCCGAACGCCTTGGCGATGGCGTCGGCGGTAATATCGTCATGGGTCGGGCCGATGCCGCCTGAGGTGAAGACATAATCATACGTGCCGCGCAAAGCATTCAGCGCCGATACGATGGCGTCTTCATCATCGGCGACGATACGAACCTCCTTCAGATCGATGCCCGCAAGCAGCAGGATATCGGCGAGATGGCCGATATTTCTGTCCTTCGTCCGGCCGGAGAGCAGTTCGTCGCCGATGGCCAGCATGGCGGCGGTGACAATGGTTTCGTTTGTCATGAAAACATCCGTGAAATTGCGCAGCGGCGCGTTCGCAAAAGGTTCGAAATAGGTAGCGCCGTTTTTCGCGAATGCAAACGGTCGTTTTCACGGTCCCGGGTAGTCGCCTTGAGGCCGCGCAAGTGAATTTTCGTCTATAGGGGATGAACAGTGCGTTCCGGGCATGGGGGCTGCGCGCCCGTCTCATCGCTGATAAAACTTGCTCCGATACTTAACGCGTCCAACAGACAGGAGACGTTCATGGCTAAGGTTCTGGTTCTTTATTATTCCGCTTACGGTCATATCGAGACGATGGCCTATGCCGTCGCGGAGGGCGCAAAGTCCGCCGGTGCCGAAGTCACCGTCAAGCGCGTGCCCGAACTGGTGCCGGAAGAGGTTGCAAAGGCCTCCTACTTCAAGGTCGACCAGGAAGCGCCGATCGCAACGCCGGACGAGCTGGCCGAATATGATGCTATCATCGTCGGCGCCGGCACGCGTTTCGGCACGGTTGCCTCGCAGATGCGCAATTTCTGGGATCAGACCGGCGGCCTCTGGTTCGCCGGCAAGCTCGTCGGCAAGGTCGGCTCGGCCTTCACCTCGTCCGCCACCCAGCACGGTGGCCAGGAATCGACCATTCTCGGCTTCATCCCGACCTTTCTGCATCAGGGCATGGTTGTTGTCGGCCTTCCCTATGCCTTCCAGGGCCAGATGGGCACCGAGGAAGTCAAGGGCGGCTCGCCCTACGGCGCTTCCACCATCACCAATGGCGACGGCTCGCGTCAGCCTTCCGAAATCGAGCTTGAAGCGGCAAAGTTCCAGGGCGCCCATGTCGCCAAGATCGCGGCCAAGCTCTTCGCTTAATTCGAGTTTTGTGCATTGAACAAAGGCGCGGCGAAAGCTGCGCCTTTTTCGTCGAGCATATAGGGGTTTATCTTTGGTGCGGACGACGGGGGTCGAACCCGTACAGCCAAAGGCCGAGGGATTTTAAGTCCCTTGCGTCTACCAGTTTCGCCACGTCCGCGTGTCTTTCCCCTTCAAGCACTTGAGCGATTCAGTCAAGGAAATGTTTTTGCAATGGCGGACCAACTTACATTGGTCCGCCGTGGTACGCGGGAATGGTGGGATTGTGCTGAACTCAGAGACTGGCGTTGGAGCTTTCGTTCGTGCGAGCCAGCTTGGAAAGGCCGATGGCCTGAATGAAAAAGCTCGATCAGCTTTTTACCCGTGAACACCCTTCTTCTACAGTGAGGGGTAATTGGCATTCTTCAGCTGGCAGTTAATTGACTTCGTTTCGGGTTGTTGGAAGAATCATTCCTTTCAGCTAACGGTAGTGTCGTAGGTGAGCGGGCGGGCATTTTAATGAGCATAGAAATTTTCGCGAATAACTACCGTGGCTTTAAGGATATCTCCCTTAATTTAGATAAAAACTTATTTTTAGTGGGGGATAACAGCTCAGGAAAAAGCTCCATACTGTACCTGATTGGCTATATCTATGGTACAGAGCTAATGGGGATTCCTAGGCTTGACTTAAAACACATGTCTGGCGGGTACGATTTCTTTTCTCCGTATTTTGATCACGCAGATGTGACTATAGGCTTTCTTTCGAGAGAGCGAAAAACTGTTGGTGCTAGAGTAGTAACCATCAAACGAAACCTTGACGGTGAAACCCCTAAGGTTTCAAAAATGACTACTATTTATGGTGACACGCGTCTAACCATCCTCAAAAAATCGACGGGCTCTGTCTGGTTCAAGTTTTCTTCTATCGAGGGCGAGTTAACCACTGCGCACGTCCGCGCATTGCATGGTGAAACATCAAAATTCAAGCGCGTTCCGATTGACGATGAAGAGGATTATTCTGAAGACCACGTAAATTTACTTCGCATGCCATGGTCGATATTGCGCGCTGCTGAAGTGGAAGACGAACAAACTAATAGTGTTATGCGTGGACTTTCACAGAACTTCTTACCTGGAGTCGTGCATAGCGGCCCGGTGCGTGGCCTTCCGGAGCGCTATTATAACTTTGAGCGGAAGTCCAAAGCTTCTGGGTCTCATTTTGCTTCCATGTTGCATGATCTGGAGAAGGACAACGACAACGAAAGTTTAGAGACCGTCCGCAGATTTGGACGCGATAGTCAGCTTTTTGAGGACCTAAACGTCGCGCGGCTATCTGCCAAGTTCGCTCATTCGCCATTGGTAGTGACAGTACGCAAGCGAGGCAGAGATTTTCTTTTAGATCAAGTGGGGGTCGGGATATCGCAAGTTATCCCTGTCATCATCGAATCGGTTTTTACGAAATCCACCCAGCAGACCGCCAGTATGTTGTTGCAGCAGCCCGAACTTCATTTGCACCCAGTTGCGCAGGCTGCCCTTGGGGAATTTCTCTTTAGAATGGCGACTGGGGATCTGAAATATGTCGTTGAAACCCATAGTGATTTTTTGATCGACCGCTTCAGAGCCAACATGCGTGAGACACCAGGTGTTACAGGCGCAAACATACTGTTTTGTGAAAACAAGGAGGACGGCAACCACTGTCACGTTATTAACATTTCAGACACCGGGGAGATCGAGAACCCACCCGAAAACTACAAAGATTTTTTCGTGAATGAACTGATGCGGACGATGTTCTAATGGCAACTGTACTTCTCGATGTTTCGGCTAGTTCACAGCAGTGGTTCCAAAATGCTTTAAAAGAAATGGGCGATGCGAAACACGTTAGATTTCTTTACACGGAAGAGCAAAAATACAAGACTGAAATTTTTAAAGTCTTGTATCTCGCTAAGTTTTTGAAGCTAATGGGTGAGAAGGGGCGTCGAATTGACGTCGACAAAGTTGCTTGCAAGACAGTCATGGACGAATTGGAAGCGAATGCGACATGGACCGGTTCGTCTGCATGTGATGACCCGCACATCTTTGCGATGGTCGCGCTAAGGAGCGCCCGGTATATCTTCACCGACGAGCACCGGATAAGCAAATGCCGAAAGTGCATGTCACCCGTCAAAAACGTCATGTGTACCTTCAAGACGATTAGAAGCGAAAGTGTTTACAAAAAGCATCGAAGCCGAATATTCAAAGCTTGAGAGCCTTTATCAAGTGGCGGGTAATCACCACCATTAGCCGTGTGGCGTACGCTTGTGGCGTGCGTGTGTGAGATTAACCCGAATGTGGGTACGTCGTTACTGAAGAAAACCCTGGTTTATGCCGAGGTTGAAAGATTTAAAACAGAGATTAACCCGAAAGTGGATTTCGAAGAGCGGCTACTTTAAGGAGCGGCTATTTTAAGTCCCTTGCGTCTACCAGTTTCGCCACGTCCGCGTGTCTTTCCCCTTCAAGCACTTGAGCGATTCAGTCAAGGAAATGTTTTTGCAATGGCGGACCAACTTACATTGGTCCGCCGCCGCATAGGGATCATTCGGCGTCGATCAGCTTAGCGCCCCTTGAGAACGGCGACGAGCGCCGGGGTCACCTTTTTCTGCTGGAACATGGCTTTGAAATCGGCGTAGCTTATTCTTCCGGAAACTACGCCTGTCATCAGCCGCTGACAAAAGAGCCGCTTTGCTTCGCTTCTTTGCGATCTCACATAAAACGCGATTTGATCCAGCGTTTCCGGCGGTAGGTGCTGCGACATGCATTTGGCGATGACTTGCGCACGGGCGCTCGGGCTTTCCTTCATGATCGGGATGCTCTTCTCGAAGGTTTGCTCCTGCGATGTGCAGGAAGCCAGCGCGGCGAGGGTGAAAGCAATGGAAAGCAAGCGGATAGAGCGCATGATGATGGTCTCCCTTGGATGAGGCCGGGATAAGCATCTTTTGCGCGATTTTTCAACTGTAAATGGAATTATTAGGTGAGTTCTGCACTGTGCCTAACAAGCGAAGCCCGCCGGAGCCGACGGATCGGTTTTAGGGCGGGCCTCTAACCATCATCATGATGGCTGTGTCATATTGGACGCGGGGGGAGCTTGGCTGTCAACTCGGAGATTTAGGAGTTTCCGCAGTCAGGGGCATAAATAGTTAATGACTCGTCAGTGTGGCGAATCTCGCTATCACAGGTCCGAAAGCGCGATAAACAGGCTTTCTTTGCTCATCTTTCCTGTGTCATAGCGGGGGCGATTGAAGAAGGACGGATAGACCGTGGACAAACAGACTGTTCTCGAAGCCACCGAGGCCATGCGTGGTCTCTTCCCCGTAACGCCGCTGCAGCTGAACGAGCATCTTTCCGCTCGTTACGGCGCGGACATTTGGCTGAAGCGCGAGGATCTGACGCCGGTGCGCTCCTACAAGATCCGCGGCGCCTTCAATTTCTTCCGCAAGGTGATTGCCGAAGGAGGAACGGGAAAGACCTTCGTCTGCGCATCCGCCGGCAATCATGCTCAGGGCTTTGCCTTCGTCTGCCGGCATTTCGGCGTGCCGGGCGTGGTTTACATGCCTGTGACGACGCCGCAGCAGAAGATCGACAAGACCCGCATATTCGGCGGCGAATTCATCACCATCAAGCTCTTCGGCGATTTCTTCGACCAATGCTATCAGGCCGCGCGCGATCATGTCGAAAAGATCGATGGCGTCATGGTGCCGCCTTTCGATCATGTCGATATTATCGAGGGGCAGGCGACCGTCGCGGCCGAGATCGCCGAGCAACTGCCTGATGGCGTCGTGGCCGACCGCATTCTTCTGCCTGTCGGCGGCGGCGGTCTGGCCGCCGGCATCACCAGCTATTTTGCCGATCGGCTCGCCCGCGATGCCTTTGTCTTCGCCGAGCCCGCCGGCGCGCCGAGCCTCAGGCGCAGCATCGAGGCGGGGAAGGTGGTGACGCTGACCAAAGTCGACAATTTCGTCGATGGTGCCGCGGTCGGCCGTATCGGCGATCTGAACTTCGCCGCTTTGAAAGGGTTTGCTGCCGAACAGATCAAACTCATCGACGAAAACGCCATCTGCGTGACCATCACCGATATGCTGAACGTCGAAGGCGTCGTGCTGGAGCCCGCCGGCGCCTTGGCGATCACCGCGCTGGAGACCCTGGATCGTGAGAGCATCCGCGGCAAGACCATCGTCGCCGTCGTCTCCGGTGGCAATTTCGATTTCGAACGCCTGCCCGACGTCAAGGAGCGCGCCATGCGCTATGCCGGGCTGAAGAAATATTTCATCCTGCGTCTGGCGCAGCGCCCTGGCGCATTGAGGGATTTCCTCAACATGCTCGGGCCTGAAGATGATATCGCCCGCTTCGAATATCTGAAGAAGAGCGCCCGCAATTTCGGCTCTATCCTGATCGGCATCGAGACGAAGAATCCGGATAATTTCAAACAGCTTATCGCGAATTTCGAAAGTTCCGGCATGGGGTATGAAGACATCACCGAAAACGACATCCTGGCAAACCTGATCATTTGACTTTGCGACCCTGCAACCTTCATGCTAAAGGCGATCCATGGCTTCGTTCTTTTCAAATATCCTTTCGATCTTCACCGGCGGCGCGTCGCAGGCGGGCGCTGAAAAGTCTGCCAGCTCCACTGTCAGCGCCGAGCCCCAGGTGCATGCCGGCTGCACGATCTATGCCACGCCGCAGCGCGAGGGCAATCAGTTCCGGCTCATGGGCCGGATCGAGAAGGATGTGAACGGCGAGATCCTGGTGCGCAACTTCATCCGCGCCGATGTTTTCACCTCGTCGGACGATGCCGTGGAATCGACCTTCCGCAAGGCGCAGCAGATCATCGATCAGAACGGCGCATCGCTGTTCGGCGACGGCGAAAAGGTCCGACAAGTCTGATCTAGGCGCCGCGGCAATCTATCTTTCTCCAGAGAGATATTGAAGGCGAGGCGCTGCCTTAATCCAAAGTCGAAGCATGGCAAATGTACATGTCGCGGCAATCGGAATTCTGAGATGCGCCGTCGTATCCCTGAAAAGGAAAGGCCGCCTCGTGCTTTACGCTTCCGGCGGCCTTACTCATGATTTCGCGGCGCCAACCCGCACCGGGCGGGCGCCTGGCTAGATTCTTGGCTCAGGCCGTGCGGAATATCTTCGCGCCCGAGGGGGCGTTGACGGCGCCGCCATCGACCGTGATTTCGATCGCCGTGACGTTGGCGGAATCGTCCGATGCGAAATAGAGTGCGGCCTTGGCGATCTCATCGGCTTCGCTCATGCGGCCGAGCGGGCTCAGGCCGCCGAAACGGGCCTCCAGTGCGTCCATAGCTTCCGGCGTTGCTGCCCGCGAATTCCAGATCGGCGTCTTGGTCGCTCCCGGCGTGACCTGGTTGACGCGGATGCCGCGCGGAGCAAGCTCTGACGCCAGGTTGCGGGTCATGGCGCGAACGGCGCCCTTTGTGCCTGCATAGGCAGAATAGCCGGGAATGCCGAGCACGGCATGCACGGAGCCGTTCAGGATCACCGAACCACCATCGTTCAGATAGGGCAGCGCTGCCTGCACCGTGAAGAATACGCCGGTGAAATTGATGCGCACGATGGATTCGAACTGCTCGAGCGTGGTCTTGCCGAGCGCGGTCTCGCCGCCAATACCGGCATTGGCGAAGACGATATCGAACTTGCCAAGTTTCTGTGCTGCCTCGGCGAAGGCCTTCTCCATCGCCGGGATGTCTGTCGTGTCGGCCTGCAGGGCCAGCACGTTGCCGCCAAGCTCCTCGGCGGCGGCTGCAAGGGTCTGCGGATTGCGGCCGGTGATGACGACCTTGGCACCTTCGGCGAGGAAGAGCCGGGCGGTGGCGAGGCCGATGCCGCTGTTCCCGCCGGTAACGAGGGCGACCTTGTTCTTGAGACGCATGTTCATAGCTCCTGTTGGCTTTTCTCACGATCTGGATTATGATCGTTCTCTATAAGGATTATGCTCGTAATCCATTTTGTCAAGGCTAAGCGGAAAGGATTCTCGATGGGCCGTTCGCAATTGGAAAAGCAGAAGACGCACGAACGCATCGTCGCGCTTGCCGCTAAGCGGCTGCGGGAGGAAGGATTGGACGGGATCGGCGTCGCCGATCTGATGAAGGAAGCCGGGCTGACCGTCGGCGGCTTTTATAAGCACTTTGCTTCCCGCGACGAGTTGGTGGCGGAAGCGGTGGAATCGGCCGTTGGATCTTGGCGGAAGCATCAAGAGGAAAAAGGCATCGATCCGGCAAGTATTCCGCTGGACGCCTACGTGGACAATTATCTCAGCGAGCGTCATCGGGATCATTGCGGCGAGGGTTGCGCCTATGCCGCCCTGACGGCAGATATGGCCCGCAGCGGCGACGCCGTCCGCACGATCGCGACGGAAGGGCTGCGGAAGAATTTCGAAGCGATGACCGCGCGCATGCCTGAGCCGGAAACACGCGAGGCGCGACAGAACGCGATCATCGCATCCTGCCTCATGACCGGCGCGCTGGGGCTAGCGCGGGTGGCCAACGACGAGGCATTTTCGAAAGAAATTCTGGAGACCGTAAAGCAGTTCGTGAAGGATCTGCCGAACGGCGGGACAAAATAGAAAGGCGGCCGGCAAATGCCGACCGCCTCGAATATCTGCAAGCTGCTGTCGATTAGGCGGCGAGCGCCAGCTCGGCTGCGCGGGCCTGAGCAGCACCGATTGCCTTCTCGACTGCTTCCGGACCGAAAGCAATGCCTTCGATATAGACGGTCTCGACTTCAGTAATGCCGATGAAAGCGAGAACCGACTTCAGGTAGGGAACGGCGTGGTTCAGCGGAGCGGCCGGGCCTTCGGAATAAACGCCGCCGGATGCCAGCACGATATAGGCCTTCTTGCCGGTCGCCAGACCCTTCGGACCGGTTTCCGTGTAGGTGAAGGTGCGGCCGGCGCGGGCGATGTTGTCGATCCAGGTCTTCAGCGAGGAATAGATGTTGAAGTTGATGAGGCCGGTGCCGATGACCAGCGTGTCGGCGGCAAGCAATTCGTCGACCAACGCGTCGGAAACTTTGACGGCTTCGGCCTGTTCAGCCGTGCGGGCTTCGGCTGGCGTGCGGATGGCGCCGGTGAAAAGCTCATCGATATGCGGCAGGGGAGCGGACGACAGATCGCGGTGAACGATCGTCTTGCCCGGGTTCTGGGCCTTGATCTTGTCGGCAAGCTCGGTCGCGATCTTGGTGGAGAGGGAATCGGACCGCGGGCTGGATGTCAGAAGCAGAATGGAGGACATGTTAGTGTTCCTTGTCAATGGGTTGCGATAGCCGGGTGGGAAGTTCGGCCATGTTTCACGTCCATAGATAAGTCTTCAGTGCTATCGAGAAAAACTGTGATAATATGGATTGGAATGATCGATAAAATGGATAGTCCATGCTTCCCAATCCAACGCTTGACCAATTGCAGGTTTTTCTGACCGTTGCCGAATCCGGCAGTTTCTCAGCGGCTTCGCGCGTGCTCAACCGCGCGCAGTCGGTGATCAGCTATACGATCGCCAATCTCGAGGCGCAGCTTGAAATGCCGCTGTTCGAGCGCTCTGGCTCACGCCAGCCGAAGCTGACCGATGCGGGCAGGGTGATGCTCGAGGATGCGCGCCGCATTCTCTCCGATCTCCAGGTGATGCGCGCCAGGGTCAAGGGCCTGAAGACCGGGCTCGAGGCGGAGGTCGCCGTCGCCATCAGCGTCATGGTGCCGACCAATGCCACGGTCGACGTCCTGAGAGAATTCCGTGATCGCTTCCCGTCCGTCTCGCTGCGGCTTGATGCCGGCGAGCTCGGCACGATGATGGAGCTGGTCGCCAGCGGCAAATCGACGATCGGAATCGGCGGCGCGGTCATAAAGCAGGACGATTCCATGGTGATCGAGCGCCTCGGCCACTCCTTCATGATGCCGGTCGCCTCACCTAGCCATCCACTTGCTCAGATCAGACGGCCGCTGACCCTCGCCGACGTGCGAGAAGAGGTGCAACTGGTCGTCACCGATGCTTCGAACCTCACCAAGGGCCGGGATTTCAATGTCCTGTCCTACAAGATCTGGCACCTCAGCGATATCGCGACCAAGCATCAGCTAATCCGCGGCGGCCTCGGCTGGGGCGGGCTGCCGGCGTCGCTGATCTATGAAGACCTGCAAAAGGGCCGGCTCGTGCATCTCGACCTCGACGCCTATGAGCAGGGCGAATATCCGATCTATGCAGTTCGCAAGCTCTCCAATCCCCCGGGTCCCGCGGCGGCCTGGATGATAGAGGCCTTCCGCGACCGCCTGTCGCAATGCCCGGACCGGGTGGATTTCAAGGCTGCCATAGACGTGTTCCGTCCTGACGAAAACCAGCTGGCGGCGGAATGAAAATGGGCGCCCTCTGAGGCGCCCATTTTCATGTGTGGAATGGTGTAACCGATTAAAGAACCAGCCGGAAATTATTGAACCCGTCCGTACCTTCGCCGGCGTCCTCGATCTTCACGCTCTTTACCTCGGCAAGGAAGTCCTTAGCCTTGGGTGAGCTTGGGAATAGGACGGTGGTGCCCGGGAGTGGCTTGAAGGTCCAGTTGCCGTCGGCGGTCGGGTTGATCGTGCCCTGTTCGTGGACATAGCGGACGATGACGTCGCGGTTGGTGTCCGGGGCCTTGTAGATGACCTTGTCGGCTCCGATTTCCGGGAAATTGCCGCCGCCGCCGGCGCGGTAGTTGTTGCTGACTACCACGAATTTCTGGGCGGGATCGATCGGCTTGCCATCAAATTGCAGGTTCTGGATGCGGTTTGCATCGGCGTTGAGGAGCTTGCCGTCATCGCTGAAGCGGCGCGGCTGCGACACGTCGATCTGATAGGTGACGCCGTCGATGACGTCGAAGTTGTAGGACGGAAAGCTGTCGTTGAGCAGAGCGACATCCTTGGCGCCCGATTGCACCTGGTTGAACATCGCCGCCGACATTTCCAGCCAGTTCTTCACCTGCGCGCCGTTGATGACGACCGCCTGCACCGTATTCGGGTAGAGATAGAGATCGGCAACGTTCTTGATGGCGATATTGCCGGCAGGAACGTCTGTGTAGTAGTCGACGCCGTTGCGGCCGCCGCACTTGAAGGGAGCCGCCGCCGAAAGCACCGGCAGGTCCTTGTACTGCGTCTCCTTCAGCATTTGCTTGATGTACCAGACCTGTGCCTGGCTGACGATCTGCACAGACGGATCGTCGGCAACGAGCGCAAAATAGGAGTAGAGCGGCGCCGAAGTCTTGCCGACCGGCGTGCGGACGTAGGTCAGCGTCGCTTCATGCTCGGCCTTGGCTGCTTCCACCACTTCCTTCTTGTCGGCGACGTCGGCGATGACCTTCTTCTTGTCGTCGCGATGGTAGATCGGCCGCGCCTCGGAGGTGAAATCGACGATCTTCCAGCTGTTGCCGTCCTTTTCGAGAAGCAGGTCGATCAGGCCGAGGTGTGAGCCCCAAAAGCCGGCCATGACGGCGGGCTTGCCGTGCAGCGTGCCCTTGACCGGATCGGCGTCCTTGATGCCGTCCCAGGTCTTCGGACCGGGGAAGACGAGATGCTGGTGGCCGGTGAAAACGGCGTCGATGCCGGGAACGGCGGCGACGTAGAGCGAGGCGTTTTCCATCTTGTCGGACGGGGCGCTGCCATCGATGCCGGAATGCGAGAGAGCGATGACGATGTCGGCACCTTCGGCCTTCATGACCGGCACCCAGGCCTTGGCAGCTTCGACGATATCGCGCGTCTGCGCCTTGCCCTCAAGGTTCTTGATGTCCCAAAGCATGATCTGCGGCGGCACGAAGCCGATGAAGCCGATCTTGACCGGGCTTTCGTTGCGGGCGCCGTCCTTGATCTTCTTTTCAATGATCCGGTAGGGCTTGAAGAACAGATCGTCCTTTGTCGGGTCGGAAGCGAGTTGGCCCTTGGTCAGGTTGGCGCAGACGAAGGGGAAGTTCGCGCCGGCCAGCACCTTGAACATGAAGTCGAGGCCGTAGTTGAATTCGTGGTTGCCGAGCGTGCCGACTTCGTAGCCGAGTGTGTTCATCGCCTTGATGACCGGATGGACGTCGCCGTCCTTCATGCCGTGCTGATAGGCCATGTAATCACCCATCGGATTGCCCTGCAGCACGTCGCCATTGTCGATCAGCAGCGAATTGGTGGCTTCCGCGCGAATGTTGTCGATGATCGTCGCGGTGCGCGTCAGGCCCATCGTGTCATTCGGCTTGTCGGCATAGTAGTCGTAAGGGAAGACGTTGACGTGAATATCCGTCGTTTCCATGAGACGCAGATGCGCCTGATTGCCGGCTGCGCGAGCAGCAAAGGGATGCAGCACGATCAGCGCCGCAGTGGCGCTGAGGCCTTGCAGCAGGGTACGGCGCGACATACTGGGCAAATCCAGAATGGAAGACATGGATGACTCCTTCTACGATGGGGCTATGGTCCCTCGATCATCTCTCGGGCGAGGGAGATTAGGACGATTTTCGAAGGTGTGCACCAGGAATGTGACAGGCTTATTGTGACCGCGCTTCAGAGAGCGTCCGCATGCGGTCAGCGTTTCAGAACCGGCTTTATGTCCTTGTGGAAAAAGCGGAAATAGGAAGCGACCTTTGCCGACGCGTTGGACGAGCGATCGAACTCGATGCCGATGCGGCCATTATGGGCCCAGCGCACGAAACCGTCCAGCAAACCGATATCGTCGCATTCGACGCGAACCTTGCTGCCTGCGGCCGCATAGAGCGGCGACTGCAGATCGAGAGCGATTCCTCTGGCGGAAATGTTGACGACTCGTCCTGCAGCAAGCTTGGTGAAATATCGGACTTGACCCGTCAGCCGGGCATAATGGCGCGGCGAACCTCGCGACTTGATCTTCAGGTTGCCTTGAACGAGAGATTTGGAAAAGGGCTGCATGGTGTTATTCCGGTTCGCATATCTTTTTCAGTCTTTGCATAGCATGCAAGCATTGAAAGATTCTGAGGGTAACCGCTAAAATTGTAGCCGAGCGTCCCGAATCGGTACCACGCGATCAGGGGATTGCCTTGGAGGCTCCCGAAAGGCCTGGCAGATTTTCCGATGTTGGTCAGCCTGCGCGCGACCGGCGATTTGGATACAGCTATTGGAGAGGGAAGGATATTGCGCATCGTTTCCTTGAATGCATGGGGCGGCCGGCTGCATGAGCCGTTGATGCCCTACCTCGTCGATATCGATGCGGATGTGTTGTGCCTGCAGGAAGTGGTTCGGACACACGATGCCGAATCCGAATGGCTTGTTTATCGCGACCACGGCGTCGAGCTCCTGCAGCGGGCCAATCTCTTCGAGGAGCTGAAGGCCGCTTTGCCGGCCCATGATGCGTTCTTCTCGCCCGTTGCGCGCGGCGATCTCTTCGACGGCGATCGGCGGCTGCAGTCCGAATTCGGGCTGGCGACCTTTGTGCGCAGGACCTATCCGATCATCGGCCAAGCCGTGGGTTTCATCCATGGCGAATTCTCGGCCGATGGGTGGGGACCGCATCCGCGGTCGCGCAACGCGCATTGCATTCGTCTCTTCGACTACGAGCACGGCTACCCGATCACGATCGCCCAGATGCATGGCCTGCGAGACATCGAAGGCAAGGGCGATACGCCAGCGCGCCGCCATCAGGCGGACGCACTGGTCGAGCTTATCCGCCAGGTCCGGCAGGATGGCGAGCGACTGGTCGTCTGCGGCGATTTCAACGTGCTGCCGGGCAGCGTTACATTCGAAATCCTCGGCAGCCTGGGGCTTGTCGATCTCGTCACCTCGCGGGGACATGGCGACACCCGCACCTCCCACTATCGCAAGGAGCCGCGCTTTGCCGACTACATGCTGGTAACGCCGGATATCGAGGTGATCAATTTCGATCCTGTGGCCGAACCTGAAGTTTCCGATCACCGCGCATTGCTGCTGGACCTGCGCTGACTGGGATCAGAGACCGACATTCGGCCGGTCGATGATTTCGCGCAGGGCAAAGCTGGAATTGATCTTAACGACATGCGGCAGCGCAGAGAGCCAATCGCGATGGATGCGCTCATAGTCCTCGAGGTCCCGCGCGGCGACGCGCAATATGTAGTCGTATTCGCCCGACATGAGATAGCAGGCGAGCACATTCGGACAGCGCTTCACCGCCGTTTCGAATTCCGAAAGCGTCTTGGCGAACTGGCCGGATAGCGAGATGTGCACGATGGCGATCATCTTGTAGTCCAGCGCCTTGTGCGACAGGTGCGCGTGATAGCCGTCGATGACGCCGTTCTTTTCGAGAATATCGAGCCTGCGCGAGCAGGCTGATGGCGAAAGGCCGACCTTTTCGGCCAGTTCCGCATTGGTGATCCGCGCGTTCTGCTGCAGCATCCGCAGAATCGAATGATCTATGGCGTCAAGGTCGGACATTCGAAGATCTTTCGAAAAAACTCTTGTCTGCGCAATAAATCACGAAAAATGACCGTAACGCAAATCGTCTTTGCAAGGACATTTCAGGGCGGAGGTGGTCTGATTTCCCTTGGAGAAATTGCATACGCAAAAGCATTCGAGGAGGAATGAAATGCGCGTTGGTTGCCCGAAGGAAATCAAGAACCACGAATATCGCGTCGGCCTGACGCCGGCATCCGTTCGTGAATATGTCGCCCACGGCCACGAGGTCTGGGTCGAGACGAAGGCCGGTGCCGGCATCGGCGCCGATGACCATGCCTATGCCGCCGCCGGCGCCAAGATCGCTGCAAGCGCCAAGGATATTTTCGAGAAGTGCGACATGATCGTCAAGGTCAAGGAGCCGCAGCCCTCCGAATGGGCGCAGCTTCGCGACGGCCAGCTTCTCTACACCTATCTGCATCTGGCACCCGATCCTGAGCAGACCAAGGGCCTGCTCGCCTCCGGCGTAACCGCCATCGCCTATGAGACCGTCACCGATGAGCGCGGCGGCCTGCCGTTGCTGGCGCCGATGTCCGAGGTCGCCGGCCGTCTATCGATCCAGGCGGGCGCGACGGCGTTGCAGAAGGCCAATGGCGGTCTCGGCATCCTGCTCGGGGGCGTGCCGGGCGTGCTGCCGGCCAAGGTCGCCATCATCGGCGGCGGTGTGGTCGGTCTGCATGCCGCAAAGATGGCGGCCGGCCTCGGCGCCGATGTCAGCATTCTCGATCGTTCCCTGCCGCGACTGCGCCAGCTGGACGATATCTTCAACGGTCGCGTCCACACGCGCTATTCCAGCATCCAGGCGCTGGAAGAGGAGGTCTTCACCGCCGATCTCGTGATCGGCGCCGTCTTGATCCCCGGTGCCGCCGCGCCGAAGCTCGTCACGCGTGAGATGCTGTCGGGCATGAAGAGCGGCTCCGTCATCGTCGATGTCGCCATCGATCAGGGCGGCTGCTTCGAAACCTCGCATGCCACAACCCATTCGGACCCGACCTACGTGGTCGAAGGCGTTGTGCATTACTGTGTCGCCAACATGCCGGGCGCGGTTCCGGTCACCTCGGCGCATGCCTTGAACAACGCCACCATCTATCACGGCCTCGCATTGGCTGATCGCGGCCTGCGCGCCATCGCCGAAGACAAGCACCTCCGAAATGGCCTCAACGTGCACAAGGGCCGCATTACCAACAAGCCGGTGGCCGAAGCGCTTGGCTATGAAGCCGTCGCGCCCGAAAGCATCCTGAACGTAGCGTAAAGCCCATCGCGCTCACGTCAGATGGAGGCGCCGGCATCAGCATATGCCGGCGCTTCTTTCTACTACGCCGCGCGCCCTTTTGGCGCAAAGGACGCAGTAGCATTTTTGAATAGCGTACAACCGCTGGATTATACGCGGTCTATCCGGCACTGATAGCAATTGTTGCGCGCCGAGCGGACGTGGACATAGGCGATGTCCTCGCGCTCGAGCAGCGATGTGGCATAGGCAGGAATATCACCGATTGGCGTCACGGCGCCTGTTCCGTAGACGATGCGATTGTTCTTGCCATAGCCGCGCACGATGAAATCCCGGCTGGTCGCCAGCACCGGCGGCAGGACTTCTTTCACCTCGTAGCGTTTGCAGGGCGTCTTGTGCAGGAAGATCGGGCCGGTCTCCGCATAGGGTTGCAATTCAGGGAAGGGCCGATAGGCGAAGACGAAAAGCTCCTCGCCGGCATCGATATTGCGCAGGCAATGGCGGCAGGGATGGCCGGGGCCGTCGGAGATCATGGTCTCCGGCTGGTGACCATAGGCGTCCATGCCTCCGTTCCAGAGCATTTCGGCATCGGATGTCGGCATGGCGGAAAAGGCGATGGTGGACATGGAAATCTCCTTGTGAGGTTTACCATGTGATGCCTTAGGCCATCGCGCGAAGCCACCCGATTCCTGCCGCTAGTTGTTCTTGGCGAACTCCAGCAGTTCTTTATCGCTCAACGGCCTGACAATGCCTTGGCCGGTGGAAATCGGCGAAAAGCCGAACATCTGGTAGAGCTGAAGCGCTCGCGGATGATCGAGATCGTTTGTGGTCGTTATGATCCGTTGCGGGTTCAGCGTCCATATGGCGTACAGCGACTGGAGCAGGAACCATTTGCCGATGCCGAGGCCGAGCGCATGCTCCATGAGGCCGAAATGGCTGAGTTCGATGGTTTCCTCGTCCTGGCGGAAATATTCGAAGAAGCCGGCCGGAGCGCCGTTGACATAAAGCACGCTGATATCGTTGCGCTGATCGTGAAGGATCGCCGTCAGCTCCTCGTCAGACATGCGCAGCCGGTCGACCCAATGCCAGCGAGCCCCGACCTGACGGTAGAGATAGCGATAGAAGGGCAGCGGAATGCCCGGCGCACGCATGATAGCCGTCTGAATATTGACCGGCATCGCCAGGCTCGTCTTGGGCGGCGCGGTCATTTCCAGACGGGTGATGTGGACTTTGATCGACGAAGGCGTTTTCACGGATGCCATGCTCAATCTTGACCGGTAGCGATCGGCGTGTCCGCGCGGCTGCCCCACTCAGACCATGAGCCGTCGTAGAGCTTGTTGCCGCTGTGGCCGAGCGATTCGAGCGCCAATGTGATGATGGCGGCGGTGATGCCGGAGCCGCAGGTGGTCACGACGGGCTTGTCGAGATCGATGCCGGCCTTTTCTATGGTCTCACGCAGCTCGGGCAGCGACTTGAACTTGCCGTTGGTGGCGAAGACGCCCGATGGCAGGCTCTTGGCGCCCGGCATGTGGCCGGAGCGCATGCCTTCGCGCGGTTCCGGTTCCACAGCAGCAAAGCGGCCGGCGCTGCGGGCATCGGCGATCTGCAGGGAACGGCTGTCGACGATATCTCGCATCTCGTCGAGCGCAACGACACGGCTGCCGTTGAAATTCGGCTTGAAGGTTGCGGGTTCGAATGCCGGGAGTGCCGTTTCCAGCGGCCGACCTTCGGCCTTCCAGCCGTCGAGCCCTCCATCGAGCACGAAGACGTTCGGCGCGCCCATGACGATGTGGAACAGCCACCAGACGCGCGGCGAGGCAAACAGGCCGGGGCCGTCATAGACGACGATGCGATCGGTCTCGCTGATGCCGAGCTTGCCGACCTCTGCCGCAAAGAGCTCGGGCGAGGGCACCATATGCGGCAGGTTGGTCGAGTGATCGGCGATCTTGTCCTGATCGAAGCGGATCGCGCCCGGAATATGGCCGCCGGCATATTCGGCATCGGCATTGCGCTTCTGCGCCGGCAGATAGAAGGAGGCGTCGAGGATGCGCAGGTCCTTGGCACCCAGCTCGCTCTGCAGCCAGTCCGCGGATACGACGAAACGGCTTTTGTCCGCTGCCATGATGATCTCTCCCTGCTATGGTTTCTTGATCTCGGTGTCGGGATATCGACGCTTGCCGGCGTCAGTTTTCGTCGGTCGGGGCGCCGAAACGGATGCGGAAACGGCGGTTTTCCTTGCCCTTCTTCTCGATCTTGGCGATGTGAATCGCTCCGACCTCCTGCGTCTCCGACACATGTGTGCCGCCACAGGGCTGGCTGTCAACGGCGGAGTCCTCTCCGATGCAGACAAGGCTGACGCGGCCGAGGCCGATCGGCGGGCGCACATTCTTGGATTTGACGATACCCGGATTGGCGGCCAGCTCCTCGTCGGTGATCCACCGGAGGAAAACGGGATGGTTTTCGTTGACCAGCGCCATCATCCTGGCGGTCACCTCGTCCTTGTCGATCGTCTCGCTCATGTCGAAATCGACCCGGCTTTCATCCTCGCCGACCGCAGCACCCGTAATCGGATAGGGGCAGACGACCGAGAGCAAGTGACAGGCCGTGTGCATGCGCATCAGCTTGTAGCGACGCGGCCAGTCGACGTGCAGCACCAGCTTTTCGCCGAGGATGGGCTGCGCCTGGCCCTCGAGCGGCACATGAATGATGATGTCCTTGATCGGCCCGTGCCTGGTCTGGCCGAGCATGATCTTGGAGCCATCGGCGCGCTCGAAGAAACCGGTATCGCCCGGCTGGCCGCCGGAGGTGGCGTAAAAGCAGGTCTGATCGAGCTCGATGCCCCCATCCTCATGGATCGCGGTCACGACCGCTTCGGCGGTCGAGAGGTAGAAATCGTCACGGTAGAGGGCATTCACGGCCATGGGATCACGCTACTGTTTCGTATGGGACGGAAATATCCGCCCGTTTTTCAAGATAGGCCGGCAGCGGCAGGCTCTTCGACTTCAGGAAGTCCGGATTGAAGAGCTTGGACTGATAGCGATTGCCGTAATCGCACAGAACAGTCACGATCGTATGTCCTGGGCCTAGATCCCTGGCAAGACGCACGGCGCCGGCAATGTTGATGGCCGTCGAGCCGCCAAGGCACAGGCCTTCGTATTCGACGAGGTCGAAGAGGTAGGGCAGTGCTTCGGCATCGGTGATCTGGTAGGCGAAGTCGGGAGTAAAGCCCTCCAGATTGGCCGTCACGCGGCCCTGACCGATGCCCTCGGTGATCGAGGAGCCGGAGGACTTCAACTCGCCGTTCTTGTAGAACTCATAGAGCGCAGCGCCTTCCGGGTCGGCGATGCCGATCTTGATGTCCTTGTTGAAGGCATGCAGGCCCATGGCGACGCCGGCCAGTGTGCCGCCGGAGCCGACCGAGCAGATGAAGCCATCGACCTTGCCTGACGTGTCGGCCCAGATTTCCTTGGCGGTCGTCTCGATATGCGCCTGCCGGTTGGCGACGTTGTCGAACTGGTTCGCCCAGATCGCGCCGTTCGGCTCCGTCTTCGCCAATTGCTCGGCAAGCCGGCCGGACAGCTTCACATAATTGTTCGGGTTCTTGTAGGGAACCGCTGGGACCTCGACCAGTTCCGCGCCGAGCAGCTTCAGCGCATCCTTCTTTTCCTGGCTCTGGGTCTCCGGAATGACGATCACCGTGCGATAACCGAGCGCCTTGGCGACCAGCGTGAGGCCGATACCCGTATTACCCGCCGTGCCCTCGACGATGACGCCGCCGGGCCTGAGCAGCCCCTTCTTCTCGGCATCGCGAATGATGTAGAGCGCGGCGCGATCCTTGACCGACTGACCGGGGTTCAGGAACTCGGCCTTGCCGAGAATGGTCGAGCCCGTCGCCTCGGAGGCGCCCTTGAGCTTGATCAGCGGCGTATTGCCAATTGCTTCGAGGACGGAGGGGTGGACGGTCATGGAATCTGCCTTCTGTTCACGACTACTGTAAGAACGGTCTTTTCCCTTCACAAGGCGGCATAGGCAAGAAATTCTGTTCCTCGCTCTTCGTTCGGCCTGCAAAATTCAACTTGGGCGACACTAATCGCCTACGCGTCGCGGCCCTTCACTTGTCCCTGGTTGGTGACATAGATTTCCGCATCGAAGGCAACAGACTGGCCGAAAGCGGCCACAATGATACGTTATTTCTAAAATGCTACGGGCGGCCGCGGTTGAGTGTTTGATGTAGGCGGCCGTCAGCCAAGGAGAAGAGCATGAGCCCGTTCATTGCGCGTCCTGAACACGGAGTCGTCTGGATCACCGGCGCCAGTTCCGGCATGGGCCGAGCGCTGGCGCTGAAACTGGCGGGCGAAGGGTATAAAGTGGCCGTAACGGCCCGCAGCCACGACAAGCTTTTGGCATTGCAGGCGGAGGCGAGCGAACTTCCCGGCAGCATCGTCGTGCTCGATGGCGACGTGACCCAGGCCGAAGACATGGAGCACACCGTCGCCGCGATCGAATATCAGCACGGCGCTGTTGCCTTGGCGGTTCTCAATGCCGGCATCTATCTGCCGGCGCGCGGCGAGGACTTGAACCACGAGGTTTTCGACCGCAGTTTTGCCGTCAATCTCCATGGTGTCGTCAACTGTCTCGTTCCGGCGGTGCGGCATATGCGGGCCAGAGGATATGGCCAGATCGCCATCGTCTCTTCCGTTGCGGGTTATGCCGGTCTTCCCGGCTGTGCCGCTTACGGCGCCACCAAAGCTGCCTTGATCAACATGGCGGAAAGCCTGAACTTCGAGCTCGATCGTATGGGCATCCATATCCAGCTTGTGACCCCCGGCTATGTTGAAGCGCCGCTGACGGCGAAGAACAAATTCGCCATGCCGGGCATTCTGTCCGCCAACGAGGCGGCCGATGCGATCGCTGCCGGATTGAAATCCCCGGCTTTCGATATCTGCTTCCCGAAGAGTCTGGTCTACCGGGCAAAGCTGTTGAAGCTGCTGCCCTATAGCCTCTATTTCCGTGTAGTCAGATATTTTCTGGGGAGCGGCGCTAAACGGCGGTCGGTCGACACGCGAGCAACGCCGCATCCGGCGGAATAGCGTCTACTCATCATTCTTCAGCGACGCGAGCGCATCGAGCGCGCGTCGCCGTGCCAGAGCGTGATCGACGATCGGCCGCGGATAGTGCTGGCCAAGCGTCACGCCTGCGCGTCTCAGCACATCGTCAGGCGCTTCAAATGGCCGATGGATATACTTGTTGTCGAGATCGGCCAGTTCCGGCACGAAGGTTCTGATATAGCCGCCATCCGAATCGAATTTTTCACCCTGCAGCACCGGATTGAAGATACGGAAGAAGGGCGACGCATCCGCACCTGAGCCCGCCACCCATTGCCAGTTTGCGGCGTTAGCGGCCGGGTCGGCATCGACAAGCGTGTCGCGGAACCAGGCTTCCCCCTCGCACCAGTCGATCAACAGATCCTTGATCAGGAAGGAGGCGACGATCATGCGGACGCGATTGTGCATCCAGCCATGGCGCCAGAGCTGCCGCATGCCGGCATCGACGATCGGATATCCTGTTTGCCCACGTCGCCAACTGTCGAAAAGCTGCGCATCCGAGCGCCATGGAAAGTCGTCATATCGATCGTTCCAATTGGCAGAGTTGAGGTTGGGGAAGTGGAAGAGCTGATGGTAGCAGAATTCCCGCCAGGCGACTTCCTTGCGAAAGCGCACGATATTATCCGTCGGGATGTTTTTGGGAAGACCTCGCGTAGCGTGCCATATCCGGGCCGGGGAAATCTCGCCGAGCGCCAGGTGCGGCGACAGCATGGATGTTGCCGGCTTGTCGGGAAAATCGCGATCGACCGCATAGCTGTCGAGCGCGGTCTCGATGAAGTCGCCCAGCTTCCCGCGTGCCGCAGCCTCGCCAGGCAGCCACATATCCGGGAAATTCGAGGCCCAGTTCGGCTTGGTGGGCAGCAGCGACCATGAGCCGAGCGAATCCGATAGCGGCCAGTGGCCGGGCGCGCAGAGCTTTGTAGGTGCGTCGATCGGAAAGGGCGGCTCGCCGAACTGCTCCAGCGCCCGCCAGAACGGCGTGTAGGTCTTGTACGGGTTGCCGGTGCCGGTGCGCACGCGTGACGGCTCATGCAGCAGCTGACCGGCAAAGCTGTTTGCCTTCATGCCGGCATCGCGCAAGGTCTTCTTGACGTCCACATCCACCGCCATGCCGGCGGGGTCATAACGCCGGTTCCAGACGATGGCCTCTGCACCCGTCTCCTCGAGAAGCCTTTCAATGACCGACAGCGCATCGCCCGTTCGCAGAACAAGCTTGCTGCCGAGGCCGTGGAGGCTTTTATCTAAGGCGGCGAGGGAATGATGGAGCCACCACCGCTGTGCTGCCCCGAGCGGCCCGCAGCCCTTCGCTTCCGGCTCCCTGATATAGATGGGGACAACGGGTCGGCCCGATGCTGCGGCAGCCTGCAGGGCGTGATTGTCGTCAAGGCGGAGATCCTTGCGGAACCACAGGAGAATGGGATTCGGCTCATCGGTGGAGGATGTCATGGTTCTCGCCGGTCGTCTGTGCCGCATTCTTCATATGCTTCATTGCCTTCGCAGCCATATACGGCGCGGGTGGAGAAATGGTTCCACCACCGCACGTATCGTCATGGAATCGCCAGCGCAACTCTCGTGAGGAAATCGGGATGCCTCTTGTGATATAAGGATCCTTGTCACTGTTCTGTAATGCAAATTCGCTAGCAGTCCAAGCAATTGGCGGCCCAGAATTGACAGGTGGGAAAGAACAACATGGCGGAAATCCGGATCGAACAAGTTCGCAAGGCCTACGGACGCAACCAGGTGGTCCATGGCGTCGACCTGAACTTCCGTTCGGGCGAGTTTGTCGTCATTCTCGGCCCGTCCGGCTGCGGCAAGTCCACCCTGCTGCGCATGATTGCCGGCCTTGAGGATATTTCCTCGGGTGAGATCGTCATCGACGGCAAGGTTGTCAATCAGCTCGAGCCGCGCGAGCGCGGGTGCGCCATGGTCTTCCAGAATTATGCGCTCTATCCGCATATGGATGTCGCCGCCAACATGGGCTACGCGCTGAAGGTTGCAGGCGTGCCGCGCGAGGAGCGTGACCGCCGCATCAAGGAAACCGCCAAGATCGTCGGCCTGGAAGACTTCCTCGCCCGCAAGCCGGCCGAGCTTTCCGGCGGCCAGCGTCAGCGCGTCGCCATGGGCCGCGCCATCATCCGCGAGCCGAAGGTCTTCCTTTTCGACGAACCGCTTTCCAACCTCGATGCCAAGCTGCGCGTGCAGATGCGCGTCGAGATCCGGCGCCTGCACAAGCGCCTTTCGGCCACGTCGGTTTTCGTGACCCACGATCAGGTCGAGGCCATGACGCTCGCCGACAAGCTGGTGGTCATGTACAAGGGCAATGTCGAACAGGTCGGCACTCCCCTTGAAATCTACAACACGCCGCGTACCCGCTTCGTCGGTTCGTTCATCGGCTCGCCGGCGATGAATTTCCTGGAAGGCACGTTCTCGGCGAACGGCGAACAGTTCATCTTCGATGGCCTGCCGATCGGCATTGATGCCAATATCGGCAAGCGTCATGCCGGCCAGCCGGTCGCCCTCGGCATCCGCCCTGAACAGGCGCGTCTCGTGCCGGCAGGCACGCCCGGCGCCATTCCGGCGACGGTCGACTTCGTCGAGGAGCTCGGCGCCGGCCGCGTCATCCATTGCGATATCAACGGATCGAGCTTCGCCATCGCTGTGGCCGATCACACGACCGGTCAAACCGGTCAGGCCGTTGGTCTGGAACTGCCGCAACAGCACACGCACCTCTTCGCCCAGGATACCGGTTTGCGGCTCGACGCCGTTGCTTCCGTCACGCCGCTGACGGTCATGGCGCATTAATTTCAGATATCAATTTTTATGAAGAGCGCCCGGAAATCCTTACCGATTTCCGGGCTTTTTTGTTACCGAATTCCCAGCGACCGTGGCAGGGATCCGAACCATTAAATCTGTCGGCACGTCACTTTGCGCATTCGAAATTCTCCGCCTTGCTCGGATCGGCCGCCCCGGACTTATCCTTCGGATAGGACGGGTATCTGTCGGCGATGATGTCCTCGCAGCGAGGCGCTCGCCAAGGAGCGTGGATCCGGAGGCCATGTGCCGGCTCGAATGTCAGGCATTGGAGCGCAGGAAAGATTGGCAACTGCCGCGCCCAAGAACGAGGCGCGGCAGGCGATCCGATCATTTCTCGGTGGAGATCAGGCCGCGAACGAACCAGCGCTGCATCAGAACCACGACGAGCAGCGGCGGCACCATGACGATCAACGTTCCGGCCATGGCGATGTGCCACTCAGGAAGGCCGCCGACGTTCGGGATAAGCTGCTTGAGCTCGGTCACTGCGGTCGCGTGTGCCGGATCGGTGGTAATAAGCAGCGGCCACAGATATTGATTCCATGCCCAGAGGAACATGATAGTGCCGAGTGCCGCCATGTTGGTGCGCGACAATGGCATCAGGATGTCGATGAAGAAGCGTAGCGACCCGGCGCCGTCCATGCGTGCAGCTTCGGTCAGCTCGTCAGGTATGGTCAGGAAGAACTGACGGTAGAGGAAGGTGCCTGTCGCTGTGGCGACGAATGGCAGGATCAGGCCGGGATAGGAGTTAAGTAACCCCAGGTTCAGCGAGATATGAATGCCTGTAACCTGCTCGATCAGCCAGCTGATGCCAGTGACATCGAGGATCGCCTGATAGGGCGACAGGACGTTCGCTGCGACCGCATAGGTCGGCACAG
Organism: Rhizobium sp. SG741; assembly: GCF_012275435.1. Lineage (NCBI taxonomy): Bacteria > Pseudomonadati > Pseudomonadota > Alphaproteobacteria > Hyphomicrobiales > Rhizobiaceae > Rhizobium > Rhizobium sp. SG741. The sequence goes on from NZ_JAAZQP010000004.1 coordinate 70,233, forward strand.
CTCGCACTTCGAGCGGCAGCATCAGTGTCACGAAGATCAACCAGAAGATGAAGTGGCGGCCGGGATAGCGGAAATAGACCAGCGAAAAGGCGGTGATCGCTGAGATGATCACCTTTCCCACCGAGACGCCGGTGGCGAAGATCAGGCTGTTCAGCAGCTTAGGGCCGAGATCGGCGGTCGTCCAGGCTGTTTGCATGTTGATCCAAAAATCGGTGCCCGGGATCAGCGACATCGGCACGCGATTGACGTCGGCCATATTATGGGATGCGGCGATCGACACGATGACGATCGGTCCCACTGCCACTATGAAGCCGATGAACAGGATCAAGTGGGTGAAGAAATTAAGGATGGGTGTGCGCTCGACCATGTCAGCCTCAACGATAATGAACGCGCCGCTCGATGAAGCGGAACTGGAAGATGGTAAGCACGATGATCAGTAGCATGAGAACGATGCTCTGCGCCGCCGCACCGGAATAATCGAGGCCTTTGAAGCCGTCGAAGATGATCTTGTAAACCATGAGATTGGTCGAGTTGTGCGGGCCGCCTGAGGTCATGATGTCGACGATGCCGTAGGAATCCTGGAAGCTCTCCGTGATGTTGATGACGAGCAGGAAGAAGATCGTCGGTGTGATCAACGGGAACTGGATATCCCAAAAGCGCCGAAGCACGCCCGCGCCATCCATGGCAGCCGCCTCGATCTGCGAGCGCGGAATGGCCTGGAAGGCCGCGAGGAAGAAGATGAAGCTATAGGCGATATATTTCCAGGAGAAGGCAGCGATGATCGAGGCCATGGCGGCAGTGCCGTCGAGGCCCGGATCCCAAAATCCTGGCCAATAGTGATTGACGACGGACATGAAACCGGCTTCAGGCGCCAGGATAAAGCGGAAGGCCATTGCCGATGCGGGAGCTGCGACGCCATAGGGCCAGATGAGTACGACGCTGTAGAACTTCGAGCCGCGCAGCTGCCGGTCGGTGAGGGCTGCAAGTATTACTGCAACAACCATGGAAATGCCGGTGCTGATACCAGCGAAGATGATGCTGATCGTGACCGAGTTCCAGTAATCGGAACTGGCGAGGATGGCCTTGAAATTATCGAGCCCGACCCAGATGTTGCCGCCGCCCCAGGGCTGCTGCAGCGTCAATGACCAGAAGATCGCTTGACCGGCCGGCCAATAGAAAAAGGTGAAGATGAGGAGCAACTGCGGCACTGCGAACAGGATGCCAACGCTCCATTTGTTGAAAGTTATGCGCTTTTCCATGGTCTCTTCCGGCTTAGGGTCCCGATGCCACTCTCGCTCTCATAACGAACGTCCGCCGGGAGGCCCCGGCGGACGCTGTCTGTTATGAGGTTTGCTGCTTACGGCAGCTGCTTGCCCTTGTAGGTGGCTTCGAAGCGCTCAAGGACGGCGTCACCATTCTTGACCAAGTTGTCGATGCCTTCCTGGACGCCGACCTTATTGGCGAAGATCGCCTGCATCTGGTTGCCGAATTCGGCGCGGATCTGCGTGAAGTTGCCGAGACGGATGCCGCGGGTGATCGGGGTTGGCTCGGAGGCGGTCAGGCTGGCGATCGCGACTTCGCGGCCCTTGTAGGGAGCCTTGCTATAGAAGCCGGAGGACTTCATGAATTCGAAGCCGGAATTCGTGACCGGGATGTAGCCGGTATTGGTCGACCAGAAGAGAGCGGTCTTGGGGTCGTGGATGAAGTTCAGGAACGCGGCGGCGCCCTTGTATTCATCGGAGGACTTGCCGGAGAGAACCCAGAGCGAAGCACCGCCGACCAGCGAGTTCTTGCGTTCGGTGCCGGCGTAGACCGGAAGCTCGGCGACATCCCAGTTCATGCCTGCCTTCTGCGTCTTGCCGACCGTACCGTGGTCGCCGACCGAGGTCATGATCATCTGGCAATCGCCCGATGCGAAGGCCTGAACCATGTCCTGGCCGAGATCCTTCGACTTGATCTTGATGAGGCCCTGATCGTACCAGCTCTTGAGGTCGGTCACGTATTTGACGAACTTGGTCTTGTTGACCTCGAGACGGGCGTCCAGACCGTCATAGCCGTTATTCTTGGTGGCGATCGGCTGGTTGTGGAGCGCGGAGAACTGCTCCATCAGCTGCCAGCTTTCGTTGCCGGAGATGTTGATCGCCATCGGGCATTCATAGCCGGCACCCTTGAGCGCCTTCATGTCGTCTGCGGCTTCTTCCCAGGTCTTCGGAGCTTCAGTCTTGCCGATCTTGGCAAAAGCGTCCTTGTTCCAATAGAGCAGGGCGGTCGAAGAGTTGAACGGGAAGGAGAGCAGCTCGCCCTTCGACGTTGCGTAATAGCGCGCAATGCCGGGGAAGTAGTCGTTCCAGTCGATCTTGTAGCCATTTTCGGACATCAGCTTGCCGGCCGGGTAATAGGCGCCGGAGAGCATCATGGTTGCGGTGCCGGCGTCATAGACCTGGACGACTGCAGGCTGCTTGCCAGCGCGGAAGGCGGCAATGGTGTTCTGCAAAGTGGCGTCGTAATTGCCCTGGCTGGTGCAGACGACTTCATAGTCCTTCTGTGACTCGTTGAAGTTCTTGCACATCGTCTGAACGACGCGCTCGAGGTCGCCCGACAGGCCGAACCAGAAATCGAACTTGGTCGGAGCAGCAGCAGCAGGCAGGGCCAGCGCTAAGCTCATGACGCCGGCGGCGGCAGCCGAAATGTAGTTTTTAAGTTTCGACATAATCCCTATTTCCTTTTTGAAAGCTCGGAACCGGTGGTCTTGCGCAAGTCCGCGGTAGCGGCGTTATAGACAAGCTGTGTGACAGTTTGTTGAGGGCAAAAATCCCGGATCGACAGCCATTTTCAGTCGATGCGAGGGTTTTCGGGCGGCCGAACTTTGAATGATCAAGTATTTGAGATGGCGCTAATAAAGACGTGTAATCTAGGACGGTTCGTGCGGGGATTGTTACTTGCCTCGAAAGGGGTGCGTCTTCCTTGCTGGCGGCCTGAATGGTGATGCATGATCTCACCGGACGAATCCATAAAGCAGCGGAGGGGCGCATCGATGGGCATCACTGAAAGGCAGAGGATGGCGGCGGCTGAATGGTATTGCTGCTTCGATCCCGAACTCGATGCGTTGCGGTGGCGGGCGCGCGAGGCCGTGCACGAGCATAACACGATGCCGCCAGTGCAGCGCGGCAATCTCGGGCCGGCTTTGGCTGCGCTCTTCGCTCGCGCTGCGGAGAATGTTTTCATCGAAGCGCCGTTTCACTGCTCCTATGGGATAAACATCTCGCTTGGTCGGCGGGTCTATCTCAATGCAGGCTGCACCATTCTCGACAGTGGCAGCGTGCGCATCGGCGAAGGCAGCATGCTGGGGCCGGGCGTTCATATATATTGTGCGGAACACCACAGGGACCCGGAGAAGCGGCGCGCCGGCATGGAGATTGCGCGACCGGTGACGATCGGCAGGGATGTGTGGATCGGGGGCGGAGCCATTATTCTAGGTGGCGCGACGATCGGCGACGGGGCGATCGTGGGGGCCGGCTCGGTCGTGACAAGAGATGTCGCAGCGGGTGCGACCGTGGTCGGTAATCCCGCCCGGCCTGTCGGCGGGAGCTAGAAAGAGGATCAGTTCGCCGGGCGGCGGCGTTTTGTCCACCACACCGCAAAACGCCGGCGCCAGCGACGGACGACCGGCATATCATGTGACAGCACGATGAAGCCAAGCGGCAGCATCCAGAAGCCGAGCACCGGCATGAAGCCAAGCAGTCCGCCGAAGATGAGGGCAATGCCGACGCCGACGCGCGCAAGCCGCGATCGGGGCAGGGGAATTCTCACAGAGCCGAAAACAAGCTCGCGAGTTGAGGGATCAATGCCGAAACGGCGGGTTTTCCGGCCATTTCGATCGGCATTTGTTGTCGTTTCGCTTTGATCAGTCATCCACAGGAAATGGTGAGGCGGCGAAATAATGCAAGAGAATTCGATTTTTTTGAAAAAACCGCTTGGCAAATCGGGCAAGCGTTTGTATTAGCCCACTCACACCGCGCCAAGCGCATTCCCTGGTAGCTCAGCGGTAGAGCATTCGACTGTTAATCGACAGGTCGCCGGTTCGAATCCGGCCCGGGGAGCCACTCTTTCTGAGAAGAGTTCGTTTTTTCTGTATTATAAAGAATACAGATTTTCTTCCTCGCCACCTCTGAAGTCATCATCGTCGATGATATCCGCGCCGCGGTCAAGCCGCCGGCATCCCCTTCCTCGCCGGTGGTTATTCTGGAGACCGCGTCGCCTGGGCGCGCCTGCGCGATCAGCAGGGAAGCCACGACGGTCTTTTCGGTTGCGCAGCCCGGCTATTTGCGCTTGGGTCGGGCGAAAAGCTTGACTCTAAGGAACAATAAAAATGATGCGCCAATGGATGGTTTTGGCTTTGTGTGTATCGATCAGCGCCGGACACGCTTTGGCTGATACCGATTCCGTCTCGAATGCGAAAACGCTTTGCCGAGCAGTGGACACGACCATTTCGTTATCGCCGTGCACCTATTCCGAAGAAACGAAAACGGTCACGGTCTCTGTCGCAACGAGAGGTGGGGACGCTCAAGAACTCTGCCGAACCATTGAGAGCTCTCTCATAGAAAAGCAGATATATTTCGGTGCCGATCCCTGGAAGCTGAATCTGAAATCGCCGGCCAGCGGCGACGACACGATCGCATCTTGTGATTTGCCGCAAACTCCCCGTTGAAGGGGACGCCGGCCCGGTGGAGTGGTGGGTGAAACGAGAACGGGTGAGATGTCGAAAATCAACGATCTGATAGCGTCGGCAAAGACCGTTTGCGACCGATACGAAAAAGGGCGCATGGAGAGAGAAACAGTCCGAGAATGGGTCTTGCGTCTAGGTGCTTATCCACCGCCGCATGGCGATCGTGTGCGGGAAGCGGCGGAGTGGTTCAGGGCTCACTCTGCAACCGAAGTGCCGGCCGATGTGCGAGATGTCGATCTGGACAGATTAAGAGCAATCTTTTCGCAGTAAGCCGATCGCACTTGATTGTCATCACGGATACTGTAGACACCCAAGAAGAACGCGACTGCCGTTAATTTAGAACGGGGTCGGGCGGCCGATTGACGTCACGTTGCTGCTGCGAGATCACGCAGCCGTTCTTTTGTCCCAAGCCTGAGAGAGTGAACGAGCTGCATCAGCGGAGTGTGCAATTTTATTGCACGCGCCTCCGGGCGCCGATTTCTTCGGCCCTAGTCTGGATGGGATGTCTGTGAATGCAAACTCTCGCAGAGCATCGTGGGTCGAGTGTGTGTTCAGCGCAATCTCGGCCTGATCGTCCTCGTTTGCACGATTCTTTATGCCATTCCACGCACCGCAATTCTTGGCGTAATCCTGGACGACGGCTTCCTAGGCGTGCTATCTGCGTCCATTTTCGTCTCGGAGAAGCAGGCTCTCCGCCACAACTTATCAGTTTGCTTTTGGGCATCTTGACCTGGGAAGGCCTCTATCTTCGCGAAGAGCGGCTTCGAAGCCTCCTGCCCATCCGTTTCTCAATCGGTTGAGAATCGAAAATCCGCTTTGGCAGGGCTCTTTTGTACTGCAACAACAGAGTCTTGCATTCCTGCCGATGAAAGGGTTGCCGGCACGATACAATGGCGGTTTTCGAGCCGCTATCGGCAAATTTCATGCAGATGTGTGTGGTATTTTGACGAAATTTGGTTCAAGGTATGGTTGCTCTCGCGAATGTGAGAAAATGTTCATGTGTCGTTAATCTGAACCAGCGCATGAACATAAGGGCGCGATCCGCGCAGCATAGTCCCCCAATGCTTTAGAGGTTCAACATGAAAAACCTGATTCTTGCTTCTGCACTTGCACTGGCATCGGTCGTTGCCGTCAGCGCACCGTCCGAGGCGGCTCCGATGCATCATCGTCACCATCACCATTGCTATATGAAGAAGGTGAAGCACAGAGTTCATGGCCACTGGGTCATTCGCAAGGAACGCGTCTGCCGTTAATCGGTAGAAGCTTCGAACTGGCGCAAAATCCCCTCTGATTGCAAGTCGGCCGCTACCGATATCCTCGGCAGCGGCCGTTTCGTTTCTGGAACTCTATGAAGAGGGACCTGCGGGACTTTCGTCCCGATGCATTAAGGACGAATTTCGAATATTACGCCGCTTTGATGCCGGCGATGATAGCGGCGGTCGTCGCGCCAGCCACTGTCCCCGCGCCAGCCACCGTCCCGCTGGCGGCCACGGTCCCATCCGCCATCCTCGTGCCAATGACGGCGATCATGACCGCGCCAGCGGCGGCGATTGTCATATGAATCCGGGTGCCAGCGCGTTCCCTGCTCTTGAACCAGAACAATATCTGAAGTCGTCGCGGGCGAAGCGCGGGGCGGCGCTGCCATCGTCGGCATGGTGACCGACAGCAGCGAGCCTACGGCAAGCGCGGCGGTCAAAGCGATCGAAGCGAGGTTTTTCAAAATGATAACTCCTTTATTCAGTCATATGCCCTTGAGCAGTAAACGCTATCGCCGCGACAAGGTTCCCCCTTCTGGTTGATCGGGGATGGTCGCAACACGTTTTGCTCGCAGGGGCTTGACTTCAGGAGCCGCTGGTCAAGAAAAAAGGGGGCCGGCAGGGAAAGCCGGACCCCTTCCTTCTCTGATCGGAGGTCAAGTCAGATCAGGTTAGAAGTTGCGTTCGAAGCGGAGAATGCCGGAGACGGTATCGTCCTTGGCATAGTCATAATGAACGTAGGTCAATTCCGGCTCGACCAGGAGGTTCTTGACCGGGTTGAACTTGAGGTTCGTGGTTGCTTCGAAGATCTTCGAGTCGGTATAGGCGAGCTGGAGGTTCCACTTCAGCTTTTCGTTGATCGGAACGCCGACGCCGCCCCAAACTGCCCAATCGCCCCAGCCGCACTTCGAGCCATTGACGGTGCCGTTCGGCGCCGTGCAAGCAGAGATGTCCTGGTTCGAGCCGGCATACTGGTTCAGCTTCTTGCCGTCCGTGTTGTAGCCGCCCATCAGGAAGGCCGTGAGGAAGCCGAAGTCGGCATCGATACGAGCCTTGACAGCACCTTCTTCGACGATGGAGTCATACCCGCCGACGACCTTGAAGCCCCACGCGCCAGACTTGAAGCCGAGACCGCCAACGACGTTCGGGGCGTAGTGGTTGGACCTCGACTGTTCCCAAGCACCGTCGTAAGTCGTCGAATCGGAAGCGGAGTTGCTATCTTCGAGCGAGATAACAGCCGAGAAGCCGTTGCCGGCGTCATATTCATAGGTCAACTGGTTGAGTTCGTATGGGCCGTCATAGATCACGTCGTCGTTGATGACGTCGCCGGCGTAACCCATGTACAGGTTGTACTGGGAGTCCTTCTTACCAACGGTGAAGCCGCCGAGGCTGATGTAGGACCACAGCAGGTTCGTGCTGGTGGAGCCGCCGTCGTTCCAGTCCCAACGGACGATGGTCTCGGTCTTCAGCGGACCGTATTCGGTGTCCGTCGCGGTGTCGACATTCAGCTCTGCACGGGTGTGCCACAGCGTACCCTGCCTGCTGACGCGATTATAGGCGTTGTACCACTCGCCTTCCGTGCGGACCTTGCCGCCGATCTTGAGGCAGGTTTCGGTGCCTGGGATGAAGAAGTAGCCAGCGCCGTAAGCGTCGCAGATGCGAACGTATTCGAGCGGCTCCGGCTCAGCGGCAACGATAGCGTCGGCCGCATGAGCGCCGGATACTGCTGCCAGCGCAGCAGCGGAGCCGAGAAGAAGGCTCTTGATGTTCATAATAACTCCAATCTTTCTTGATTGGGTATGAGATAACCCGTCGGAAAGACGACGTGCCCAACCCCATCCCGTTCATGTTCCCTATCAGTAGCTGCGAAGTAATAAGCTTCACGAACTATTACCTGAACCTGCTTTGCTGATTTGGCAAGATACTAAGGTTTCCGAACTATGTGCGTGCTATTCGAAAAAAAGCTTTGTTGCAAAAATGACGCAATTCGCCGGGTAAGCTGATTATACGGGCCCCTTTAGCCGCCTTCGTGGAAGTTGTAGCCAGGGGGAGTGCGGCAAGCGATCAAGCGCCTTTGCGTTGCAAGCATTCGCTTGAATGGTGACGCTTGTGACGCGGGATGGGCGCATGGTCTCTCTATCGACGCAGAAGTCCGACATCCCCGCTGGCTCGATATTAAGCCAGGGATCGACGACCCATCGGCAAACCAAACGCATGTAACGTCATGAAATTCGATTTGTATTCCCCACGTGTGCGGTTGGCGATTATCTATTCCCATACCGTCGGCAGATAATGCGGCAGAGATCCGGCATGGCGGACCACACGAAGGCATGGGCCGGATCTCGCTCCGAAAGTGAAGCAATGGGATTTGTAAATTGGCGACTCGTCGGCATTCTCAGATCACGTGGTCGGCATCGCGCTGAAAACTTTCAGCGGCACTATGAGCCATGGGCTGTTTTCTCCATGGAGCTCTTCGAGCGAGAAATCGAGGCCTTCTACAGGCGCTCGCGATTTACCATCGTGATCTCGGCGCGGCGTGATTACGCTGCACGTCTTGTTTGAATTTCGCGAATCCATTTGGTCGTGATTTGAAAAAAGCCGGAGCGTTCGCCCCGGCTTTGTGTGTTCGTCTCCCTTTCATGGTCGACCGTCCAGTTGAATGGCACGTTCCACGAGAAGTTTCGGTCCTGACAGTTTAATTATTCAATGCGCCACCGATAATGGCACCAAGCGCGAAGGCTGCTGCCGGATACCAAAGGCCGTCGCTATGGCGACGGTAGCCGGGTCGACGGTCGCGGTAGCCCCGATATCCGTGATAGTAGCCACGCTCGTCCCGGCCACGGTGCGGCCCCCATCCAGGACGGTCTTGTCCTCTCTGAGGCATATTCCGGTGAACCTCTCCAGACCGATCGCGATGGTGACGCGGCCATTCCTGCGCATTGGCGAGGGGTGCTGCGAGCATTGTGGCAGCCATGGCGACGATGAATATCTTCTTCATTGGTTGTTTCCTTGTTATTCGCAAGGGAACCTTAGTAACTGTGAGGTGAACAGGAAGTGAACTTTAAACCCAAAAATGTAGTCGGGGGGCGATTGCCACACCCCGTTTCGCTGCGGCGAATGACTCCTGCCAAAATTGCCGCGCCCCAAAAAAAATCCAATGATTTCTCAAGTGCTTATGATGGAAAAAGGGGAAGGATGGAGGCCTCGCCCGGAATCGAACCGGGATGCAAGGATTTGCAGTCCTCTGCGTAACCACTCCGCCACGAGGCCATCCGATATATAAAGGCGAGTGATGGCGGGCGTTTAGAACGAATCTTGAATGGGCGCAAGGGCCTCGCTCTGAATATCGCTCTTTTTTCGCTGCGAGTAACAGCTTGCTGGCCGCCTGCTGCGAGTAGGGATGCTCGATGCTTTGCCGTCTACTCTTCCAGGCATGGAAAAGCGAATTTGTAGGAGCGCGCGATTAACGCACTGGCGGGGCGCTCGAGCTGCCATGAATGCTCAGCCATCCACTTGCACGCGATCGCGGTCGCTTTGGCGTTGCTGAGATCGGAGGGGAGGCAAAAGGCGCCGACAAACTGTTGAAGATAATGCTCATAGCGCGATGAGTTCTTCGGCGTTTGCTTGGTGGCCCGAATCGTCAGATTTTTTGTGCGCTGAGCTTCGTCGAGGATTCCCTGGATATAGACGGAGGCAAGCGCCCGATTCTCTTCGCACCATTCGTCAAGCTGTTTGCCGGTGACGAGATGTCCGATAATCGGTGCCGCCGCTTGCGGTGCTTCGTCGCTGAGGGCGGCCTGGGGTGCAAGAAGGATAAGCAAGGCTGCGGTGGAGGGCGAAAGCCTCATTCTGTGACCTACATCATCGAAGAAAGACTGGCGGCCAGGAAAACGACCAGTGGCAGGGAGGTTGCGACGAAAAGAACAAGAGAAATGGACATTCAGCCAGCCTTCTTTTGAAATTTGATCTTAACCCGGATGGCTTCGGGTAGTTGAGCGTGGTCCTGCGGCGTTAAGATTTACTTAACGGGCGTCCCGCTATGGAGCGCCTTTCTCTCTTGTTCACGACAAGATAGGCGCCGCCGCAAGCCATGCGCTCAATTGCATCCTCCGTCCAGGAAATTCCATCGCCGCAACGGACAAGGGCAATGGAGACGGCTCAATCGGCATTTGAACACTGCGGCTGTTGTTCGTTGGAGACGCATGGCGATGAATCTCCACCCCGGTTGCCACGATGCCTTGAAAGCTTGGCCGCACGCGATTAAGACACGCTTAGCACTGAAGCAAAGCCGGCCTATCTGGGGCGTAAAGGGCGCAAGAGGATATGATGGATTTCGAAGCAGCACGCGTGAAGATGGTCGAGAACCAGATCCGCACGACGGATGTCACCTCCCATTCCGTGTTGAATGCATTTTTCGCGGTGCCGCGCGAAAATTTCGTGCCGGAGAAATCGAAGCTCCTGGCTTATGTAGATTGTGATATCGAGATTGCCCCGGCCGCTGCCGGCAAGGCCGCACGCTTCCTCATGGAAGCCTCGCCGCTGGCAAAGCTCCTGCAACTCGGCGTCATCACCAAAGAGGACAAGGTCCTCGATGTCGGTTGCGGCACGGGATATGTCTCGGCCATCCTGTCGCTTATTGCGGATAAGGTCGTGGCTCTGGAAGCCGACGAGGATCTTGCGGCTCAGGCCAAGGCCAATCTTGCCGCGCTCGGCTACGACAACGTGACTGTCGTGACCGGCGATCTTGAAAAGGGCCACCCCGGCAGCGCGCCCTTCAATGTCATTTTTGTCGATGGTTCGGTCGAGCAGGTGCCGCAGGCGCTTCTTGATCAACTCGGTGAAGACGGCCGCCTCATCGCGGTATTGGGCTATGGCCATGCCGCACGCGCCACAGTTTTCATGCGTGAACGCGGCGCCTTTTCGGAAAACGTCTTTTTCAACGCGTCGATCAAGCCGCTGCCGGGCTTTGCCAAGGCAAAGGAATTCGTATTCTGATCGTTTGAGCGATCGACGATGCATTCGCAACAGGCGCCTCCGGGCGCCTGTTTTTTATTGCGCCGACATGTGGCAGAATCGCAAATGCAGTGCGATTCGCAGCGATCGTAACAAAACTGTGCATCACCGGGTTTAGTGCTTTCACGGTGATTTTTTTCCCGAGGACACTCATCTAGGGTGACCCTGATTCGGGTGCTTCTTTCTGCGAGTTTCCGATCGTTGAATATGGGAATACGGGGATGAATATGGCTCAGCCAAATGTAGTGCGTGAACCGTCCATGGAAGAGATTCTGGCTTCGATCCGCAGAATCATCGAAAGCAACGAGCCCGGGGGCGCCAAGCCCATTTCCTCTGCGAATTTTACCAACTCCGGCGCCCGCGATGACGATATTCGCCTGACTGTCGATGAGGAGTTCGCCGCGGCGGATCGAGCACTGGCCGCCGAAGCCGAGCCGCGCTTTGTTGCCGCAAATTCGCAGATGCCTGTCGCCGAGCCGCAAAGCGCGGACCGTGGCCTGTCGCTTGCCGATGTCGCAGCACGCGTTCGCGCCGCTTCGGAGCGCAATGCCGCGCTGCTGAGCGCTGGACGCGAGCTGCCGCAACCGCGCGAACTGCCGCCGGCCATGGCTGCGCGTCTTGCCGAAGCTCGTGGCGAGCGCGTTGCGGACTTCCCGCTGCGAAACGCCGTTACCGACTCGGCGCCGTCAGCCATTCTTCCAATGCCCGAAGTTGCGTCGGCCTCCACGATGGAACCGGAACTGGAGGAGCGGAAAGTGCCTGAGGCTCCCGCTGCCCCACAGGTGGCCGCTCCCGTGGAGATGCCGATTTTCGAGGCGCCGGAACTGCGCGCATCCGTCGCCGCTGAAACCGAAGATTTCTCTGAGCAGGTGCAACATACGTCGCCGTTGATGTCGGAAACCGCCGGCGCGCAGGTCGCCCGCTCGTTTGACGAGCTCGCTGCCGTTGTTGAAGGTGGCCCGCGTCGCTCCCTCGATGAATTGGCCCAGGAAATGCTGCGGCCCATGCTGCAGGAATGGCTTGACGACAATCTGCCGACGCTGGTTGAGCGTCTCGTGCGCGAAGAGATCGAGCGAGTGGCCCGCGGCCCGCGCCGCTGACAGCCTGGGCTTCGGCTAGACGATCCGCCGCTCCGGCCTCCGGGGGGGCTTTTTTATTGACTTGCTCACAGCCATCCTATTTACAACCCGCATCATCCAGTCCTCTAGATCCGGTCCCAAAATGCTCGACAAAACATATGATTCCGCCACCGTCGAACCGAAGATCGCCCAAAAATGGGATGAGGCCGACGCATTTCGCGCCGGTGCGAACGCCAAGCCAGGCGCGGAAACCTTCACGATCGTCATCCCGCCGCCGAACGTTACCGGCTCGCTGCACATGGGTCATGCGTTGAATAACACGCTGCAGGACATCATGGTGCGGTTCGAGCGTATGCGCGGCAAGGACGTGCTGTGGCAGCCCGGCATGGACCACGCCGGCATCGCCACGCAGATGGTCGTCGAGCGCCGCCTGGCCGAGAGACAGCAGCCGGATCGTCATAAGATCGGTCGCGAGGCGTTCATCGAAAAGGTCTGGGAATGGAAGGAAGAGTCAGGCGGCTTGATCTTCAACCAGTTGAAGCGTCTCGGCGCCTCCTGCGACTGGTCGCGCGAACGCTTCACCATGGACGAGGGCTTGTCGAAGGCCGTTCTTGAAGTCTTCGTCACGCTTTACAAGGAAGGTCTGATCTATCGCGACAAGCGGCTGGTCAACTGGGACCCGAAGATGCTGACCGCGATTTCGGACATCGAGGTCGAACAGCATGAGATCAACGGCAATCTCTGGCATCTGCGCTATCCGCTGGAGGAGGGCGTCACCTACCAGCATCCGATTGCTTTCGACGAGAACGGCAAGCCGACGGAATGGGAAACGCGCGACTATCTCGTCGTCGCCACCACCCGACCCGAGACCATGCTCGGCGATACCGGCGTTGCCGTCAACCCGGACGACGAGCGCTACAAGGCGATCGTCGGCAAGCATGTCATTCTGCCGATCGTCGGCCGCCGCATCCCGATCGTCGCCGACGAATATCCGGACCCCACGGCGGGAACGGGCGCGGTCAAGATGACGCCGGCGCACGATTTCAACGACTTCGACGTCGGCAAGCGCCGGGGTCTGCGTGTCGTCAACATTCTGACGCCGGAAGCGACCATCACCATCAAGGACAACGAAGACTTCCTCGAGGGCCTGGATCATCCCGCCGCGCTGCATGGCGCCTGGGATGAGCTGGAAGGCAAGGACCGTTTCGAGGCGCGCAAGATCATTGTCCGCATCTTCGAGGAGGCTGGCCTGCTCGACAAGGTCGAGCCGCACAAGCACACGGTTCCGCATGGCGACCGCGGCGGCGTGCCGATCGAACCGCGCTTGACCGAGCAGTGGTATGTCGACGCCAAGACCCTCGCCGAACCGGCAATCGCTTCCGTCCGCGAAGGCCGTACCAAGCTTGTTCCCAAGAGCTGGGACAAGACCTATTACGACTGGATGGAGAATATTCAGCCATGGTGCGTTTCGCGCCAGCTCTGGTGGGGTCATCAGATCCCGGCCTGGTACGGACCGGATGGACAGGTCTTCGTCGAAAAGACCGAGGAAGAGGCGCTGCAGGCGGCAATCCAGCATTACCTGTCCCATGAAGGGCCGATGAAGGCCTATGTCGAGGACCTGCTGGAAAACTTCAAGCCGGGCGAAATCCTGACGCGTGACGAAGACGTTCTCGACACATGGTTCTCGTCGGCGCTTTGGCCTTTCTCGACGCTCGGCTGGCCGGATGAGACGCCGGAACTGGCGCGTTACTATCCCACCAATGTGCTCGTCACCGGTTTCGACATCATCTTTTTCTGGGTCGCCCGCATGATGATGATGGGTCTTCATTTCATGAAGGACGAGAATGGTGAGCCCGTCGAGCCGTTCAGCACCGTCTATGTGCACGCCCTGGTGCGCGACAAGAACGGGCAGAAGATGTCGAAGTCCAAGGGCAACGTCATCGATCCGCTCGAACTGATCGACCAGTACGGCGCAGATTCGCTGCGTTTCACGCTGGCGATCATGGCGGCGCAGGGCCGCGACGTGAAGCTCGATCCGGCCCGCATTGCCGGCTACCGCAATTTCGGCACCAAGCTGTGGAATGCCACGCGCTTTGCCGAGATGAACGGTGCCAAGAGCGATCCGCATTTCGTGCCGGAAGCAGCCGAGCTCACCATCAATCGCTGGATCCTGACCGAGCTTGCGCGCACGGAGCTAGACGTGACCGAGGCGCTGGAATCCTATCGCTTCAACGATGCCGCGAGCGTGCTCTATCGCTTCATCTGGAATCAGTTCTGCGACTGGTATCTCGAACTGTTGAAGCCGATCTTCGGTGGTAACGACGACAACGCCAAAGCCGAGGCGCAGTCCTGCGCGGCCTATGTTCTCGAAGAGACCTACAAGCTGCTGCATCCCTTCATGCCCTTCATGACCGAAGAACTCTGGGCGCATACGGCAGGCGAGGGGCAGGAGCGTGACGGCCTGATCTGCCATGCCGACTGGCCGGCTCCCTCCTATGCGGACGATGTCGCGGCCGACGAGATCAACTGGCTGATCGATCTTGTTTCCGGCCTGCGCTCCGTACGTTCGGAAATGAATGTGCCGCCGGCGGCCACCGCGCCATTGGTCGTCGTCGGCTCCAACGGCTTGACGCGCGAGCGCCTGTTCCGTCACGACGCCGCCATCAAGCGACTGGCGCGCGTCGAGGGCATCTCGCTCGCCGATACTGCGCCGAAGGGGGCTGCCCAGATCATTGTCGGCGAGGCGACGGTCTGCCTGCCGCTCGGCAACCTTATCGACCTTTCCGCCGAAAAGGGCCGTCTCGAAAAGGCGATTGCCAAGAACGAGCAGGAGATCGCTCGTATCGTCGGCAAGCTCTCGAACGAGAAGTTCGTCGCCAACGCGAACCCGGACATCGTCGCCGCCGAGCGTGAACGTCTCGGCGAGCTCGAAGGGCAGCTTGCCAGTCTGAAGGTGGCGCTTGCCCGGGTCAGCGAAGCCGCCTGAAAACCAAGGCTTTTATCCAAGGAAAGGGCACGCCGACGAAAGTCGCGTGCCCTTTTGTTTGTCCGTCGATTCGACTTGGATTGACTGGAGAAAATATGTCTTTGGCCCGCCACCAGTTTCGCACAGGTGAAATGGTTTACCCTCAAATATGGTGGGTATTGTCGAAAAGCGGAACTGTTGTCAGATTGTAACAGATTTGTTGCCGTGAAGAATGAGAATCTACGTGGGGATGAAAATGATATTTCAGAAGCAAAAATTGCCTAAAATTGTAGATATTCTGGCATGGAGTTCGTTTTCTTACGTAAATCAATTGTTACCTAAAGTCGTTGTCGCTCCCAAAGGCCGCATTGCCAATTCAAACGATCGTCGCAACAATCGAATGAATGAATGCATAGGTGGGGGAGACACAATGGCATTTTCTGTTGCGTTGAGGGGGGCATTTGCGCTCATCATCGGTTCATCATTCGCAAGCGCCGCTTTTGCGGGCGGTCTTGATCGTTCCGGCTATGATATCGATCTGCTGTTCGACAAGGGACGGTATGTTTTCGAGTCCGGCGTTACCTACGTCATGCCCGACCGTAAACTGAAGAATGCGAAGGATACCGATCCGAGCGATGGCAACCTCAACGGTCGTAGTCACTCGACCGATGCCTCGGAAAATTATGCGATGCCCTATGTCGCTTTCAAGATCGGCATCACCGACGACCTCGATTGCATGGCTGATTACTCTCAGCCGTTCGGTGGGCATCTTAACGAAGGCCTGAACTGGGCCGGTGCCAACAATGAGAGCGAGGTCAAGGTCAGCACGAACAATTATGCGGCCACCTGCTCGTACAAGTTCGATGCGGGTCCGGGCGACTTGCGTCTGATCGGCGGTGGCTTCTATCAGGAAGTCAGTGGCTTCAAGTCCCGTCTTGTCTCGGTCATTCCGGCTCCGCTTTCCTCCGTCTACGATGGTGTCGGTTCGCTTGATGTGGACGGTCACGGCTGGGGCTGGCGCGCCGGTCTCGCCTATGAAATACCGGAATATGCCTTCCGCACGAGTCTCGTCTATAACAGCCGGGTCAAGTACGACAACCTCAAGGGCAGTGTCGATCTGACGGAACTGCCGCCGATCCGCCCGTTCTTTGGCAAGCTCACGTCCGTCTTCGGATCGGCCGATGCTCCCGACTCGCTGGAATGGAAGGTGCAAAGCGGCATAGCGCCGGACTGGCTCGCTTTCGGCTCGGTGAAGTGGACGAATTGGAGCATTCTGCAAAGCATCGCTCTTTGCCCGACATCGACGCGCGGCACGTCGTGCAAGGTCGGTGGTGCCACGGAGCTCACCTCGCTTGATCTGCTGTACCGCGACGGCTGGACCATTAGTGGCGGCATCGGGCACAAGTTCAATGACAAGTGGAGCGGCGCCGTCAGCCTGGGCTGGGATCGCGGCACGAGTGACGGCTACGGCATGAATTCGGATACCTGGACGCTTGGTGCGGGTGTTGCCTACAAACCGACGGAGCATGTCCAGTTCAACTTCGGCGGTGCGCTCGGCCTGATGACATCAGGCAAATCCGGGCCGGTCACACGCGGCGGCATAGTCTACGGCAACGATGCCAGCTATAGCTTCGGCAATGATTTGGTCGCGGCTCTCCAGACGTCGATGAAGGTGAGCTTCTAACGATAAGCCTTTGGATTAAAAACTATATTTTATTTAAGTGATCTGTACGCCGCGAGCCTTCCTGGTCTCGCGGCGTTTCATTGTGAAGCCGTGGGGAAACACGCTCGAAAATGATCTACCTGGGCACGTTATGGTTAATGAAGCCTCAAGGCCGGTCAAATTTTTGTGACGAATTAGCAACAGTCTATTTCAAGAGATTACGGCCACGTGATCAGATTACAATTTGTCCATTTCCCGCCACAAATGGGGAGCAGCGATTACGTGGGCACAGGGGTAAGCCTTGTAGAGGGTGCGTAAGCGGTTGATGGGTGAACTTCCACTTTGGCATGAACAACAATCCGGGATCGGGGCGGCAGCGCTTCCGAAGCAGCCGGGAATTCGTTGTCTGCCAGGGAATGCCGCACACCGAACGATGTTTACCATCATCCGCGGGAAGATGAGTGGGAACGCCGTTCCGGCCGCCGGATACGATAATGACCGCCGAAATGCTGGTTTGGACATAATTGCAGGCTATGGTCGCAAATGTGGCAAACGGCATCGTTTTAATGCCGCAGGAATCTTCCTCGCGGGGGATTTTGCAGTCTCGTGCATGGTCAGGGAAAACATTCGCAGATCTGACGATGTATATGGAATCGCCGTGGCAGATGCGGATGGAGCGAAAGAAATCGACTGTTATGTTTAAGTCTGAGTTCATATCAGCGAGAGTCATGATGCTCAGCCTGTCCCTTGCCGCTTCCGTGGCGCTGGCGGGCCAAGCCCGGGCATTCGATATCAATGCCGGGGTCACCAAGGAATCGGGGCCGTTCGATCTCTTCAAATTCGGCTTCAGAGCCTACAAGAACGGTCAGAAGGAAGAGGCGGTCGAAGCCTACAAATATGCCGCTGAAAAGGGGCATACCGGTTCGCGTTGGGCTCTCGCCAACATGTATGCCGATGGCGACGGTGTCGCGCAGAACGATTTCGAAGCCTTCAAGATTTACAGCGAGATTGCCCAGCAGGGCGTCGAGCCGGGCTCTGAAGATACAGGCTTCTTCATCAACGCGCTGCTCGCCCTTGCCAGCTACTACAAGACCGGCATTGCCAATAGCCCGGTCAAGATCGATCTCAATCAGGCGCGCCAGCTCTATTTCCAGGTCGCATCGACTTTCGGTGTTCCCGAGGCACAGTTCCAGCTGGCTCAGATGCTGTTGTCCGGAGAGGGCGGGGCCACCAACGTGCAGCAGGCGAAGAAGTGGCTGAACCAGGCGCGCAAGAGCGGCCATCCGGGTGCCATGGCCGTTTTTGGTAATCTCCTGTTCCAGGAAGGTCAATCCGTCCGCGGCCTGGCGTTCTTGACCGCGGCGCTCGACAAGTGCAAACCGCAGGATTGCAGCTGGATGGAAGACATGCAGGAGCAGGCTTTCTCGCTGGCTAATGAGAATGACCGCCGTGTCGCAGTCTCCATGGCGCACCAGCTGGATGTCGCCGGTTCCGATTGATCCGGCGCCTTAAGACGACACTCAGCTGATTGGTTTGAAATCGAAGCTTAGCTGCTGAAATCGAGATGCGCGATGACCGGGACGTGGTCAGAGGGTTTTTCCCAAGCGCGCACGTGTTTCTCGATCGCGGTCGCCGCAAGGCGATCGGCCGCTTCCGGCGACAGCATCAGATGGTCGATCCGGATGCCGTTGTTCTTCGGCCAGGCGCCGGCCTGATAATCCCAGAATGAATAGAGTTTGACCGCATCGGTGGTGGCGCGGACTGCGTCGGTGAAGCCGAGATGTTCGAGCTGGCGGAAAGCCCGGCGGGTCTGGGGCAGGAACAGCGCATCGTTTTCCCATACCTTCGGGTCGAAGCAATCATGCGGCTCCGGGATAACATTGTAGTCGCCGGCAAGAATGATCGGTTCTTCCAGCGCCAGGCGATCCCCAGCGAATTTCCGCAGACGTTCCATCCAGGCGAGTTTGTAGGGGTATTTTTCCGAATCGATCGGATTGCCGTTCGGCAAATATAGGCAGCAGACACGCAATGCGCCGTGTCCTTCGATGGAAAACACCGCTTCCATGAAGCGGGCTTGTTCATCGCCATCGTCACCGGGCAGGCCGCGGGTCACTTCGTCAGGCTTGACCTTTGAGAGAATCGCAACGCCGTTGAAACCCTTTTGCCCGTGCGTCTCGACATGATAGCCGAGCGCCTCGATCTCCAGGCGCGGAAAACCTTCGTCGACCGTCTTGATCTCCTGCAGGCAGGCGATGTCCGGGCTCGAATCCTTCAGCCACTGGCATAGGTTCTCGATACGCGCTTTGACGCCGTTGATGTTCCAGGTGGCGATTTTCATGGGCGGCTCGTTCCTTTGCTTCGCCTTGTTGTATCCGCGGCAAGTGGACTTGACTACCGCCCATGTGAAAGCCGGCCGGGAGCGAAGGCCTCCGGCCGGCGATCAAGCTGTGGAAAAAGCTGACGTGTCAGATCGAAAAACTGGTGCCGCAGCCACAGCTTGCGACAGCATTCGGATTCTTGATCTGAAAGGATTGCCCGAGCAGATTGTCGACGAAATCGATCTCGGAACCGGCCATGTAGACCAGCGATAACTGGTCGATCAGTACGGTGGCATCACCCTTTTCGACAATGATATCATCGTCTTCGGGGCCTTCTGCAAGATCGAATTTATAGGAAAAGCCGGAACAGCCGCCGCCTTCGACGGCGACGCGAAGCGCCCGTTTGCCAGCCTCTGCGCCGACGATATCAGCGATTCGCTTTGCCGCGGCGTCCGATAGGGTTACGTTTGTCTCAGTCATGTATTCCTCCTGCCGGGGTCAAGATCCGGAGAGAACCATTACGCCGTCGAACTTTCAAACGGCTGATATCCATAGCCTTTATCATGAAAGTCAGGCCGGTGACAGCTATGGTTTCGTGGTTGAGCCACACACCATTTTGCTGTTTTCTTGTCTATAGGTATGAAGGCTGCAAAGCGACGTCAATGGGCTGGGCTGCTCCATGTTTGGAGGAATACCGTTGGCCGACTGAAATGAAACGCCCTTCGCGCGTTTGAGCGCGCAGGGTACTAATGCCGGAATGGATAGGTAATGACGATCGACAGGCATGCATTGGGTTTCGGTTATGGAGAAAAGGCCGCCTACGCGACGGACCCTTGGGCATCGCGAGGCCGGCTCTATGAAGAGGGGGCGAGCCCGACGCGCTCCGAATTCCAGCGTGACCGCGACAGGATCGTCCACACGACGGCCTTCCGGCGACTGAAGCACAAGACGCAGGTGTTCATTGCTCAGGACGGCGATCACTATCGCACGCGCCTGACGCATACGATCGAAGTCGCGCAGGTTGCTCGCGCCCTGGCGCGCGCGCTGAAGCTGGATGAGGATTTGGCCGAAGGCGTGGCGCTGGTTCACGATTTCGGCCACACGCCCTTCGGGCACACCGGCGAAGACGCGCTGCACGAGATGCTGCTGCCCTATGGCGGCTTCGACCACAATGCGCAATCCCTGCGCATCGTGACGAAGCTCGAGCGGCGTTATGCCGAATTCGACGGGCTCAATCTTACCTGGGAGACGCTCGAAGGCCTGGTCAAACACAACGGTCCGTTGATGACGCCCGACGGCAATGGCACCCATGGCCCGGTGCCGCAGCCCATCCTGGACTATTGCGAAATCCATGATCTCGAAATTGCCACCTATGCCAGTCTGGAGGCGCAGGTTGCGGCGATCGCCGACGACATCGCCTACAACACGCATGATATCGATGACGGCCTTCGCTCCGGCTATCTGACCTTCGACATGCTGGAGGAGGTGCCGTTTCTCTCCGGGCTCATGGCGGAGGTGAGGGCGCGCTATCCGCATCTGGAGCCGAGCCGGTTCACGCATGAGATCATGCGCCGGCAGATCACCCGCATGGTCGAGGATGTGATTGCGGTATCACAGCAAGCGCTCGCCGAGATCAAGCCTGACAGCGTTGCCGATATCCGCGGCGCCGGCCGCATTATCTCGACTTTCTCGCCCGAGATGGCCGAAACCGATAAGCAGATCAAGCAGATGCTGTTCAAGCGCATTTATCGCCACCCGGATATCATGCGTATCCGTGCCGGCGCGGCACAGATCGTTACGGATCTGTTCCGTGCCTATATGGACAATCCCAAGGAGATGCAGAGCCATTATTGGGTCGACCATATCGCCGGCCTTGCCGTCGCCGCCAAGGCTCGACATGTCGGCGACTATCTGGCTGGCATGACCGACACCTATGCCATCAGTGCTCACAAGCGGCTGTTTGACCAGACTCCCGATTTGCGATAGGCAGCGGCGGCGTTGGGCCGACAGCGGCCCGCCCAAGCTATGCGTGGACCATATCATGAACCTTTTCACCGACTTCGAAGCAAGAATTAAGAACGCTCTCGAGCAAATTGATATTGTAAGAGAAAAGCGATCTGAACTCGACTTCGGGCGTATCGGCGTTGAGCCGCCGCGAGATGCCAGCCATGGCGATGTCGCCACCAATGCGGCGATGGTGCTGTCCAAGGCGCTCGGCACCAATCCGCGCGCGCTCGCCGAGATTATCGTCGCCAAGCTGAAGGAAGACGCAGACGTCGCCGAGGTTTCGGTCGCCGGTCCTGGCTTCATCAATATCCGCCTCTCGGTCGGCTACTGGCAGCGTCTCTTGTCGACCATGATCTCCGAGGGAGAGCGGTTCGGTCGCTCGACCCTCGGCTTGGGCCAAAAGGTCAACGTCGAGTACGTCTCCGCCAACCCGACGGGCCCGATGCATGTCGGCCATTGCCGTGGTGCCGTGGTTGGCGACGCGCTGGCGAACCTGCTCGGTTTTGCCGGCTACGAGGTCACCAAGGAATATTACATCAATGATGCTGGCTCGCAGATCGACGTGCTGGCTCGGTCCGTGTTCATTCGGTATCGCGAGGCGCTCGGCGAGCCGGTCGGCGAAATCCCGGCCGGCCTTTATCCCGGCGACTATTTGGTTCCGGTCGGCGAAGCGCTCGCCAAGGAATTCGGCACGAAGCTGCGTGGCATGCCGGAAGATCAATGGCTTCCCATCGTCAAGGATCGGGCCATCGACGCGATGATGGCGATGATCCGCCAGGATCTCGAAGCCTTGAACGTTCACCATGACGTCTTCTTCTCCGAGCGCACGCTGCACGCCAATGGCGCGGCCCTGATTCGCACGGCGATCAACGACCTGACCTTCAAGGGCTATGTCTACAAGGGCGCATTGCCGCCGCCGAAGGGACAATTGCCTGAAGATTGGGAAGATCGCGAGCAGACGCTCTTCCGCTCGACGGAAGTGGGCGATGATATCGATCGTCCGCTGATCAAGTCGGACGGTTCCTATACCTATTTTGCCGCCGACGTCGCCTACTTCAAGAATAAGTTCGATCGCGGCTTCAACGAGATGATCTATATTCTCGGCGCCGACCATGGCGGCTACGTCAAGCGGCTCGAAGCCGTGGCGCGTGGGGTATCGGAGGGAAAGGCGAAGCTGACGGTGCTTCTATGCCAGCTGGTCAAGCTGTTCCGCGATGGCGAGCCCGTGAAGATGTCGAAGCGGTCGGGCGATTTCGTCACGCTGCGCGAAGTCGTCGACGAAGTCGGCCGCGATTCGGTGCGGTTCATGATGCTCTATCGGAAGAATTCCGAGCCCTTGGACTTCGACTTTGCAAAGGTCACGGAACAGTCCAAGGACAATCCGGTCTTCTACGTGCAGTATGCGCATGCTCGCTGCATGTCGATCTTCCGGCAGGCCAAGGAAGCCTTCCCCGACCTTGATATTGCATCGCTCGACCTGGCCAAGGCGGTCGCCGGCGTGATCTCCGATCCGGCGGAACTACAGCTGGTCGCCAAGATTGCGGAATTCCCGCGAATCGTTGAAGCTGCGGCACAGTCGCAGGAGCCTCATCGCATCGCCTTTTACCTTTACGATCTAGCAAGTTCCTTCCATGGACACTGGAATAAAGGTAAAGATTTACCTGAATTACGATTTGTTAACGATAAGAACCGAGAATTGAGCATTGCCAGACTTGGGCTGGTGTACGCTGTCGCGTCGGTTTTGAAGTCAGGTCTTGGTATAACCGGGACCGCAGCACCGGACGAAATGCGATAAACGTCACCATTTACCCACATTGCGCTGGCATTTAACTGTAGCGTTTTCGAGTGGAACGGTGATGGCAGAAAAACAGTTGGCGTATCGCGCAAGCGGAAACGACGAGTTCTTTGCGGATGATGATCCGCTCGCAGAACTCGCGCGTATCGTAGGTTTTGAGCCGCGCCCTGCTGCTCAGGCAGCTCCCGCGGCTCAGCGGCAGGAGCCCGCCTTCAATCTCGAGGACGAGCTTCTTCGCGAATTCGAGCGTTACGATACGCCTCGTATGAGTCCGGCAAATGACATTTCTGTTCCGCCGGAGCAGCCGGTGCTTTCCAATCAGGCTCCGGTTTCGCCTCCTGCCGAACCGGTGCGAGCCGAACCCAAGTTCGAGGAGCCGCCGCAGCCTGTGGCCCCGGTCAAGCCTACAATGGGTGCGCGCGATCTGATCGACGAGCTGGAAATGTCGATCGCGCCGGCTTTGCAGGCGGTCATGGCCTCACCTCCGCCACGGCTCGATCCGCCGCCGGCGCCTCCGGTCGTCAAGCCGACGCCGCAGTCCGCTGCCGCGACCGTGCGGTTGCCGCTTGCGAACTTTACGCTTGCATCCCCATCCGTGCCGCGCGAGCAGCCCGCCCCGGTGGCTCCTCCGGTCGCTCCTGTGCTGCCCGAAACAAGCCAGGTCGACACGGCATTCGATTTCGAGCCAGCCAAAACTGCTGCTGCGTATCAAACTTACAAGCCGCAGCCCGTTGTCGCTGATCAGCCGACCCCGGCGGTCGATGTGCCTGCATCGCCCAAGGTGCGGACCGTTGACGCGGCCGCCCTTTCGGCGGAGATCGATGCTCTATTGGCCGACGTGGATCGCTATCCCGTTCCGCCGAGAAGCAATGATCCGGTAGCGAAGGCGGAACCCAGCTTCGGCGATTTCGGTTCTTCGTTCACAGAACACGCCGCTGCGCCGGCGGTTGCCGCGACTGCGCCGCAGCCTGAGGCGCCGCAGCCGATCACCTTTGATATCGAGGATCCGTTTGCCGGTCAGGATTTCGAGTTCGATCTCGCGGATATCGAAATGGAACTTGCCGGTCTCGATTTTGCCGAGGCCGATAAATCCGCTCCTGCAAGACAACCGGTTCCGGCTGCGCCGGCAATTGAGCCCATCGTCTCACGCGCCACGCCGGTTGCGCCTGTCGCTCCTTTAGCCGCCGCGGCTGCGCCGCAGCCGGTACAGGCCGCACCAATCCCCGTCGTGCCCGCCGCAAGCATGGCTGCTCCGGCGTTCGACGCCGATCAAATGCTGCCCTTCGATCCGACCGAGATTTCCGATACGGAAGAGCGCGTCGAAAACTTCGAGGGATCGCATGTTCCGCATCTGCCGGCGATCGAGCCGGAAGAGCCGGTCGTCGTTCCGCCGGAATATGATTTCGACATCGATTCCGAGATGGCGAGCCTCCTGGGCACGCCGGCCAAGGAAGCAGCATCGGAGCCGTTCAAGCCGGCCGCTGGTGCCGCGTTCGGCGGCGCTGCCGCCGCAGCATCTTGGTCGAAGAGCACGGCGGCCCAGCCCGCTGCGGCCGTTGCCAAACAGCCGATCGAGGAATTCGATGAATTCGAGCGTGCGCTGGAGGAGGATTTCCGCCGCAGCTATCGCGAAGCCGCCACTCCGGTCGAGAATGTTGCCCGGATGACGCTGAACCCGGCGGCGGCCAACCGTCGTCCGGCGCGTCCGGTGCGCAACCTGGCGACAGCCGCGGCCGTCATCTCCGTTCTCGGTCTTGGCGCTTACGGCGTCTACGGCTGGGTCCGTCACGGATCGCCGATCTCCAACTTCTCCGGCGAGCCGCGCGTGATTACCGCCGATGCCAATCCGGTGAAGGTGGCTCCGGAAAATCCAGGCGGCACCGTTGTCCCCAATCAGGACAAGGCCGTTTATGACCGCGTCGCCGGCGACGGCACCGCGGCGCCGAAGCAGAAGGAGCTGGTCTCCTCCAACGAGCAGCCGGTCGATGTGGTGCAGAAGACCCTCATTCCGGAATCCGTATCTCCGGATGACGATAGTGGCGATCAGGTGACGTCGACCCCCGTCGGTGAAACCCAAGATCCGCGCCTGCTTCCAAATCAGGACGGCGGCAACGCGAATGTCGCGGCCAATGATGACGGTCAGGTGCCGGCGGTATCGCCGCGCAAGGTCCGGACGATGATCGTCAAGCCTGACGGTTCTCTGGTTGCTCGTGACGAGCCTGCCGTCGACACCACGACAACAGCTGCGGCAAAGCCGGCAGCAAACAACCAGGTTGCATCGGCCGATCTTCGTCCGGCCACCACGAATACGCCGCCGACCTCCGCCAATACGCCGCCGGCCGCCGCCGATGGCGACGCTGCCAGCGCCGAAAGCACGCCGATCCGTGTCGTCAAGACGACCCCGCTTCCGACCGCTCGTCCGGAGCCGGCCAAGGCAACCGCTACCGCTGCTGCCGCAACTGCGCCCGCCGCCGTTGCGCCTCGGCAGACGCAGCCCAAGCCTCAGCCGCAGTCGCAGCAGGTCGCTTCGGCAAGCCCGGCGCCAACTCGCCAGGCCGCTCCGGCTGCCGCGACCGTCGGCGCTGGTGGTTATGGTGTGCAGATTGCTTCCCTGCCGTCCGAGGCCGATGCGCAGAAGTCGCAGGCGAACCTGAAGGTGAAGTTCGCCAGTGTCATCGGCAACCATCCGCTGGAAATCCGCAAGGCCGATATCGCCGGCAAGGGCACCTACTATCGCGTCCGCGTCGTCGCCGGTTCCAAGGACGAGGCCGCGGCCATCTGCGAGCGCTACCGCACCGCTGGTGGCACCTGCCTGATTTCGAAATAAGGGATCTGGCTTCAGTCTTTCGGCAAAGCGGCGGGTTCATCCCGCCGTTTTCGTTTGCGCCGTTCGGTTTTTGTGAATGCCGGCTTGACGCCGCTCGCGTTTCGCGGCGTCAGTCTCTATGATTCGAGCATGACCGAATCGAAATCCATGATCCTTGGCTGCAGCGGCCATGCCATCACGCCCGAAGAGCGCTCCTTCTATCAGGGAGAACAGCCATGGGGCTTCATCCTGTTTGGACGCAATATCTCCGAGCCGGCCCAGATCGCCGATCTGGTTGCGTCCCTGCGTGACAGTGTCGGGCGTGACGCGCCGGTTTTCATCGACCAGGAGGGGGGCAGGGTGCAGCGCATCCGCCCGCCGATCCTGCCGCATTATCCTTCCGGCCAGGCCTTGGGCGATATCTATCGTCAGGATCGTGAGCGCGGCCTGCGGGCAGCCTGGCTGATGTCCAGGCTGCATGCCTTCGATCTTTTGAAGTTCGGTATTAATGTCGATTGTCTGCCCGTGCTTGATGTCCCGGTCGAGGGTTCCAGCAATGTCATCGGCAATCGCGCCTATGGCGGCGATCCGGTAACGGTGATGGAGATGGGGCGTGCGGCTGCCGAAGGCCTCAAGGCCGGCGGCGTCCTGCCCGTGATGAAGCACATGCCCGGCCATGGCCGTGGCTTTGCCGATTCGCATCACGAATTGCCCGTCGTCTCTGTTCCGCGCGCTGAGCTCGAGGCGCATGATTTCATGCCTTTCGTCGCACTCAAGGACGAATTGATGGCGATGACGTGCCATGTCGTCTTCACCGATATCGATCCGACGAACCCAGCGACGACGTCGCGCAAGGTAATCGAGGAGATCATCCGTGGCCATATCGGCTTTGAGGGCCTGTTGTTGTCGGACGATACCTCGATGAATGCGCTGAAGGGTACGATCGGCGAGCGCGCTGCAAATATTGTTGCGGGCGGATGCGATATCGTGCTGCATTGCAATGGCGTTATGGACGAGATGCAGCAGGTCGTGCGCAACGTTCCGCCATTGACCGGCGCGGCGCTGGTGCGGACCAAGGCGGTGGAAGCTGCTTTCGGTCATGATGATGGCGCCGACGAGACGTCGATTCGCGCCGAATTCGACGCTATGTTTGCAGTGGCCTAGACCGAACTCCGAGGATCTGACGGGTGAACAAGGTGAGCGGCACGGAGAAGTTTCAGCAGGCGGCAATGCCGATGGACAAGCTGTGGCAGGAAAGCGACGCGCAACGCGGCTCGCATGATCCGGCCCTCGTCATCGATATCGCCGGCTTTGAAGGACCGCTGGATCTGCTGCTGCATCTGGCCCGCACCCAGAAGGTCGATCTGTCGCGCATCTCCGTGCTGGCGCTTGCCGAGCAATATCTTCTGTTCATCGACAGCGCCCGGCGCATTCGCATAGAGCTTGCGGCCGACTATCTGGTCATGGCCGCGTGGCTTGCCTATCTCAAATCCAAGTTGCTCATTCCGCAACAGAGCAAGGAAGACGGGCCGACGGGTGAGGAGATGGCGGCGACGCTCGCCTTCCGCCTGAAGCGCCTTGAAGCGATGCGCGATGCGGCGACGGATCTCGTCAATCGCAATCGCCTCGGTCGCGATATATTTGCCCGCGGAGCGCCGGAGCACATCCCGGATCGGCGCCAATCGGCCTTTGATGCCAGTCTTTACGATCTTCTGAGTGCCTATGCCGGACTACGCCAGCGACAGGCTGTCACCCAGGTGACGATCGAGAAGCGCCGCGTCTGGTCTCTGGCGGATGCCCGCGTGATCCTGGACCGGATGATTGGTGAAATCACCGATTGGACCGCGTTGGAACATTATCTGGTAGGTTACATGACGAGCGCCAGCGAGCGTGCGACGGCCATCGCCAGCGCCTTTGCGGCTTCGCTCGAGCTGGTGCGCGAAGGGCAGCTGGAAATCCGGCAGGAGGGCGCATTTCAGCCGCTCTACATGCGGCGCGGGCCGAAGCACGCGTCACTTGAAGCCGCGGAATAGGGCAGGGAGCGAGCGTGACCGATCCTGACGAAGACCAGCCGCGGATGGAATACGAGACAGCGGCGCCCGAGGTCGATGAGCGCCGTCTGGGCGACGCCGAGCGCGTTGCTGAAGCGCTGGTCTTCGCTTCGGCTCAGCCGGTTTCCGAGGCGTTCATTGCCGAGCGTGTCGCGCCTGGCGTCGATGTTCCCGCCCTGATGCAGAAGCTCAAGTCCGATTATGCCATGCGTGGCGTCAATCTCATTCAGATTGAAGGAGCCTGGGCCTTCCGGACGGCAGCCGATCTCTCTTTCATGATCCGGCGCGATGAGAACGAAGTGCGGAAACTGTCCCGCGCCGCCCTCGAAGTACTGGCCATCATCGCCTATCACCAGCCGGTGACGCGCGCCGAAATCGAGGATATCAGGGGCGTGCAGACCTCCAGGGGCACGCTCGATGTCCTGATGGAAGCCGGCTGGGTTCGTTTCCGCGGCCGTCGCCGTACGCCGGGCCGACCGGTGACTCTGGGCACGACGCGCGACTTCCTCGATCACTTCGGCCTGGAAGAGCTGCGCGATTTGCCGGGTCTCGAAGAGCTGAAGGGAGCGGGCTTGTTGTCCGGACGCATCCCCGCCAATTTCAATATCCCGTCGCCATTGATGAGCGACGAGCTCACCGAAGACGAGGATCCCATCACGCAGATGGACCTGGAAGAGCTCGGTCTTCTGCCGCCGAGCGGCGCAAACTCCGGCGATTGAGCCAGAAGCAATGGCATTTCAACGGGCGATCGCGGCAAGGCCGGCTTTTTTTCGAAACTGATGGCGCGTCTCTCTTTTGCCATTAGCCGGTGCGAATATGAAAATCATTCTCTCGGGTTGGAGACGTTCGGTCGCCGCAACGGCGTTCGGCATATCGATATGCGTGGATGCAGTACATTTTGGTGTTTGAAAAACATCCGCAAACGTCTTACATCGAGAAGACGCAAAAATTGGGAGTTATCGCAATGGGTTCTCTAAGCATATGGCACTGGCTCATCGTCCTGGCCATCGCGCTGTTGTTGTTCGGCCGTGGAAAGATCCCGGAGCTGATGGGTGACGTCGCCAAGGGTATCAAGAGCTTCAAAAAAGGCATGAACGACGACGAGGATACTTCGGCGCAGCCGACCCCGGCGGCGACGACGACGTCCCGCACGGTCGAGCACAAGGCTGACGAAACGAAGTAATCAAGTCGGGCGGGCGCGGGCTGAAAGGCTTGCCGTTGGCCCAGGAGCCTTTGCATGTTCGATATAGGCTGGTCGGAGCTCGTGATTATTGCCATCGTGGCACTTGTGGTCATTGGCCCGAAGGAGCTGCCGGCAACATTGCGGACAATCGGCAAGATGACCGCGCGCGCCCGAAAAGTGGCGGGAGACTTCCGTGCACAGTTCGATGAGGCGATGCGCGAGGCAGAGTTGGACGATGTGCGCCAGACGATCTCGGATGCCCAGAAGCTCAATCCCGTCAATTCGTTGCGGGAAGCCATGAACCCGTTGCGGCAGATGGGCAACGAGATAAAAGCCGATCTGCAGCGTTCGACGACGATGGACAAACCCGCGACCGCAACGTCTGTTACGGACGAACCGGTGCCCGGTGTCGCGGCTGGATTGCCGGAAGCGCTTTCGACGATCCCAGCGTCGAACGAGCCGGCGCCCGTGGTTGCTCCCCCTCCACAATCGGTTGCCGCTGCAAGCGAAACAACCGCCAAGCCGAAGGCTGCGCGCAAACCGCGGGCCAAAGCGGATGATGTCGCTGCCGCCGCCGTGCAGACCTCCGTCGTTGCGGAAAAGCCGAAACGTGCGCCACGCAAGGTGGCGGTAGCCGCTGCTGCTGAGGAAACGCCCGCCACTGCCCCCAGGAAGCGCGCTACAGCCAGCAAGACAACGCCGGAGAAGAAGGACCAGGCATGACAGGTGATATCGACGATAAGCCGCAGCCGCTTATCGAACACCTCATGGAACTGCGTTCGCGGCTGATCTGGTCGCTGGTGGCGTTCTTCATTGCCTTCATCGGCTGCTTCGCCGTGGCGAAACACCTCTTCAACTATCTGGTCTACCCCTATAAATGGGCTGTCGTCTGGGCCGGGCTCGATCTTAGCAAGGCCGAGCTGATCTATACGGCGCCGCAGGAATTCTTCTTCACCCAGGTGAAGGTCGCCATGTTCGGCGCGCTGGTCATCGCTTTCCCGATCATCGCCGCGCAGATCTACAAGTTCGTGGCGCCCGGCCTTTACAAGAACGAGCGCTCTGCCTTCCTTCCGTTCCTGATCGCGTCGCCCGTTCTATTCCTGATGGGTGCGGCGCTCGTCTATTTCTTCTTCTGCCCCATGGTCATGTGGTTCTTCCTGAAGATGCAGCAGGCGCCAGCCGACGGTCAGATCGGCATTGCGCTGCTGCCGAAGGTCTCGGAATATCTGAGCCTGATCATGACGCTGGTCTTCTCCTTCGGCCTTGTCTTCCAGTTGCCTGTCATCACCACGCTGCTGGCCCGCGTCGGACTGTTGACATCGGAGTGGTTGGCGCAAAAGCGCAAGTTCGCGATCGTCTTCGCGTTCATCATAGCCGCCGTGCTGACGCCGCCGGATCCGATGTCCCAGATCGGCCTTGCAGTGCCGACGATCCTTCTCTACGAGATTTCCATCTACGCGGCGCGACTCGTGGAACGCCAGCGTGCACGGCAGACGCTTGAGGAGAATGACGAGACGTCCGATGTCACCAAGACGGATAATGTCTGAGCGACGGGCGAGGAGCGTTCTTCCCTGAGGGTTTGCTGGATCGATCTCCGACCGATATCTCGGTCGGAGCCGCAGTCATGTGTAACGATCTGGAACGACGATGCTTGATATCAAATGGATTCGTGAGAATGCCGAGGCTCTGGATGCAGCGCTTGCCAAGCGCGGCGCGGAGCCTCTGTCGCAAGGCCTTATTGCGCTCGACGAGAAGCGCCGCTCCGTCATTCAATCAGTCCAGGATATGCAGTCCCGCCGCAACGCCGCCTCGAAGGAGATCGGCGCGGCGATGGCGCAGAAGAACGCCGAACTTGCCGAGAAGCTGAAGGCCGAGGTCGCCGACATCAAGACTTCGCTTCCGGCTGCGGAGGAGGAGGAGCGCACGCTGACGGCCGAGCTCAACGACGCCCTGTCGCGCATTCCCAATATCCCGCTTGAGGATGTGCCTGTCGGCAAGGACGAGCATGACAATGTCGTCAAGCATTCCTGGGGCGCCAGGCCGACCTGGAACCACAAGCCGAAGGAGCATTTCGAGATCGGCGAAGAGCTCGGCTATATGGATTTCGAGCGCGCGACCAAGCTTTCTGGTTCGCGCTTCACCGTGTTGACGTCGCAGCTTGCGCGCCTCGAGCGTGCGCTTGGCCAGTTCATGCTCGATCTCCATACGAGCGAGCACGGCTACACCGAAGTCAGCTCGCCGCTGATGGTGCGCGACGAGGCCATGTTCGGCACCGGCCAATTGCCGAAATTCGCCGAGGACCTGTTCAGGACCACGGACGGCCGTTGGTTGATCCCGACTGCCGAAGTGACGCTCACCAATCTGGTCTCCGGCGAGATTCTGGATCAGGAAAAGCTGCCGCTGCGCTTCACGGCGCTGACGCCGTCCTTCCGTTCGGAAGCCGGTTCCGCCGGCCGCGATACGCGCGGCATGCTGCGTCAGCACCAGTTCTGGAAGTGCGAGCTGGTGTCGATCACCGATGCCGAAAGCTCGATTGCCGAGCACGAACGCATGACGGCTTGCGCCGAAGAAGTGCTGAAACGCCTCGGCCTGCATTATCGCGTCATGACCCTATCGACGGGCGATATGGGCTTCGGCGCGCGCAAGACCTACGACCTGGAAGTCTGGCTGCCGGGACAGGATACCTATCGCGAGATCTCGTCATGCTCGGTCTGCGGCGATTTCCAGGCCCGGCGCATGAATGCACGCTACCGTGGCAAGGATGACAAGGGCACGAAGTTCGTTCACACGCTGAACGGCTCCGGCACCGCCGTCGGCCGCTGCCTGATCGCCGTCCTTGAGAATTATCTGAACGCCGATGGCTCTGTCACTGTACCGGACGCACTGCTGCCATATATGGGTGGTGTGACAAGGATCGAGAAAGCAGCATAAATCAGGCGGTGGGGCGATGCGCATACTTCTGACCAACGATGACGGTATTCACGCCGAAGGCTTGGCTGTGTTGGAGCGTATCGCCCGTACCCTGTCGGACGATGTCTGGATCGTCGCACCCGAGACCGATCAGAGTGGCCTTGCTCATTCGCTGAGCCTTTCCGAGCCCTTGCGGATGCGCAAGGTCTCCGACAAGCACTATGCGCTGCGAGGAACGCCGACGGATTGCATTATCATGGGCATCCGGCAGGTGCTGGACATCAAGCCGGATCTGGTGCTTTCGGGCGTCAATTCCGGCTCGAATGTCGCAGACGACGTCACCTATTCCGGAACGATCGCCGGGGCGATCGAGGGGACGCTGCAGGGTGTGCGTTCTTTCGCCCTCAGCCAAGCCTATGTCCATCAGAACGGCGGGCGCGTCGTGCCTTGGGAAGTAGCCGAGGCGCATGCTCCGGCCTTGCTTGGCAAGCTCATCGATATCGATTTGCCCGACGGTACTTTCCTGAACCTGAATTTCCCGAATTGCCGCCCCGACGAGGTCGCAGGGACGGAAGTGACGGCGCAGGGCAATCTCGCCTTCAACATACAAGTGGAGGAGCGTGCGGATGGCCGCGGCTTCCCATATTATTGGCTGAGATTCGGCGAACGCAGCGGCGTGTTCCGTCCGGGTACCGATATTCAGGCGTTGAAACAAAATCGTATTTCGGTAACTCCTTTGAAACTCGATTTGACGGATTATTCGGCGCAGGACCGCGTGGCGCGGGCGCTCGGTATGGAGTAGCGGATTGACACCTCGTTTGGTCGAGAAGGAAGGCTTTGCAGCCGTTGTTCTGCGGCTGCGGGCAGAGGGCATATTGGATATCGATCTGATGACGGCGGTCGAGCAGACGCCGCGCCTGCCTTTCGTGCCGCCGCAATTTGTCGATGATGCCTATTCCAGCCGGACGATCCCGATCGAATGCGGGGCCTTCATGGAAGGCATGGATCTTGTCGTCCGGATTCTTCACGGCCTCAAGATCAAGCCGGGCCACCGCGTTCTCGAGATCGGAACTGGCAGCGGCTTCACCGCCGCCGTCATGGGGCGGATTGTGGAGCGGGTCCTCACGGTCGATCGTTACAAGACGCTGACGACGGCGGCGCAGCAGCGCATGGATGCGCTCGGGCTCCGCAACGTCATCATTCGGCAGGCCGACGGCAGCGCCGGGCTGCAGGGCGAGGGCACCTTCGACCGCATCCTGGTGACCGCCGCGTTCTCGGCCATGCCGCGCTTCTATGCCGAGCAGCTGGTGTCGGGCGGATCCATGATCGCGCCGCTGATCGTGTCCGATGGTCTCTGCCGCCTGGTACGCCTGACCAAGACCGGCAGCCGCTTTGAGCGCGAAGAACTCTTCGACGTTCCCTATCAGCCCATCGTGCCGATGCTCGCCTCCTACCTTTGAGGCCCAATTTTGATTGATGAGGATGGAGAGCGGGCCGCCGGCCCGCTGTTTTATTTTCTATGGTTAGCAATTCCTCAAAAAAACACGTGCCGCACCAGTGCTTTAACCGCATGGTAAGATTAACGCGCTTTAATCGACCCATAATCGGTTGCGTCTTAAGTGGGTTGAGTCATGGGTTTCAGTCTTTCTTCAAACTTCGGTAAATCGGCAGGGAAAGTCCTGGTGGCCATCCTCCTGGCGAGCACTGCAACGGCTTGTAGTTCAGACACGACCCGCTTCAGCGGGCTCTTCTCCAAGAACACGGATAATGTGACGACGGGTTCCATCAACCGTCGCAGCCTGAATGGTCCGAATGGCGATCCGGTGCCGCGAGCCGATGTCGCGCAGGCCGGCGGCTATGGCCAGCAGGATTATTCGCAGTCGAGCGCACCGGCAACGCAACCCTACCCGAATTCGCCGGCTCGCTATAACCCATCCTATTCCAGTGCTCGTGTGTCCACGGCGCCCGTCGCGATCCAGCGTTCCGATCTGGCGCCTCCCGGTGCGTCTGCCGACATGACTCGCCCGCATGCGGCACCCAGAGCAGAAAACGAAGCGCTCGCCCAGCCGTTCCCGTCGTCGCGCAGGAATGATGGCTCGCGCGCCAGGCCGGCTCTTGCTCCGGACACATTGTCGACAGGCACGATCAAGACCGCTTCGGCCCCTCAGTCGTCCTCGGGTTGGACCACCGTCAATGCTCCGAGCGTGACGTTGCATCCGGGCGAGAATATCGCGCTGCTGTCCCGCCGTTATGGTGTTCCGGAGAAGGAAATCCTGCGCGCCAATGGCTTGCGCAACGGCGCCGGCGCTCAGCCCGGCCAGCAGATCATTATACCGACCATGAACGGTGCAGGCGCTGCCAGCCCGGCCAAGATGGCATCGGAGGCGACCGATCTTTCCAAGGGCGGCAAAATGCCGGGCCCGGCCAAAGCGCCGCAACAGGAAGTCCTTGCGCTGCCGTCCAACGGCCAGATGCGCGGCAAGTCTCAGGCAGGCCTTGCCGATCCCAACAAGCTCGCTGCCGGCAACGGCAAGGGACCGACGCCGAAGGGCACCTATGTTGTCAAGCCAGGTGATTCTCTGGCCAGGATTGCCAAGGAAAGCGGCGTAACCGTCGCCGAGCTCAAGCGGGCAAATGGCATGCAGGCCGGCGATGGCGTTCGCATCGGCCAGACTTTGACGCTGCCGCATGGAGCGCTTGCGGCCGACCCCGTCAAGACCGCTTCGATCGAGCCGCAGAAGGTTTCCGCCAAGCCGGTTGCAGAGCCGAAGCAGGCGGCAGCGGAGCCGGTGGCAAAGCAGGCGCCGAAGGCCGTCGCCCACGCGGATACGGCACCCGATGCCGCTGCCGCCAAGCCGCAGGTGGTCGCCTCCGCTTCTCCGAGCCAGGCCGTCAACGACGCCGCCAAGTCCGATGCACAGGCCGACGCGCCGGAAGCAACCGGCATCGGCAAGTATCGCTGGCCGGTTCGCGGCGCGGTCATTGCCGGCTACGGCGCCAACGTCAACGGCAGCCGTAACGACGGTATCGATATCTCCGTTCCTGAGGGAACGCCGATCAAGGCGGCAGAGAACGGCGTCGTCATCTATGCAGGCAATGGCCTGAAGGAGCTCGGCAACACGGTTCTGATCCGTCACGACGATGGCACGGTGACTGTCTATGGCCACGCCGACGCACTCAGCGTTACGCGCGGGCAGAAGGTTCAGCGCGGCCAGACGCTCGCAACGTCGGGCATGAGCGGCAACGTCACCCAGCCGCAAATGCACTTCGAAGTCCGCAAGAATTCGGCTCCGGTCAACCCAATGACGTTCCTTGAATAGGTAGTGCGTCTCAAGGAGTCTGCAAAAAGCCCGGCTATCACCGGGCTTTTTGTCGTTTGGGGGCCTTAATGTCTCGGATCAGTCCCGCTCCAGCACGATGCGCAATCGTCCAGCCAGATCCTGGATATATTGCCAGGCGACGCGGCCGGACCGCGCACCGCGCGTCGTCGCCCACTCCAAAGCCTCGTGGTGCATCTGGGTGCGATCCAGCTTGAGCTTGAAGTGATCGGCATAGGCGTCGATCATCTGCAGATAATCTTCCTGGCTGCACTTGTGGAAGCCGAGCCAGAGACCGAAGCGATCGGAAAGCGAAACCTTTTCCTCCACGGCTTCGGACGGATTGATCGCCGTCGACTGCTCATTCTCCATCATGTGACGCGGCAGCAGATGTCGGCGGTTGGATGTGGCGTAGAACAGCACGTTGTCGGGCCGTCCTTCGACACCGCCGTCAAGTGCGGCCTTCAGCGACTTGTATGCGGTATCGTCGTGATCGAAGGACAGGTCGTCGCAGAAGAGGATGATGCGATGCGGCGTCGCCTTCAGAATGTCGAGCAGCACCGGCAGCGAGGAAATATCCTCGCGGTGCACTTCGATCAGTTTCAGCGAGATGCCGGTGGCGCGGCGCACATCCTCGTGCACCGCCTTGACGAGAGAGGACTTGCCCATGCCGCGCGCGCCCCAGAGCAGGACGTTGTTGGCGGCAAAGCCGTCCGCGAAGCGCAATGTGTTCTCGTGAAGAATATCGCGCACGTGATCGACGCCGCGAATGAGGCTAAGCGCCACGCGGTTCGGCCGCGCAACGGGTTGCAGATGGAGCCGGGCAGGGGTCCAGACGAAACAGTCGGCCGCATTCCAGTCGTTGATTGCCGGAGCCGGCCCGGCCAGACGTTCGAGCGCGTCGGCAAGGCGGCGGACTTCCGCAAGGATCAGGGCGTTTTGGTCTTCACTCACCGTTTTCCTCCTGAATATTGTTCAAGAAAGTCGTAAAATGCGCGCGCTGTATTGCCGCGTATCATGCTCCTTCCGGGGCTGAAAGGCTAAGAGGCCGGGAAAACGGTACGGTTCATGGCTGTTTTTGTTGCAATCGCCATGCGCCTAACTATATTCCGGCCACCTGACGCGGGCACCGTCCCCGCAAGGAGTTCAAGGGAGTTTTTGATGTTTATCACCAACGCATATGCGCAAAGCGCGACAGATTCGGTCGCGGGCGCCTTCGGCGGTTCCGGCTTTGAAATGATCATCCTGTTTGTGCCGCTGATGGTCGTTTGGTATTTCCTCCTCATTCGTCCGCAGCGTGCGCAGGCAAAGAAGCGCGACGAAATCCTGAAGAACATTCGCCGCGGCGATCAGATCGTCACCAGCGGCATTGTCGGCAAGGTCACCAAGGTCATCGACGACAAGGAACTCGAAGTCGAGATTGCCGAAGGCGTGCGCATCCGCGTCGTCCGCAGCGCCATTTCGGAAGTTCGCGTCAAGGGTGAGCCCGTCAAGGCCGACGCGGCGTAAGCTTCTCGTGTGCAGGCAGCTCGGCTGGCTGGTGCGCGTCCTCGAAAATCGGGATCGACTTTCTTGAAGGACTGTGCACAAATTCAAGGTGTTACTGCGCCCTTCGCAATCCCTATGGAAAGCGGGGCGCAGTAGGGAAGCCCAAACTCGAGAGAGCGATGCTGCACGTCTCCTGGTGGAAGACCACCCTGATCTGGTTCGCCGTCCTCGCGAGCGTTCTTCTTGCCGCGCCGAACCTGCTCGGTGAGCGTGCGCTTTCCTCTCTTCCGGCCTGGCTGGCGCATAGAAAGATCGAGCTCGGGCTCGATCTTCGCGGCGGTTCCCATCTCCTGCTGAAAATCGAGCGGGACGATGTCGAAAAGGACCGCCTGGAAACGATCGTCGGAGACATTGCCACCCGGCTCCGCACGATGAACATCGCTTATTCCGGCCTCGCCGGAACCGGCCGCAAGATCGAGCTCCGCATCAACGATCCAGCGCAGGTTCAGCCTGCGGTCAATGCATTGAAGCCGCTCACCTCGGGTTCGGACAAGCCGGCTGTTGCGCTTTCCCAGGGCGACAACGGCGCGATGACGCTTAATATCACCGATGCCGATATCAATAATCATGTGTCTTCCGCGGTAGCGCGGGCGCTCAGGATCATTCGCAGCCGTATCGCGCAGCTCGGCGTGGGCGAACCCCTGATCCGCAGACAGGGCGCCGATCGTATTCTCGTGCAGGTGCCTGATCTTGCCGATCCGCAACGGTTGAAGAACCTTCTGAGCCAGCCTGCCAAGCTTAGTTTCCGTCTTATCGATCAATCGATGTCGGTTCAGGACGCCATGAATGGTCGCCCGCCCGCCGGGTCGGACGTGCTGTTTTCCGAAGACGATCCGCCGGTTGGCTATCTCGTGCAAAGGCAGCCTTTGCTCTCCAATGTCGACTTCGCCGACGCCTTGGCCGCCGTCAACGGCCAGAACAATGACGGTAAGATCTCGGTCAAGCTGACGCAGGAGGCGACCAGCCGCTTCGCGCAATTGACCGCAAGTAATCTCGGCAAGATTGTCGTCGTCGTGTTCGACGATCAGGTCATCTCCGCTGCCACCTTGAAGACGGTGATCGCCACCGGGGAAATCGACATCCCCGGGGATTTCACCGCTCAGGGCGCGCGGGACCTGGCGGTCATGCTCAAGAGCGGGCCACTGCCGGCAACAATGACGCCGGTCGAGGAGCGGACCATCCAGCCCGGCCTCGGCGGTGAGATGACGCGCTACAGCGTCCTGGCCTGCATCGCGGCGGCAATTTTCGTCGCCGTGCTCATGATCGGCTTCTATCGTATCCTCGGTATCGTGGCGACGATCGCGCTTGTCATCAACATCATCATGGTGGTGGCGATCATGGGATTGTTCGGCATCACGCTGACATTGCCGGGCGTTGCCGCCATCGTGCTCACCATTGGTATTGGATTGGATGCGGTGGTGCTGATCTATGAGCGGGTTCGTGAGGAGGAAAAGAATACGCATCTTCTCGTCGATGCGCTGCGCCATGGCTTCAACAGGGCTGCCGCCACCGTGGCCGACGCCAACCTGACCGTGCTCATCGTCGCGGCCATTCTTTTCTATGCGAGCAGCGGCGCCGTACGCGGCTTTGCCGCGACCCTGATTGTCGGCGTTTTCACCACCTTCTTCACCTCCTGCTTCGTGACGCGTTCGCTCATCACCATGTGGATATCGCGCCGCAAGCCGCGCACCTTGCTGGTCGGCGTGCGAAGCGGCATTTTCGATAATGCCAATATCCGTTTCATGGGCATTCGCCGCTACACGTTCACGGTATCGGCGGCTTTGTCGGTGGTCACGCTTCTCGCCTTTGCGACGGTCGGCATGCATCTCGGCGTCGATTTTGCCGGCGGCTCGATCATCGAGGTTCGCGCCAAGCAGGGTGTCGCGGATCTGGCGAATATTCAATCGCGCCTGCAGGACGCGATTCCAGGCGACGTGCGGGTCGAACGGCTCGACGATCGGCTGAGCGCGCTGATCCGCGTGCATGCCCAGGAAGGCGGCGAGAATGCCGAGCAATCGGCCGTGACCCTCGTGCGCGAGGAGTTGAGCAAGGATTACGATTTCTCTCGCGTCGAGGTGGTCGGCCCCGCCGTATCCGGGGAGATCACGACGACCGCTTCGCTTGCCGTACTGGCGGCGCTGATTGCCATTCTCGTCTATATATGGCTGCGCTTCGAGTGGCAGTTTGCAGTCGGCGCGATTATCGCGACCTTGCATGACGTCATCCTGACGCTCGGCCTATTCGTCCTCACCGGCATGGAATTCAACATGACGGGGATCGCCGCCATTCTGACCATTGTCGGCTATTCATTGAACGATACCGTGGTCGTCTATGACCGCATGCGCGAGAATCTCAGGCGCTATCCGCAAATGCCTTTGCCGATCCTGATCGATGCCTCCATCAATCAGACATTATCGCGGACCATTCTGACATCGGCGACGACGCTTGTGGCGCTGCTGGCCCTTTATATATTCGGCGGGGAGGTGATCCGTGCCTTCACCTTCGTGCTGCTTTTCGGCGTCGCAGTCGGAACTTTCTCGTCGATTTATATTGCGGCGCCCGTGCTGATCCTGTTCAAGCTGCGTCCGGACAAGTTCCAGACCGGCAGCCAAAGCAATGGGCCTGCGGCCGGCGACATCCAGTCAGGCAAACCAGCGGTGTGATACATTGGCAAAAGGTATAGAAATCCGTAGCGCGCATTTTCCGGGGCGCGCGCCGATCGACGCTTACGGCAACGGCGGTTTCCGCTTTGCCGACATGTCGCATCGCGGCTCGCTGCTCTGCCTGCCTTCGGGCATCTATGGCTGGGACATGATGCTGGGGGACGCGCTGACGCCGGACCGTTTCCAGAAGGTGCTCGACGAGGCAGCACAGATCGAAGTCCTGCTTGTAGGCACCGGCATGGAATTGCGGCCGTTGCCGGCTGATCTGAAGGCAGCCCTGCGCGCCAGACAGATTTCTTCCGACCCGATGAGCACCGGGGCGGCGGTCCGCACTTTCAATATCATGCTGTCCGAGTCGCGTGCGGTGGCCGCGGCGCTGATCGCCGTTTGACCTCCGGATCGTGAGCATGACGACATCAGCTGCGCCCCGTGGCAATCGGGATATCTGCCTCGCGACGCTTCGCGATACCGATCGCGATCGCTACCTTGCCTGCCTGTTGGCACCGGAGGAGAAACGTCCAGCACTTGCCGCGCTCTATGCCTTCAATGCCGAGCTGGCACGCGTGCGCGATCTCGTGCACGAGCCGCTGCCCGGCGAAGTGCGCATGCAGTATTGGCGCGATCTTCTCGAAGGGCAGGCTCACGGATCGAGCGAGGCCAATCCGATCGCCTCAGAGCTTTTGATTGCGATCGAGCAGCACCGGCTACCGCGTCAGACGCTGATCGACATGATCGATGCGCGCATCTTCGACCTCTATGACGATCCGATGGAGACGCGCGTCACTTTGGAAGGCTATGCCGGCGAGACCGCCTCGGCCCTCATTCAGCTTGCAAGCCTGGTTCTGTCGCCGGAGGAGGCTAGACGTTCGGCTGATGCGGCCGGTCATGCGGGCGTCGCGCAGGCGATTGCCGGCCTGCTGTTGCTGATGCCGCTGCATCGCCATCGCGGTCAGCTTTACCTGCCGCTCGAAATCCTGACCGCGACGGGCCTTGATCGCAGCACCTTCCTCGCAGGCGAGGACAAGGCGCGTATTTCGGCCGCGATCGAAGCATTTGCCGGCCTTGGCCGCGAGCATCTGGCCAAGGCGAGGGCGGCGGGCGCCATACCGCCGGCGGTGTTTCCGGCCTTTCTGCCGGCAACCCTCGCGGAGCCGGTCTTGAAGAAGGCGCAGAGGCTCGGATCCGGCCTGTTTGATCGCTCCCTGCTGCTGCCGCAATGGCGCCGGCAGATGCGCATGGCGCTGGCATCAATCACAAAGCAAATCTAAAATACGTCAAGCTCGCGCAAGTCTCGGCGTGTATGGAGATGGTCGAGCACTTGATTTGCATATCAGGGGGAGTTGCCGTGGGTATTGTCGTCTGGTGCATACTGTTTGCGATCGTCGTCTTTTTCGCCTTCTTCGCCACGCGCATGGCATCGCAGAACAAGGAAGACGGCCTGCACGACACCGGCCTTGCCATCCTCGAATTCGGTCGTGCCTTTCCGACCGAAGCCATCCGACAATTGCAGATCACAGCGAATGGTCAGGCGGTGTTCGTCCGCCTGCATGACGATAAGGCCGGCTTCATGCGCAGCCTGCACAATCATTTCAGCGTCCACCTGATCGAGCCCGGTCGCGCGCACGCCAAGGATTCGGGCACCGGCCGCGGACTGACGGTCGATTTCCTCGATGCTCCCCATCATAACGGGACATTCGAGTTCGCAACGCCAGCGGAAGCGGCGGAAGTCTCTCTGTGGCTACTTGGCAACTATGTTGTCAACGACGACGCTAAACCAATACATTT
The DNA here is from genome assembly GCF_012275435.1 of Rhizobium sp. SG741. Lineage (NCBI taxonomy): Bacteria > Pseudomonadati > Pseudomonadota > Alphaproteobacteria > Hyphomicrobiales > Rhizobiaceae > Rhizobium > Rhizobium sp. SG741. Next base: position 111,318 of record NZ_JAAZQP010000004.1, read on the forward strand.
GATGCCGCCGGCGAAGGCCTGAGACATCTCAGGCACTTTCGGCGAGCATCTGCGTCTGCACGCCCAGCCATTCCGCGCAATCGGCAAGCGCGCGTTTGGCGATGAGCTGGCGCTTCATGATGGTCTTGTCCTTGCCGCGAAAGCGCTTGATGCCCTCCGGCTTGACGATCGAACCTGGCTCCAGTTCCGGGAAGAGCCCGAAATTGATGTTCATCGGCTGGAACGACCGCTTGCCCGGCTCTTCGTCGGATACGATGTGCCCGCCCGTGATGTGGCTGAGCAGCGAGCCGAGAGCCGTCGTAGCCGGTGGCAGGGACGGTGCTTCCCCCTTGCGTTCCGCGGCGGCGAAACGGCCGGCGAGCAATCCGATGCTGGCGCTTTCGACATAGCCTTCGCAGCCGGTAATCTGGCCGGCGAAGCGCAGGCCCGGCCGCGACTTCAGCGTCAGTGAGCGGTCGAGCAGGGTCGGAGAATTGATATAGGTATTGCGGTGCAGGCCGCCGAGCCTTGCAAATTCGGCATTCTCCAGGCCCGGAATCAGGCGGAAGATCTCCGCCTGTGCGCCGTATTTCAGCTTCGTCTGAAAGCCGACCATATTGTAGAGCGTGCCGAGCGCATTGTCCTGGCGCAGCTGCACCACCGCGTAGGCTTTGACGGTTGGGTTATGGGCGTTGGTCAGGCCCATCGGCTTCATCGGCCCGTGACGCAGCGTCTCACGCCCGCGTTCAGCCATGACCTCGATCGGCAGGCAGCCGTCGAAATAGGGGGTGCCTTCCCACTCCTTGAAGCCGACGGCGTCGCCGGCGATCAGTGCATCGAGGAAGGCATTATATTGGGCTTGGTCCATCGGGCAGTTGATGTAATCCTTGCCCGTGCCGCCCGGTCCCACCTTGTCGTAGCGCGACTGATACCAGCAGATATCCATATCGATGCTGTCGCGATAGACGATCGGGGCGATGGCGTCGAAAAAGGCGAGAGCATCCGCGCCCGTCTCGGCCTGGATGGCACTGGCAAGCCCCGGCGCTGTCAGCGGGCCGGTGGCGATGATCGCCTGATCCCATTCCTTCGGCGGCAAGCCTTGGATTTCCTCGCGAACGACCGTGATCAAGGGATGGCTTTGGACTGCCTGTGTGACTGCTGCCGAAAATCCGTCGCGGTCCACCGCCAGCGCGCCGCCGGCCGGAACCTGATGCTTGTCGGCGCAGGCCATGATCAACGAACCGGCCAGGCGCATTTCCGCATGGATGACACCGACAGCATTGCTGGTCGCGTCGTCGGAGCGGAAGGAGTTGGAACAGACGAGTTCGGCCAAATCATCGGTCTTGTGCGCTTCGGTGCCGCGCACGCCACGCATCTCGTGCAGGATGACGGGCACGCCGGCATTGGCGATCTGCCATGCGGCTTCCGAGCCGGCCAGGCCGCCGCCGATAACGTGGATAGGGGAGTGGGAATTGGTCTGTGTCATGCGCGCGTCATTACCACGGGGCGGGCGGCGATCCAATTGCTTTGCGCAAATGCCGAGATCAAAAACAGTGCGGGAATCAAAAACGGCGCCGAAGGCGCCGTCTTGAAGCAGTCTACTCGGTCCGTATCGATTAACGGAAGGAGCGGGAAGCGATGTCGCGGATCTCGTAGCGGCTGACGCCGATGTCCGACAGGGTCTGGCTGGAAAGGTTGCCGAGTTCGTTCAGAGTGCGGCGGTAGCTAATCCAGTTCTTGGCAATACGAAGCGGGTTCATGATCTTGTCCTCAGTGTCTTTGTTGCGAGCGGTACGATTACCGCCTCAGCGCTTGCACTCTATATAGGCGCGAGGACGTGCTTTGTGCAGTGCAAATTAAAGGCGTCTGCCATGCATTTGTGCAGTGTGACGCCCAAAAAGCCATCAATGCCTAAATTTTATATGCTGTGCACAGGGCGAATAGCTTCAGGAGGGCGGACCGATGCTGCGTTGCGAAGCGGGCACAAAAAGAACGCCCGTCGCGGTGGTCCGCAACGGGCGTTGAGAAGGCTCTCGCTGTTGGGCGAAGCCTATCCGGCGATTAGCGGCCGGTGGCTTCGCGAGCAACGCGATGAATGTCTGCGCGGTCGATGCCGAGGTCGTGCAGTTCACGCGAGCTCATGCGGCCGAGTTCGGTAACGGTCTGACGATACTTGCGCCAGTTGTTGAAAGAGCGGGTCAGGTTCATTTTAAGTCCCTTTCGAGGATTTGAAGATCTCGCGGCTCCGCAATCGGTTCCGTCCTTGATCTGATGCTTCCCAATATATGCTGCACCGCAAGAACTAAAAGAGCGAATGCTTCATGCCACCTATGCGGTTTGCGCAAGTCTTGCAGGCGATTTACCTGGGGGTATGGCTGCTTTATGTGCATATCGCGGCAAAGTGGAGAATGGCTGGCAGGTCGGATTTCGAATAAGGCCGAGGTTTCCGAGAGGAATTCCTCCGGCTGCCTGCGTTCGGCCACGTTTCCGCCAGCCCTGCGCGTTTGGAGGTGGTCAGGAGGGACCTTGCGGGATGGCGAAAAGCGATCTTCATGCCGGCGATTGCCGTGTTTCCGGCGCGCAGCTATTCGGTGGCTGGTAGCTCCTCAAGGGCCACGAACGCCGCTTTAGCGGTAGCTAAACGGTTGAATCGGGAAGAAAAAATAACGCCCACCGCGGGAGGAGGTGCGGTGGGCGTCATTTGTGATGATTGACGACTGGGAGGAGGAGTGTCGTCAATCTATCGGAGCGCACTGGGAGGAGGAGTGTGCGGCTCCGAATTCCGTGTCAGGATCTAAACCCTCAGGCTGTTCCGATTTGCATCGGCCCGGCGCGCCATCGCCGTGTTTGTTGTTTTACAAATAGTATGATTTTTCGATTTTGTGCAGCGCAATAATTTCATGGGAGGTATGTATTCGACGCATGCCTCTCATGGGTATCAAGATACCGCGCCACATAATACTAAAGGATCGCTTAATGCTGTATTAACGAGGGACATATTCGAGTGGAGAGTGCCAATCGCAAATGCGTGCGGGCCGGCATCGATTGCATGCCGATTTGTGCTAACTCTTCATTATACGGGAGTCGCAGGGGGCAGGGATGTACAGAGGCAGGCTGGAGCGGGATCTGAAGATCTGGGTCGACAAAGGTCTTGTCGATACGGCGGCGGCAGAGGCTGTGCTGCGCGAATATGACGGCCGTCAGACGAGTTTCAGCGCGGGGCGGGTGCTGACCATCATAGCAGCCGTGCTTCTTGGCTTGGCCATACTGCTTTTCGTTTCTGCGAATTGGGAAGCGATTCCGAGGATCGTACGTCTCGCGGCGCTCGTGGCAATGATATGGGGCTTCTATCTCGGCGCCGCCTATCTGTTGGCCCTGAAGCGTTCGATACTGGCCTCGGGGTTGCTGATCCTCGGTACGCTGAGTTTCGGCGGCGCCATGGCGCTCGTCGGCCAGATGTACAATATGTCCGGCGATGAACTGACGATGATGATCGTCTGGTTCGCCGCGGCCTGCATCGTGGCGGCGTTGTTTCGATCCAGCGCGCAGGTCGCGCTTGCCGGCTTCCTCGCCTGGGCTTTTTGCGGCGTCTATCTATGGGACAATTTCGATCAGTGGCATGGCGTCATGCCATGGGTGCCGCCTCTGATGGCCGCAGTTCTGATTGCGCTCGTCAGGTATGTTGATGCGCCGAGCGCGCGGCACTTCGCCTATCTTGTGCTTGTTGGGTGGTTGACCTGGCTTTTTGGCCTGCATGAGAGCCTGAGTGCGGCAATCCTTTTCGCTGCCCTCGGAATGGCGGCCTTTCTTGTCGTCAGCATCCCGGCCTCGCCGCTCATGCCTCTCGTGCGAACGGCAGGGGCAGCGCCCGCCTTCTATGCCTTTCTTGTCGCCGCGATCGGCTTCTTTCTGATCCATGCAGAAATCAGCAACGGATCCTTCGACAATAATGTCTGGGTGGAAGACAAGCTTCCGCTCATCATTGTGGCTGCCGCGACGCTGGCGAGCTCAGTGATCGCGATCGCCCTTGGCGGCCGGGATAATGGCGCGGTGCGCTATCTCGCCTATTTCGTCTTCGCCTGCGAGATTCTCTATCTCGCCAGCGAGACGATCGGCTCGATCATCGGTACGGCGGGCTTCTTTCTAGTTGCCGGCTTGCTGGCGGCATTCGCCGCCTGGCTGGTCATCCGGCTGGAACGACGATTTTCCGATCATGGCGGGCAGGGGACGCGGGCATGACTTATCTGGCTGACAAGAGCGCTGCTATAAGTAATCCTCGTCGCTTGTGGATCGCCGCTATCATCGTTGCAGCCCTGCAGACGGCCGTTCTGGGCTATATGGTCGGCGAGCGGGCCTGGGGACTGCGAAGCGGCGTCGAGGTTATCCTGAAGACGGCGCCGGTCGATCCGCGCGATCTTCTGCGTGGCGACTACGTCACTTTGAACTACGATATTTCGCGGGTTCCCGTCTCGGCGCTAGTCGGTGGGCCGCCGAAGGAAAGCCTGAATAATCAGGTCCTGTCCGTCCGCCTGAAGAAGCAGGATGACGGCTATTGGGGCATTGTCGAATCGTCTTTCGCAACGCTGGACGCCAAGCCTGATACGGTCGTGCTGAAAAGCCTGCCCTTCGATTATGTGTCCTATGGCGATTTGGCCGACACATCTCAGGCGACGATCGCAGTTACATACGGCATCGAGCGCTATTACGTGCCGGAAGGCCAGGGGCACGACATCGAGAATGCGCGCAACGACAGTCGCGTCGCGATCGCGGCCCGCGTCTCTTCCGATGGCGCCGCCCATATCAGAAGCCTGCTTCTCGACGGCAAATCCGTCTACGAAGAGCCGCTTTATTGATGAAGTTTATCTGTGGAAGCCGGATAAGCTTGCGCATGGTCGTGGAACCGTCATTTTTCCTTTGCGTGGTTTGAAACGGGTGATATAGAGACGCCGCGCTCCGGAAGGCCCCATGGGCAGGCATCGCCGTGCGGTTTTGGGAACGCGGGTATGGTGAAATTGGTAGACACGCCAGATTTAGGTTCTGGTGCCGCAAGGCGTGGGAGTTCAAGTCTCTCTACCCGCACCAGGACTGTCTTGTGGACAGGGGGAGGCTGAACAGGTCCGTCTTCCGATATGCCGCAGGACGCGCCATTTTGCCCAGAGCATCCCGCTTTCGGATAGGGAGTGGATAAGGTGCTTTGGCTCGTAACGGGATAGGGCTGCCTTTTGCGCGTTCATTCGAAGGCGCGGCGCTCTTGGCAAAGTGATAGGGAATTGCATCCAAGCCACGCTCGGGATTTTCCGGCGTCGTGCTCACTGAAACGAACGGCTGTCTGGGCACGGCCGCCATGAATGAAGGTAGGACAATGCAGGTTATCGAAACGCTCGCTGAAGGGCTGAAGCGCGAAATCAAGGTGGTCATCCCCGCCAAGGACATGGAAGTTCGCATGAACGAACGCCTGGCCGAGGTCAAGGACAAGGTCCGTATCAACGGCTTCCGTCCGGGCAAGGTGCCGGTCGCGCATCTGAAGAAGGTCTACGGCAAGTCGATCATGGCCGATCTCGTCAACGAGATCGTTCGCGACCAGCCGCCGGCGATCCTGACCGAGCGCGGCGAAAAGTCGGCAACCCAGCCGGAAGTCGCCATGACCGAGGACAAGGACGAAGCCGAGAAGATCCTCGCTGCCGAGGCCGATTTCGAATTCACGCTGTCCTACGAAGTCATCCCGGCAATCGAACTGAAGTCCGTCAAGGGCATCAAGATCACGCGCGAAGTTGCTGAGATCGGCGAAGACGAAGTCACCGAGCAGATCCTCAAGATCGCCGAAAGCGCTCGCAGCTACGAAGCCAAGAAGGGCAAGGCCGCCAATGGCGACCGCGTCACTATCGATTACCTCGGCAAGGTCGACGGCGTAGCCTTCGATGGCGGCAAGGACGAAGACGCACAGCTCGTCCTCGGTTCCAACCGCTTCATCCCGGGCTTCGAAGAGCAGCTCGTCGGCGTCAAGGCTGGCGACGAGAAGACCATCACCGTGACCTTCCCGGCTGACTACCCGGCCAAGAACCTCGCGGGCAAGGAAGCAACCTTCGACATCAACGTCAAGGAAGTGGCCGCTGCCGGCGAAATCGAAATCAACGACGAACTCGCCTCCAAGCTCGGCCTCGAATCGGCCGATCGTCTGAAGGAAATCGTCCGCGGCCAGATCGAAAGCCAGTACGGCTCGGTTACCCGTCAGAAGGTCAAGCGTCAGATCCTCGACCAGCTCGACGAAATGTATCAGTTCGACACCCCGCAGAAGCTGGTCGAAGCCGAATTCGCCAGCATCTGGCGCCAGATCCAGACCGACCTCGCTGAATCGGGCAAGACCTTCGAAGACGAAGACACGACCGAGGAGAAGGCTCGCGAAGAATATCGCAAGCTCGCCGAGCGTCGCGTCCGTCTCGGCCTCGTTCTCTCCGAAATCGGCGAGAAGGCCGGCGTTGAAGTCAGCGAAGACGAGCTGCAGCGTGCACTTTACTCGCAGCTCCAGCAGTTCCCGGGCCAGGAAAAGGAAATCCTGGAATTCTTCCGCAACACGCCCGGCGCCTCCGCCAACCTGCGCGCGCCGATCTTCGAAGAGAAGGTCATCGATCACCTGCTGACCGAAGTCGACGTAACGGACAAGACCGTCTCCAAGGAAGCGCTGCTGGCCGACGACGAAGCCGAAGACAAGCCGGCTGCCAAGAAGGCCGCTCCGAAGAAGAAGGCTGCCGCCAAAGCTGAAGCGACCGAAGCTGCCGCCGAAGGCGAAGAAGCTGCTGCTCCGAGGAAGAAGGCAGCTCCGAAGAAGAAGGCTGCTGAAGACAGCGCCGAATAATCGGATTTTCTTCTGGACTGAAATTGAGCCCTGCCGTTCGCGGCGGGGCTTTTTTGTTACTAAGGGGCGTGGGGGCCATCCTCGCCCTTCGAGGCTCCAGCCTTCGGCTTCCACACCTCAGAGTGGGGATGGAGAGCGCGTCGCGACATAAAGTCAGCTCAACGTGGCAGTCTTGGGCTGAAGGTTAGCCCTCATGGTGAGGTGCGCAGGCTGTAAGGCCGAAGCCCCGAACCACGAGGGCGGCGGTGAACTATCACAACCCACTCAAATCTCCGATTTGATATCGCCCATGCGATTCTAGGCATCACCCCGCGGCACCGGGTCTCTATCGATTGCGCTGGATATTTCTTAGCGGCGTCACGCACATTGTCTAGAAAAGCGGCGCGATGAGATGACGAAGGATACCTGACTTGATTGAAGTGGTGATGTTTGACCTCGATGAAACCCTCATCGACCGGCGTGCGGCGCTAGAGGCGTTCCTGCCGGATCAATTCAAGCGGTTCAGGGATCAACTGCAGGGCGTAACGTTTCAGACTTTCGAGGCAACGTTCTTTGCGTTGGAGAAAGAAGGTCTCGTCGACAAACAAAAACTCTACCCGAGATTGGCGGCGATGCTCGGTGTGGGCAGTCGTTGTGGAGATCGTTTGCTTTCCGATTTTCAAACGCGATATCCGCATTTTGCAAGGCTATCAATTGGTGCCCTCGAAATGCTCAGTGCGCTACGGGCGCGTGGTTTAAAGACAGCCATCATCAGCAACGGCCACACCGGGGTTCAATCGGCAAAAATTGAGATCACCGGACTCAAAGATGCCGTCGATCTTGTTGTCATTTCGGAGGATGTCGGGCTGCGGAAGCCAGATCCACGAATTTTTCAACTCGCCGCTGAACGGCTGGGCGCAACTCCGGCGCGCTGCATCTTCGTCGGTGATAACCCGGAGGCAGATGTCCTGGGTGCGGAAGCATCCGGAATGACAGGCATATTTTACAGTGCCGGGTGTTCGTGGCCGGACACATTGCCATCGCCGAAATACAGCGTCGAAACTCTCGTCGAAGTCCTACCTCTTATCGAAGCTCTTGCGTGAACTCTGGCGTCTGCACCTGACCCCAGCCTATAGCCGCTCAAAGCTCCGACTTGATATCACCCATACGGTTCCAGGCGTCGAGGCCGGCGATCTTGTAGGCTTCGGCAAGCGTCGGATAATTGAAGGTATTTTCGACGAAATATTCCACCGTGCCTTTCAGGTTCAGCACCGCCTGGCCGATATGGACGAGTTCGGTTGCGCCTTCGCCGACGATATGGACGCCGAGCAGCCGGCGTGTCTTCAACGAAAAGATCATCTTCAGCAGGCCGGTGTCGAGGCCCATGATGTGGCCGCGCGAGGTCTCGCGGAAGCGTGCGATGCCGCATTCGTAGGGAATGTGCCGCTCCTTGACCTCTTCCTCCGTGAGGCCGCAGGTGGAGATCTCAGGCACGGCATAGATGCCGTAGGGGAAATACTTCGGCGGCTCTTTGGCGATCGCGCCGACGGCGACGCGGGCGGCGATGCGGCCTTGTTCCATGGAGGTGGAGGCAAGGCTTGGGAAGCCGACGACGTCGCCGGCGGCAAAGATATGCGGAACCTTGGTGGCAAAGGTTTCCGGATTGACGCTCAGGCGGCCGCGGGCGTCGGCTTCGAGCCCTGCTGCAGGAAGATTGAGCGTGTCTGTCGCCCCCATGCGACCGGCGGCGAACAGCACCATGTCAGTCATGAGGCGGCGGCCATTGTCGAGCGTCAGTTCCACCTTGCCATTCTGCCGGATGACCTTTTCCGCCTTCTGGCCGAGGAGCAGCTTCATGTTGCGATCCCGAAGCTGGTAGATGAAATCCTCGACGATCTCCTTGTCGATGAAGTCGAGCATGGTGGACTTCGGATCGATCAGCGTCACCTGCGTATCGAGCGCGCTGAAGATGGTCGCGTATTCGATGCCGATGACGCCTGCGCCGATGACGACCATCGACCGCGGCAGCTCCGCGATCTCCAGCAGCTCGTCGCTATCGAGAACCGTCTTGTTGTCGAAGGGCATGTAATCGGGACGAAACGGCTTGGTGCCGACCGCCAGCAGGATGCTGGCTGCGGAGACGGTGACGACCTCGCCGTCATCCTTGACGACCTGCATGGTCTGCGGATCGACGAAACTCGCCTTGCCGCGAATGTGCTGCACGCGATTGCGCGCAAACTGATGTTCCAGCACCTCGACCTCATGATCGAGGGTGATCAGCAGGCGGCGGCGCAGGTCCTCCGCGCTGATTTCCTGCTTGACGCGATAGGCGCGCCCATAGAAGCCGCGTTCGCGCCAGCCAGAGAGATTGAGCGCGGTCTCGCGCAATGTCTTGGAGGGGATGGTGCCGGTATGGACCGAAACGCCGCCGACGCGTTTGCCCTGTTCGATCACCAGCACCTTCTTGCCGAGTTTGGCGGCCTGAATGGCGCCTCTGCGGCCGGCAGGGCCGCTACCCACGACTAGGAGATCGAATTGGTCCATTGGGAAGCCTCGGATGATTGGATCGGGAATCAATGTCGCAACGCAACATGCTGTCCGTCAACCGGTAGCGGCTCAATGTTACAGATTATCTAACAGGAAACGCCGGTCCTCAGGAGGATGCGAGGCCAAGCCAGGGTTCCAGCTTTTGGAACGTCCGGTCCATGGCATAGGCGCGCGTGAAGGACAGCGGCAAATGCCCGTATATGATCGACATCTGGCCCGCCGCTGTTGCCTCGTTGGTCTTGGCAATGGCGGCGAGGTAAAGTGCCGCCGCAAGCCCGGTGCGGTCTGCCCCGGCCTGACAGTGAATGAGAAGCGGTTTCGGCGCGTCGCGCATGATCTCGACGAGCTGCGCGGCTTGCGCCTGCGTCAGTTCCCGGTTTGAGGACATGCGGAAATCGATATGATTGATATGGAGCTGCGTTGCCTCGGCGACTTCCTGGTCGTACCAATGATGACCGCCGTTGTTGCCGCGCAGGTTGATGATGGTCTTGATGCCGAATTGCTTCTGGAGCTCCGCGATCGTTGCGGCCGACGGCTGGGAGGAGCGATAGAGTTCGCCTGCGATGACCGGATGGAAATTCGTCGTCCAAAGCATATGGGCATAGAAACCGCCTGCGACTGCTCCGAAAGCACCCAAAGCGACGAGCGCGCCGCGACCGACACGGAGAAGGCGTTGGGTAAGCATCGACGGCATCTCCTGCATATGATCTCCGGACAGGCCGAACGCTCAAGCGGATCGGCCAAATCAAAACAACGGCTTCCGACGGCAGATTCGCCGATTTGGATGCGGCGATTCTTCTGCCAGATCATCCTGATGCAGAACTGAAAGCGGAAATCACGGTTGCAAAGACGCAACGGAGCGGTTGTGGAGAGATCCGCAATGAGGAACGGTTAAAATATATATTTGAAATTAAAGTGATATGATCTTTATCTAAACTAATACTTCATCGCGTGTGCGACAGTTTTAAATCAAGCGCAATGCTCTGAAGCTGACATGACCGTTCTTGCCGATGATAACATGATCGTGAACAGTGATGCCAAGAGGCTTGGCCGTGTCGATGATCGTCTTGGTCATGTCGATATCGGCGCGGGAAGGCGTCGGATCTCCTGACGGATGGTTGTGCACGAGAATCACCGCCGTGGCGGAAAGTTCCAGCGCACGCTTGACGACTTCGCGCGGATAGACCGGCGTGTGATCGACCGTGCCGAGGCCCTGCACTTCGTCCGCGATCAAGGCATTGCGCTTGTCGAGAAACAGCAGGCGGAACTGTTCCCGCGCCTCGTGCGCCATGGCGGTATGACAATAATCGATCAGCGATTTCCAGGAGGAAAGCACCGGCTTGCCCGTCAGCTCGCTTTTCAGCATGCGCTGCGCAACGCTTGCGACGAGCTTCAGCTCGAGAGCCACAGCGTCGCCGACGCCCTTGACCTCTTTCAGCAGGCTAACCGGCGCGCCGAAGACGCCGCCGAGTGTCCCGAAACGGGTAAGCAGGGCCTTGGCGATCGGTTTGGTGTCGCGCCGCGGGATCAGCCGGAAGAGCAGCAGTTCGAGTATTTCATAGTCGGCCAGCGCCGCATCGCCACCGTCGCGATAGCGGTTTCGCAGCCGCTCGCGGTGGCCGTGATAATCGGCTTCGGCGTTAGTTGGGGCTGATTTGGCCGCAGTTGGTGCTGATTTGGCGGCTTGCGTCGGGAAGAACAATCGCTCGTCGAAAACAGGCGCTTCTTCCAAAGCATCCGCTGTTCCGCCGCCGTCGAGGGGCATGTCGCCATGTCCGGTGGAGGAGGCGGGACGTTTCGCCATGAATTACCCCTGCAGCGGCGGCAGGCCCGGGCGGTCGAGACCACCGGGAGACAGGGTGAATATCTCGCAGCCTGTCGCCGTAACCCCGACGGTATGCTCGTATTGCGCCGACAGCGAGCGGTCGCGGGTGACCGCCGTCCAGCCGTCGCCAAGCACTTTCACATGCGGCTTGCCGAGATTGATCATCGGCTCGATGGTGAAGATCATGCCCTCGCGCAATTCCGGTCCATCGCTGGCGCGGCCATAATGCAGAATATTGGGCGAGTCATGGAAGAGGCTGCCGACGCCGTGGCCGCAGAAGTCGCGCACGACGGAGCAGCGTTCTGCCTCGGCATAGGTCTGGATCGCTTCGCCGATGGCGCCTGTCCGGGAGCCGGGGCGCACGGCGGCGATGCCGCGCATCAGGGATTCGTAGGTGACTTCCAGAAGCCGCTCCGCCGAGCGCTTGATTTCACCGACGGGATACATGCGGCTGGAATCGCCATGCCAGCCGCCCAGCACGTAGGTCACGTCGATATTGACGATATCGCCTTCGCGCAGCGGCTTGTCATTGGGAATGCCGTGGCAGACGACATGGTTGATCGACGTGCAGGAGGATTTCATGTAGCCGCGATAGTTCAGCGTCGCCGGAAAGGCGCCGTGATCCATGCCGAATTCGAACACGAAACGGTCGATGACATCGGTCGGCACGCCGGGCTCGACGATCGCCGCCAGCTCATCGAGGCAACGTGCGGTCAACTGGCATGCCTTGCGCATTCCAGCAAAGGCATCCTGCCCATAGAGGCGAATCGCGCCTGTATTTTTCGCCGGCGCCGTTGCCGCTTCGATGTAATTCACCATGGTTAGCCTTCAGCAGAAATCTTTATACTGGTATCTAATGCAGCTATGCCGGGTTCGTCTATCGGGATCAACCCGGCAGGCGTTATTTCCGTCGCCGAAACCCTGCATTTCAGAGCGTATACTTCGACGCCGCGTCCCAACGCCCGCTCGAAAGCCTTGAGATAGACGGGGTCGAGATCGCCGCAAATCCGGAATCGATGGCAATCAAGCCGCTGGATCACGAACAGCATGACCGCGCGGTAGCCAGCTTGCGCCATGTCACCCAACTCTTCCAGATGCTTGGCGCCGCGCGCCGTTGCCGTATCGGGAAACTCCGCAAGGCCTGGCTGCCGCATGAAATGGACGTTCTTCACCTCGACATAGGTGGTTGTCCTCAAGGGATCGGTCAAGAGCAGGTCGATGCGGGAATTGCGGCCGTAATTCTGCTCGCGCCTGACCGTCGTGTAATCGCCGAGATCGGCGATCTGACCGAGGGCGATCGCCTCCGCCGCGATGCGGTTGGGCATAGTGGTATTGACGCCGACCGTCGTGCCATCGGCTTCGATCAGCTCGAAGACATGGCGATATTTGCGCTTTGCGCCTTCATGCTCCGAGAGCCAGATGCGCGAATCGGGTGTCGTCAGCCCCAGCATCGAGCCGGTATTCGGGCAGGAGCCGGTGATGAACGTGCCGTCTTCCAGCTCGGCATCGAAAAGGAAGCGTTTGTAGCGTGCGATCAGCCGGGCAGGGACGAGAGGCGGATTGAAGAGCATGAGTGATTGATCGCCTAGGCACGTTCCATGACGAAGCTGCCCGGCGCCTCCTCAAGTGCGTTGAGAGCTTTGCCGCCGGGTTGGCGGGCGGCTGCCATACGATGGTCCTGGGATAGGATCCATGCATGCCAGTGCGTCCACCAGGAACCCGGCGTCTCATTCGCTTCTTTCAGCCACTGCTCGTAATCGCCCTTCACCGCGCCGCCGGTCCAGAACTGGTATTTGTGCTTATCCGGTGGGTTGACGACGCCGGCAATGTGGCCGGACCCTGTCAGGACGAATTCCACCGGCCCGCCAAAGCACTGGCTGCCGACGAAGACGGACTTGGCAGGGGCGATATGATCTTCGCGCGTCGCCAGATTGTAGACCGGGATGCGGACATCCTTCAGCGACAATGTCTTGCCGTCGAGCACCATCTTGCCCTGGCTCAGTGTATTGTTGAGATAGCAATTGCGCAGATAGAACGAATGGTTGGCTGCCGCCATTCGCGTGGAATCGGCATTCCAGAACAGAAGATCGAAGGGCATGGGTTCCTGGCCCTTCAGGTAGCTGTTGATGAAATAGGGCCAGATGAGCTCGGAGGCGCGAAGCATGTTGAAGGCGGCGGCCATCTTCGAGCCTTCCAGATAGCCGACCGCACTCATCTGCTGTTCGAGCGACGCGATCTGCTCCTCGTCCACGAAAACCTTGAGATCGCCGGCAAAGGTGAAATCGACCTGCGTCGTCAGGAAGGTCGCGGTGCGGATGCGTTTGTTCTTTTCCTTGGCATGGAGGGCAAGCGTCGCGGCCAGCAGCGTGCCGCCGACGCAATAGCCGACGGCATTGACTTCCTGTTCGCCTGTCGCCTTCTCGATCGTATCAAGCGCAAAATCGATACCCTCTCGCGCATAGGAGGTCCAGTCCTTTGCCGCATGGCGCTGATCGGGGTTCACCCAGGAGATGACGAAGACGGTGTGCCCCTGTTCCACACACCATTTTATGAAGGATTTCTGCGGGTTGAGATCGAGAATGTAGAATTTGTTGATCCAGGGCGGGCAGATCAGCAAAGGCCGCTTCAGCACTTTTTCCGTTGCCGGCTCGTATTGGATGACCTGGCAGACGTCGCTTTGCGCGATCACCTTGCCGGGCGTCAGCGCCATGTCCCGGCCAACGGCGAACTTCGTCATATCCGTCTGCCGCAGCCGCAGCTCACCGTGGCCGAGGTTGATATCCTCGGCCAGCATCTTCATGCCGCGCACCAGGTTCTCGCCGTTGGAGGCGACCGTTTCGCGATAGAGCTGCGGATTGGTCGCGATGAAATTGCTCGGCGAAAAGGCTGCCGTGATCTGCTTCGTATAGAACGTCGCCTTGTGGCGGGTGTGCTCGTCCAATCCTTCGGCCTCGCCGACCAGCTTCTCGGCCCAGCCGGCCGTCAGAAGATAGGTCTGCTTCAGAAAGTCGAAGAAGGGGTTCTTCTGCCAGTCTTCGTCGGCGAAGCGCTTGTCCTTGACCGGCTCTGGTGCGGCGGGCGAATCGCCGCTGAGGCGTTGCAGGGTTTGCGTCCACAGGCCGAAATAGCCCGTCAGCAGATGGGTCTGCGCCTCCAGCGTACGGCGCGGATCGGAAAGCCAATATTCGCCGACCTTGGAAAGCGTCTTGACCATGTCGGTCATCGGATCGGCGACGGTGTCGACCTTCTCGCCGCGCTCGCGCGGCGCAAGCCAGGCGGATGCAGCCTTGCCGAGATTTTCCAGCGCGCGGGCGAAGTTGACGGCCATCGCCTCGGGATCCCTGACAATGTAAGGCTCGACCGACTTCGGGTCGAAGCCCGGAAAGCCGTTGTTTCCTTCACTGTTATCCCGCTTGCTGTCGGTCACGCATCATCCTCCCGGCGGCAGCTGTGTTCTGTTTTCCATTTGTACATCTTGCGGGAAAAGGAATACAAGTCGAATGAAACGCAAGCCTGCTCTTGCTTTGCTGCTGCGACAAATTTAACAGTCGCAACCCAAGGCAAGGAATTGGGCAGGAAGACAATTATGGGCGGCGGCATGGTGGCAAGACTGAACCGGTATTCCGTACTCTGCGGCGCGATGTGCGGCATTTTCGCATTGACCCTCGCAGGCTGCTCGACCCCTGAGGAAAAAGCGGCCTTCGCCAAGCGCAAGCAGCCGCCACAGGCGGTCATCGTCAAATCCGCCAACGGCAGCCCGGTCGATGAAGGCAGCACGCAGCAGCACTACAAGGACGGCTATCCGTCCTTCAACGCGCCGCCGACAGCTGCAAATGTGCAGATCAACGATCAGCAGGCGGGTGATTTGGTCAAGCAGCTGACCGCGCTCGGATCGCAGCGCAAGGCAGGCACGATATCGGAAGCCGAATATCAGAAGCGCGTGGCCGAGATGCGCAAGCTCGCCGCTGAACATGGCCAGGATACGCTGCAGGAAATCAAGCAGCAGGGCGATCAGCCGAGCCAGACGCAGAATTAGCCTTGCGTTTCAGGCGATTTGGACGCAAAGCGTTCGGATGGGCCGAATTTGGATGTGTCTTTATCGGCTAAGTGTGCTTTCTGCGCGCAGCCGCCCAAGATTCACCTTATCCTTCGTGTCAGCATAGTTGCGGTGCCGCGATTCCGGAGTTCGTATCGCGGCTCACCGAGAGATCGACGAACTTCATTGCGGTTGCAAGGGCCGCTGTCCCATGGGGAAAGAAATGGAAGAGTTTCATAAAGTCCGGCGTTTGCCGCCCTACGTTTTCGAACAGGTCAACCGTTTGAAGGCGAGCGCGCGAGCGGGCGGGGCGGACATTATCGATCTCGGCATGGGCAATCCGGACCTTCCGACCCCGAAGGCGATCGTCGACAAGCTGTGCGAAGTGGTGCAGGACCCGCGCACGCATCGCTATTCCTCCTCCAAGGGCATTCCTGGCCTGCGCCGGGCGCAGGCCGCCTATTATGCCCGTCGCTTCGGCGTCAAGCTCAATCCGGATACGCAGGTGGTCGCCACCCTCGGCTCCAAGGAGGGCTTCGCCAACATGGCGCAGGCGATCACGGCGCCGGGTGACGTTATCCTGTGCCCGAACCCGACCTATCCGATCCATGCCTTCGGCTTCCTGATGGCCGGCGGCGTCATCCGCTCGATGTCGGTCGAGCCGGACGACAGCTTCTTTCCGCCGCTGGAGCGGGCCGTGCGTCATTCGATCCCGAAGCCGCTGGCCCTGATTCTCAACTATCCGTCGAACCCGACGGCCTATGTGGCGACGCTGGATTTCTACAAGGAAGTCATCGCCTTCGCCAAGAAGCACGACATCATCGTGCTGTCGGACCTCGCCTATTCGGAAATCTACTTCAACGACGCGCCGCCGCCGTCGGTGCTCGAAGTTCCCGGCGCGATGGACGTGACGGTCGAGTTCACCTCGATGTCGAAGACCTTCTCCATGCCCGGCTGGCGCATGGGTTTCGCCGTCGGCAACGAGCGGCTGATCGCAGCATTGACGCGCGTGAAGTCCTATCTCGACTACGGCGCTTTCACGCCGATCCAGGTCGCGGCGACGCATGCGCTCAACGGCGACGGTTCCGACATCGCCGAAGTGCGCAGCATCTACAAGCGTCGTCGTGACGTTCTGGTCGACAGCTTCGGCAAGGCGGGCTTCGAGATACCGCCGCCGGAAGCGACCATGTTCGCTTGGGCGAAGATCCCGGAGAAGTTTCGTCATCTTGGCTCGCTGGAGTTTTCCAAGCTTCTGGTCGAGAAGGCCGACATCGCGGTTGCGCCGGGCATCGGCTTCGGCGAGCAGGGCGACGATTATGTCCGCATCGCTCTCGTCGAAAACGAGCATCGCATCCGCCAGGCAGCGCGCAATCTGAAGCGATTCCTCTCCACGGCGGATGAGACGATGCACAATGTGATTTCGCTGAACGCCCATCGTTAGTAATGTTACTACACGACAGCCGTTCCCGCGGCTGCCGTCCCAAGATACTGATCAGGAATTTTCCATGGCAGATGCCCTCAAAATCGGCATTGCGGGCTTGGGTACCGTTGGTGCCTCGCTCGTCCGCATCATCCAGAGCCGCGCCAACGAGCTTGCCGTCACCTGCGGCCGTCCCGTCAAGATAGTTGCCGTCACTGCGCGCGATCGCACGAAGGATCGCGGCATCGACCTGACTGATGTCGAATGGTTCGGCGGTCCGGTCGATCTGGCTCAGAAGGCCGATATCGATGTATTCGTCGAGCTGATCGGTGGTTCCGAGGGCGCCGCCAATGCGGCCGTGCGGGCTGCTCTTGCTCGCGGAGTGCACGTCGTTACCGCCAACAAGGCGCTGCTTGCCTATCACGGCGTCGAACTCGCTGAGATCGCGGAGGAGAAGGGCGTCCTGCTCAACTTCGAAGCGGCCGTCGCCGGTGGTATTCCGGTCATCAAGGCCCTGCGCGAATCCCTGACGGGCAATACGATCTCGCGCGTCTACGGCATCATGAACGGCACCTGCAACTACATTCTGACCCGGATGGAGAAGGAGGGCCTGTCCTTTGCCGATTGCCTCAAGGAAGCCCAGCGTCTCGGCTATGCCGAGGCCGATCCGGCCTTCGACATCGAGGGCAACGACACCGCCCACAAGCTCGCCATCCTGACGACGCTTGCTTTCGGCAACCGCATCGCGGCCGATGACATCTATCTTGAGGGGATTACCAACGTCTCCATCGAGGACATCCGCGCCGCCGCTGATCTCGGCTATCGCATCAAGCTGCTCGGCGTTGCCCAGCGCACTGACAGCGGTATCGAACAGCGCGTGCATCCGACCATGGTGCCGCTCGATTCGGTCATCGCCCAAGTCGATGGCGTCACCAATGCCGTCGCGATCGAATCCGATATTCTGGGTGAATTGCTGATGGTCGGCCCCGGCGCCGGCGGCAACGCCACGGCCTCCTCCGTACTGGGCGACATCGCCGATATCGCCAAGAGCCGGCCGGGCGAACAGCGCGTGCCGGTGCTCGGTCATCCGGCCAAGGCGCTCGAGCCCTATCGCAAGGCGCAGATGCGGAGCCACGAAGGCGGCTATTTCATCCGCCTGACGGTTCTCGACCGCACCGGCGTCTTTGCAAGCGTCGCGACCCGCATGGCGGAGAACCATATTTCGCTCGAATCGATCGTGCAGCGGTCGACGCAGCACCTGTCGCCCTCGGCACACCAAACGATCATCCTCGTCACCCATGCGACAACAGAGGATTCGGTGCGCAAGGCGGTTGCGGCCATCAAGACCGAAGGCTACCTCGTCGGCGAACCGCAGGTCATCCGTATCGAACGGCCGAAGGAATAGGCTACCAGCACCGCGCTTCAAAGGAGCGCTGTTGCCTGCAAATTTTGGGAGAGATGGTGGAGCAACCGGTCGATCCAGTTCAACGGGCCTTTCTGGGCGTGGAGCGCTCTGCTTCCGGCAATCGCTGGGTTTCCCGGCTCGACCAGGCCGGTCAGAACAGGGCGCTGGCCATCGCGCAGGTGCACGGCCTGCCTGAGCTGATCGCCCGCGTGCTTGCTGGCCGTGGCGTCGGTATCGACGAGGCCATGGCCTTCCTCGACCCGACGATCCGCAGCCTGATGCCGGATCCTTATCTGCTGACCGATTGCGAGAAGGCGGCTCAGCGCCTCCTGCGCGCGATTAAGGCGGGCGAGACCGTCGCGATCTTCGGTGACTATGATGTCGACGGTGCCGCCTCGTCAGCGCTGCTCTATCGCTTCCTGACCCATTTCGGCGTTTCGGCCAGCATCTACATCCCCGATCGCATCTTCGAAGGCTACGGCCCCAATCCCAATGCCATCAACCAGCTCATCGACAATGGTGCAACTCTGATCGCAACAGTCGATTGCGGCTCCACCAGTTTCGAAGCGCTGGAGGCGGCAAGCGCGCGCAATATCGACGTCGTCGTTATCGATCACCACCAGGTCGCGCATGAATTGCCGCCATGCCATGCGCTGGTCAATCCGAACCGCGAGGATGATCTGTCCGGGCAGGGGCATCTCTGCGCTGCCGGCGTCGTCTTCCTGGTTCTGGTTGCTGCCCTGCGTCAGCTGCGTGAAGCGGGCGATTCCCGGGCACGCTCGGTGGATCTGCTCGCATGGCTGGATATCGTCGCGCTGGCGACCGTCTGCGATGTGGTGCCGCTGAAGGGCCTCAACCGCGCCTACGTCGTCAAGGGCCTGATTGCTGCCCGTCATCAAGGCAATCCCGGGCTTGCCGCTCTGTTTCGCAAGGCAGGGCTCGGCGGCCCGGTGACGCCCTATCATTTCGGCTTCCTGATCGGCCCGCGCATCAATGCCGGCGGCCGCATCGGCGATGCGGCACTCGGCGCGCGCTTGCTGACGCTCGATGATACTGCCGAAGCCGAGACGATCGCCGCCAAGCTTGACGAACTCAACCGCGAAAGGCAGGCCATGGAGGCCGCCATGCTGCAGGAGGCGGAGGGCGAAGCGCTGGCAGAGTATGGCAATGGCGACGGCGCTTCCGTCATCATCACCGCACGGGAGAATTGGCACCCCGGCATCGTCGGCTTGATCGCGTCGCGCCTGAAGGACAAGTTTCGCCGGCCGGCTTTCGCGATTGCCTTCGATTCGTCGGGCAAGGGCACCGGCTCCGGCCGCTCGATCAACGGCTTCGACATGGGTCGCATGGTCCGCGCCGCCGTCGATGCCGGCCTGTTGGTCAAGGGCGGCGGGCACGCGATGGCGGCCGGCTTGACGGTGGAGCGCAGCAATCTGGGAAAACTGCGCGCCTTCTTCACCGAGAAGGCGGAAAAGCAGGTTGCCGGGCTGGTGGCCAACGAGACGCTGAAGATCGACGGTGCGCTCGGCGCAAGCGGTGCGACCGTGGAACTGATAGACAGGCTCGAAACCGCCGGTCCTTACGGCTCAGGCCATCCGCAGCCCGTCTTTGCCCTGCCGAGCCACCGGTTGCGGGATTCGCGCCTTGTCGGCCAATCGCATATCAAGGTAACGCTGGAAGCGCAGGATGGCGGCCGGGTGGAGGGCATAGCCTTTCGCGCGGCAGAGACGCCTCTGGGTGAATTGCTATTGTCTTCCCGCGGTGCGCAGATCCACGTTGCCGGCACGCTCGGCGCCGATCATTGGCAGGGAAGCCGACGCGTGCAGCTTCGCGTCACGGACGCGGCTAAGGCACCCTGATCAATGGACGAGATCGCATGGGCGGGGAACGCCAGCGAAAATAACGGCATAAATTCAAAGATTTCAGGGGAAAGACAGTGGCACGCCCTAGGGGAGTCGAACCCCTCTTTACAGAATGAAAATCTGTCGTCCTAACCGATAGACGAAGGGCGCGTGCTGTGGCGCCCTTATAGTCAGCACCTTTTGTTCCCGCAAGCGGAAAATCGAGAAAAATCCACGACTAGACGCAGATTTTTCGATGCATTTGTGGAAAACGTCGGGACATCGCGATCTGGTACGCCCTAGGGGAGTCGAACCCCTCTTTACAGAATGAGAATCTGTCGTCCTAACCGATAGACGAAGGGCGCAGGCTGTGTGAACTACATAGGAATAGCGTATTGCGACCGCAAGCGGAAGCTTGATTAACTCATAGATGGCCGGGAGAACAACAGTGGCACGCCCTAGGGGAGTCGAACCCCTCTTTACAGAATGAAAATCTGTCGTCCTAACCGATAGACGAAGGGCGCGTGCTGTTGTGTGGCGCGCTTATAGCGGGGTGATTTCATTCCCGCAAGCGGCAATTTTGCTTTTTTGTGGAAAAAATGACAGATGAGTGAAACCGCCGCCGTGCTCGAATAAGCGAGACTTAACAGGATGTTATCGGAGGGGGCCGAGGTGCCTGGAAACGTCCGCCTTTACTGGCCGCTTCCGTTTTGTATTGGCTGCACCAGCAGTTTGCCGTCCTTACCCTGGTTCTTCGATGCAATGAAGTTCGCCAGCATCGCTGCTTCCTTGCTGTCCAGCTTGCGAACGTTGGAGCCGGGCAAGGGCATGATTTTCGAAGGCGTCGCATCGGCCGTCGGCTTCGTGGGGTTCGTGGAAGTGGATGCGGCGGCATTGCGGATGACGGGCGGCGGCAGAATGGCCTCCGAGGTCCGGTCGGGGGACAAGCCGGGATTGCCGGATTGCGGCGCAACGTCCTGCACAGCGCTCGGCGGCATACTGTAGACGCTGCGCATCATCGGCGTGATTCCTTGGCCGCCCGCGCCAGGCTGGGTGGTTGCCAAGGTCCCGTCCGGATTGACGGCGATCGGCGGTGGGCTCGAATAGATGCTGCTCCTGTTCGCATTGACGGCGGTCGGTTGCGTGACCAGGCCGGCAATGCTTGCGGACGCATCCGAAGGCGCGGCCGTTGGTGCGGCGGGGTAGAGGGCTTGGTTCTGTTCGGCGATCACCTGCTGCCGCGTGCCGCTGACGCTGTGGACCAGCGGGTCGCGATAGGCGACATCGCCCTTCTGCCGTCGCGCTTCAGCCTTGTTGTTCAAGCTGGCCGCGAGCTGTTCGGCTGTTGTCTGCTGCGGAGCAGCCTCCGATGTCTCTTTCGGCTTCGTTCCGGTGGTCGCGCAGCCGGCGATCATCACAAATGACATGACGACCGCAATAGTGCTTGCTAGCTTCTTCCTGCCGTATAAAATCTGTTGATCGCACAAAGGATGTTCCCCGCAAAAAAGGTTTGCATCGGAACGGCCTCCTGCGAGGGACGATGATATCGCGTGCGCCGACTGGGAACGATGACGGCGCGATATCCGATGCATGATGCTTCGAGTCGTCCAAGCATGCCGAGGATGGGCATGGGCGGCAAGCGCGAAACGGATGGCTCCGCGCGTGCCGTAAGCCTCGCGAAAGCTTGCGCCTTACCAGGAGCCGGTGTTGGGCAACGAAGTCCAGGGCTCGGACGGGGGAAGATTGGCGCCCTTCTGCAGGATCTCGATGGATATGCCGTCCGGAGAACGCACGAACGCCATGTGACCGTCACGCGGCGGTCGGTTGATCGTGATGCCATTGTCCATGAGCTTTTGGCAGGTCGCGTAGATATCGTCGACCTCATAGGCAAGGTGGCCGAAGTTGCGTCCTCCGGTATATTCCTCCGGATCCCAGTTGTAGGTCAGTTCCAGGCTGGGGGCGCCGTTGCTCCGGGATGATTCGGCATCCTCGCCGGCTGCAAGGAATACGAGTGTGTAGCGCCCCTTCTCGTTCTCATAACGGCGGGTTTCGGTGAGGCCGAACAGGGTGCTATAAAAATGCAACGAGGCGTCCAGATCGGTCACGCGGACCATTGTGTGGAGATAACGCATTCTATTTCCTCTCTTAATGTTGGGCTGGGCCGATCTTGGATCGCGACACCAGCTTCGCGCAAGTCTTTGCGGGATAATCTAAGGGTGGGAATAAAGAAAACTAGGACTTGCGCTTTTCCGTTACCAAGATGTTAATCTTGATATCAGGGAATCAGTTAACCGTAACAGTGTGACGCGTAATCGAGGGCTGGCTAGGATGGGTGACAGAATTTCATCGAAGGGAGTTGACGACTTCGAGGAGATGTCGGGCGATGCCGTCGAGCTCATCGAGATCTCGGGCGTCGTCAAATGGTTCGATGTCGCCAAGGGGTTCGGTTTTATAGTGCCTGACAATGGCATGCAGGATGTGCTGCTGCACGTGACGTGCCTGCGGCGGGACGGTTATCAGACGATTCTCGAAGGAACACGCATCGTCGCGCTGATCCAGCGGAGGGAGAGGGGCTATCAGGCCTTCAAAATCCTCTCCATGGATCAATCGACTGCCGTGCATCCCTCGCAGATGCCGCCGGTGCGCACGCATGTGCAGGTAACGGCGACTAGTGGCCTGGAACGCGCCTTGGTCAAGTGGTTCAATCGCACTAAGGGCTTCGGCTTCCTGACGCGCGGCGAGGGCACCGAGGATATCTTCGTGCACATGGAGACACTGCGTCGGTTCGGCCTGGCGGAGCTGCGGCCGGGGCAGGTGGTGCTTGTCCGCTTCGGACCAGGCGAGAAGGGTCTGATGGCGGCGGAAATTCACCCGGACGCACCGAGCCCGGCAACGCGGCCGCACTAATATGACCGGAGATTTGTTTCTCAGAGTTTTGAAAAGCGCCGTCGTGGCGCTTTTTCTCGTTGGAGCTGCCGCTCCTTCCTCCTCCGCAGCGCAGACGACAAGCCAGCAGTCGATGGCATTCGATTCGGAGCCGCTGACGATCACATCGGCTGGTGGCAAGACGCATAAGCTCACCGTGGAACTGGCCCTGACGCCGCCGCAGCTGGAATTCGGACTCATGTATCGTGACAGGATGCCCGCCGATCACGGCATGCTGTTCGATTTCGGCACGTCGCGGCCCGTCATGATGTGGATGAAGAACACCAAGCTGGCGCTGGACATGCTTTTCCTGGACAAGACCGGCGTCGTTACCCACATTCAGGAGGACGCCGTGCCTTATTCCGAGGCGATCATCGATTCCAATGGGCCGGTTGCCTACGTCATCGAGCTGAATGGTGGAATTGTCAAAAAGCTCGGCCTTGCCGTCGGCGACAAGGCGACGAGCGCCACCATTTCGGCAAAACTGAACAAATAGGTTTTCACCAGGAAGAACTGCCCGGCACGATTTTAGCTGTTGCAGCGTGCAGACGAACCGTGTATCTCCGCACTCGTTCCGCTGGACGGGTGTCAGGCGGTGCAACGTGATCCCTGCGGAAACGCAATATTCCAAGGGATCATGCTTGAGGTACGGAGTGTAGCGCAGTCTGGTAGCGCATCTGGTTTGGGACCAGAGGGTCGGGAGTTCGAATCTCTCCACTCCGACCACTTTAAAATCCCCATCTATATCGATGAATTCGCGCTGGTACCGGCCGCCTTTTCGCTTGAAAACAAAGGGATTCGCGGCTAAGCAAAGGTCGTGTTCGCTCGATCTTCAAGGATCGAGCCAAGGCAAGAGAAGCAAAGAAGCGGGTTGCTCCCGCTTTATTCGGAGGCGCTGCAGCAATGCCTGCCAAGATTTATCGTCCCGCAAAGACCGCCATGCAGTCCGGCAAGGCCAAGACCAATATTTGGGTTCTTGAATTCGATCAGGAGATCCCGCGCAAGATCGATCCGATCATGGGTTACACGTCTTCGGCCGACACGCGCCAGCAGCTCAAGCTGACCTTCGATACGCAGGAACTGGCCGAGGCCTATGCCCAGCGCGAAGGCATAGAATACCGCGTCATCGCCCCCAAGGATCCCACGCGCCAGACGGTTTCCTATTCCGATAATTTCCGTTACTCGCGCATCCAGCCCTGGACACACTGAAACAGGCGCTTATTGAAACCG
The DNA here is from genome assembly GCF_012275435.1 of Rhizobium sp. SG741. Classification (NCBI taxonomy): domain Bacteria; kingdom Pseudomonadati; phylum Pseudomonadota; class Alphaproteobacteria; order Hyphomicrobiales; family Rhizobiaceae; genus Rhizobium; species Rhizobium sp. SG741. The sequence goes on from NZ_JAAZQP010000004.1 coordinate 135,358, forward strand.
CTGCCCATTGAGTTTGACGGCGGTTTCAGGCATGTGTTGGCGGCCGCGAACAACTTGCGGCTCGGCTTAAGGCCCCTTAGCTCAGCTGGATAGAGCACCTGCCTTCTAAGCAGGTGGTCGCAGGTTCGAATCCTGCAGGGGTCGCCAATCCTTTCCGATTTTTTTCAGGACGCCTTTCACGCTGCGCTACCCTCATTTCGTCGCCGCCAGCCACCCGCCGGCATCGTTCGGCCTCGTGGCGTCGACCGCCATCTGGAAGAGGTCGTAGCCGGTCATTACCCCGGCCAGTTTGATGACGACGATGGCCGCGCTCAATAGCGCGAGCCCACCGACGATTTTGTCGCTTTTCTTCACGGCCCGCTTCCCCTGACGCCTCGTGAATGCCGCGTGTTTCGCGGTGGTAGGCAGTATATCGCGTTCTGCGTGAAGCGCTACTCGGCTTGTTCACGTCGCCAGTCGCCCGGCGGCGATCAGCAGAAGGCCGCCGGCGATGCCTTCGCTCCATCTTCGACCGCGATCGGTGAAGCTTCCCTGGGAGCCAACGGCCGCAATGGCGAAGCTGAGGAGCGCATAGAAGACCCCGCACAGCCCGATGAAGATTGCGGATAGGAGGCTCGCCTGCAGGGCGATGCTCCCATCGTGCCTTATGAACTGCGGCAGGATGGCGAAATAGATCATCATGCCCTTGGGATTGAGAATAGCTGTCAGGAGGCCGCGCCGAAACGGGTTCGTCGCCGAAGCCGACGGCTGCGCGGCCTTCCCGGCTTTGAGCGAGGATACGATCAGTCGAGACGCAAGGTAAAGCAGATATGCGATACCCAGCCAACGCAGGAGCATGAACAGGGCGGGTGAGGTGGCGATGATGGCGGCCATGCCGAGGGCTGCAAGCGTCGAATGGACGACATAGCCGATGCAGATGCCGGCCGTCGAGCGCAGTCCGGCCACGGCGCCGCCGGACATGGCCTGCGATGCCACGAACAGCATGTCCGGCCCCGGTGTGCAGATGAGGGGCAGGACAGTGCCCGCGAAGAGAAGAAGCTCGATGTTTTCCATGAATGGCAGCCTAAAGGCCTGGCGAGGCAATCGGCTTGCGAAGATGTCAATTCTGACTGATTAATTGGTATTGGAATCCATGATTGCGCTCTTGTTGATAGAGGATGCCAATGCGGCTGGACGAGATCGATAAGCGTATTTTGCGCGCTCTACAGCGCGACGGGCGAATTCAGAATGTGGAACTGGCGAGGGAGGTGGGTTTGTCTCCATCGCCCTGCCTGCGGCGCGTGAAGCTTCTCGAGGAAGCCGGCATAATCGACCGCTATGTGGCCGTCCTCAATCCGGCCAAAGTCGGGCTGCCGCTATCCATGTTTGCCCGCGTCTGGCTGACGGCCCAGGATGCAGAAACGATCGATCGCTTCATAGCGGCAATGAAGAAGCTGCCTGAGGTGATGGAGTGCTACATAATGCTTGGCGAAAGCGATGCGCTGTTGCGCGTCGCCGTATCCGATCTCGACGACTACAGACAGTTCCAGTCCACGCATCTGACGAAGGTCAACGGCATCCAGAACGTCAAGACCGATGTGCCGAGCCAGATCGTCAAGCAGACCTACGCCTTGCCCTTGCGCTGACCGCTTTGGCTCCGCTGGTGCGGAGTATCGACGAAAAACCCGCCGGCTGCATCGCAGCCGGCGGGTTCCTTATTGTCCTATAATTTGCGCGAACTCAGTGCAGGATCTGGCTGAGGAAGAGCTTGGTGCGCTCATGCTGCGGATTGTCGAAGAATTCCTTCGGCGAGTTCTGCTCGACGATCTGGCCCTGGTCCATGAAGATGACGCGGTTGGCGACCTGGCGGGCAAAGCCCATTTCATGGGTGACACACAGCATGGTCATGCCTTCCTCGGCAAGACCCACCATGGTGTCGAGCACTTCCTTGATCATTTCCGGATCGAGCGCCGAGGTCGGCTCGTCGAACAGCATGATCTTCGGGTTCATGCAGAGCGAACGGGCAATCGCCACGCGCTGCTGCTGGCCGCCCGAAAGCTGGCCGGGATATTTCTTCGCCTGCTCCGGGATCTTGACGCGGGTGAGAAAGTGCATGGCTATTTCTTCCGCCTGCTTCTTCGGCATCTTGCGCACCCAGATCGGCGCCAGCGTGCAGTTCTCCAGGATCGTCAGGTGCGGGAAGAGATTGAAGTGCTGGAACACCATGCCGACTTCGCGGCGGACTTCATCGATCTTCTTCAGATCGTTGGTGAGTTCCACGCCGTCGACAACGATGCTGCCCTTCTGGTGCTCTTCGAGGCGGTTGATGCAGCGAATCATCGTCGATTTGCCGGAGCCGGACGGACCGGCGATGACGATGCGCTCGCCGCGCATGACCTTGAGGTTGATGTCGCGCAGCACGTGGAAATCGCCGTACCACTTGTTCATGTTGATCATTTCAACCGCGACTTCCGTCTCGGAAATGGTCAGTTTTTTCGGTTGGGCGTCAGCCATATTATCTTCCCTCAGTTCTTATCGTTTGTGGCCGGTGTCGAGATGGCGTTCCATGAAGCCTGAATAGCGCGACATGCCGAAGCAGAAAAGCCAGAATATGAAGCCGGCGAAGACCAGCCCCGTTATCGGTGTCACGGGGCTCGCCCAGTTCGCGTCGGAGAAATTCTGGCGGACGATGCCGAGCAGATCGAACATGCCAATGATCGCTACCAGCGACGTGTCCTTGAACATGCCGATGTAGGTGTTGACGACGCCCGGGAGGACCAGCTTGATGGCCTGCGGCAGAACGATCAGCCGCATCTTCTGCCAATAGCCGAGGCCGAGCGAGTCTGCGCCTTCGAACTGGCCTTTCGGCACGGCCTGCAGGCCGCCGCGAATGACTTCGGCCATATAGGCCGAGGTGAAGATCGCGACGCCGACGATAGCGCGCAGCAGCTTATCGACGGTCCAGCCCTGTGGCATGAACAGTGGCAGCATGTAGCTGGCCATGAACAGCACCGTGATCAATGGCACGCCACGGATGACCTCGATAAAGATCACGCACAGCATACGGACGACAGGCATTTTCGAGCGGCGCCCGAGTGCAAGCACGATGCCGAATGGAAACGAGACCGCGATCCCGACGAAGGAAATCACCAACGTCACCAGCAGGCCGCCCCATCTTTCCGTTTCCACGACCTCTAGGCCTAAGCCGCCATGGAGCAGAAAGAACGAAACGATCGGCAGCACGAAGAACGCGAGAATCGCGTTCAATCCCTTCCTGGGAAGCGATGGCATCATGAGCGGCACGAAGGCGATGATCGTCAGAATCATAACGAGCACAGGCCGCCAGCGTTCATCCGGCGGATAGAGGCCGAACATGAAGATGACGAATTTCGCGCGGATGAAAGCCCAGCAAGCGGCATTCCAACCGTCCGGCTGGGTTCCGCCCTGAACGGTCGTGGCGCAGAAAGTGCGGTCGGTTCCGCTCCAGACTGCCTGCACGAACAACCAATTGACCAGATGCGGGATCACCCATGCAAGGAAGGCAATAGCGATCACGGTCAGAACAACGTCCTTTGGTGTCGCCAGGAGGTTCTTCCTGATCCAATGCCACGCACCTTTCTCGCCAGCCGGTGCTGGTTGCGCCAGAAGGAGGGTCTTGCTGACCAAGCTTTGATTTGGGTTTGACATCCTATCTCTCCACCAGAGCCATCTTGGCATTGAACCAGTTCATGAACAGCGACGTTGCGATGCTCAAGGCGAGATAGATGATCATCCATATGATCACGACTTCGACCGCGCGGCCGGACTGATTGAGGATCACGCCGCCGACTGCGACGAGATCGGCATAGCCGATGGCGATGGCGAGCGAAGAGTTTTTGATCAGGTTGAGATATTGGCTCGTCAACGGTGGAATGATGATGCGCATTGCCTGCGGAATGACCACGAGCCTGGTGATCGCCGACGCGCGAAGGCCGAGCGCACCTGCCGCTTCCGACTGGCCTTTCGCTACGCCGCGAATGCCGGCGCGCACGATTTCGGCAATGTAGGTCGCGGTGTAAAGAGACAATGCCAGGAGAAGTGCAATGAACTCCGGTCCCACGACGGATCCGCCCGTCAGGTTGAATTTGCCGGCGACCGGATAATCGAAGGAGAGCGGCAGGCCCACCGCAAGGAAGGTCAACAGCGGCAGGCCTATCAGCACGCCGATCGACACCCAGATCGTATGGAATTGCTGGCCTGTCGCCGCCTGGCGCTTGTGTGCCCAGCGCGCCAGGAAAACTACCGCCACGATAGCGACAACGAAGGCAAGGCCGACGGCCCACATACCAGCGCCGAAAATCGGGCTGGGGAAGGCAAGGCCACGGTTGCTGAGATAGGTGGAGAACGGCAGATGCACGGCATCTCGCGCTTGCGGCAGCAGCACCAGAACGCCGCTGTACCAGAAGAAGATAACGAGCAATGGCGGAATGTTGCGGAAGATTTCGACGTAGGTCTGGGAAAGCTTGGCGATCAGCCAATTGTTTGAAAGCCTGCCAATGCCGATGATGAAGCCGACGATCGTTGCGCAGACGATGCCGACCACTGAAATGAGAAGTGTATTGAGCAGGCCGACGATGAGCGCTTGGGTATTGGTGGAATCGCTGGAATATGGAATCAGCGCCTGTCCGAGATTGAAGCCGGAGCGGCCTTCCAGGAAGCTGAAGCCGAAGGAACGGTTCAATGCGCGTAGATTGTCAGCCGTATTGTGGATCAGGAACCAAACGAGAGCCACAAGAATGATAATGGTGACGGCCTGATAAAACACCCCCCTGACTTTCGGGTTGTTTATAACAGGTATGATCACAGATAAGACCACAGATACAAATGAACGCTCGCCCTCAGGCGAATTTGTAGTAATTGCCATGCAGAAATTTTCCCCAATGTGCCTGTTTCAGGCTTGTTTTCTTGAGGGGAGAAAGGCGAAAGCCGCCTTTCTCCATAAGTTTATGCCGTTCGCGGCTTAGCGGACCGGCGGTGCGTACTGGATGCCGCCCTTGTTCCACAGCGCGTTCAGGCCACGAGCGATCTTCAGCGGGCTGCCGGCGCCGATGTTGCGGTCGAAGACTTCGCCGTAGTTGCCGACGCCCTTGATGATGTTGTAGGCCCAGTCGTTGGTCAGACCGAGGTCGGTGCCGATCGTCGAACCTTGCTCAGCGCCAAGGAAGCGCTTGATGTCCGGGTTTGCCGAACCCTTCATCTCGTCGACGTTCTTCTGCGTGATGCCGAATTCTTCAGCGTTGATCAGCGCGTAAGCGGTCCAGCTGACGATGTCGAACCACTGCTCGTCGCCCTGGCGAACGGCCGGTCCAAGCGGCTCCTTGGAGATGATCTCCGGCAGAACAACGTTGTCGTCGGGATTCTTCAGAGTCAGACGCAGCGAATAGAGGCCCGACTGGTCGGTGGTGTAGACGTCGCAACGGCCGGAATCATAGGCGGCGTTGACTTCCTCGAGCTTGTCGAAGACCACCGGATTGTACTGAAGGTTATTAGCCTTGAAGTAGTCGGCGAGGTTGAGTTCCGTCGTGGTACCGGACTGGACGCAGACGGCGGCACCGGAGAGTTCCAGAGCGGACTTGACGTTCAGTTCCTTGCGGACCATGAAGCCTTGGCCGTCATAGTAGGTGATCGGGCGGAAGTTGAGGCCGAGCGCCGTATCGCGGTTGATGGTCCAGGTCGTGTTGCGCGACAGCAGATCGACTTCACCGGACTGCAGCGCGGTGAAACGGTCCTTGGAGCTGAGGGGGGTGTACTTGACCTTGGTCGCATCACCGAAGACAGCCGAAGCGACTGCCTTGCAGAAGTCGACGTCGAAACCGGCCCAGTTACCGGATGCGTCTGGCTGTGCGAAGCCAAGAAGACCCGTATTCACGCCGCATTGAATGAAGCCCTTGGCCTTCACGTCGCTCAGCGTCGAAGCCGAAGCGCCGGAGGCGGTGTATGCCAGTGCCGCGGCTCCCAGCAATACGGACAGCGCAAACTTTTTCATCTTTCCCTACCTTTGACTATTGTTTTATAGTTAAAATGTATCGCTCCCGAAGCAGGTTCTCGGAGAACCACGTTCCCTCACTCTCCCGGTGCGAGTGGTCCTATCACAGTCGTAAATGGATTTGCGGTCAAGACATTGGCCCAATTATTGCGGATTTATTCGGCATTTTCGCCCGGGGCGTTCGAAAAATGAGCGTTTGGCGTGAAAATAAGCGGCATTTTGCCAAAAAACTACGCGAAAACGGAGGTTAATTCGCTATTTTCGTTATTTTAGCCTTCTAGTAATAAGAGGACTGAGACGGATCAGGGTTGACCCCGCTGGACTTGCTCGCCACAAATCGAGGTTCCTACAGCGCCAAGGGCATATCCGGACATGAAAGACAAAGACACATTGCTGCAGAACGCCGGCATCAATACGCGTTTATCCCACATCGGCAATTCGCCCTCCGATTTCCACGGATTCGTCAATCCGCCCGTGGTTCATGCGTCCACGGTGCTGTTTCCGAATGCACGGACCATGGAAACGCACGACCAGAAATATACCTACGGCACGCGCGGCACGCCGACGACGGATGCGCTTTGCGAGGCGATCGACGCGCTGGAGGGATCGGCGGGAACGGTCATCGTGCCGTCCGGGCTTGCGGCTGTCACCATACCTTTTCTTGCGTTTTTATCCGCCGGTGACCATGCGCTGGTCGTCGATTCGGTCTACGGGCCGACGCGCCACTTCTGCGATACGATGCTGAAGCGGCTCGGTGTCGAGGTTGAATACTACGATCCGCTCATCGGCGCCGGCATCGAGCAGATGATCAGGCCGAACACCAAATTAGTGCATACAGAGGCGCCGGGTTCCAATACCTTCGAAATGCAGGATATATCAGCGATTTCGACGGCTGCTCACAGGCACGGCTGCGTCGTCACGATGGACAATACCTGGGCAACACCGCTCTATTTCAAGCCGCTTGATCACGGCGTTGACATCTCGATCCATGCGGTGACCAAGTATCCGGCCGGCCACTCCGATATTCTGATGGGGACCGTTTCCGCCAATGCGGCGCATTGGAAGCGCTTGCTGGACGCCCATGGTCAACTCGGCATCTGCGGCGCACCGGATGATGCTTACCAGGTGTTGAAGGGCTTGCGCACTATGGGTGTGCGGCTGGAGCGCCATCAGCAGAGCGCGCTTGCCATCGCCCAATGGCTGGAGGGACGGGAGGAGGTTGCGCGCGTACTGCATCCCGCGCTGCCGAGCTTCCCAGGCCATGCGATTTGGAAGCGCGACTTCAAGGGATCGAGCGGCATTTTCTCCTTCGTGCTGGCTGTCGACAGTCCTCAGAAATTCAAGGCCAAGGCGCATGCCTTCCTCGATGCGCTCCGGATTTTCGGTCTCGGCTATTCCTGGGGCGGCTTCGAAAGCCTCGCTTTGCACGTCAACCTCAACGACCGCCGCCTCGCCAAGGCGCCGACGGAGGGGCCGGTATTGCGCCTGCAGATCGGCCTGGAAGACGTGGCCGATATCAAGGCGGATATCGAAAAGGGGTTTGCGGCAGCCAAGGAGGCTTGATCAGCCGATGGCGCGATAGCCGTAGATCCAGTCCATGTCCGCCGCAAGACTTTGCGGCGGGCGCAGGGACAGAACGAGGTCGCGCGCCATCCGTATCGGCCCGCGGGCATGGTAGGCGAATTGATTGAAGGCGGCGCGCTGGCGCAGGCGGGCGATGCGCGGCGCACGATGCTTCTCATAAAGATCGAGTGCTTCAGAGACAGAGCGCGTTGAGAGCATGCCTGCCAATTCGAACGCATCCTCGATTGCCATGGCCGCGCCTTGGGCGGCGAATGGCATCATCGCATGAGCCGCATCGCCGATCAGGATCGTGTCGCTGCCATTGTGCCATCGGCCGACGCCCATTTCGTAAAGCGGCCAGAAGCTTGCCTGCTCCTGCGTTTCCAACATCCGCAGAATTGCGCTGTTCCAGCCGGAGAAGCCGCGCAGCATATTGTCTCTTTGGGCCTTGCTGCCGATAGCGCTCCAATCGTGGCTCGCGCTGCTGCCGGAAACGATGGCGACGATATTGAAGGCGGCGGTTTCGCGGATCGGATAGCAGACGAGGTGGCTGGAGGGACCGAGAAACGCCGTGACGCTGGTCTTGTTCAGGATGGCCGGTGCGGAAGCCTCCGGAAGAGTGAAACGCCACGCGATGTTGCCGGAAAAGAGCGGCGAGGGGGCGCCGGGCACCAAGGCGCGTGCCTTTGACCAGACGCCGTCCGCGCCGATGACGAGATCCATGTCCCGGCCGGCGATCCCATCCAATCCCCGTCTGTCTTTGATATCGACGTGTCGGCCGAGATGCAGCGTGCAAAGCGCGTTGGCTGTCACCGCATCGAGGAGTGCTTTCTGCAGGGTCGCGCGATGCGCCGTGCCGTAGGGAGATCCCCATCGCTGCTTGGCGAAATCGCCGCATGGAACGGATGCGACAGGCCGCAGCGAAGAGCCGGAAACCAGCCGCACGTCCTGCGGTTCGAGCCAGATGGGCAGAAGCGCGTCGAGGACGCCCAGCGCATTGAGAATGCGGGAGGCGTTCGGGGAAATCTGCAGGCCGGCGCCAACTTCGGTCAACACGTCCGCCTGTTCGAAAATCTCCGATCGGATGCCATGCCTTGCCAGCGCCAGCGCCGCCGTCAACCCGGCTATTCCGGCGCCGATGATGGCAGCTGTTTTGATCGGCATTCGACTATGTCCGATCGCGATCCAGGAGGGTCACGCGGCCTTGAAGTGGAAGACGCAGCCGGGCGGGTTGGTCTGATCCGCCTTCAGCGACGGATTGTAGCGGTAGAGCGTCGAGCAGTAGGAGCAGACCTTCTCGCTATCGTCGCCCAGGTCGATGAAGATATGCGGATGGTCGTAGGGAACCGAGGCGCCGGTGCACATGAATTCCTTCACGCCGATTTCGATAACGCGGTGTCCGCCATCGTTCTGGAAATGGGGAATATTGTGGCCGGCCATGATGATCTCCAAATGCGTCTTGCCTTGAGCGGCATGAATGTTGCGCCAGACTTGGTAGCCCCTCTTTATAATCCTTCTTGCCGATTGTGTAGTGCGAAAGTCCGGCTCGGCGCAGAGATTTTCGCGAAAGCGGGGTTCACCTGATATCGCCGATAAAATATGGTCCGGCGCCAATAAGCCCTGTTTGCGAAGATACAGCCATGAATTTGAATGTTCCTCCGATTTCCTATTTTGTCAGCGACGGATTGAAGCTCGCCTATTTCGACGAGGGCAATCCGAATGGTCAGCCGGTTTTGCTGATTCACGGATTTGCCTCGACCGCGGTTGCCAATTGGGTCAATCCGGGTTGGCTCAAGGTGCTTGATGAGGCGGGTTACCGCGTGATCGCCATCGACAATCGCGGTCACGGTATGAGCGACAAGCCCTATGATGCCGATGTCTATCATCCCTGGATCATGGCCGAAGACGCCGTCGCTCTGCTCGATCACCTCGGCATCCCCGAGGCGCATGTCATGGGCTATTCGATGGGCGCGCGCGTTTCGACCTTCATGGCGATCACGCATCCTGACCGTGTTCGTTCGCTGGTGCTCGGCGGCCTCGGCATCGGCATGGTCGAAGGAGTCGGCGATTGGGATCCGATCGCGGACGCCCTACTGGCGCCATCGCTGGACGATGTCATGCATCTGCGCGGCCGCATGTTCCGCGTTTTTGCCGAGCAGACCAGGAGCGACCGGCAGGCGCTTGCCGCCTGCATCCAGGGGTCGCGCGATCTGGCCGCAAAGGAGGATGTGGCGAGGATCGAGGCGCCGACCCTGATTGCCGTCGGCACCAAGGACGATATTGCCGGCTCGGCGCAGGAGCTTGCTGATCTGATGCCGCATGCCGAAGTCGTCGACATCCCCAACCGCGATCATATGCTCGCCGTCGGCGACAAGGTCTTCAAGACGGCGGTTCTTGAATTCTATAAGCGGCTGGAGAACTGACGGGCTGGATCGGTCAAGTCACCTGCCGGTGAAATGCGGTTTCCGTCGCGCGGCAAAGGCGGCCCGCCCTTCGGCATAGTCGGCGCTGTCGAAAGTCTCGGCGCCGATCACTTCCGCTTCGCGCAGCAGATCGCCATCCTGTTCGATGACGGCGCGGATTGCGAGTTTCGAGGCATGCAGCGCGATCGGCGCATTGGCGGCGATCGCATGGGCGAGGGCGGAAACCTCAGCGTCGAACGCGCCAGCCTCTATCTCTTCCAGCAGAAATCCGGCCGCAGCCATCTTCTCGCTCGACATGGGAGCGCCCGTAAAAAGCGCGACCTTGGCCATCTGCGGCCCAAGCGCGTTGACGATGTCTTGCACGGCGTCGGCGGGATAGGCGATGCCGAGGCGGACGGCGGGTATGGAGAAGCGCGCACCTTGCTCCGCGATCCGTAGATCGCAGGCAGCGGCGAGCCCGAAGCCGCCGCCGTAACAGACGCCGCGGATCGCCGCGATCGTCGGCACGCGGCAATGACGAATGGCCGTGAAGGCCTGACTGTTCAAAGCCTCGTAGGCGACAGCCGTTTCGGCATCTTTACGCACGCTATCGAATTCGCGGATGTCGGCGCCCGCGGAAAAATCCGTGCCGGCGCCGCGAAGAATGATAACGTGGGCGTGCGCCTCGTCGGTCAAAATGCGCACGGCCTGAGGAAGTGCACGCCACATGGCGGCCGTCACGGCATTCTTGCTGCCGGGGTTGTTGATGGCGATCGTGCCTATGGCATCGCTGCTGGTTGCACGAAGGAGACCGCCGGCAAAATCATGCTCGAAATTCATGCGCGTCCGACCCATTTGTCTTGTGTGGCATTTATTCTATATAATGCACCACTGGCAGCAAATCGGGAGACCGCCAATGGTCGCAGTAACGGACATTCGCCCTCTGGAGGGCCTAGGCGCGGTTAAGGTCGTGGATCCCATCTGGGATAGCATGCGCGAGGAGGCTCGCTCGGCCGCTGACCGGGACCCGCTTCTGGCCGCCTTCCTATATTCGACGATCATCAATCACCGTTCGCTGGAGGAATGCGTCATCTATCGCATTTGCGAGCGCCTCGACCATCCGGATATGCAGGCCGTTCTCCTGCGGCAGACTTTCGAGGAAATGCTGAGCGATTGGTCGGAATGGGGATCGATCCTGCGTGTCGATATTCAGGCCGTCTACGATCGCGATCCCGCCTGTCTCCGTTTCCTCGAGCCGGTTCTCTATTTCAAGGGCTTTCATGCCTTGCAGACCCATCGTCTCGCGCACTGGCTGTACAATCGCGGCCGCCGTGATTTTGCGCTTTATCTGCAAAGCCGATCCTCGAGCGTCTTCCAGACCGACATCAACCCGGCTGCGCGGATCGGCAAGGGTATCTTCCTCGATCACGCGACCGGCCTGGTCGTGGGCGAAACGGCGGTTATCGGCGACAACGTATCGATCCTGCATGGCGTCACCCTCGGTGGCACCGGCAAGGAAGGCAGCGACCGCCATCCGAAAATCGCCCATGGCGTGTTGATCGGCGCCGGAGCGAAGATCCTCGGCAATATCCAGATCGGCCATTGCTCGCGTATCGCCGCCGGGTCGGTCGTTCTGAAGGAAGTGCCGCCGAAGACGACGGTCGCCGGCGTTCCAGCCAAGGTTGTCGGCGAGGCAGGCTGCTCGGAGCCATCCCGCTCCATGGATCAGCTGCTGGCCGAACGCATGGTTGTCGACCAGATCATGGGCGCCGGAATCTAGGCAAAGTCCAACCTGAACTTCGGGATTTAGCGCCATCGCTGAAGGTATTTGGCGCGGTTCCGGTCTTTACACCGCCGCTTTTCCCATGCAAGAAGCGGCCAAACAGAGATCCTCACGGAGATGCATTGTGAAGCCTGACGAAATCAAGAAACTCGACGCCTACTTCAAGCGCATGTTCAATCCGCAGATGGTGGTGAAGGCCCGGCCGCGCAAGAATGATTCGGCAGAAGTCTATCTCGGCGAAGAGTTCCTGGGTGTTGTCTATATCGATGATGAAGACGGCGACCGCTCCTACAATTTCTCGATGGCTATCCTGGACGTCGATCTCTAAGTCGCTGTAAGTGTCCAATATTCCAGTCCGATTTCGAAGCCGCATTTCATCGAAATGCGGCTCTTTTCTTGGATGCCGACTGAAAATGATCCGATTCGTCGTTCTGAACGGGTGGTTGAACCTTCCATCCACCCAGATAGGATTTTCCGCCAAATCGCAATATTTCTGCCAAAGCCTGTAGTTGCACAGACATTGATATATATTAGAAAAAACAAACGGATGCGTCTGCGCTCTCGTCGATGACATTGTGCCGTCATCGGAAATGCAATCTCCGGGTGATATTGCGATGCACAAGACTACTTGACTAATTGTGCATCGCATTTAAGTCTTGTCTGTGTAAACCGGCCGTGGGCCGGCCAACAAGGGACGGAGAAACATGTTCAATTTCGATGAAGCGAACAAAAAGGGCAAGGAAGCCATGGACACGGCGCTGAAGAGCTACTCCGATGTCAGCAAGGGTTTCCAGGCTATTGCCGCCGAAACTGCTGAATATTCGAAGAAGTCGTTCCAGGATGGTGTTACGCACTTTGAAACGCTCGCCGGCGTCAAGAGCTTCGAAGCTGCTTTCGAACTCCAGAGCACCTACGTGAAGTCGGCCTACGAAAATTTCGTCGCCGAAGCCACCAAGCTCGGCGAAATGTATGCAGATCTCGCCAAGAACGCTTACAAGCCTTACGAAGCGCCTGTCGCTGCAGCGACGAAGGCTGCTAGCAAGGCGGCAGCGACTGCCACCGCCGCTTAAGAACTCGCCCAAGGCGACAATTCCGGAAGGACCGACTGCGCGATGCGCAGTCGGTCCTTTGCGTTTCCGATAGTCGTGCCTGGTTCGACAATAGCTGCAACTTTTTTGGCCGTAGCCCGCTTTGTCAGCGAATTGTGATTGCAGTGTCCCGCAAGGGGCTTAAAATCACGCCGATATGAACTAAGTTATAGGTTCGGATATTCGGCCCGACCGAGTCAATAAACCAACCCAGTTGCCAAGTCGGAATGCGATAGCTTCTGCCGGATGATTTGAGGAAAGAACGAAATGATCGCTGAGCCGATCCGGATGCAAAACAATGGCGAAAGGAACGGGGACAACGGAAATCGCGGGACCTCGGTGATTACACGCACCAAGCCCAAAACCAAGAAGCCCAATCTATACCGCGTGCTGCTTCTGAATGACGACTATACGCCCATGGATTTTGTGATCCACATCCTGGAGCGTTTCTTTCAAAAGGATCTTGAGAGTGCCACTCGCATCATGCTTCACGTCCACAACCATGGCGTGGGTGAATGCGGGATATATACATATGAAGTAGCCGAAACGAAGGTGAGCCAGGTGATGGATTTTGCCCGGCAGCACCAGCATCCGCTGCAATGTGTTATGGAAAAGAAGTGAGGATCTGAACGTGCCAACATTTTCGCCTAGTCTTGAGAAGGCGCTGCACCAGGCACTGACTTACGCGAACGAGCGGCATCACGAGTATGCCACGCTGGAACATCTGCTTTTGGCGCTGGTAGACGACGCCGACGCCGCAGCTGTCATGGGCGCGTGCAATGTTGATCTCGACGCGCTCCGTAAGACTCTGACTGAATACGTCGATAATGAACTTTCAAACCTGATTACGGGCTATGATGAGGACTCGAAGCCGACCTCCGGCTTCCAGCGTGTCATCCAGCGCGCCGTGATCCATGTACAATCGTCCGGTCGCGAGGAAGTAACGGGCGCCAACGTTCTCGTCGCGATTTTTGCGGAACGGGAAAGCCATGCTGCATTCTTCCTGCAGGAGCAGGAAATGACCCGCTACGACGCGGTCAACTATATATCTCACGGTATCGGCAAGCGTCCGGGTTCCTCCCAAACCCGCACGCCGCGCGGCGCCGAGGAAAGCGAATCCGAGAGCAAGCCGACCGCCCGCGGTGAGCAGGAGGAAGGCAACGGCAAGAAGCAGCAGGATGCGCTGAAGGCCTATTGCGTCAACCTCAACGAGAAGGCCAAGAACGGCAAGATCGATCCGCTGATCGGCCGTCATTCCGAGGTCAATCGCACGATCCAGGTGCTTTGCCGCCGGTCGAAGAACAACCCGCTTTATGTTGGCGACCCCGGGGTTGGCAAGACGGCGATTGCCGAAGGTCTTGCCAAGCGCATCGTCGAAGGCAAGGTTCCAGAAGCGCTTGCCGACGCCACGATCTTTTCGCTCGATATGGGCACGCTGCTTGCCGGCACCCGCTATCGCGGCGATTTCGAAGAGCGCCTGAAGCAGGTCGTCAAGGAGCTCGAGGAATATCCGGGCGCCGTGCTGTTCATCGATGAGATCCACACCGTCATCGGCGCTGGCGCCACTTCCGGCGGTGCGATGGATGCCTCGAACCTGCTGAAGCCGGCTCTCTCCTCGGGTGCGATCCGTTGCATTGGTTCGACCACCTACAAGGAATACCGTCAGTTCTTCGAGAAGGACCGGGCACTCGTCCGCCGTTTCCAGAAGATAGACGTCAACGAGCCGAGCATCGAGGATGCCATCGAAATCATGAAGGGCCTGAAGCCCTATTTCGAAGAGTATCATCACCTGCGCTATTCGAACGACGCCATCAAGTCGGCTGTCGAGCTGTCGGCTCGCTACATTTCCGACCGCAAGCTGCCGGACAAGGCGATCGACGTCATCGACGAAACGGGTGCTGCGCAAATGCTGCTGCCGCCGTCCAAGCGTCGCAAGCTGATCACCGAGAAGGAGATCGAGGTCACGATCGCCACCATGGCCCGTATTCCCCCAAAGACGGTGTCCAAGGATGACGAGATGGTTCTCGCCAATCTCGAGCAGGAGCTGCGTTCGGTCGTCTATGGCCAGGACACGGCGATCGAGGCTCTGTCGACGGCGATCAAGCTGGCTCGTGCGGGCCTGCGCGAACCGAACAAGCCGATCGGCTGCTACATCTTCTCCGGCCCCACGGGCGTCGGCAAGACGGAAGTCGCCAAGCAGCTTGCTTCGTCGCTCGGCGTCGAACTGCTGCGCTTCGACATGTCGGAATATATGGAGCGTCACACGGTTTCCCGCCTGCTCGGCGCACCTCCCGGCTATGTCGGCTTCGATCAGGGCGGTCTGCTGACCGACGGTGTCGACCAGCATCCGCACAGCGTTGTCCTGCTCGACGAAATCGAGAAGGCGCATCCGGATATCTTCAATATCCTGCTGCAGGTCATGGACCATGGCGCGCTGACCGACCACAACGGCAAGAAGATCGACTTCCGCAACGTCATCCTGATCATGACGACCAATGCGGGCGCATCGGAAATGGCCAAGGCCGCGATCGGCTTCGGCTCGGCCAAGCGTACGGGCGAGGATGAAGAGGCTCTGAACCGCCTGTTCACCCCGGAATTCCGCAACCGTCTGGATGCGACCATTCCGTTCGCGCCGCTGCCGACCGTTGTCATCCACAAGGTCGTGCAGAAGTTCATCATGCAGCTGGAGGCTCAGCTTTCCGAACGGAATGTTACCTTCGATCTGCACGAAGACGCGATCGCCTGGCTGTCCGAAAAGGGCTACGACGAAAAGATGGGCGCCCGTCCGCTGGCGCGCGTCATCCAGGAAAATATCAAGAAGCCGCTGGCGAACGAAATCCTCTTCGGCAAGCTGAAGAAGGGTGGCGTCGTTACCGTCACGGTCGGCACGAAGGAAGACGGCACCACCGGCATCGTGCTCGAAGCAACCGCTGATACGGCACCGATCCGGCCGAAGCCGGAAGCCGAGGTCGGCGATGCGCCGCTCGAGGTGGAGCAGGATGACGGTGACACCACCGTCAAGGCCAGAAGCCGCGTGGGCAAGGCCGGTGCAGCCGCGGATGCCCGCCGTTCGGCCAAGGCCGCGGCGGCCAGCGAAAACGACGAGCCGGAAGGCAAGTCGCCGCGCAAGGGCGGCACGGTGCCGAAGGTTCCGCGCAAGTAACTGCCGATTGGCTGCTTGAGAAAAATGAAAAGGCTGCATTGGAAACAATGCAGCCTTTTCATATGCTTATTTTGATATAATAATTAAGTGCTACAGGTTCGTATTGTCGATTTCGAGGAAGGACTCGACTTCGGGCCCCCAGCGATCGCGCACGAAAGCGACGTGGTCGGGGTCGATGTTATAGGCGTCGTAGCCTGATCGACTATCGAACTCCGTTGAGAACCCGAAAGTAAAATCATTCTTTGGACTGGTCTGCCGAAGCTGCTTGAAGTTTCGGACGCTCAATATCTCTTTGAGAACGAGGGCGTCTTTGAGGAAACTGGTCTCCTCAACCGAACCGGCTTTATGTTTCAGGCGAAAGGCGACAGATGGCGAATCATGTGTCTCCAGGTCAAGCCAGGGCTTCGATGATCTTCTTGGCATTATCAGCCAGCACCGCACCGTCTTCCATCTTGCCCGAATGCGGTTTCAGCGCCACGCCTTCGTGACGCGGAATGACGTGGAAATGGAGATGGAACACGGTCTGCCCTGCGGCAGGCTCGTTGAACTGGGCGATGTAGACACCGTCGGCATCGAAGGCTTCCTGGACGGCGATGGCGACCTTCTGGACGATGGTGATCGCGTGCTGAAGTGCGGCAGGATCGGCATCGAAGATGTTGCGGGACGGAGATTTCGGCAGAACCAGCGTATGGCCCGGCGATTGCGGCATGACATCCATGAAGGCGACCGTGTGCTCGTCCTCGTAGACACGATAGGAAGGGATCTCGCCTTTCAGGATCTTCGCGAAGATATTGTTGGTGTCGTAGGCCGAGCTGGTCATCCGGGATATCCTCGTCTTCCGTTTATGATTGTCCAGAACGGCTAGATATCTTGCCGTTCGCCTTTGCGGAAGGGGCTGTGTTCGGTAAGGACTTCGCTCATTTCCTCCACCTGCTCCCGCTCGTGCTGCAGATAGTCGGCAACGGCGCGTCGCAAGCCCTGATGGCCGATATAATGCGCCGAATGCGTGATGACAGGAAGATAGCCGCGCGCGAGCTTATGCTCGCCCTGAGCGCCGGCCTCTACTCGCTTTAATCCCTTGCTGAGCGCGAAATCGATCGCCTGATGATAGCAGACCTCGAAATGCAGGAAGGGATGATCCTCGATGCAGCCCCAATGCCGGCCGTAGAGCGTTTCTCCGCCGATGAAATTGATGGCGCCGGCGATATAGCGTCCCTCGCGTTTCGCCATGACGAGCAGGACATCCGCAGGCATGCGCTCGCCGATCAGCGAATAGAATTTTCGCGTCAGGTAGGGGCGGCCCCATTTGCGGCTGCCCGTATCCATGTAGAAGGCGAAGAACTGATCCCATATGCCTTCTGTGAGATCGCTGCCGGTCAGCCAATCGATGCTGATGCCGTGCTCGAGTGCCGCGCGGCGCTCCTTCTTAAGTGCTTTGCGCTTGCGCGACGCGAGGGTTTCCAGGAAGGCATCGTGGTCGGCATAGCCCTCGTTGATGAAATGGAACTGCTGGTCGGTCCGATGCAGATAGCCATCTGTTTCGAAGACCGAGACCTCGTCTTTGGGCAGGAAGGTGATGTGCGCAGAGGAAACGCCGAGTTGTCGTGTCACTTCCTTCAGGCTTTCGGCGAGCGCCGGCTGGATAGCCTGCCGGTCCTGGCCTTCGGCGACGAGCAGCCGCGGTCCTGTGGCCGGCGTGAAGGGCACGGAGCATTGCAGCTTGGGATAATAGCGGCCGCCGGCACGCTCGAAGGCGTCGGCCCAGCCATGATCGAAGACATATTCGCCCTGGCTGTGGCTCTTCAGATAACCCGCAACGGCGCCGATCAAGTCGCCGCCATCGGTTTCGAGCAGCAAATGGTTGCCAAGCCATCCCGTCTTGTCGCTTGCTGAGCCCGACTCCTCAAGCGAGGACAGAAAGGCATGCGAGACAAACGGGTTATATGGCAGCAGCTTGCTTGCCTTGGACGCTCCGGCGAGCTTGGACCAGCTTTCCGGGGCGATGTTCTTGAAGGATCGTTCGACTCGAATGGATAATTCGTCTGTCATCAAATTCTTGCGCTTGGAAGGAAGGATGGATGGGGCTCTCAACCGCTGCGCCACGCGTCCAGTCGGATATGCAAAGGACGCAGCGGAATTTCAAGTTTGCGCATAAGTCCCTCCTTCAATCGATCCCGATTTATGAGGCTATGCGCGGGTCAAAACCTTCGAAAGTCATCTGGTCTGCATTGGCAAATGTATGTTTGCGGGCCGCTTCGTCGCGCACGGTCCAGGTTATGACCGGAATGCCGCGCTGGCGCTGCGCCGTGATGAAGGGGTTCGGCAGATGGCCGTAGAAGTACGAGATGAAGTCTAGCCCAAGCTGCATGGCTTCGTCATGCTTAAAAAACGCCTCGGGCTCATTTCCGTCGGCCGTGAGACCGATCGGGTAGGGTGCTTCCAGCGCCTTGAGGTCCTTGAGCAGCCAATGGTCGAAGCTCATCAGGGCCACATGTCCCT
This sequence comes from Rhizobium sp. SG741, assembly GCF_012275435.1. Classification (NCBI taxonomy): domain Bacteria; kingdom Pseudomonadati; phylum Pseudomonadota; class Alphaproteobacteria; order Hyphomicrobiales; family Rhizobiaceae; genus Rhizobium; species Rhizobium sp. SG741. Next base: position 153,860 of record NZ_JAAZQP010000004.1, read on the forward strand.
TGTAGCCTTCCAGCACTTCGAGCACGGCTTCCGCAAAGCCCTCGTCGTCGCCTTCGCGGCCCTTCAGCTCCAGCACCAGCGGTACCTTGCCGTCGCAAAGCCGCAGGAGCTGCTTCAATGTCGGGATCTTGTCCTTGGTGCCGCCGACCGAAAGCAGGCCGAGTTCGGCCGATGTGCGATCGCGCAGCTGAGCGGGCAGATTGCAGACGCGCTGCAGATCGTCGTCGTGGAAGACGACCGGGACGGCGTCCGAGGCATAATGCAGGTCGCATTCGATGGCAAAACCTGCCTCGATGGCCCGGGCAAACGCAGAGAGCGTATTCTCCCAGACCTCCTTGTTCATGTCATGATAGCCCCGATGGGCGACGGGACGTTCGGTCAACCAGGCATGCTTGGTCATCAGGCGATTTCCAGAATGGCATCGATTTCAACGGCGGCATTGAATGGCAGGGCTGCCATGCCGACGGCGGCGCGGGCGTGCTTGCCGGCGTCTCCCAACACGTTTGCCAGAAGATTGGAGGCGCCGTTGATCACAAGGTGTTGTTCGACGAAATCAGGCGTCGAGGCGACGAAGCCGTTCAGCTTGATGAGGCGCTTGATGCGGCCGAGATCGCCGCCGAGCGCTGCCTTTGCCTGCGCAAGAATATTGATGGCGCAGAGTTCGGCGGCGCGCTGGCCGCCGGCAACGTCGACATCCCTGCCGAGATGGCCTGTCACGCCGACCTTGCCGTTTTCCATCGGCAGCTGCCCGGACAGATAGAGAAGATTGCCGCTGATGACATAGGGAACGTAATTCGCGGCCGGTGCGGCGGCCTGCGGCAGAACGATGCCAAGTTCCTTCAGACGACCCTCTATAGCGTCGGACATTTTCATCTCCCGTTTTGTTGTAAAAACTTCAAAAATCCGGCATCAAGACTAAATTCCGTCAATTAGGACCGGCAGCCTCGTTTAAGCCGAAAGCGTTCTTATAACATCGCGTGCGAGTCCAACAGGAGATAATGAATGATCCGCTCGAGTCTTGCTGCAGCTGTCGTTTCGGGTCTGGGCGTTCTGTCTCTGGGAACTCCGGCAGCCCATGCGGCCGTTCCGAGTGGCCTCATTGCACATCGCGCCGTCTATGATCTCGAACTGAAGGACGCTTCCGATCGTTCCGGCATCGCCGGCATGTTCGGTCGCATGGTCTATGAATTCGAAGGCTCCGATTGCACAGGGTTCACCACCAATTTCCGCTTCGTCACGCAGATCGACACGGGCGATTCCACACGGGTCAGCGACCAGCAGACGACGACGTTCGAGGATCTGGCCAAGCGGGTGTTCCGCTTCGAAACCAAGTCCTATACCGACAGCCAACTCGACAAGGACGTGCGCGGCGCCGCGACCGACGACCAGAAGGGCATCAAGGTCGATCTGACTCAGCCGCACAGCAAGCAGATCGAACTCATCCAGAGCCGTTTCCCGACCGAGCATATGCTCGACATCATCCACAACGCCAAGCTCGGCAAGAATTTTTTCGAAGCCCAGGTCTTCGACGGTTCCGACGACGGCGACAAGCCATTGATCGCGACCACCGTCGTCGGCAAGCAGGAGACGCCCGCCACGGATGATCCCGACGCCGACAAGGCCGGCGCCTTTGCCAAGACCGCCTTCTGGCCGGTGTCCGTCGCCTATTTCAACGAGAAGTCCACGGGCGACGCCATACCGGTCTACCGCATGTCGTTCAAGCTTTACGAGAACGGCATAACGCGCGATCTCACCATGGATTACGGCGACTTCGTCCTCACCGGCAAGCTCACCAAGCTCGAGGTTCTCGATACGAAGGCCTGCCAATAGCTCTCGCCGGGCCGCGGCGCAAAGGGCAAAATTTTCGTCATAAAACTGTGATCCAAGTTTCACTATTGTGTGAAACGATCGGCGCGCTTGGGTGAGTCTGACTTTTGCCCGTGCCGATCTGGAATTGTATTGGGGCGCGCGGGGGGATTGATCGTCTTGGGGCGGTCGACAATGTTTTGCGGTCGGCTCTGTGTTTTATGTACGAGAAAGCACAATCTATGAGCAATACCGATATCTCCGCCGGTTCCAACGAGACTCTGCCTGTGGTCGCCGCTGATCCGGGTGAGATCGCCCGCATCGGCGATAGCATCGACATCACCGACCGCGCAGGGATTTCCGTCTACGGCGACCGCGCCCAGCAGTCGGTCTCCGATTATTCCGACCGGATTCTCCGGGAGGTCCGCAATCGGGATCTCGGCGAGGTGGGCAGGCTGCTGACCGAAATCATCATCAAATCGAAGAAGCTCGATCCGGCTTCCTTGAAGGACGAAAGCTTCCTGTCGCGCGTGTTTTCCTCATTCAGGGCCAGGGTGCAGCGCTTCAAGGAAGAGTTCGAGGATGTGGCGGGCCAGATCGACCGCATCGGGCTCGAGCTTGATCGTCACAAGGATATCCTGCGCCGGGACATCGCCCTTCTCGATGATCTGCACGAAGAGACGAAGCAGTCCATCCTGCAGCTCGATACCTATGTGCAGGCCGGCAAGAATTTCGTTGAGCGCTTTCGCGCAACCGAACTTCCGCGGCTGAAGAGTACTGCCGATGCGGCCTCCACCGGTCCTGGCGGGGGCATGCTGGAGGCGCAGGTCTATCAGGACAGCCTGCAAGCTCTCGATCGTCTCGAGAAGCGGGTTTTCTATCTGCAGCAGGCGCGCCAGCTCGGCATTCAGCAATTGCCGCAGATCCGCATCGTGCAGTCCGGCGACGAAACGCTGATCGAGAACCTGCAGGCAACCTCGGCGCTGACGGTGCCGGCCTGGAAGCAGAAGATGGTCATCCTGCTCGGCCTGAGCCAGCAGAAATCGGCGCTTGAATTGCAAAAGACGGTGACGGACGCCACCAACGACATGATCCGCGAGGCATCGAAGATGATGAAGGATCAGGCGATTGCCATCGAGCAGCAATCGCAGCGCGGCATCGTCGATATCGATACGCTCGCCGCCGCCAATCGCGACCTGATCGACACAATCAGCGGCGTGCTGAAGGTGCAGGAAGATGGTCGCGCCAAGCGGGCCGAGGCCGAGCAGCGGATGCAGAAAATGACCATAGAGCTCAAGAAGGCGATGATCGAGGCGCGGTGAACTGCATGAAGATCCGCACATTCGTTACCGGCCTGACGCTCGCCGCAGTTCTTGCGCTGAGCGGCTGCAATGTCGGCGGTGATGGCCCGAAGTTCTCGATCGTTTCCGGCTCGGAAAACACCGTCATTCAGCCGATCGTCGAAGAGTTCTGCAAGGAAAAGAAAGCGACTTGCAGCTTCACCTATGAAGGCACGCTGGATATCGGGCTCGCTCTCCAGAGCGAACAAGGCGTCGAACAGGATGCTGTCTGGCCGGCATCGAGCGTTTGGGTCGATATGTTCGACGTCAAGCGCCGGGTGAAGTCGCTGACGTCGGTGGCGCAGATGCCGGTCATTTTCGGCGTGCGCAAATCCAAGGCCGAGGCGCTCGGCTGGATCGGCAAGCCTGTCTACATGAAGGACATATTGGCGGCGGTGAAGAACGGCTCGCTGAAGTTCTTGATGACATCCGCGACGCAATCCAACTCGGGCGCCAGCGCCTATCTCGCAATGCTGTCGAGCGCGCTCGGCAACAAACCCGTCATCGAGCCGGGCGATCTCGACAAGCCGGATGTCCAGGGTGCTGTCCGGTCCCTGCTTGCCGGCGTTGAGCGCTCTTCTGGTTCCTCTGGCTGGCTCGCGGATCTCTATACGGACCAGGCTGCAAAGGGCGTGCTTTACGACGCCATGTGGAATTACGAAGCCGTGCTGAAGGAGACCAATGACAAGCTGGCCGGCATGGGCAAGGAGCCGCTTTATGCCATCTATCCGGCCGATGGCGTCGTGGTTGCCGATTCGCCGATCGGTTTCGTCGATCATGGGCGCGGGCAGGAGGTTGAGGCCTTCTTCAACCAACTCCTTGACTACTTGCGTTCTGCACCGGTGCAGAAGCGCATCGCCGATACCGGCCGCCGCATTCCGCTCGCGGATGTCACCGCCAAGCCGGACCCGTCTTGGAATTTCGATCCGACGCGTCTCGTGACGGCAATTCGCATGCCCGAGCCCGCGGTGATCCGCCAGGCGCTCGATCTCTATCAAGTGGCATTGCGTAAGCCGTCGCTGACCGCCCTCTGCCTCGATTTTTCGGGTTCGATGGAAGGTAAGGGCGAGAACCAGCTGCAGGCGGCCATGCAGTTCCTGTTCAATCCGGATGAGACCGGCAAGGTATTGGCGCAGTGGACGCCGGCGGACCGCATCATGGTCATCCCCTTCGACGCCGATGTGCGCACGACCTTCGAGGCGACGGGAAATCCGGCGCAGCAGAAGAGCTTGGTCGATAAGGTCTCGCTGCAGCATGCCGGCGGCGGTACGGATATGTACGCCTGCGCGGGCAGGGCGCTTGACTGGATGAAGAGTACGCGGGACCTGTCCTCCTATCTGCCGGCGATCGTCATCATGACCGACGGCAAGTCCGACGATGCCAACGGCGATTTCATGAGCCGGTGGAGATCGGTCAACCCGCATGTGCCTGTCTTCGGCATCACCTTTGGCGATGCGGACAAGCGGCAATTGGATGCCTTGGCGCAGGAGACCTCGGCGCGGGTGTTCGATGGCCGCGGCGATCTCGTCAGCGCATTCCGGGCAGTGCGCGGCTATAACTAGGACGATAATGCGCAATTGGTTCGGCAATGACTGGAATTGGATCGTGGCGGGGCTTGTCGCCGCGATTGTCGTTCCTGTGCTGAGCTTTTATGCCGGCATGCCGATATGGATCGCGGCCGTCATCGGCGTGCTCGTCTTCGTGGGTCTTATCTTTGTGCTGGCACCACGCGGCCTCTTCGAAGGGCTGGACGCGAAGGCCATCGGCAGGGGCCGGCTCGAATTCGCCCGCGATCTGCTGAATTCGGCGACACCCGCCGCGCGAAGGCTGGAGGCTTCTGCGGCCCAGATCGCCAGCAAGGAGACGGCAAAGCGGGTGCGGCATCTGGCGGAGATCGCCGCCGACGTCTTCGCCAAGGTCGAGGCCAATCCGGAGAGTGCCGGCACGGTGAGGCGGTTCCTCAGCTACTATCTGCCGCGAGCCGCCGAGGTGGCGGAGGGTTTTGCCGTGATCGAGGCGAAGCGCCAGCCGGATGCGACGCGCCTTCAGGAGGTCGATCTGGTTCTGACCAAGCTCGAAGATGCCTTCGTCCACTATTCGGACAGCCTGGTCGACGACAGGCTCGATACGCTTGATACGGAGCTGCGCCTGATACAGGCCTCGCTCAAAGAGGATATAGGACGCTGATGGCCATTTCCCGCCGCGCTTTTGGAGTAGGGCTTCTTGCTGCCGGGGTCGCAGGCACCGGTGGCTATTTCGCCGTCAAGGACAGGCCGGAGCTTCAGGGGTTGCTTGGCAACCGCACGAAGCTTTTCGGCTTCATCGGCGGCGAGAAGGAAGCATTTCTAGCCGACAGCGATGTGATCGGCGCCCTCCACAGCCATGGGCTGGAGATCAACAGTCGCGTCGCTGGCTCCGTCGAGATGGTGCGGGAGCAGGCGCTCCTCTCGCAGAACCCCGCGTTCCTCTGGCCTTCTTCCTCGATCATGGTCGACATAGCCCGGCAGAGCGGCATCAAGATCCGCAACGATCGCGTCATCCTCAACACACCCGTCGTCGTTTATTCCTGGCAGCCTGTCGTCGATGGATTGACCAAGGCCGGGCTTGTCACCACGACATCGGAAGGACAGCATCAGCTCGATCTGAAGGCGCTGCTGGATGCCGTCCTTGCCGGAACAACCTGGTCGAAGCTCGGCGTCAACGCGCTCTATGGACAGTCCCGGATCGTTTCCACGGATCCCAATCGTTCCAATTCAGGCTTCATGTTTTCCGGCCTCGCGCTCAGCCTCCTGAGCGGCAACGTGGCCAGCGCCGACAATCTCGCGCAATTCGGCGACAAGACGCAGTCCATCTTCCGCAATATGGGTTTCAAGTCGTCGTCATCAGGCAAGCTTTTCGAACAGTATCTCGCCGGCGGCATCGGCGGCGAACCGATGATCGTCGGCTACGAGAATCAGTTGGTGGAATGGATCATCGCCGATCCGCAGCGGTGGCACCGGGTCCAGGCCAGCAATGGCGCAAAGCCCGTGGTGCTCTATCCGCATCCGACCGTCTATTCCGCCCATCCGCTCATCGCCATAGACGAACAGGTCGACCGCATGATCGAGGCGTTGATCAGCCCGCGATTGCAGGAGCTTGCCTGGGCCAAGCATGGTTTCCGCGGGCCGCTCGGAACGGCGACCGGAGATGCCGACAGCGCCATTGCCGGCTTGCTTCCGGCGGAGATCGACGCCGTCCTGCCGATGCCGGACGCCAATGTCATGCTGGCATTGCTCGATAAACTGGCGGCTTGAGGGCAGGGCGCGCAGCTATTTTTCGTCCCAAGCCTTGCATTCCCGGCAAATCGAATGTATGGCCAGCCGCATTCCACACGTAAGGCATGGGATTGTCCGGGAGAAATCCGGATCGTTCCGCCCGGTGGCATTCTCGAAGAGAGTGCTGTTCGCCTTGCGGAGGTTCAACCGGAAAAGGAGTCAAAGGCATGGCATTGCCTGATTTTTCTATGCGCCAGCTTCTGGAAGCTGGTGTTCACTTCGGCCACCAGACACATCGCTGGAACCCGAAGATGAAGCCGTACATTTTCGGCGATCGTAACAACATCCACATCATCGACCTCGCTCAGACGGTTCCGATGCTGAGCCGCGCCCTGCAGGTCGTCAGCGACACCGTTGCCCGTGGCGGCCGCGTTCTGTTCGTCGGCACCAAGCGTCAGGCGTCCGAACTGATCGCCGACAGCGCCAAGCGTTCGGCCCAGTACTACGTCAACGCCCGCTGGCTCGGCGGCATGATGACCAACTGGAAGACGATCTCCAACTCGATTCAGCGTCTGCGCAAGCTCGACGAAATCCTCTCCGGCGACGCCCAGGGCTTCACCAAGAAGGAGCGTCTGAACCTCGAGCGCGAGCGCGAAAAGCTTGACAAGGCCCTCGGTGGTATCAAGGACATGGGCGGCACGCCGGACCTGATGTTCATCATCGACACCAACAAGGAAAAGATCGCGATCGACGAAGCCAAGCGCCTCGGCATCCCGGTCGTCGCCATTATCGACTCGAACTGCGATCCGGACCTGATCGACTATCCGATCCCGGGCAACGACGACGCTTCGCGCGCCATCGCTCTTTACTGCGACCTGATATCGCGCGCTGCCATCGACGGCATCGCTCGCCAGCAGAGCGCATCGGGCCGTGACCTCGGTGCTTCCGAGGAAACTCCGGTCGAGCCGACCCTGGCGGACGGCGCCGAAGCCTGATCGCGCCTCGAGGCGGGCAGGAGACTGTCCGCCCAAGCGCATTGACATCCGGGATAGGGCCGTTTGCGACTTCAAGAAGTTCGAGCGGCCTTATCGCGTTTTGGGTAACGCTTTGCCTGGGCGGTAAATCCAGGCATGTTCCAATCAAGAATTCCAGAGTGTGACGCGGCTTCATAACGCTGTCATACTTACGGGTACATTTCGTCCCTCAAATCGGTGCCGCCTCGGTTCAAAGCCGCTTGCCGCACCGTATGAACCGACAAAGAGGAAGCTTATGACCGAGATTACGGCTGCACTGGTGAAGGAACTGCGCGAAAAGTCTGGCGCAGGCATGATGGACTGCAAGAAGGCGCTGATCGAAACCAACGGCGATATCGAAGCCGCGATTGACTGGCTGCGCGCCAAGGGCATCTCCAAGGCCGACAAGAAGTCCGGCCGTACCGCCGCTGAAGGCTTGATCGCCATTGCCGGCGCCGGTCACAAGGCCGTTGTCGTCGAGCTCAATTCTGAAACCGACTTCGTTGCCCGTAACGATGCCTTCCAGGAACTCGCTCGCGGCATCGCCGAAGTTGCACTGTCCACCGACGGCACGGTCGAAGCCATTTCGGCTGCGACCTATCCCGCATCCGGCAAGCCGGTCGCCGACACCATCAAGGACGCAATCGCAACCATCGGCGAGAACATGACGCTTCGTCGTGCGGCCAAGCTGGAAGTCGAGCACGGCGTCGTGGCGACCTACATCCACAACGCTGCCGGCGACGGTATCGGCAAGCTCGGCGTTCTGGTCGCCCTGAAGTCGGTCGGTGACAAGGCCGTTCTGACGTCGATCGGCCGCCAGGTTGCCATGCACATTGCTGCCACCAACCCGCTGGCTATCCGCGCCGAAGAAGTCGATGCCGCAGTCGCCGAGCGCGAACGCAACGTCTTCATCGAGCAGTCCCGCGAATCCGGCAAGCCGGAAGCCATCATCGAAAAGATGGTGGAAGGCCGCATGCGCAAGTTCTTCGAGGAAGTCGCTCTTCTCTCGCAGGCCTTCGTCATCAACCCGGACCTGACGGTCGCTGCTGCCATCAAGGAAGCTGAAAAGACCGCTGGCGCCGCGATCGAAGTCGTCGGCATGGCCCGTCTGCTCCTCGGCGAAGGCGTCGAGAAGGAAGAAACCGACTTCGCTGCCGAAGTTGCGGCTGTCGCCAAGGGCTGATTGGCAAAAAGAAGCCATCTCCCGGATTGGTGAAACCATATCAGGGAAAACCTCAGGGCATCGCGTGACAACGCGGTGCCCTTCGTGTATCCGGCTTTCACAATCATCCCCCGCGATCACTTCAAGGAGCCACGATGTCTCAGCCGATCTACAAGCGCGTACTGCTCAAGGCCTCCGGCGAAGCCCTCATGGGTAGCCAGGGGTTCGGTATCGATGTTACCGTCTCCGACCGGATTGCATCCGATATCGCCGAAGCGCGCGCAATGGGCGTCGAAGTCGGCGTGGTCGTCGGCGGCGGCAATATATTCCGCGGTGTCGCCGTGGCCTCCAAGGGCGGCGATCGCGTGACCGGCGACCATATGGGCATGCTCGGAACCGTCATCAATGCGCTGGCGCTGGCAACCTCGCTTCGCAAGCTCGACATCGAGACCGTCGTGCTCTCGGCCATTTCCATGCCGGAGATCTGCGAGAGTTTCTCGCAGCGCGCCACGCTCTATCATCTCTCGCTGGGCCGTGTGGTGATCTTTGCTGGTGGCACCGGAAATCCGTTCTTCACCACTGATTCAGCAGCCGCATTGCGCGCCGCCGAAATGGGCGCGCAGGCCATCTTCAAGGGCACGCAGGTCGACGGCATCTATTCCGCCGATCCGAAGAAGTTTCCGGATGCCGAGCGTTTCGATCATCTGACCCACAGTCAGGTGCTGGAAAAAGGGCTGGCGGTCATGGACGTAGCCGCCGTGGCGCTTGCGCGGGAAAATTCAATTCCGATCATCGTTTTCTCTATCCACGAGAAGGGCGGCTTCGCGGAAATCTTGACCGGCGGCGGCCGCAAGACCATCGTATCAGACAACTGACGTTCCTGTGGCGCCGGGTATGCCCGGCGTCGCCTTATTACAGGGGAGTATAGACATGAGTGAAGGCACTGACCTCAAGGAATTGAAGCGCCGCATGGACGGCGCCATCGCGGCATTCAAGAGCGATATCGCCTCGCTGCGCACCGGCCGCGCATCCGCTAACATTCTGGATCCGGTTACGATCGAAGCCTATGGTTCGCGCATGCCGCTGAACCAGGTGTCCAACATCACCGTGCCGGAAGCGCGCATGTTGACCGTATCGGTATGGGACAAGGCGATGGTCGGTGCCGTCGAGCGCGCGATCCGCGAATCCAATCTCGGCCTCAATCCCATCATCGACGGCCAGAATCTGCGCATCCCGCTGCCGGAGCTCAACGAGGAGCGCCGCCGCTCGCTGGTCAAGGTCGCGCACGAATACGCCGAGAAGGCCAAGGTCGCGATTCGCCATGTTCGCCGTGACGGCATGGATGGCCTCAAAAAGGCCGAAAAGGATGGTGTAATCGGTCAGGATGAGAGCCGCTCCCTCTCCGAGCGTGTGCAGAAGATGACGGATGAGACGATTTCGGATGTCGACCGCTTGCTAGCCGACAAAGAAAAGGAAATCATGCAGGTCTAATCGTACGCTGGGGTGTCGTGCTTTCGATTTGGAAACATTGAAAGCGGTGACGGCGCCCTAGATTACGAGATCAGAGCATTCTTCCCGCCGAACGAAACCGGACCCATATGTCAGATCCTACGTTTTCTGCCGTACCCGAACACGTTGCCATCATCATGGACGGCAATGGGCGCTGGGCCAACGCGCGCGGCCTGCCGCGCACCATGGGCCACCGCAAGGGCGTGGAGGCAGTTCGGGAAACTGTTCGAGCGGCTGGTGATATCGGCGTGAAGTATCTCACGCTTTTCGCCTTTTCCTCCGAGAACTGGCGTCGCCCCGAGACCGAGGTGAGCGACCTGCTGGGGCTCCTCAAGGCGTTCATCCGGCGGGATCTTGCCGAGCTTCATCGTCAGAATGTGCGGATCCGCGTCATCGGCGACCGCAGCAATCTGCGCGGCGACATTCTGCCGTTGCTGATCGAGGCTGAGGAGACCACCCGGGACAATACGGCCCTGACGCTGGTCATCGCCTTCAACTACGGCTCTCGCGACGAGATTGCCCGCGCCGTCGTCAGCCTGGCGAAGGATGTCGAAGCCGGGCGGCTGCGTCCGCAGGATATCAGCCCGGAGCTTTTGGACGCCCGCCTGGATACCGCGGGAATTCCCGATCCGGACCTCATTATCCGCACGAGCGGCGAGGAGCGGCTATCGAACTTCCTTTTGTGGCAGGCCGCCTATTCGGAATTCATGTTCATGCCGGAATACTGGCCCGATTTCAGCCGTGACCTGTTCTTCGCCGCGCTGGAGAAATATGCCGCGCGCGACCGGCGCTTTGGCGGCCTCTCCGGCAAGCAGGCGGCGGCCGTGGGGTCCTGATGAGCCGTGAACTCAGGCTGCGCGTCATCTCCGGCATCGTCCTTGCCGTTATTGTTCTTGCGGCTACCTGGTATGGCGGCCTGAGTTTTCGCCTTCTGGCGGCGGCAATCGGCCTGCTCGTCTACTATGAATGGTCGACGATAGCTGACTTGCACGGACGCGATCCCCAGGGAAATGCGCTCGGCTGGCTCGGTCTGGTGCTGATCGCCGGCGCAACGCTGATGAGCGAATCGGTCTATTCCATCGAGGTTCTGGTTGCCTTTGTCGCGGCGACGACGATTATGGTTGCCGTTCGGCGGACGACCTGGTGGCTGCCGGGCGGCATATTCTATTCCGGATTGACAGCGATCGCCCTTGCCGAGATTCGCGACGATGATCTGCGCGGCTTCGTGTTGATGCTGTTCGTCTTCGCGACGGTATGGGCTACCGATATATTTGCCTATTTCGTCGGCCGGGCGATCGGCGGTCCGAAGCTTGCGCCCCGCATATCGCCTGGCAAGACCTGGTCGGGCGCAATCGGCGGTGCCGTTGCCGCCATCATCGCGGGAACCGCTGTTGTCTGGAGCTTCTTTTCCGCCGATGATTTGAGGATCCCGGTGCTTGCGCTGGTGCTGTCGGTTTGCAGCCAGATCGGCGACTTGTTTGAGTCTTTCATCAAGCGCCGTTTCGGTGTGAAGGATTCCAGCCATCTGATTCCAGGCCATGGCGGCGTCATGGATCGAGTCGATGGACTAATTTTTGCTTGTTTTGCAGCGTTTTTGTTGGCTATCGTAATATCGCTGACAATGAGCGGCGAGACCTTGTCATTGGGCGGCGTTCTGCTCGGGGTCTGAAATTAACGCGAACAGGATCGTTGCATGGGTGGCGCGGCTAGCTTCATTGGTTTTTTGACGAACAACGTCATAACGTTTGTTTTCGTCCTGTCGCTGCTCGTTTTCGTGCACGAGATGGGTCACTATCTGGTCGGGCGCTGGTCCGGTATCCGCATCATGGCATTTTCGATCGGTTTTGGCCCCGAAATCTTGGGGCATACTGATCGGCACGGCACGCGCTGGAAGCTTTCGCTCATTCCGCTCGGCGGCTATGTGCGCTTCTTTGGCGACGAGGATGCCTCGAGCAAGACCGATACGGATCAACTCGCGGCCATGACGGAAGAAGAGCGCGCCCAGTCCTTCGCAGGAGCCAAGCTCTGGAAGCGGGCGGCAACCGTTGCCGCCGGTCCGATCGCAAACTTCATTCTCGCCATAGCAATCTTTGCCGTTCTTTTCAGTGTCTACGGTCGCACCGTCGCCGATCCGGTCGTCGCCATGGTGACGCGTGATGGCGCCGCTGCAGAAGCCGGTATCGAGCCCGGCGATCGGCTGATGGCCATCGACGGTGTCAAGGTGAAGACCTTTGACGAAGTGCAGCGCTATGTCGGCCTGCGTCCTGGTCGCACGATCGTTCTGACGGTCGAGCGCGACGGCCAGATGCGCGATTTCCGTATCATGCCGAAGCTGGTGGAGGACACCGATCAATTCGGCAACAAGATGGAGATGGGCCGCATAGGCATCGCGCTCGTAGATCCACTGATCACAGGCGTAGAGCCGAATGGACCAGCGGCAAAGGCCGGCATAGTGGCCGGAGATCGCCTGATCGCCGCGGATGGCAACGCTATAGCGACCTACTACGATATCGGCCGCTATATCGGTGACCGCCCCGGCAAGAGCATCGTACTGACGATACAGCGCAACGGCGAGATACGCGATTTTCCGATTGTGGCTGAAACGCTGACGGAAACGGATGCCTCCGGCAACAAGAAGGATGTCGGCAGCATCGGCATTGCGCCGATCGATCCGTTGGTGGCGTCGATCGCTCCGGATAGCCCCGCTGAAGCTGCCGGTCTTGAACTCGGCGACCGCATCCTTTCCGTCGATGGACAGGCCGTGGGCTCCATCAGCGAAGTGCAGCGTTACGCCGCCTCTCACGCGGACAAGCCCGTGTCCCTGTCCGTCGAGCGCGGCGGCCAGGCACGCGATGTGACGGTTACGCCGAAGAAATCCGCGGAGACCGATATTTTCGGCGCGCAGATCGAAATAGCCACCATCGGCATCACCGACGGTCAGAAGCCGATCAGGCTGCGCTACGAAGCCTACGGGCCGTTCCAGGCGCTTGGCGAAGGGGTGAAGCAAACGGGCAGCATCGTCTCCGGCACCTTCGAATATATCGCCAACGTTATCGGCGGCTACATGAAGGCCGACCAGCTTGGCGGGCCGATTCGGGTTGCGCAGCTGTCCGGACAAATGGCAACCTTAGGTTTCTCTGCGGTGCTCCAGTTCGCCGCCATACTTTCTGTTTCAATAGGGTTATTAAATTTGATGCCCGTCCCGGTACTTGATGGCGGCCATCTGATGTTCTATGCGATTGAAGCCGTCAGGGGAAAACCCTTGGGTGCACGGGCACAGGATATCGCTTTCCGGATCGGATTTGCGATGGTGCTGTCACTCATGGTGTTTGCGACATGGAACGATATTAGTTCCCGAATAGGCTAGTGGGGCAACGCGAGAGGAAATTACGATTTATTTACGATGTTTCAAAGCTGTAGTGGCGAATGGGTCACGCTTTGAAATGAAGTAAACGGAAATTAACTTGCTCCCTTGCTTGTATGTCAAAAGCGGGTAAAACGACACACGTGGCCGGAATCGGGTTCGCCTGGGGCTGGGGACGACTGAAAAAAAGGTAAGAAGTGAAAATGAAGGCTGGTTCAAGATTATTGAACGCAGTGTCGGCGGTAGCGCTGTCTGCTGGTGTTGTTGCGTCGGGCGCTGGTGTTATCACCCTTGCCTCTACCTCAGTCGCGGAGGCCGCTGTTATCCAGCGGATTGATGTTCAGGGAGCTGGGCGCGTCGGCGCGCAAGCTGTTCGAGACAACATCACGATCAAGCCTGGCAAGAGCTTCTCGCCAAGCGATATCGATGCATCGGTGAAGCAGCTTTACGCCACCGGGTATTTCTCCGACGTCCATATGACCGTTTCGGGCAGCGCCCTGGTCATATCGGTCAAGGAGAATCAGCTCATCAACGCCGTGGTCTTCAACGGCAACCGCAAGATCAAGGACGACAAGCTGCAGGGGATCGTTCAGACCCACGCTGCCGGCCCCTATAACGAGGCCACCGTCCAGGCTGACGTCAAGACCATCAAGGATGCCTATGCCGCCATCGGCCGTAACGATGTGCAGGTAACGACGCAGACCGCCGAGGTCGCTCAGGGTCGTCTCAACGTCGCTTTCGTCATCAACGAAGGTGATCGTACCAAGATCGACAAGATCAATTTCTCGGGCAATCAGGCTTACAACAGCGGCCGTCTCGCTTCGGTGATCAGCACGAAGAAGAGCAACTTCCTGTCGTTCCTGACCCGCAAGGACGTTTACAGCCCGGACCGTCAGCAGGCTGACCAGGATGCGCTGCGTCAGTTCTACTACAACCATGGTTACGCCGACTTCCGCGTCGTCAGCGCCGATGCGACGCTGAACGAGCAGAACAACGAATACACGCTGAACTTCAATGTCGATGAAGGTCCGCGTTACACCTATGGCGACATCAATGTCATCTCGACGGTCGACGGCATCAATGCCGAGGATCTTAAGGGCCTGGTCATCACCCACAAGGGCGATGTCTACAGCGCCAAGGATATTCAGACTTCGATCGAGAATATTTCGAAGCGCGTGGCTTCCGCCGGCTATCCGTTCGCCCGCATCACGCCGCGCGGCAACCGTGATCTGACCGGTCATACGATCGGCATCGAATACCTGGTCGATCAGGGCGAGCGCGCCTATGTCGAGCGTATCGAAATCCGCGGCAACACCCGCACACGCGACTACGTTATCCGCCGCGAGTTCGACCTGAATGAAGGCGATGCCTTCAACCAGGAAATGATCACGCGCGCCAAGCGTCGCCTCGACGCACTCGGCTATTTCACCAAGGTTGACATCACCACGGCACAGGGCAGTGCTCCGGACCGTGTCGTCGTCGTCGTCAATGTCGAAGATCAGCCGACCGGCTCGTTCGGTATCGGTGCCGGTTACGCCGTCGGCAACAACGGTGGTCTGCTGCTGGAAGCTTCGGTTGAGGAAAAGAACTTCCTCGGCCGCGGTCAGTACATCCGCATTGCTGCGGGTGCCGGCACGGAAGGCAATCGTACCTACAACATCTCGTTCACCGAGCCCTACTTCCTCGGTTATCGTCTCGCTGCAGGTTTCGATATCTTCAAGAACCAGACGTCGAGCGACGACTTCTACGACTATTCGGAGGAAGGCTTCTCGCTGCGTGTGACCGCGCCGATCACCGAGAACTTGGCGACGACCCTGCGCTACAACTACAAGCGCCTGACATACGACGGCACGAACGATTGGCAGAACAATCTTTCAAATCCATATCTCAACCTCGTCGAGAACGGCCCTTGGGTGCAGTCGACGATTTCGCAGACCTTTACCTACAACACGTTGGATGACCAGAATCTGCCGCGTGAAGGTATTATCGCCAAGTTCACGCATGAATATGCGGGCCTGGGTGGCGACTCCGACTTCTACAAGCTGAGTGGCAAGGCGCGTTACTACAAGATGATCAGCGACGAAGCCGATATTATCGGCTCGCTGACAGTCGGTGCTGGCTACGTGATGCCGACGGATGGCAAGCTGAACGTCTTCGACCAGTTTACGCTTGGTGGTCGTGAAATCCGCGGCTTTGAGAATGCCGGTATTGGTCCGCGCTCGTCCAACGGCGATCCGCTGGGCGGCACGACCTACTTCACGGCTTCGGCGGAAGCAAGCATGCCGATGCCGGGTGTTCCGCAGGATATCGGTCTGCGCATTGCAGCCTTTGCCGATGCGGGTAGCCTCTACGGTAACAAGGCCAATCTGTTCGGCGACATCCTGCATAACGACAGCTCCATCCGAGCTTCGCTTGGTGCTGGTCTGATCTGGTCTTCGCCGTTCGGCGTCATCCGTGTTGACTATGCCGTGCCGGTTCTCAAGGAAGATTACGACAAGACTGAGAATTTCCGGTTTGGCATCGCCAACCAGTTCTGATATCGGCAGCCTAGAACAACGGGCTTGAACACCGTTCTGGAGCTGGTGCTTATGGAACATATCGGTTTCTTCCCGCCCCACGGTGGCGTCAGCTTACGAGAGTTGGCTGAACATCTTGGGGCGGATCTTATTGATGCGACCTTCGCGGAGGTCGTCATCAAGTCGATAGCTCCTGTCTATAGGGCAGGTGAAGGCGACATTTGTTATATCCTTTCCCGGAAGAATCGCGCCGAGCTTGAGACGTGCAAGGCTTCGGCGATCATTTGCCTGCCGGCGCTGAAATCCTTCGTCCCAGCGCACATTCCGGTGCTTCTCTCCAGGAAGCCGCATACGGACTTTGCGCTTGCCGGAGCGTTGTTGCATCCGGAAGCTATGCGTCCGATCGCGTTCACGTCGAACCCCGGCGTGATCGCTCCTGGTGCCGTCATTGATGCCACAGCCAAGCTGGAAGCCAATATCGGTGTGGAGCCGGGCGCGGTCATTGGACCTGGCGCCGAGATCGGCGAGGGCACGTGGATCGGTGCCAATGCGCTTATCGGACCGGGTGTAAAGATCGGACGAAATTGCACCATCGGCGGTGGCGCAAGCATACTCTGCTCGTACCTCGGTAATGGCGTCATCATTCACAATGGCGCGCGTATCGGCCAGGATGGTTTCGGTTATGCGCCAGGGCCTCGCGGCATGGTGAAGATCGTGCAGATCGGCCGCGTCATCATCCAGGATAATGTCGAGATCGGCGCCAATACTACGATTGATCGCGGCACGATGGATGATACCGTGATCGGCGAGGGCACCAAGATCGACAATCAGGTCCAGATCGGACATAACGTTCGCATTGGCCGCCATTGCGCCGTCGTCAGCCAGGTCGGCATAGCCGGCAGCACGCTGATTGGTGACGGTGTGCAAATCGGCGGTCAGGCGGGGCTGAACGGCCATATTCACATTGGCGACGGTGTACAGATCGGCGCCAAGAGCGGTGTTATGAATAGCATTCCGGCGGGCGAGCGTTACGCTGGTCATCCGGCGCGGCCCCTGTGGGATTTTCTGAGGGAATCGGCAGAGATCGCGAAGCGGTCGGGAGCCAGAGAAAAGAAGGACGGGAGTGCGGAGCATGATTGAGGAAGCCAAGACATCATTGTCGTCGGCTGACGTTCTGGAAATTATGAAGCTTTTGCCGCATCGCTATCCCTTCCTGATGGTCGATAAGATCATCGAGATCGATAGCGATAATTCCGCGATCGGCATCAAGAACGTGACGGCAAACGAGCCGCAATTCACCGGGCACTTTCCAGGTTCCCCGATCATGCCGGGCGTACTGCTCATCGAAGGCATGGCTCAGACGGCAGGCGCGATCTGCGCCCGCAAGGATGGCATCGGCGGCAATCTCGTCTATTTCATGACGATCGATAATGCCCGTTTCCGCAAGCCGGTCGTTCCCGGTGACCGCGTCGAATTCCATGTCGTCAAGCAGAAGCAGCGCGGTACGATCTGGAAGTTCCATTGTGATGCCAAGGTCGATGGCATCCTGGTTGCCGAAGCCGATATCGGCGCGATGATTGTGAGGAAGGATCAGGACGAGGCATGAGCAGCATCGCAAAAAGCGCGAGCATTCATAAGTTCGCGGTCGTTGAGGATGGTGCCATCATCGGCGAGAACGTCGAGATCGGGCCTTTCTGCCACGTCGGCCCCAAGGTCGTGCTGCATGATAATGTCCATCTGCTGACGCATGCCATCGTCACCGGTCGCACGACGATCGGCAAGGGAACGAAGATATTTCCGATGGCCATTGTCGGTGGCGACCCGCAGAGCGTTCATCACGGCGGCGAAGAGACGACGCTGGATGTTGGTGAGAACTGCACGATACGTGAAGGCGTGACGATCAATACCGGCACGGCCGACTACGGCGGCAAGACGATTGTCGGCAACAACAATCTGTTCCTCGCCAATTCCCATGTCGCGCATGATTGCCGCGTCGGCAACAATGTCATCATGTCCAACAATGTCATGCTGGCGGGGCATGTGACCATCGAAGATCGCGCCATTCTGGGCGGTGGCTGCGCCGTGCACCAGTTCACCCGCATCGGTCGGCAGGCTTTCATCGGAGGACTTTCGGCTGCAAGCTACGATGTCATTCCCTACGGCATGCTGAACGGAAATCCAGGCGTGCTGTCCGGCCTCAACATTGTCGGCATGACGCGCGCAGGCATAGACCGCGCGGTCATTCACAGGGTTCGACGCGCCTACAAGGGTATCTTCGAAGGCGAAGGTTCGATCCGCGACAATGCCGCGGCGATCCGTGACGAATATGCCGATTGCAAGGAAGTGATTGAGATCCTCGATTTCATCGCAGCCGATAGCGATCGCGCACTGTCGTCGCCCAATCGCGGCAAGAGTTGACGGTGGTCTCCGCCGGCCAAGACGGCAAGGGTAGGTTGGCGATCATCGCGGGCAGTGGTTTTCTCCCGGCTTACGTTGCTGAAGCTGCCCGCCAGGCCGGCGAAAATCCTGTCATCATTGCGTTGACGAACGAGGCGGATAGGGATTGGTCCGCTTTTGATCACGCCAATCTCGGTGTCGGCAATTTCGCCGGCCTTGAAATCACGTTCCGTCGCTATGGCGTTGACCGGGTCGTCATGTCCGGCGGCGTCGCGCGCCGTCCGCCTTGGCGGGAGGTGCATCCGACGTGGCGCGTGATCAAAGAATTACCCTCGACTATCCGCACGCTTCTTTCCGGCGGCGATAATGCCGTGCTGCAGATGGTCATCCGCTTGATCGAGGCCGGTGGCGTCCGCGTCGTCGGTGCGCACGAGATTGCGCCCGACCTGCTGGCGACCACCGGGCCGCTCGGGCGGCACGCACCCTCGCAAGAGGATTTGCGCGATATCGCCCAAGGTGCGAAGGCAGCCGACGCGCTTGGGCTTTTGGATGTCGGCCAGGGCGCCGTCAGCGTCGGTGGCCGTGTAGTGGCGCTTGAGGGCGCCGAGGGCACGGACAAGATGATCGAGCGTGTTGCCGGCTTGCGTGCCGAGGGCCGTATATCGACGCGCCGTCGCGGCGTACTGGTCAAGCTCTGCAAACCCCAGCAGGATGTGCGCGCCGATCTGCCCTCGATTGGTGTCTCGACTGTGCTGAACGCCAAGAAGGCCGGCCTTGCCGGCGTTGCGGTGGAAGCGGGCAGGGCGCTGGTTCTCGACCGTGAGGCGGTGATTGCCGCGGCCGACGAAGCCGGCATCTTCGTCTGCGGTATCGATCGTGGTCTGAGCGCGGAGGGCTTCATGTGAGCGGCGCTCCCTTGAAGCTAGCTGTCGTTGCGGGAGAGGTTTCCGGCGATCTGCTGGGCGGCGATCTCGTCGCGGCGTTGAAGCGGCGCCTTGGCGGTCCCGTGGAGTTGATCGGCGTCGGCGGCGAGGCGCTGGAAGCGCAAGGCCTGCGCTCGCTTTTCGATTATTCCGAATTGTCAATCATGGGCTTCATCCAGGTGATCAAGAGACTGCCGAAACTGCTTGCCCGCATCCGGCAGACGGCCGAAGCCATTATCGCGGCCAAGCCCGATGTGCTTCTGATCATTGATAGCCCGGATTTCACCCACCGCGTGGCGAGAAGGGTGCGCAAGGCATTGCCCGGCCTTCCGGTCATCAACTATGTCTGCCCCAGCGTCTGGGCGTGGAAGGAATACCGTGCGCGGGAAATGCTCGCCTATGTCGATCATGTGCTGGCCGTGCTGCCGTTCGAGCCGGAAGCCATGCAGCGCTTGGGTGGGCCGGCGACAACCTATGTCGGCCATCGCCTGACGGTGGACGTCGATCTGCTGAAGACGCGCCGACAACGCGCGGTGCGCGGCACGAGTGCTGCCGACGCCCCAATGACGATCCTTCTTCTCCCGGGGTCGCGCGCTTCGGAAATCCGCCAGCTCCTGCCGGTTTTTGAGCGGGCTACCGATGAACTTAGCCGGCGAAACGATGGCGTCCGGTATCTGCTGCCGACGGTGCCGAGGCAGGAGGCCCTAGTGCGGTCGCTTCTCGAAAATTGGAGCATCAAGCCGGATATCCTCGTTGGTCAGGATGCGAAGTGGAAGGCCTTTGCGCACGCGGATGCCGCCATGGCAGCGTCTGGCACGGTGATCCTGGAGTTGGGGCTTGCCGGCGTTCCGGTGGTCTCGACTTACAAGACGGAATGGCTGGCCAGATTTGTGATGGCGCGCATCAAGGTATGGACGGCGGCCTTGCCGAACCTGATTGCCGATTACGCTGTCGTGCCTGAGCTCATCAACGACATTTTGCGGCCCGGCCTGCTGGCCCGCTATATGGAGCGCCTGTCGAACGACACGCCTGAGCTATCGGCAATGCTCGCGGGCTATGATGTCGTCTGGCAGCGCATGCAGACGGAGGAGCCGCCTGGTGACAAGGCGGCCGCGATCCTCCTGGAGGTCTTGTCCAATAAAAAAACCGGTCATTTCTGACCGGTTTTTTGTTTCAAGTCCGGAGCTTAGCGCTTGGAGACCGGAACGTATTCGCGCGGCGGTTCGCCGGTATAGAGCTGGCGCGGACGGCCGATGCGCTGATGCGGATCCTCGATCATCTCGTTCCACTGAGCGATCCAGCCGACGGTACGGGCAAGCGCGAACAGCACTGTGAACATGGTGGTGGGGAAGCCGAGGGCCTTCAGCGTGATGCCGGAGTAGAAGTCCACGTTCGGGTAGAGCTTCTTCTCGATGAAGTATTCATCGGTCAGCGCGATGCGTTCCAGCTCTATCGCGATGTCGAGCAGCGGATCGTCCTTGATGCCGAGTTCGCCGAGAACCTCATGCGCCGTCTTCTGCATGATCTTGGCGCGCGGATCGTAGTTCTTATAAACGCGGTGGCCGAAGCCCATCAGGCGGAACGGATCGTTCTTGTCCTTGGCGCGTGCGATGTATTCCGGAATGTGGTCGACAGAGCCGATTTCCGTCAGCATGTTCAGCGCGGCTTCGTTGGCGCCGCCATGAGCAGGGCCCCAGAGGCAGGCGATGCCTGCAGCGATGCAGGCAAACGGGTTTGCGCCAGAGGAGCCTGCGAGGCGAACCGTCGAGGTCGAAGCGTTCTGCTCGTGGTCGGCATGCAGGATGAAGATACGGTCCATGGCGCGTGCCAGCACCGGATTGACGACATACTCTTCGCAGGGAACGGCAAAGCACATGCGCAGGAAGTTCGATGCGTAATCCAGATCGTTCTTCGGATAAACGAAGGGCTGGCCGATATGGTACTTGTAGGCCATGGCGGCAAGCGTCGGCATCTTGGCGATCATACGCAGGCTCGCGACCATGCGCTGATGCGGATCGGTGATGTCCGTCGAGTCGTGATAGAAGGCTGACAGAGCGCCGACGCAGCCGCACATGACGGCCATCGGATGCGCGTCGCGGCGAAAGCCGGTGAAAAAGCGCGACATCTGCTCATGCACCATGGTGTGGTGCACGACGCGATAGTCGAAGTCCTTCTTCTGTGCGGCCGTCGGCAGTTCGCCGTAGAGCAGCAGGTAGCATACTTCGAGGAAATCGCCGTGTTCGGCCAGTTGTTCGATCGGATAGCCGCGATGCAGCAGAACGCCTTCGTCGCCATCAATATAGGTGATGCTGGACTCGCACGACGCGGTCGAGGTGAAGCCAGGATCGTAAGTGAAAGTGGAGGTGTTCTTATAAAGGGCACCAATATCAATGACACTCGGGCCGATGGTCCCGGTTTTGACCGGCAGGTCTACCGTCTTCTCACCCCAAGTTAGTTTCGCGCTTTGTTCCGTCATGCTGATCCTCCAAGATTTGGCGGGATTGACGCCATAAAAAGCGCCAAAAGGTTAAGCGACTACCGACTAGCTATATGATCCAGAGCCTAATGCCAAGTTATCCTAATGCCGAATTGTGCGTTGCGGTATCAACTTTTGGGCAATGCAGTAGGGCATTTGATCCCCCCGTTCCGGTAAATGGCGCAATTTGGCAGTGGGTGTGCCGATTTTGGTTGAATTCACCGAATGGTGACGGCAAAAATCGCGTCATAGCTGTAGTTTTGCGTGGGGCAGGCAGTGAATGCCTAATTTAGAGGCACCGGAGCAGCAGGAGGATGGCAGGAATCTTCCTGGGCCTGCAGAGCCTCACCATGCCGCCACGCCCCTTGTTTCTCGTGCCAAAGCGGAGCAGCGGGAGCGGACGCAGGATCAGGCGCCGCCGGTCGCGCGTTTCTACCTGGCTGTCAGTCGCATCAGATCCTTTGTTTGGCGCCTGATCGAAGAGGAGGCCGCGCATGGTCGTGCCATCCTGTTTGCGCCGATCTATATGGGCCTCGGCACGATCTTCTGGTTCAAGGCCGATATCGATCCGCCGCCGCAGACGGTCCTTGCTGCGCTTCTGGTCCTGGCTGGCAGCTTTCTTTTCAGGCGCGAAGCGGGCCGCGTGCTTCGGCATGTCCTCTTCGCCGGCATGCTGGTTTGTCTGGGCATGGCTCTGGCACAGTGGGAAAGCTGGCGGGCATCGACCGTCATGCTCGACTCGGCTGTGACCACGACCGTCACAGGTCGGATCGAAAGGCGAGAATCCTACGATAACGGAGGTTGGCGATACGTCGTCAAAGTCGACAAGACAGAAAAGCCGGCCATTCGCAGACCGCCGGAGCGCGTCACCATTTTCGTGCGCAAACAGGCAGAACCGTTCAACCTCGGCGACCGCATCCAGGGCAAGGCGCGACTGACGCCTCCGGCCGGACCTGCTCTGCCTGATCTCAACGATTTCGCGTTCAGTTCCTATTTCAACGGCATCGGTGCAAACGGCTTTGCCTTTGGAAAGCCGACCCTGCTGTCACCGGCCAGTGATGTTGCGGCGGATTCGGTGTCGGACAAGGCGGATATCTGGCTTGCCGGCCTGCGCAACAGCATAGGCGACAGGATTAGAAGAACCTTGCCCGGCGACACCGGCGCTTTCGCGGCCTCACTTGTCACCGATGAGAGACGCGCGCTTTCGGACGAAACGACCGAAGCGCTGCGAATGGCCGGGCTCACGCATATCATTGCCATTTCCGGCCTCAACATGGCGCTTTCGGCCGGTATCTTCTATATCGGCCTGCGCTATCTGTTCAGCCTGTTTCCCGGCATGGCGCAGGCGTGGCCGACCAAGAAGATAGCCGCTTTCGGCGCGCTGGTAACCCTGACGGCTTACTATCTCATTTCCGGCTTTGGCGTGTCGGCCGAACGCGCCTTCATCATGATGGCGATCATGCTGGTTGCCGTGCTCTTCGACCGGCCGTCGATCAGTCTGCGCAACGTTGCGCTCTCGGCAATCGTCATTCTCAGCCTGTCGCCGTCGCAGGTGCTCGGACCGAGCTTTCAGATGTCCTACGCCGCGACGCTGGCGCTGGTATCCGGCTACACGCTTTGGAAACGGCGCCAGCATCGGGAAAATATTCTTTCGCGCTCCAGGCTCCTGAGCCCCCTGCTGTTCGTTACGCGCTTCTTCGGCGGCATATTGTCGACCTCCTTCATTGGCGGCGCGTCGACGGCGATCTTCTCGATCGAGCATTTTCACCGGTTGGCGACATACGGACTTGCAGCCAATCTCGCTGCGATGCCGATAGTCTCCTTCGTCGTCATGCCGTTTGGCATGGCGGCAATGTTGCTTATGCCATTTGGCCTCGACGGGCCCTTTTGGCAAATCACCGGCGAGGGACTGGAGTTGGTCATCGCTATCGCCAAAACGGTGGCGGGGTGGGGCGGCGATATTACCTTCGGCCGCCAGCCCGCCTGGCTTATGCCGACGTTCATCACAGGCTTTCTGCTCATGACGATGTTGCGAACGAGCGTGCGCCATGTGGGCCTGCTGTTGCTGCTTTCTTCCCTCGGCGTGGCAGCATTCGGCTCTGGCGTGCCCAAACCGGATCTCATGATTTCCGAGGATGGTGTTCTGGTTGCCTTGCGACAGGACGACATACTGGCAACAAATCGCGAAAGGCCGCAGGCTTTCATTTTCGAACAGTGGCAGAGGGCGCTGGTTGCGAGCGAGCATCAACCTCCGACTATCCTTCCTGTTAATAGCCGCCTTCCCCAGATCAGCAAGACGGATCATCGCCGGCGATTGAGCGTCGAAGAGCAGGGCGCAGTTCGCAAGGCAATGGATGAAGCACTCGACCAGGCCATGCAGGGCAGTTTTGCTTGCCAAAAGGGCGCATGGTGCGTCGCGATGCTTGAAAATGGCGCGATGCTGGTCACCATCGAGGACGCAGCTTACCTGTCGCCGGCCTGCGATACGGCCAATATCGTCGTCACTCCCGTACGACTACGCCTGGATCGCTGCCGCTCCGGCGCCATGCTTTTCACAGGCGCCACATTGCGGCAAACAGGGTCCATTGAGATGGACCTCAGCACCGACAAGCCAAATGTGGTTACTGCGTTCGAAAATCCACAGCGCCCATGGGCTCGGCACAGAACCTACGATTGGCGCACAGGCACATTCGGCGCGCCGATCGTCCGAGCATCACCGGTCAGTGATAACGGCGAATGAGGCCAACGAGCTTGCCTTGCACCTTGACGCGATCCGGCCCGAAGATGCGGGTCTCATAAGCGGGATTGGCTGCCTCGAGCGCGATGGAGGCCCCCTTGCGGCGGAAGCGCTTCAGCGTCGCTTCCTCGTCGTCGACGAGCGCGACGACGATATCGCCCGGATTGGCAGTCGTTGCATTGCGAATGATGACCGTATCGCCGTCAAAAATGCCGGCATCGATCATTGAATCGCCTCTTACTTCCAGCGCATAATGCTCGCCCGAGCCGAGCATGTCGGCAGGGACGGTTATGTCGTGGGTATTGTTTTGGATGGCCGAGATCGGAACGCCAGCGGCGATGCGGCCCATGACCGGTACCGAAACAGAGCTGTTCTGGTCGTCGTTCGCCACTTTTGGCGGAGCAGGCGGCGCAACTGGCTGGGGTTTGCCAAGGCTGCCTTCGATGACGCTCGGCGAAAAGCCGCGGCGCGGCTGCAGGCTTGGATTATAGGCATCCGGCAGCTTGATGACCTCAAGCGCTCTGGCCCTGTTCGGTAGCCGGCGGATGAACCCTCGTTCCTCCAAAGCCGTGATCAGACGGTGAATACCGGATTTGGATGCAAGATCCAGCGCGTCCTTCATCTCGTCGAAAGATGGTGGCACGCCGGACTCCTTCATCCGTTCGTGAATGAAGAGAAGCAGTTCCTGCTGCTTGCGCGTCAACATCGTCTTGGAACCCCAGAATCGAGAAAAGCGTGAAACAAATCCAGAACGGACACTATATGTTCCATATGTGTTCCGCAAGTACTTAAATTTCGGTAAAGCTTTGCACGGACAGTTAAATATTCGACATCACTGGGTGGACCCGATAAAAGTCTCATATGGTTATATCCGCGCTAACATATCGGAAAACATAAGGAAATGCTCTTTAGTGCTTCATTGGGCGCATGCAGCCTACCTTGAGTAGCTGACGCATGGATGAAAGCCATTTTCACGACATGCGATTCCGGTACCGATCAAAGAATCAGCCGCGTGATCTGGCGTCTTCGACAGGACATGCGGTCGTCTTGCGCCTCTATCGTCTTGCTTTCATCTTGAATTGGAGGATGGATGGGCGCAAACCTGCGGGCGCAGGAAAATAGGAGACATCATGACTTTGTCGCCGCATCCGCTGGATCATCTCGTATTGCCGACCGTCAATCTCGCTTTGGCGCGCGAGCGGCTCGGCAAGCTCGGTTTCACCGTCGCGCCCGACGCCCGGCATCCGTTCGGCACCGAGAATGCCTGCGTCTTCTTTGCGGACAAGACCTATCTTGAACCGCTGGCAGTGGCATCCCCTGAGCAATGTGAGGAGAGCGTCGGCGCGGGGAATGTCTTCGTTGCGCGCGATCAGGCCTATCGCTTCCGGCTCGGTGAAGACGGCTTTTCAGCCGTGGTGTTCGGCTCGGAGGATGCTGTCGCCGATGATGAGCGCTTTCGGGTAAGCGCCATCTCGGCGGGACGCATGCTGGATTTCTCGCGTCCCATGAAAATGCCGGATGGAACGGAGACCGTCGCCGGTTTTCGTCTCGCTTTCGCCGCCGATCTGCGTGCGCCGGATTTTCTGGCCTTCTGCTGCCAGCGCATCAATCCGCTGCCGGCCGATCGCAGCGTGCTGGAGCGCCATGAAAACGGCGTCACCGGCATTGCGCGGGTGGCGATATCGACACCCACCCCGGCCGCGTTCCGCACTTTCTTCGAAGCGATCGTCGGTGAACCCTGGATATCGGAACATTCTTTCGGTCTGACGATCAGGGCGGCCAATGCCGATATCGAGCTCCTGACGCCGGCAGGCATGGAAGCGTTTTACGATTTGCCTGTTCACTCGGACGATCCCGGCTTGCAGGCGCGCGCAATCCTTTTCAAAACACGCGATCTTTCCGTGACATCGTCGCATTTCGCTGCTAACGGCGTCACCTACACGCGTAAGAACAATCGTATATTGACAAGGCTGGCCCCCGGACCGGGCGCCCTGTTCGCCTTCGAGGAGATAGCATGAGCACGAATTCTGAAGTGATCGTCGGCGAGGGAGCCTCCAAGGTTCTGTTTTCCAACACCGCCAAGCTGTCGCTTATTGCTGGTCCGTGTCAGATGGAAAGCCGCGAGCATGCTTTTATGGTTGCTGGCGTCCTGAAGGAACTCTGCGGCAAGCTTGGCATCGGCCTTGTCTACAAATCCTCCTATGACAAGGCGAACCGGACTTCGCTCTCCGGCAAGCGCGGCATCGGCCTTGAAAAATCCATGGAAGTCTTTGCCGATCTGAAAAAGGAATACGGTTTTCCGGTCTTGACCGACATTCACACGGAAGAGCAGTGTGCTGTCGTCGCCAAGACGGTCGATATCCTGCAGATCCCGGCCTTCCTGTCGCGCCAGACAGACCTGCTGGTTGCCGCCGCCAAGACCGGCCGCGTCGTCAACGTCAAGAAGGGACAGTTTCTGGCTCCCTGGGACATGAAGAACGTGCTTGCCAAGCTGAACGACAGCGGTAACCCGAACATTCTTCTGTGCGAGCGCGGCGCCTCCTTCGGCTACAATACGCTGGTCTCCGACATGCGCTCGCTGCCTATCATGGCGGCGATGGGCGCGCCGGTGATTTTCGATGCGACCCATTCCGTGCAGCAGCCCGGCGGGCAGGGCGGTTCGACGGGCGGCGATCGCCGATTCGTCGAGACGCTGGCGCGCGCCGCCGTCGCCGTCGGCGTCGCCGGCGTTTTCGTCGAGACGCATGAAGATCCGGACAATGCGCCGTCGGACGGCCCGAACATGGTCTATCTGAAGGATATGCCGCGGCTTCTTGAGAAGCTGCTTGCCTTCGACGCCATCGCCAAGGCTTGAGAAATATCAGGCATTCAACAGGCTGACATGTATTTGCGTTACGGGGCCTGCAGGAGTGCGAAATCGGGGTGCGGAGCGGCATTGTAATTTCCGCGTCTTCGATTAAGACCATTTCAATCGATTTATAAACCAGCGAGCAGGAAGCTATCATGACCGCAATCACCGACATTATCGCCCGCGAGATTCTCGACAGCCGTGGCAATCCGACTGTCGAAGTCGATGTCTACCTCGAAGATGGCAGCATGGGCCGCGCGGCGGTTCCGTCGGGTGCGTCGACCGGCGCGCATGAAGCCGTCGAGCTTCGCGACGGCGGCAAGCGCTATCATGGCAAGGGCGTGGAGAAGGCTGTCGAAGCCGTTAATACCGAGATATTCGACGCGATCGGCGGCATGGACGCTGAAAATCAGATCCAGATCGACGACATCATGATCGAGCTTGACGGCACGCCGAACAAGTCCCGCATCGGCGCCAATGCCATCCTCGGCGTATCGCTCGCCGCCGCCAAGGCAGCTGCCCAGAGTGCAAACCTGCCGCTCTATCGCTACGTCGGCGGCGCTCACGCTCGCCTGCTCCCGGTTCCGATGATGAACATCATCAACGGCGGCGCCCATGCCGACAATCCGATCGATTTCCAGGAATTCATGATCCTGCCGCTCGGTGCAGACACTTTCCGCGATGCCGTGCGCATGGGCTCGGAAGTATTCCACGTCCTCAAGAAGGAACTGGCTTCGCAGGGTCATAACACAAATGTCGGTGACGAAGGTGGCTTTGCGCCTGGCCTCTCCAGCGCCCCTGCCGCTCTCGACTTCATCATGAAGTCGATCGAAAAAGCCGGCTACAAGCCGGGCGAAGAAATCGCTCTTGGCCTTGATTGCGCTTCGACCGAGTTCTTCAAGGACGGCAAGTACGTGCTCGAAGGCGAAGGCCGCACGCTGGAATCCGGCGCCATGGCCGAATATCTCGCTGAACTCGCCGCCAACTACCCGATCGTTTCGATCGAAGACGGCATGGCCGAGGACGACTGGGAAGGCTGGAAGACGCTCACCGACCTGATCGGCAAGAAGACGCAGCTCGTCGGCGACGACCTGTTCGTCACCAACTCCGCTCGTCTGCGCGATGGCATCCGCATGGGCGTCGCCAACTCGATCCTCGTCAAGGTCAACCAGATCGGCACGCTGACGGAAACGCTCGACGCTGTCGAAACCGCGCACAAGGCCAACTACACGGCCGTCATGTCGCACCGCTCCGGTGAAACCGAGGACTCGACCATCGCCGATCTCGCGGTTGCCACCAACTGCGGTCAGATCAAGACCGGCTCGCTGTCGCGCTCCGATCGTCTTGCCAAGTACAACCAGCTC
Source organism: Rhizobium sp. SG741 (assembly GCF_012275435.1). Lineage (NCBI taxonomy): Bacteria > Pseudomonadati > Pseudomonadota > Alphaproteobacteria > Hyphomicrobiales > Rhizobiaceae > Rhizobium > Rhizobium sp. SG741. Next base: position 182,569 of record NZ_JAAZQP010000004.1, read on the forward strand.
ATCCGCATCGAAGAAGGTCTCGGCCCGCAGGCGAAGTATGCCGGCCGCTCCATTCTTCGTGGCTGAGCTTGACCCGCAGGATCCGTCGGATTTTGCTGTTCATATTCGCTGATCTTGAACCGCGCCCTCGGGCGCGGTTTTTTGTTGGGCGCGCGGTAGAGTCAACGGACGGTTAATCTCTCACGGCTAAAGTTGCTCTAGGTGTTTGATTTGACGTGATCTTATCCGCAGCCGCAATGCTTCCGTCGCATCGTCTGAGGTTTGAGATTGCCTACGGCAGGGCGTTTCGAGCGAGTATGTGGACAAAATATCATAAGAAGAGAAGGTTCGGCCGTTTCGTCCTTCCCGCCGTAACTGTCGCTTTTGTTAGCTACTTCGGCTATCACTGTGTGCACGGCGACTACGGCCTGAAGGCGACCGAGGTTTTCGAGCGGCGTCGGCTCGACCGCAGCAAGGAACTTGCCGATCTGGTCGCGAAGCGCGAGCACCTCGAAAAAGAGGTCGCTCTGCTCAGTGACGGCTCTCTGGACAAGGATATGCTCGACCAATATGCGCGCTATCAGTTGACCTATTCCAAGGCGAACGAGATCGTCATTTTCAACAAATAGCCATAATTAACCGGATTTCGGTTAATCATTCTTTTTGTAGTTATAACAATAACTTACGAAGAATATGAGCCATGCAATTATAGCATTGCTGTGGCGAACAATCTTGCCTATGTTACGCCTCACCATAAAACGAGGCTACTCACACAGGGAGGGTTGAATGGCGCCGCGAAAAACCGCGTCCGTTTCCAGCCGCAAGACAGTATCCAAGCCCGCCAAGGACACCAATGGCGGTCCGATCGCGGATTTCGACCGTGATGCTGAGCTCAAGGCTTATCGTGAGATGCTCCTGATCCGCCGTTTTGAAGAGAAGGCCGGCCAGCTTTACGGCATGGGCTTCATCGGCGGCTTCTGTCACCTTTACATTGGTCAGGAAGCTGTCGTCGTCGGCATGCAGATGGCTTTGAAGGACGGCGACCAGGTCATTACCGGTTATCGCGACCACGGGCACATGCTTGCAACCGGCATGGAAGCACGCGGCGTCATGGCCGAGCTCACTGGGCGCCAGGGCGGCTATTCCCGAGGGAAGGGCGGCTCCATGCACATGTTCTCCAAGGAAAAGAATTTCTACGGCGGCCACGGCATCGTCGGCGCGCAGGTCTCGCTCGGCACCGGTCTCGGTTTTGCCAACTGGTATCGTGGCAATGACAATGTCAGCGTCGCCTATTTCGGCGATGGCGCCGCCAACCAGGGCCAGGTCTACGAAAGCTTCAACATGGCGCAGCTTTGGAAGCTGCCTGTGATTTTCGTGATCGAGAACAACCGTTACGCCATGGGTACGTCGACGGCGCGCGCCACCGCGCAGGCCGATTTCTCCAAGCGTGGTGCGTCCTTCGGCATCCCGGGCATCCAGGTCGATGGCATGGACGTTCGCGCCGTCAAGGCTGCGGCTGACGAGGCTGTCGAGCACTGCCGTTCCGGCAAGGGCCCGATCATCTTGGAAATGCTGACCTATCGTTATCGTGGTCACTCCATGTCGGACCCGGCCAAGTATCGTTCCAAGGACGAAGTGCAGAAGATGCGCTCCGAACATGATCCGATCGAACAGGTTCGTGTTCGCCTTCTCGAAAAGGGCTGGGCAACGGAAGACGATCTCAAGGGTATCGACAAGGATGTTCGCGATATCGTCGCCGACAGTGCCGATTTCGCCCAGAACGATCCTGAGCCGGATGCCTCCGAGCTCTACACCGACATTCTGCTCTAAATCGGGGAGGGACATCCATGCCCATCGATATCCTTATGCCCGCCCTTTCTCCGACGATGGAAGAGGGCACCCTTTCGAAATGGCTCAAGAAGGAAGGCGACAAAGTCGTTTCCGGTGACGTCATTGCCGAAATCGAAACCGACAAGGCGACCATGGAAGTGGAAGCCGTCGACGAAGGCACGATCGGCAAGCTGCTGGTCGACGCCGGCACCGAAGGCGTCAAGGTCAACGCCAAGATCGCCATCCTTCTGCAGGACGGCGAATCCGCTTCCGATATTTCCGCCGTCAAGGCAGCGCCCGCTGCCGAGCCTGCCAAGGTCGAAACGCCTGCAGCGGCCGCTCCCGCGCCGGCACCTGTTCCGGCTCAGCCCAAAGCCACTCCCGCCGATCCGGAAATCCCGGCCGGCACGGAAATGGTGTCGATGACGGTGCGTGAAGCGCTGCGCGACGCGATGGCCGAGGAAATGCGCGCCAATCCGGACGTTTTCGTCATGGGTGAGGAAGTCGCCGAATATCAGGGCGCCTACAAGGTCACCCAGGGCCTGCTGCAGGAGTTCGGTCCCCGCCGCGTTGTCGACACCCCGATCACCGAGCATGGCTTCGCCGGTATCGGCGTCGGTGCCGCCATGGCCGGCCTTCGCCCGATCGTCGAGTTCATGACCTTCAACTTCGCCATGCAGGCGATCGACCAGATCATCAACTCCGCCGCCAAGACGCTCTATATGTCCGGCGGCCAGATGGGCGCACCGATCGTCTTCCGCGGCCCGAACGGCGCGGCAGCTCGCGTCGGCGCTCAGCACAGCCAGGACTATGCCTCCTGGTACAGCCACATTCCCGGCCTCAAGGTCGTCATGCCCTATACGGCAGCCGACGCCAAAGGCCTGCTCAAGGCGGCGATCCGCGATCCGAACCCGGTCATCTTCCTCGAGAACGAAATTCTCTACGGCCAGCACTTCGACGTGCCGAAGCTTGATGATTTCGTTGTACCGATCGGCAAGGCCCGCATCCATCGTCCCGGCAAGGATGTCACGGTCGTATCCTTCGGTATTGGCATGACCTATGCCACCAAGGCCGTGGCCGAGCTGGAAGCCCAGGGCATCGATGTCGAGCTCATCGACCTGCGCACCATCCGTCCGATGGATCTTCCGACGGTTATCGAATCCGTCAAGAAGACCGGCCGCCTTGTCACGGTCGAGGAAGGCTATCCGCAGTCCTCCGTCGGCACGGAAATCGCCACCCGCGTCATGCAGCAGGCTTTCGACTATCTCGATGCGCCGATCCTGACGATTGCCGGCAAGGACGTGCCCATGCCTTACGCCGCCAACCTCGAAAAGCTGGCGTTGCCGAATGTCGGTGAAGTGGTCGATGCGGTGAAAGCCGTTTGCTACAAATAAGGGGAGGGCTCATCGATGCCTATCAACATCACCATGCCTGCCCTCTCGCCGACCATGGAAGAGGGCAACCTCGCCAAGTGGCTGGTCAAGGAAGGCGATAAGATCAAGTCCGGCGACGTCATCGCCGAGATCGAGACCGACAAGGCAACGATGGAAGTCGAAGCCGTCGATGAAGGCACAGTCGCCAAGATCGTCGTTCCCGCCGGCACCGAAGGCGTGAAGGTCAATGCCTTGATCGCTGTGCTCGCCGGCGATGGCGAGGACGTTGCCGCTGCCGCCTCTGGTGCTGGTACCGCTCCGGCTCCTGCCGCGGCCCCCAAGGCGGAAGCAGCTCCTGCGGCTGCGCCGGCTACAACACCTGCTGCAGCAAGCGTCGCGGCTCCCGCTGCATCCGCTCCGGCCCCGGCAGCAACGGATGGTCATCGCACCTTCGCTTCGCCGCTCGCACGTCGCCTTGCCAAGGAAGCCGGCGTCGATGTGACGGCAGTTGCCGGCTCCGGCCCGCATGGCCGCGTGGTCAAGAAGGATATCGAAGCCGCGATATCAGGCGGTACTGCCAAGGCTGCTCCATCGGCAGCGCCAGCCGCACAGCCTGCTGCTGCTCCGGCCGCAGCACCTAAGGGCATGTCGGAAGAGACCGTCCTCAAGCTGTTCGAGCCCGGTTCCTACGAGCTCGTACCGCATGACGGCATGCGCAAGACCATCGCCAAGCGCCTGCAGGAATCCAAGCAGACCATCCCGCATTTCTACGTCTCGGTCGATTGCGAACTCGACGCGCTGCTGGCGCTTCGCACGCAGCTCAACGATGCCGCTCCGAAGTCGAAGGACGGCGCGCCGGCCTACAAGCTTTCGGTCAACGACATGGTGATCAAGGCCCTGGCTCTTGCGCTGCGTGACGTGCCGGATGCCAACGTCTCCTGGACCGACAGCAATATGGTCAAGCACAAGCATGCCGATGTCGGCGTTGCCGTTTCCATTCCGGGCGGTCTGATCACGCCGATCATCCGCAGTGCCGAACTGAAGACGCTCTCCGCCATCTCCAACGAGATGAAGGACTACGGCAAGCGCGCCAAGGAGCGCAAGCTGAAGCCGGAGGAGTATCAGGGCGGCACGACCGCCGTATCGAACATGGGCATGATGGGCGTCAAGAACTTCGCCGCCGTCGTCAACCCGCCGCATGCGACCATTCTGGCCGTCGGCGCGGGCGAGCAGCGGGTGATCGTCAGGAAGGGCGAGATGGCGATCGCCACCGTGATGAGCGTCACGCTGTCGACCGACCATCGTGCCGTCGACGGCGCGCTCGGTGCCGAACTCCTGGCGGCCTTCAAGGGCTACATCGAAAACCCGATGGGGATGCTCGTCTGAGCTTAGAGCCGGATGATTTTAGGTCTATTCGACCTAAAATCTGAATCCGCTCTGGAATGAAATAGGTAGAGCGTGATGTCGCCCGAAATCCCCTCACACTTTTCGGCATCACGCTCTCGTCGCGACACGGAGGCATGAATGACCAAAACTGTTCTGTGTTACGGCGACTCGCTGACATGGGGCTATAACGCGGAGACCATCGGCCGTCATGCCTACGAAGACCGGTGGCCGAGCGTGCTGCAAAGGGCGCTCGGCAATCAGGTTCGCATCATCCCGGAAGGGCTGAACGGCCGCACGACCGCTTTCGACGATCATCTCGCCGATTGCGACCGCAATGGTGCGAGGATTCTGCCGACGATCCTGCAGACCCACAACCCGCTCGATCTCGTCATCCTCCTGCTCGGCACCAACGACATGAAACCGGTCGTGGCGGGTGCCGCTTTCGCGGCCACGCAAGGTGTGCGGCGATTGATTCAGCTCGTGCGCAATCATACATGGGGGTTCGGTTACGACGTCCCGGATATTCTGATCGTGGCGCCGCCCGTCATCTCCGAAACGGCCAACCCGGTCTTTGCCGCCAACTATCGCGGCGCGATCGAGGAATCGGCAATGCTTGCGACGCTTTACCGTGATCTTGCCGATGAGGAGAGCTGCGGCTTCTTTGATGCAGGTTCGGTTGCCATCACCACGCCGCTCGACGGCGTGCATCTCGATGTGGAAAACACCCGGGCGCTCGGTCGCGGCCTAGAGCCGATCGTGCGGATGATGCTCGGTCTCTGATAAATTAAGGCGCCGGGGCTTCCGATCCGCCGCCACCAATAAGGCAGGAAACATATGGCTGAGAATTACGACCTCATTATCATCGGTTCCGGTCCCGGCGGTTACGTCGCTGCCGTGCGTGCCGGCCAGCTTGGCCTGAAAACCGCAATCGTCGAGCGCGAACATCTGGGCGGCATCTGCCTCAACTGGGGCTGCATACCCACAAAGGCGTTGCTTCGCTCTGCCGAAATTCTCGATCATTCCAATCATCTGAAGGATTACGGCCTCGTTCTCGAAGGCAAGGTGAGCGCGGATGTGAAGGCGGTCGTCGCTCGCTCGCGCGGCGTTTCCGCCCGTCTCAACCAAGGCGTCGGCTTCTTGATGAAGAAAAACAAGGTCGACGTCATCTGGGGCGAAGCCAAGATAACCAAGCCGGGCGAGATCGTCGTCGGCAAGGCGAGTAAGCCGGCCGTCGAGCCACAGCATCCGTTGCCGAAGAACGTCAAGGGTGAGGGCACCTACACCGCCAAGCACATCATCGTCGCGACCGGCGCCCGTCCGCGCGCGCTGCCGGGCATCGAGCCGGACGGCAAGCTGATCTGGACCTATTTCGAAGCGCTGAAGCCGGATTTCCTGCCGAAGTCGCTGCTGGTCATGGGCTCCGGCGCCATCGGCATCGAATTCGCAAGCTTCTATCGCTCGATGGGCGTCGACGTCACCGTCGTCGAAGTCATGCCGACCATCATGCCGGTCGAAGATGCCGAAATCTCGGGCATTGCTCGCAAGCAGCTTGAGAAGCGCGGCCTGAAGATTTTCACCAAGGCGAAGGTCACAAAGGTCGACAAGGCTGCCAACAGCATCACCGCCCATGTCGAAACCGAAGACGGCAAGGTTCAGCAGATCGTTGCCGATCGCATGATTTCGGCCGTCGGCGTCCAGGGCAACATCGAAAACCTTGGGCTCGAAGCGCTCGGCGTGAAGACCGATCGCGGCTGCGTCGTCATCGACGGCTACGGCAAGACCAATGTTGCGGGCATCTACGCGATCGGCGACGTTGCCGGCCCGCCGATGCTGGCCCACAAGGCTGAGCATGAGGGCGTCGTCTGCGTCGAGAAGATCGCCGGGCTGCCGAATGTTCATCCGACCGACAAGAGCAAGGTTCCGGGCTGCACCTATTGCCAGCCGCAGGTTGCTTCCGTCGGCCTGACCGAAGCCAAGGCCAAGGAACTCGGCCACGATATCCGCGTCGGCCGCTTCTCCTTCGTCGCCAACGGCAAGGCGATCGCGCTCGGCGAGGACCAGGGTCTCTGCAAGGTCATCTTCGACAAGAAGACCGGCGAGCTGCTGGGCGCGCATATGGTCGGCGCCGAGGTCACCGAGCTCATCCAGGGCTTCGTCGTCGCCATGAACCTGGAGACGACGGAAGAAGAGCTGATGCACACGATCTTCCCGCATCCGACCGTTTCGGAAACGATGAAGGAGGCGGTGCTCGACGCCTACGGCCGGGTGCTGAACGCTTGATAATTTCCTGCCTCGCCCTTTATCCGAAGGGTGGAAAACAGCAAAGGAAATCAACATGTCTATAGCTGCTCAAGGTTGGATCGTCTTTCTTCTCATTGGGCTGGTCGCGGGTTTTCTCGCGAGCCTGGTGGTCGGGGGCGGCGGGCTCATCGGTTGCCTGGTGAGCGGGGTGATCGGGGCCTTTGTCGGCGGCTTCCTGTTCCACTGGTTCGGGATTTCGCTGGGTATTGAAAATGCGCTTGTCGTGGAGATCATCCATGCCACGGTCGGCGCGATCATCGTGGTGCTCTTGGCGAGATTGATCGTCTAGGGCACCTTGGCAAAACGCAACACGGCGTCCGGCAGGATCATTCCGAGGAGCGCCTGATCGAGGGTTTGATGGAAAGCGTAGGTTGGCTGGGTCTGATCATCATCGGCGGTCTTGCTGGCTGGCTCGCGGGCAAGCTGATGGATGCGCGCTACGGCATCATCCTCAACATCATCCTCGGCATCGCCGGCTCGGTGGTGGCCGCGGCTTTGATGGTGGCCCTGCATGTCGGCGTGCCCGGCGGCCGCCTCGGTTTTTTTATCACCGGTTTCATCGGTGCATGCATTCTGATATTCCTCGCTAAATTCGCACGGCGATGAATGGGCCGCACTTAAGCGGCGGAAAGTAGACGTTTCATGGTCACGATTCTCGACACGATCAATCCGGAAGCCAAGCGCGTACGACACCCGGAGAAGGCGCATCGGCCGGATACGGAAGTCCTGCGCAAGCCGGACTGGATTCGCGTCAAGGCGCCGACATCGAAGGGCTATGCCGAAACCCGCTCGATCGTGAAGGAGCATAAGCTCGTCACTGTCTGCGAGGAAGCGGGCTGCCCGAACATCGGCGAATGTTGGGACAAGAAGCACGCCACCTTCATGATCATGGGCGAGATCTGCACACGCGCCTGCGCCTTCTGCAATGTCGCCACCGGCAAGCCGAACGCGCTCGACATGGCCGAGCCGGAAAATGTCGCCAAGGCCGTCAAGCAGATGGGCCTCAGCCACGTCGTCATCACGTCGGTCGACCGCGATGATCTTGCGGACGGCGGCGCCGAGCATTTCGAGAAGGTGATCTGGGCGATCCGCGCCGCTTCGCCCATGACGACGATCGAAATCCTGACGCCGGACTTCCTGAAGAAGCCGGGCGCGCTGGAGCGCGTTGTCGCCGCCAAGCCGGACGTTTTCAATCACAATATGGAAACCGTGGCAGGCAACTATCTGACGGTCCGTCCGGGCGCACGCTACTTCCATTCGATCCGACTGCTGCAGCGGGTCAAGGAACTGGATCCCACCATGTTCACCAAATCGGGCATCATGGTCGGCCTGGGCGAAGAGCGCAACGAAGTGCTGCAGCTGATGGACGACCTGCGTACCGCTGACGTCGACTTCCTGACCATCGGCCAGTATCTGCAGCCGACGCGCAAGCATCATCAGGTCATGAGCTTCGTCACGCCGGAAGAGTTCAAGTCCTACGAGACCGTGGCTTACACCAAGGGCTTCCTGATGGTCGCCTCCAGCCCGTTGACGCGCTCCTCCCACCATGCTGGCGACGATTTCGCCCGGCTGCGGGCTGCGCGCGAGAAGAAGGTTCTGCTAGCGGCGGAATAGGAGAACAGTCTCTCCGTCCTCAGGAGGGCGCAGAGATCTCAGGAATTTTTGGGTTCGAATAATTCGATCGCGTTGCCGGACGGGTCTTCGCACAGGATTTGTCGTCCGCCTGGTCCCTCTATGATGTCGTTGCGGAAATGAACACCATGTTCGCGCAGAGTGGAAACGAGCGCAGGCAATTCTCCTTGGATCTCAAGCACGAATCGGTTCCAGCCGCCCGGTTCAGGTTTGCGGCCATCCGGCATTGGCCGGGAAGCCGACGCCATCGGGCCTGCAAGCCACAATGTGAGGTCGTCCCGCGTCAGAATCGCCATTGCCGGTCCGAACTGTTGCTTTAGCGTAAAGCCGAAATGCTTCAGATAGAATGCCGCTGCCGTTTCGATATCCTCGACTATGTACCGCACCGTCGCCATTGCGCTGCTCCTCGATCTGGCTAAGGGATGCTACCACGGTTTTCGCGTGCTTCGCCATAAGATCGTCATCCGTTTGATTTAGGAAACATGCCCGCCGTTTGTTGCCGGTACCGGCACTTTCGATTCGATTGTGGAGCTGTACCGTGGAGCAGATCGTCGCGCCGCAGACGCATGTCCGTGCCGTTGATATCGAAGAGGCGACTGCGCTTATCAAAGAGGCGAACCGCATCCTTGTCATAGGCTGCTCCGGTACCGGCAAAAGCACGCTGGCGCAGGCGATCGCCTCGTTGCTCGGTCTGACCTACGTGTCCATGGACCGCGATATCTTCTGGCTGCCGGGTTGGAAGTCTCGCTCGCGTCCGGAAGCGATCTCGCGGATCGAGCAGGCGGTCGCCGGGCCGCGCTGGATCATGGATGGCAACAGCCCCGGAACCTTGCCGCTGCGGCTGCCGCGCACGGAGATCGCCCTGTGGCGCCGCCCTCCACGGTATGTTGCGCTATGGGACGTGTTTTCGCGCTGGCTGCGCTACAGGGGCAGCACTCGACCGGAGATGGCGGCTGGATGCCCGGAGCAACTGACGTGGACATTCCTGCGTTACATCTGGACTTTCGAGCGTAACGAAGTGCCGCAGTTTCAGGAAATGCTCGCGCTGCATGGCCGCCATGTGCCTGTTTTGACGCTGAAATCCTATCGCGACGGCGAGGAGCTGCTGGCACGTCTGCAAAGCAAGATCTGAAGTGGGTGGTATCATGGATCAGATGACGATGCCTGCGCTGCGCAACGAAATAGACGACCTCGCCCAGGCCGCCGATCGTATCCGCAGGGCGAACCGTATCCTGGTGATGGGTTGCTCCGGCGGCGGAAAATCGACGCTGTCGCTGCAGATCGCCGCCCGCTTCGGCCTCGCTTATGTCTCGATCGATCGCGATGTGCTGTGGTTGCCGGGCTGGAAGCAGCGCGACAAGGCCGAGCAGCGCGCGATCATCCTTTCCAAGATCGCGGGCGAGCGCTGGATCATGGACGGCACGAATCCCTCCACCTTCGACATACGCCTGCCGCGAACCGACTTCGTCATCTGGGTGCGGATGCCACGGCTGCTTTGCATCTGGGGTGCCGTCTCCCGCTGGGTCAAATGGATCGGCCGCACGCGCCCGGAAATGGCGCCCGGCTGCAGAGAGAAAATCGACTGGGAATTTCTGCGCTTCATCTGGACGTTTGAGGAAAAGTTTACGCCGCGCGTCGTCACCGGCCTTGTCGAACATGGCCCGGATGTACCGGTCCTTCAACTGATCAGCCGCCGGCAGATGCGCCGGCTTCTTGATCTGCTTGCGGCCTCTGTTTGACTGAGATCCCCTGCATTCCGGAGGTGAGAATATGAAGGTGCTAAGTGATCTCACCGAAGCTGCCGCACGGCTTAATGCGGCCGATCGGGTTCTCGTTATAGGATGCTCCGGTGGCGGTAAGTCGACCCTGTCGCAAACGATCTGTGAGCGCCTGAATCTGCCTTATGTCTCCATGGATCGTGACTTCTATTGGTTGCCGGGATGGATCAAACGCGCAAGAGCAGAGGAGCGCAGCCTGATCGCCGCCAAAGTCGCGGAGGAGCGCTGGCTGATGGATGGCAGCGGGCAATCCTCTTTCGATTTGCGACTGCCGCGCACGAATTTGATTCTGTGGGTGCGTATGCCGCGATGGCTCTGTCTCTGGGGCGCCCTCTCCAGAGCGGTCATGGGTTACGGCAGGACACGGCCGGAAATGGCGGAGGGTTGTCCGGAGCGGATCGATGGAGAATTCCTGCGTTATATCTGGAATTTCGAGAGGATGACCGTTCCGAAAATTCTTGCAGGCTTAGCTCAACACGGCCCCGATGTGCCTGTTTTACAGTTAAAATCCCGCGGCGAAATGCGTCAGCTTCTTGATCTTCTTGGCCGTCCTGCTTAATTGCCGATCATGCCTCAATTCGAAACCCATCGCCCCGTTCCGCATTCGCCTGACCAGATGTTCGACCTCGTCGCCGACGTCGAGCGCTATCCGGAATTCCTGCCGCTTTGCGACGGGCTTGTTGTTCGCAGCCGCAAGGAACGCGACGGTAAGGTGTTGCTGATCGCCGACATGACCGTTGGCTATAAGGCGATCCGCGAAACCTTCACCACGCAGGTGTTGCTGAACAAGCTCGAACGCGCCATCGATGTGAAATATATCGACGGCCCTTTCAAATATCTCGACAATCGCTGGCGCTTCGCGCCGTTGGAAAACGGCGGCTGCAGCATCGATTTCTTCATCGATTACGAGTTCAAGAGCCGCATTCTCGGCGCCTTGATGGGATCGATGTTCGATCGTGCATTTCGCATGTTCACGGATGCCTTCGAGACGCGCGCGAACAAGATCTACGCGTAAGGCCGGATTTCGGCGTCACCGATCGAGAGCGATCAGCATTTCCAGCGCCTTCTTCACGGTAGCAAGCCGCACCTTGTCGCGGCCGATATCGCCATAGCGCATCTCGTGGTGGATCAGCGCGCCGTTGCGCGCCTTGGCGGCAAGGTGGACGAGACCCACAGGCTTTTCCGCTGACCCGCCGCCGGGACCGGCTATACCGGTAACCGCGACTGCAAGATCCGCATGCGAGCGGAAGAGGGCGCCGTGCGCCATCTGCAGCGCCGTTTCCTTCGAGACGGCGCCGAAACGCGCAAGCGTCTGTTCCTGAACGCCGAGCATCTCCATCTTCGCCGCGTTGGTGTAGGTGACGAAACCACGGTCGACGACAGACGACGAGCCGGGGATTTCCGTCAATGCGCCGGCGATCAATCCACCGGTGCAGGATTCCGCCGTGGCGACCATTCGGCCCTTTGCCGTGAAGTCCGCGACGATGGTTTGCGCGAGCGCAAGTATGTCCTCCGGGAAATGCGTCACGCCTTGCCTCCGCGATAGACCACGGTTGCCGTTGCGATAGCGGCGATGCCTTCGCGGCGACCGACGAAGCCGATCCCTTCGTTTGTGGTCGCCTTCACCGAGCAGCGATCGAGGCTGATGCCCAGAAATTCGGAGAGCTTTGCGCGCATGGCGTCGCGATGCGGCCCGACCTTCGGCGCCTCGGCGATCAGCGAGACATCCGCGTTCATGATGGTTCCGCCGCGCTCGCGGACGATCTTCGCCGCATGCTCGATGAAGATGCGGGATGCCGCACCCTTCCATTGGGGATCGGAGGGCGGAAAGTGGTCGCCGATATCGCCTGCGCCGCAGGTCGCGAGCAAGGCATCCGTCAATGCATGCAGCGCGACGTCGGCGTCGGAATGTCCCTTCAGCGTCTGGTTGTGCGGAATGAAGATGCCGCAGAGCGTGACGCCGTCACCCGGCTCCAGCTGGTGCACGTCATAACCGTTGCCGGTGCGCACGTCGGGCAGAAGAGCGGCGGTGAGCTTCTCATCGGCCATGGCGATATCCCTTTTGATGGTCAGTTTGATATTGTCGGCACTGCCGGTCACGAGCGTGACAGGTAAACCGTTCCATTCGGCGATAGCGGCATCGTCGGTAAAATCGGTCCTGCCGTCGGCAGCCGCTTTTTCATGTGCGGCCAGAATATCGGCAAACCGGAAGGATTGCGGCGTCTGCGCGGCATGAAGTCCGGCGCGAGGCACCGTTTCCACGACCAGCGCATGTCCATCTGCCCGCTTCAGCGTGTCCGTGACAGGCATTGCGGGCAGAACTGCCGGCGCCCCGGCCGCAAGGGCCTCGGCAACGCGATCCAGCAGATCGTGGTCGAAGAAGGGGCGCACGGCATCATGGATCATCACATGCGTCACGCCGCTCCCCTGCAACTGCCGTAATCCCGCGAGCACCGATTGCTGCCGCGTCGCGCCGCCGAAAGCGATCTCGACGTCGGGCGAGCCGGCCACCTGCTTCAGCGCCGACCGCAGCAGGCTCTCATCGTCGTGGTGGATGACGATGACGATCTTCGCCGCCTGCGGCCATGTCACGAATCTTTCAAGCGTATGCGCAATAACCGCTCTGCCGCCGATCGCGCGATATTGCTTGGGACCTTCGCCAGGCGACCCCGCCCGTTCGCCGCGTCCGGCGGCAACGATCACGATTCCCACCGACAGCGGTTGCGTTGAATGCATTTGCGTCATAAACCCCCGAGGAATAAAAGGCTCCGTCTCCAGCATGCTTCTGAAAAGCGTAGAGCTTTCTTTTGAACAAGCACATGCTAAATAGATCGCCAAAGCGGGATCTCGCTCCAGCAGGGTCTATCGTCTTGAATGGGTATTTTCCAGCATTTGCCCAAAAAATATCGGGCCTCTCCGAAACCTCTTGGCAAACTTCTCAAGCCTGTCTAAAAATAGTGCAGATGTATGGTGTGCCCGAAAGATAATCATTTGCTTTCATCCGAGCTTGCAACTTCGTTTTCCATCGGCCCGGTGTCTATCCGCAATCGCGTCGTCCTTGCGCCGATGTCGGGCGTGACCGATCTGCCTTTCCGGCAGCTGGCTTTGCGCTATGGGGCGGGCCTTGTCGTGACCGAGATGGTGGCTAGCCGCGAGCTGGTGCAGGACACGGCCGAATCCTGGGCACGACTGAAGAGCGCCGGGCTGAAGCCGCATATGGTGCAGCTTGCCGGCCGCGAGGCTCACTGGATGGCGGAGGCGGCCAGGATCGCTGCCGGCAACGGTGCCGATATCATCGATATCAACATGGGCTGTCCGGCCAAGAAGGTCATCGGCGGCTATTCCGGCTCGGCACTGATGCGCGATCCCGATCACGCGCTCAGCCTGATCGAGGCGACGGTGGGCGCGGTTGATATTCCCGTCACGCTGAAGATGCGGCTCGGCTGGGACGAGAATTCCATCAACGCGCCATTGATCGCGCGCCGTGCCGAAGAGGCAGGCATTCAGCTCGTGACCATCCATGGCCGCACGCGCATGCAGTTCTACGAGGGCAGGGCGGATTGGGATGCGATCCGCGCCGTGCGTGACGTCGTCTCCATTCCGCTGGTCGCCAATGGCGATGTCGAGACACCGGAGGATGCGCGGGAAATCCTGCGCCGGTCCGGCGCCGATGCCGTCATGATCGGTCGCGGTTGCCAGGGTCGCCCCTGGCATGCGGGCGTTCTGGCCGGTCATCGCGCGCCGGGACGCCATGAGATCGTCGAGATCGCCCTGGAGCATTATCAGATGATGCTGGATTTCTATGGCGAGGCTGTCGGCATCCGTCATGCCCGCAAGCATCTGGCCTGGTATCTGGATCGCCATGCTCCGGCGACCACCGGCGCCGACAAGGCGAAAATCATGACTTCGAAAGATAGCCGCGAGGTAGCCGCATCATTCCATGCGGCATTGCAGGCCGGGGCGGATCTCGCCCCATGCGTCCAGGAGGCGGCATGACTTCAAAATCCAGCTCCGGGACCGGGGAGAGCGCGGGCAATTCCGTCGCCATGGCCGTTCTCAATGCGATCCAGAACCCGGTCGTCATGGTCGACGAGGCGGGTCTCATCGCTTTCGCCAACTGGGAGGCAGAAGTCTTCTTCGGCGCCAGCGCCTCGCATCTGTCGCGCTACAAGATCTCGACCTTCATTCCGTTCGGCAGTCCGCTGCTGGCACTAATCGACCAGGTGCGCGAGCGCCGCGCGCCCGTCAACGAATATCGCGTCGATCTCAGCTCGCCGCGTCTAGGGCAGGACAAGCTGGTGGACCTCTACGTCGCGCCGATTTCCAGCGAGCCCGGCTCCGTGGTGGTGGTGTTCCAGGAACGCTCGATGGCAGACAAGATCGACCGGCAATTGACGCATCGCGCCGCCGCCCGCTCGGTCACCGGCCTTGCCTCCATGCTGGCGCATGAAATCAAGAACCCGCTGTCTGGTATTCGCGGCGCTGCGCAGCTGCTCGAGCAATCCGTCGAGGACGACGATCGTGCGCTGACGCGCCTCATCTGCGACGAAACCGACCGTATCGTGTCGCTGGTCGACCGCATGGAGGTTTTTTCCGATGAGCGGCCGATCGATCGCGTGCCCGTCAATATCCATTCCGTCCTCGATCATGTGAAGGCGGTCGCCAAGGCCGGTTTTGCCCGCAACATCAAACTGTCGGAGAATTATGATCCGTCACTGCCGGCGGTTTTCGCAAACAGGGACCAGCTCGTGCAGGTCTTCCTCAATCTGGTGAAGAATGCCGCGGAGGCGGTCGGCGACCGGCCGGATGGCGAGATCATGCTGACGACGGCCTATCGTCCGGGCATTCGCCTTTCCGTCGCCGGCACCCGTGAAAAGATCTCGCTGCCGCTCGAATTCTGCGTGATCGACAATGGTCCCGGCGTGCCGGCCGATCTCGTGCCGCATCTTTTCGATCCGTTCATCACGACCAAAACCAACGGTACCGGCCTCGGTCTGGCGCTGGTCGCCAAGATCATCGGCGACCATGGCGGCATCGTCGAATGCGACAGCCAGAACCATCGCACTACTTTCCGCGTTTTGATGCCGGCCTCCAAAGGCATCACGCTTGAAGACGCCCCCTTTCCGAACTCTACAGGGACTACTCGATGACAGCCACGATCCTTGTCGCCGATGACGATGCGGCCATCCGTACCGTGCTCAACCAGGCTTTGAGCCGCGCGGGTTACGACGTACGCATCACGTCCAACGCCGCCACGCTCTGGCGCTGGGTTTCCGCCGGCGAAGGCGACCTCGTTGTAACCGACGTCGTCATGCCCGACGAAAATGCGTTCGACCTTTTGCCGCGCATCAAGAAGGCGAGACCGGATTTGCCTGTTCTGGTTATGAGCGCGCAGAACACCTTCATGACGGCGATCAAGGCGTCGGAGAAGGGCGCTTATGATTATCTGCCGAAGCCGTTCGACCTCACGGAGTTGATCGCGATCGTCGGCCGTGCCCTGTCCGAGCCCAAGCGCAAGCCGGCGAAGCTCGAGGACGACATGCAGGACGGTATGCCGCTTGTCGGCCGCTCGGCTGCCATGCAGGAAATCTATCGCGTGCTGGCGCGCCTGATGCAGACCGACCTGACGCTGATGATCACCGGCGAATCCGGCACCGGCAAGGAGCTGGTGGCGCGCGCCCTGCACGACTACGGCAAGCGTCGCAACGGTCCCTTCGTTGCCATCAACATGGCGGCGATCCCGCGCGACCTCATCGAGTCGGAACTGTTCGGCCATGAGAAGGGCGCCTTTACCGGCGCACAGACCCGCTCGACGGGGCGCTTCGAGCAGGCCGAGGGCGGTACGCTGTTTCTCGATGAAATCGGCGATATGCCGATGGACGCGCAGACGCGTCTTCTGCGCGTATTGCAGCAGGGCGAATATACGACCGTCGGCGGCCGCACGCCGATCCGCACCGACGTTCGCATCGTTGCCGCCACCAACAAGGATCTGAAGCAGGCGATCAATCAGGGCATGTTCCGTGAGGATCTCTATTATCGCCTCAACGTCGTGCCCTTGCGCCTGCCGCCGCTGCGCGACCGTGCGGAAGATATTCCCGATCTGGTGCGTCATTTCATTCAGCAGGCCGAGAAGGAGGGGCTCGGCTCCAAGCGTTTCGATCAGGAAGCGCTGGAACTGATGAAGGCCTATCCCTGGCCAGGCAACGTCCGCGAGCTGGAAAACCTCATCCGCCGGCTGATGGCGCTTTATCCGCAGGATGTCATCACACGCGAGATCATCGATGCCGAATTGCGCGCCGACGTTCCCGACAGCCCGATCGAGAAGGGCCCTGTCCGCAGCGGCAGCATGACCATTGCCCAGGCGGTCGAGGAAAACATGCGGAGCTATTTCTCAAGCTTCGGCGACAATCTCCCGCCTCCCGGCCTCTACGACCGTGTTCTGACCGAAATGGAGTACCCGCTGATCCTTGCGGCCTTGACCGCCACGCGTGGCAATCAGATCAAGGCCGCCGATCTTTTGGGGCTGAACCGCAATACGCTGCGCAAAAAGATCAGGGAACTG
The DNA here is from genome assembly GCF_012275435.1 of Rhizobium sp. SG741. NCBI lineage: Bacteria > Pseudomonadati > Pseudomonadota > Alphaproteobacteria > Hyphomicrobiales > Rhizobiaceae > Rhizobium > Rhizobium sp. SG741. The sequence continues at coordinate 199,410 of NZ_JAAZQP010000004.1, forward strand.
GGTGTTTCCGTCTACAGAAGCTCCCGCACGGCTTGACAACGTGATCGGATGCGTTGCATTTTCGCCACAATGCGTTGCTTAAAGGTCACGCAGCAGATTCGTCTTTTTCGCGATGGCGATTCGTCCGGCTTACAGCCATAAATCGGCAGTTGGCCTGATTTTTCAGCCTATTGCAGAGATGAATTCAAGTAAAGATTTCGCTTTTAGGCGAAACCGGACGACAGCTGCCGCCTTGCCTGTCACTCACGCTGATGCCGAAAATGGCGGCAGCGTGAATTGAGCAGGGCGCCGACCGTCGCTCGGGCGTGGAGATGATGGGAATGATGCAGGACGCGGTGTCGCCGACGGCGAGCGACGAGGCGGTTGTCAGAGTGACGGACCGTCGTGCTTCCTTCGCTCTACCTGGCCTGATCTTGGCCGGCGGCGCGCTGCTGTGCGCGATTGCGACCCTGTTGATGCTTCTCGGACTGACGCCGGTAGCCCCAACCTCGTCCGTCGTCTTTACGTCGGTTGTAATCAACGGCATGTTCGTTCTTGGGTTGATGGCGCTGATTGCGCGGGAGGTTGCGCGACTGGTAAAGGCGCGCAGCCGCGGTCGTGCCGCGGCTCGCCTCCATATTCGTATCGTAGCCCTCTTTTCGATCGTCGCGATCACGCCGGCCATTCTCGTCGCCATCGTGGCCAGTTTGACGCTCAACGTCGGCCTCGACCGCTGGTTCGGGGTGCGCACCCAGCAGATCATCAGCTCGTCGCAGAGTGTGGCGCAAGCCTATCTGATGGAAAATGCGAGCTATCTGCAGGGGCAGACCGTCTCGATGGCGAATGACCTGGAGCGTAACCGTTCGCTCTATAGTCTGGATCGCACCGGCTTCGCCGATCTGATGACCCGTCAGGCAAGAGGCCGCGGCCTGCTCGGCGCCTTCCTCGTGCGTCGTGACGGCAGCGCCATCGTTCAGGCCGAAATCAAGACCGAGCGTCCGCTGCCGGCAATTCCGAAGGATGCGCTCGATGCGTCCGCCAATGGCCAACCGACGCTTATTCCGCCCGGTGTCACCAACCTCGTCGGCGCGGTCATCAAGCTCGATGAGATTCCCGGCTCGTTCCTTTATACCGTGCGGGCCGTCGATCCGCGCGTCATGAACGCGATGCGCATGGTGGAAGACAACACGGCCGAATACAAGGCGATGGAAGAGGGGCGCATGTCCCTGCAGATCGCCTTTGCCGTTCTCTACATCGGCTTTGCTCTGATCGTGCTTCTGGCTGCGATCTGGACTGCCATTGCGATCGCCGACCGTATCGTGCGGCCGATCCGCCTCCTGATCAGCGCCGCTGACAATGTTGCTTCAGGCAACATGAATGTCTTGGTTCCGGTGCGTTCGGCCGATGGCGACGTCGGCAGCCTGTCGCGCACCTTCAACAAGATGATCTCGGAAATTCGCACCCAGCGCGACGAGATCCTCGAGGCGAAAGACGAGGTGGATGACCGCCGCCGCTTTATCGAGGCGGTGCTTTCGGGCGTGACGGCGGCCGTGATCGGCGTCGAGCATGACCGCCGTATCACCATCGTCAATACTTCTGCCGAAGATCTGATGACGCTGACGAGCGATGAACTGGTCGGCAAGAGCCTGGTAGAAATTGCCCCGGAGGTCGATCAGGTCGTGACAGAGGCGACGATGCGTCATCGCAGTGACTTCCGCAAGCAGATCAGCCTCGTGAGGGGCGGGACGGTGCGCACGCTGAGCGTCCAGGTGACGCGAGAGGAATCGCGCGACGCGAATGAATCCTATGTCATTACGCTCGACGACATCACCGATCTGGTCATAGCGCAACGCTCGACCGCCTGGGCTGACGTGGCGCGCCGCATTGCCCACGAGATCAAGAACCCGCTGACGCCGATCCAGCTCTCAGCCGAGCGCATTCGCCGCCGTTTCGGCAAGAATATCGCCGAGGCCGATCGTCCGGTTTTTGATCAGTGCACGGATACGATCATTCGCCAGGTCGGCGATATCGGCCGCATGGTCGACGAGTTCTCTTCCTTTGCCCGCATGCCCAAGCCGACGATGGAGCCGAGCGACCTGCGTGACGTTCTGCGCGATGCGGTGTTCCTGCGCGAGATGGGCAATAGCCACGTCAAATTCGAGCGTGAATTGGGCGATGAGCGGCTGGAAGGCATGTTCGATACGCGAATGCTCGGCCAGGCCTTCGGCAATCTCATCAAGAACGCCGTTGAAGCGATCGAAGGCTTGCCGAGCGACGAAGCGCGCGCGCAACCGAAGATCCTGGTGCGTGCCTCTCTGGATCCGGAGCGCGATCGCTTTACCGTCGATGTCATCGACAATGGCCGCGGCCTGCCGGTGGAGAACCGGCACAGCATTCTCGAACCGTATATGACGATGCGTGAGAAGGGTACCGGCCTTGGGCTCGCGATCGTCAAGAAGATCATTGAAGACCATGGCGGGCAGATCGAACTCCACGACGCTCCCGCCGAATTCGACCAGGGCAAAGGGGCCATGATCCGCGTGCATCTGCCACGCCGTGAGCAGGCCGCCGTTGCCCAGACAGCAAGTGACAAGGAAAGTGTTTATGGCATCTGATATTCTCGTAGTCGACGACGAGGAAGATATTCGCGAAATCGTTTCGGGAATTCTTTCGGATGAGGGCCACGAAACCCGCACCGCGCATGATAGCGACAGTGCGCTCGCGGCGATCTCCGATCGAGCGCCGCGACTGATCTTCCTCGATATTTGGATGCAGGGCAGCAAGCTCGACGGTCTGGCATTGCTGGATGAGATCAAGGCGCGCCATCCCGATCTGCCCATCGTCATGATCTCCGGCCACGGTAATATCGAGACGGCCGTATCAGCCATCAAGCGAGGCGCGTTCGACTTCATCGAAAAGCCGTTCAAGGCCGATCGCCTGATCCTGATCGCGGAACGCGCGCTGGAAAACTCCAAGCTGAAGCGCGAAGTCACGGAGCTGAAGCGCCGCACAGGCGACGCTGTGGAGCTCATCGGCACCTCGGTCGCCGTCTCGCAGCTTCGCCAGACCATCGATAAGGTGGCGCCGACCAACAGCCGCGTCATGATCTTCGGCCCCTCCGGTTCCGGCAAGGAACTGGTGGCCCGCATGATCCACAAGAAGTCGGCACGCTCCGGCGGTCCTTTCGTGGCGCTGAACGCAGCGACGATCACGCCGGAGCGGATGGAAATCGCCCTCTTCGGCACGGAAGGCTCTCCGGGGCAGGCGCGCAAGATCGGCGCTCTGGAAGAGGCGCATCGGGGCATCCTCTATCTCGATGAAGTCGGCGAAATGCCGCGCGAGACGCAGAACAAGATCCTGCGCGTGCTGGTCGATCAGCAGTTCGAGCGCGTTGGCGGCTCGAAGCGGGTCAAGGTGGATGTGCGCATCATCTCGTCCACCGCCTATAATCTCGAAAGCCGCATCGCCGAGGGCCTGTTCCGCGAAGACCTTTATCATCGCCTGGCTGTCGTGCCGGTGCGTGTTCCGGCACTTGCCGAGCGGCGTGAGGATATACCCTTCCTCGTCGATCAGCTGATGCGGCAGATTTCCGAACAGGCCGGCATCCGCACGCGGCGGATCGGTGATGATGCGATGGCCGTGCTGCAGGCGCATGATTGGCCGGGCAACATCCGCCAGCTGCGCAACAATATCGAGCGGTTGATGATTCTGGCGCGCACCGACGGGGCGGATACGCCGATCACCGCCGAAATGCTGCCGACCGATCTCGGCGACATGCTGCCGAAGGTATCCGCCAAGAACGACTATCACATCATGACGCTGCCGCTGCGCGAGGCCCGCGAGATGTTCGAGCGCGACTACCTGATCGCGCAGATCAACCGTTTCGGCGGCAATATCTCGCGCACGGCGGAATTCGTCGGCATGGAGCGCTCTGCGCTGCATCGCAAGCTGAAATCGCTGGGTGTGTGATCCCTGGCGCAACGCTCCAATAGTCCGGAATTCTTATGCCAAGAATAGCTTATGTGAACGGTCGGTACGTCCCGCACAGCGATGCCATGGTGCATATCGAGGATCGCGGCTATCAGTTCGCTGATGGAGTCTATGAAGTTTGTGAGGTTCGTCATGGCCTGATCGTCGATCTGACGCGCCATCTCGATCGCCTCAACCGCTCGCTGGGTGAGCTGCGCATCGCCTGGCCCATGGCGCGAGCGGCGCTGATCCTCGTGATTCGCGAGACCTTGCGTCGTAACCACGTCCGCAACGGCCTGTTCTATCTGCAGATCACGCGCGGCGTTGCCCGGCGCGATCATGTCTTTCCGGCCGACGGCACACCGTCTTCGATCGTCGTCACCGCCAAGAGTACCGACCAATCCCTCATCGCCAAGAAGAATGCCAACGGCATCAAGGCGATTACCGTCCGTGACAATCGCTGGGACCGGGTTGATATCAAGTCGGTCGGCCTGTTACCGAACGCGCTGGCCCGTCAGCAGGCCAAGGAGGCCGGTGCGCAGGAGGCGATCTATATCGACCATAACGGCATGGTGAAGGAGGGTGCGGCCACCAACGTCTGGATCGTCGATCACGACGGGAATCTCGTGACGCGCCCAGCCGAGCACGGCATTCTGCGAGGCATCACCCGCACGACCCTGATGGATGTCGCGGCCAAGCTCGGAGTGACGATCGTCGAGCGTTTCTTCTCGGTTGAGGAGATGATGGCGGCGCGCGAAGTGTTTATCACGGCGGCCACAAGCATCTGTTTTCCGGTCGTTTCGATCGATGGGGAAACGATTGCCAACGGCCATCCGGGCAGCATGTCACAGAAAATTCGTGAAGCCTTTTTCGACGTTGCGGAAAAGACTGTGATTTGATACCAACATTCGCTGGGAGGAGAAAATGAGGGTATCTCCTATCCGGGATCTCTGTATATCATGACATTTCACCGACTTAGGTCGGCAAAAAAGAAAGAAGCGGCGCGATGGCGGAACGTTCTCAAAACTTGCAGGACTTATTTCTCAATACTGTTCGCAAGCAAAAGATCTCACTCACAATTTTCTTGATTAACGGCGTGAAGCTGACAGGTGTCGTTACCTCATTCGACAATTTCTGTGTCCTGCTCCGCCGTGATGGCCATTCGCAGCTCGTCTACAAGCATGCGATCTCGACGATCATGCCGGGTCAGCCGATGCAGATGTTCGAGAGCGAAGAAGCCGCATCCTAACTGGGATTTGCCACTATCACGACACGCGATACCAAAAACGATTCCCTCATTCCGGAGTCCGTAAAGCACCGGGATGATATGCGGGCTGTCGTGGTCGTGCCTGTGCTGAAGCAGGCTCGCGCGTCGCGCTCTGCTCAGGCTGACGGCGCCATCTCGGTCTCACGTCCGTCCGAAAGCCGGTTGGAAGAGGCCAAAGGCCTCGCCCTGGCGATCGATCTCGACGTGGTCAACGGTTCCATCGTCCCGATCAACGATCCCAGGCCCGCGACACTGCTTGGCACGGGCAAGATCGAGGAGATCCTCGCGCTGCTCGATGAATTCAATGCCGGACTTGTCATCGTCGATCATCCGCTGACACCGGTGCAGCAGCGCAATCTCGAAAAGGCATGGAACGCCAAGGTCATCGACCGTACCGGCCTCATCCTCGAAATCTTCGGCCGCCGTGCCTCCACCAAGGAAGGCACGCTGCAGGTCGAACTTGCACATTTGAACTATCAGAAGGGTAGACTCGTCCGGAGCTGGACCCACCTTGAACGCCAGCGCGGTGGTGCAGGCTTCATGGGCGGTCCCGGCGAAACCCAGATCGAAGCCGACCGGCGCATGCTGCAGGAGCGGATCATCCGGCTCGAGCGCGAGCTGGAGCAGGTAGTGCGCACCCGCCAGCTACATCGCGCCAAGCGCCGGAAGGTGCCGCATCCGATCGTCGCTTTGGTCGGTTACACCAATGCCGGCAAGTCGACGCTGTTCAACCGCATCACCGGTGCCGGCGTGCTGGCCGAGGACATGCTGTTTGCGACGCTCGATCCGACGCTGCGCCGCATGAAGCTTCCGCATGGCCGCACCGTCATTCTCTCCGACACCGTCGGCTTCATCTCCGACCTGCCGACCCACCTGGTGGCGGCTTTCCGCGCGACGCTGGAAGAGGTGCTGGAAGCCGATCTGATCCTGCATGTGCGCGATCTCTCGGATGACGACAATCAGGTCCAGAGTGCCGATGTGATGCGGATCCTTGGCGATCTCGGTATCGGCGAGGCCGAAGGCGCCGAGCGCATCCTCGAGGTCTGGAACAAGATCGATCGCCTGGAGCCGGAGGCGCATGATGCCATCGTGCAGAAGGCATCCACCGCCGAAAACGTCATTGCCGTGTCGGCAAAAAGCGGCGAGGGCGTCGATCGCCTGATGGACGAGATCAGCCGCCGCCTTTCCGGCGTGCTGACGGAGGCGACGATCACGCTTCCGGTGGAAAGGTTGGCTCTGCTGCCCTGGCTCTACAATCACGCGATAGTCGATAACCGCGAGGACAATGAGGACGGCACCGTGACGCTCGACGTCCGCCTCACCGAGTCCGAAGCAGTGGAGTTGGAGCGGCGCATGGGCAATGGACCGAAGCCGCAACGCGAGGATTGGGAATAGGCTAGAGCGGTTACGCGTTTCACGGAATCGCCTGACCGCTCTATGCTATTGTTTTTATGCAATTCCGAACGGAAAACCGCTACGCACTTTTCCTGGAATTGCTCTAGGTTACGCCCGTTCCACGCCGCCCAGCTGTCGTTCGATAGCTTTTGCCGCCTGCCAGATCTCTTCCATTCGCTCCAGCGAGGCGCCTTCCAGCGTCTCGCCTTCGGCCGCAAGCGTCGTCTCTATATGATGGAAACGGCGGCGGAACTTGGTGTTCGTTCCGCGCAGGGCCTGTTCCGGATCGGTTTTCACATGCCGGCCGATATTGACGACGGCAAAAATCAGGTCGCCGAGTTCGTCGCTCACCTTGGCCTTGTCACCGCTTGCAAGTGCCGCCCGCAACTCACCGATCTCCTCCTCGATCTTGTCGAGGATCGGTTCCGGGGCCGACCAGTCGAATCCGACATGGGCGGCGCGCTCCTGCAATTTCAGAGCTTCCGTCAGGGCAGGGAAAGTCCGCTGCACCGAGCCCAGGAGTCCGGCCTTGAAATCCTCGGTGATGCCGGCTCGGGCGCGGCGTTCGGCGCGCTCGCGCTTCTCTTCCGCCTTGATCCGATCCCATTGCAAAGTGACTGCGTCCTCCGTATTGGCATCGGACACTGCGAAGACATGCGGATGGCGGCGGATCATTTTGCGGGTGATGGCATGCACGACATCGCCGAAGGCGAATGCGCCTGCTTCTTCAGCCATGCGGGCGTGGAAGACGACCTGCAGCAACAGGTCGCCGAGCTCATCACAGAGATCGTCCATATCCTTGCGCTCGATCGCATCGGCAACCTCAAAGGCTTCCTCGATCGTGTAGGGCTTGATGGTTTCGAAGGTCTGGACGATATCCCAGGGGCAGCCGCTTTCGGGATTTCGCAATGCCGCCATGACTTCGATCAGGCTGCTTATGTCTCGCGACGCTTCCATCGTGGTCTCGGGTCCTGTTGGGATTAATTGAGGGGAATGTCGTTATCGCTCTTGGAAGCCTGATAATTGTCGGACAATCCGGCATAGGCTTGCTTGATGCGCGCCGTCTGTTCCTTGAGCTGTGCCTTTCGGGGTTCCGCTTCCGTCTCGACCAGGTCGGCAATGGCAAAGCTGTTCCAGAAGGCGTTGTGCCTGTTATACCCGCCCGGCTCCAGACCGAAGACCTCCTTGAGGATCTTCAGGTCATGCGGGATCGCGAAGGCGTCTCGGGAATCCTCGTGGCTGAAGAAGTAGTAGTAATTGTCGAAGCCGGCCCAGGTGATCGCCGACATGCACATGGTGCAGGGCTCATGGGTCGACAGGAAGATCAGCTCCTTGGTCGCAGGCTTCTCGCCGAGTTCGTAGAAGCGCTTGAGGGCGTGAACTTCGCCATGCCAGAGCGGATTTTCCAGTTCGTTATTCGTCTCGGCGATGACAAGCGAAAGGTCGGATTTGCGCAGGATGGCCGCGCCGAAGACCTTGTTGCCGGCCGCCACGCCCTTCCGCGTCAGCGGCAGGATATCGTGCTCGACGACGTCGAGAAGGCGGGCTGCAATGGTGTTATCCGACAAGGAGACGCTCCGAAAAATTTCGTCCAGTCTAGCGGGATTGCCGATCCGGCGGAATGCGCAAATGACGTATGGACAGGGTTTGCCACAGGCAATAAAACTACCGCAGGCGCCGATCAATCATAAAAGTCTATAGATTTCCTGTATTTATCGTGAATTTCTCGTCTGGTGAGTTTTGCTCAAATCCCTGTCATGTCGAGCAAAAGAATACGGACTCGCCAAGGCATTAGAATTTCTGTTTCTTCAATCTCTTGGCCGCAAGGGCGATATTCGGCAAATCTCGAAGTGGAATGACGATGCCTCCCAGGACTGAACAGCTTTCGGTGTTTCCCGCCTTCTTCCGCGTGGAAGGAAGGACTGCGTCCGTTTTCGGCAACGGGGACGAAGCTTTCGCCAAGGTCCGGCTTCTGATGAACACCCAGGCGAAGATCGTCGCCTATGCGCAGACGCCCGAGGCCGACTATCATTCCTTCCTGATTGCCAACCGTATCGCGACTGTGCGCGGCGAGTTTTCGGCCGAGCAGGTGAAGGGTGCAACCCTCGTTTTTGCCGCGACCGGCGATGCTGAGGCCGATCGTGCCATTGTCGACGCCGCCCGCGCCGAAAGAATTCCGGCAAACGCTGTCGATCAGCCCGATTACTGCGATTTCTATACGCCGGCGCTTGTCAACCGGGCTCCGGTCGCCGTCGCCATCGGCACGGAAGGTGCCGGTCCGGTGCTGGCACAGATGATCCGCGCGCAGATCGATCAGATACTGTCGCCCTCGCTCGGCAAGCTTGCGGAACTGGCAACGCGTTACCGCAAGCCGGTCGACCGCCTCGTGCCGCGCGGCGTCGCGCGCCGTGTCTTCTGGCGGCGCTTCTTTTCCGGCTCCGTTGCCGATGCCGTCAATGCCGGTCATGTCAAGCAGGCCGAGCGGGCCGCTGACAGCCTGCTGCAGTCTTCGCGGGAAGTCGAAGGTCGTGTGTGGCTGGTCGGCGCAGGCCCGGGCGCCGAAGACCTGCTGACACTGCGTGCGCAGCGCGTGATGATGGAAGCCGACGTCATCGTCTACGACGCCCTCGTGCCGCAGGCGATCGTCGATATGGGCCGCCGCGATGCCGAGCGCCTATCCGTCGGCAAGCGCAAGGGCTGCCACACCAAATCCCAGGAAGAGATCAACGACCTGCTGGTGCAGCTTGGCCGCGAAGGCAAGCGCGTCGTGCGGCTGAAATCCGGCGATCCCCTGGTTTATGGCCGCGCCGGCGAGGAAATGGCCGCGTTGCGCGCCGCCGGTATCGGCTATGAGATCGTTCCAGGCATCACCTCTGCCTTTGCCGCGGCCGCCGATTTCGAGTTGCCGCTGACGCTGCGCGGCGTTGCCTCGTCGCTGGTCTTCACGACGGGCCACGATCTTACCGGCGATGTCCTCCCGGACTGGGCGAGCCTCGCCATCTCCGGCGCGACCATCGCCGTCTATATGGGCCGCACGGTTGCTGCCTCCGTTGCTGGCCGCCTGATGGAGGCTGGGCTTCCGGCAGACACCACCGTCGCCGTCATCGAGAATGCGAGCCGCCGCGACCGCCGCCTGATGCACGGCACCTTGAAGGATCTGCCTGACCTCGAGCATCGCGATGAACTGAGCGGTCCGGTCATGGTCATCATCGGCGAGGCCGTCGCCGGTGCGAATTTCGAACAATCCGAGCCGCTGGTCCGCCGTGAGACCGCTGTTCAAGACTATGCGAGGAGCTGATTCATGGTCGACAAGGTTCTGACCGCAAACCGGCTCACCGATGGCGTTGCCGTTTGGCTGAACGCAAATGGTGAGTGGGTGACATCGTTGCAGGAGGCGCTGGTCGCGCGCCATGCCGAAGCGGAAGCGGCACTTGAAGCCATCGGCAAGCAAGCCTATGCCGACAACAAGGTCGTCGACGTCAATCTGATCGATGTTCAGGAAACCGGCGGCAAGCTCTGGCCGCTGCGTCTGCGCGAGCGTATTCGCGCCGAAGGCCCCACCATGGAGTACGCGCCCGGCTATGCCGCCGCCGATCCGGAATTCATTGCAGTCTGAGGAAGTCCCGAGGAAATCATGTATCGTTACGACGAATTTGACCACGCCTTTGTCGCGGAGCGCGTTGCACAGTTCCGCGATCAGGTGGAGCGGCGCCTTGCGGGCGAGCTCTCGGAGGATGCCTTCAAGCCGCTGCGTCTGATGAACGGCGTCTATCTGCAGCTGCATGCCTATATGCTGCGCATCGCCATTCCCTATGGCACGCTGAGCTCGCGCCAGATGCGCATGCTCGCCCATATCGCGCGCACCTATGACCGTGGCTACGGCCACTTCACCACGCGCCAGAACCTGCAGTTCAACTGGCCGAAGCTCTCGGACATGCCCGGCGTGCTTGCCGAACTTGCTTCCGTCGAGATGCATGCCATCCAGACCTCGGGCAATTGCATTCGCAACGTCACGGCGGATCATTTCGCTGGCGCCGCGGCTGACGAAGTCGCCGATCCGCGCCCTTATGCAGAAATCCTGCGCCAATGGTCATCCGTGCATCCGGAATTCTCCTTCCTGCCGCGCAAGTTCAAGATCGCCGTCACCGGCGCCGAGCGCGACCGTGCCGCGATCCAGGTGCATGACATCGGTCTGCACCTGAAGAAGAACGACAAGGGCGAGATCGGCTTTGCCGTCTATGTCGGCGGCGGGCAGGGCCGTACCCCGATGGTTGCCAAGCTGATCCGCGACTTCCTGCCGGAAGAGGACCTGCTGTCCTACACGACCGCGATCATGCGCGTCTACAATCTGCACGGCCGCCGCGACAACAAGTACAAGGCGCGCATCAAGATCCTCGTGCACGAGACCGGCGCCGAGGAACTGGCGCGTCAGGTCGAGGTCGAGTTCGACAAGCTTAGGGATACCGAGCTGAAGCTGCCGGAAGCGGACGTTCAGGCGATATCGGCCTACTTCGCGCCGCCGGCACTGTCGGAAAGGGCCGAAGGCTGGGAAAGCCTCGCCCGCTGGAAGAAGACCGATCCGGACTTTGCCCGCTGGGTGCAGCAGAACGTGCAGCCGCACAAGAACCCCGACTACGGCATGGTGACGATTTCGCTGAAGCCGATCGGCGGTATTCCGGGCGATGCCTCGGATGCGCAGATGGATGCGGTGGCCGACATCGCCGAGGAATACGCTTTCGACGAAATCCGCGTCAGCCATGAGCAAAACCTCATCCTGCCGCATGTGGCCTTGGCCGATCTCGAAGCGGTTTATCGCGGTCTGGTCGCTGTAGGCCTGGAAACTGCGAATGCCGGCCTGATCACCGATATCATTGCCTGTCCCGGCCTCGACTATTGCGCGCTCGCCAATGCCCGCTCGATCCCGGTTGCGCAGGAGATCTCCACGCGCTTCGGTTCGGCCGAGCGCCAGGCCGAGATCGGTGAGCTGAAGATCAAGATTTCCGGCTGCATCAATGCGTGCGGCCATCACCATGTCGGCCATATCGGCCTGCTTGGCGTGGAGAAGAAGGGTGCGGAACTCTACCAGATCACGCTCGGCGGCTCCGGTGACGAACATACCTCGATCGGCGAGATCATCGGCCGCGGCTTCGAGCCCGACAAGGTGACCGATGCCATCGAAACCATCGTCGACACCTATATCGGCTTGCGCCTTGATCCCACAGAGATTTTCCTCGATGCCTACCGGCGCGTCGGACCGCAGCCCTTCAAGGAAGCGCTTTATGGCTCGTCCTCGGCTGCAGCCGAAGCGGCGTAAGGAGATATCAGCATGACGAAGATTTGGCGGGAAGCCGGTTTTGTAGAAAACGATCCGTGGGTCATCGAGACCGATGAGGTCAAGGCGAGCGAGAGTCAGAAGCCGCTGCTCAGCCTCGATGCCCTGATCGCCAAGGCTGAAGAGAGCAACGATGTCGGCCTCGGCGTGGTAATCAAGCCGGCCGACGATGTGATGAAGCTGCGGCACTATCTCGATCGCCTCGCGATCGTTGCAGTTGCCTTTCCGGCCTTCAACGATGGCCGCGCCTTCAGCCATGCCTCGCTGCTTCGCGAGCGCCTTGGCTACGCCAATGAGCTGCGCGCCGTTGGCGACGTGCTGATCGACCAGATTCCGTTGATGTTGCGCGTCGGCATCGACAGTTTCGCTGTTACCAATGAAACCGCATTGAAGCGGCTGTCGGAAAACCGGTTGCCGGGCATTCCGCATTATTACCAGCCGACCGCCCGCCCGGCCGAAGCCGGGCAGGCCTATAGCTGGCGGCGATTGCCGGCAAAGTCGGCCTGATTGCCGTATTTGCGCCTATCGATGCATGTAACGTCGGCTGGAAGTAATCTTGACTGAAATATACAAATTTTAGTCGCGTGCGGCCGGGCGAAATGGAATACCTTTCAATTCGGGCTATATTGTAATATTAGCCTCGCGCAATGAGCCTGCCAGGAATGACGTGTAAGACGAATACGGGATCCGAGACAGAATGAACGCCCCCGCCAAGACAGATGAATTTGTTTCCGCAGTACCGGCGGGCGTTTTCGCCGAGAAGGTGCTGAGCGTCAGGCACTATACCGACCGGCTCTTCCGCTTTACGATGACCAGGCCGCAAGGCTTCCGTTTCCGCTCCGGCGAGTTCGCGATGATCGGCCTCATGGTCGATGGCAAGCCGCTTTATCGTGCCTATTCGATAGCAAGCCCGGCCTGGGCCGACGAACTCGAGTTCTTTTCGATCAAGGTGCCCGATGGCCCGCTGACATCGCATCTGCAGAATATCAAGCCGGGCGACGAAGTGCTGATGCGCAAGAAGCCGACGGGCACACTGGTTCTCGATGCGCTGACGCCTGGCAAGCGGCTCTACATGTTCTCGACCGGCACGGGCATCGCGCCTTTCGCGAGCCTGATCCGCGATCCCGAAACCTATGAGAAGTTCGAGGAGGTCATCCTCACTCATACCACTCGGGATGTGGCCGAACTCAAATACGGTTTCGATCTGGTCGAAGAAATTCGCAACGATGAACTGCTGAGCGAGGTCGTCGGCGACAAGCTGCGCCACTATGCGACTGTTACCCGCGAGGACTTCCCCTTTACGGGCCGCATCACCGATCTCATCGAGAACGGCAAGCTTTTCGCGGATCTGGGCGTACCCCCGCTCGATATAACAGTTGATCGCGGCATGATCTGCGGTTCATCCGCAATGCTGAAGGATACTAAGGACCTGCTCGAAAAGGCGGGCCTCACGGAAGGCGCCAACAGCAAGCCGGCTGAGTTCGTCATCGAACGCGCCTTCGTCGGCTGAAGCATTTCCAGGAAGAGCGCGTAGCGGTTTGCCGTCCGGAATGCGAAAGGCAAGAGAATGGAGCGTTTTCGCGATTCGAAGAAAGGCGCAAATGCTCTGGATCGATTGCCTGGCATGCAGAGATGGAGGAGCGGTCGCGGCAACGGGACCGCTTTTTTCATAGGCTGCCGAGATAATCGATCAGCGATGCCATAGCCACGCGTGCCTCGTCGGCATCGCCATCGTGAATCGCCTTTATGACGCGAATATGCATCGCAATCGAATGATCGGTGCGATCGGGCGTCGCACCGGAATACCAGAGCCGCCGCGAATGTGTTTGCACCGGTCCGAGAGCGGCCATGATGAAGTTGTTCGGGCAGGCGACTTCCAAGATCTCGTCGAATGTCTTGTCTGCCGCGAAGAAGCCGGGCAGGTTGCCCGTTATCGCGCAATCCGCCATCAGGCGCGCGCATTCCTGTAGCTGCTCGCGCTGTTGCTCGTCCGCATGAACGGCGGCAAGTGTGGCGGCGATCGGCTCAAGCTCGCGCCTGACCTGAATGACATGCTGATGGTCGTCGGGACGAATCTCCGCGATCTGCAGACCGACGCGCGGCCGCACATGGATCAGCCCCTGCCATGCGAGCTTCTGGATCGCCTCGCGCACCGGCGTCCGCCCATGCCCCGCCATCTCAATCAACTGCTTCTCGGTGACGAGCGCTCCAGGCTTAAGCTCGAGCGTCACGATCTGGTACTCGAGCGCCAGATAGGCGAGGTGGCTAAGCGAGTTCTGCATGCAAGACGTCCGACCGAACAGATATGGCGCACAGTGTCACCTCGCGCCGTCGAAGGCAACCAATTGTGATATATCAGTGCCGGCGGCTGGCGTCACGGGTCGCGCCGGCTCGCCGAATTAAGGCGGAGAGGCAGGCGCCATCGCATCAGTGTTCGATGGCCGAGGACAAGGTTGGCGGCTTCCGCTTGGCGGCCATCAGCAGGTCCAGCTCGGTGGCCGATGGGCCGAACTTATAGAAGAGGCGCTTCGCCTCCTCGTCGTCGAGGCGATATTTCCGTGCAAATTCAGCGATGCTGTAGGGGCGACCGCGTATGACCTTGCGGGCTGGCGTCCGATTGGCGTCTTCCGTCATCCTTCCAACCTCCTTTTCGGTTCCACTTTGCTAGATAGCGTCGCGGATGGAGTTGGAAAGGTCTTTGGCGTGCGTTGCGCCAGCAGAATGCAACAAAAAAGGGAAGGCGGAATCCCGTCTTCCCTCTTTCTCCGTCCCTATTCGGGCGGGTTCCGCCCGGATACGCCGCTATCTCCTGATCAATCGACCGATGAAGATCAGGATGCAGGCGCCGATGAAGCCCGTGATCAGGTAATTCAGCCATAGATGGAAAGGCAGCTGGATACCGAGCACGCCAAATAACCAGCTGGCGACGAGTGCGCCGATAATGCCGAGAATGATGTTCATGATGATGCCTGTGTTGCTTTTCATGATCATCTCGGCGAACCAGCCCGCTAGGCCGCCAATGATAATTGCTGCAATCCAACCGACGTGTGCATCTTCCATAAAAAGAACCTCCTGAGGACCCGACGGGTTGTTAACAATGTCTGATATACACGAAAAACGATTCGCCCCCCAACAATTGCGAACGGCAAACTGCTGGATCCCTTGAGCGCAACCCTGATTATTAGGGGTAATTGTTACGATTGTTCCGGTGTGTTGGAGCTGATTCTCCGACATTACGGCCTCTTCATCGCTTCGAATCCAAGCTTTGGCATGCCGTCCGGGTAATCCGGTCGGCGAAACGCAGCGTTTTGACCGCCTGGAGATGAGGAAAAGCGCCTTGCGGGTGCCACAGCCTCGATTTTATGGGTTGACCGCAATAGGGCGTCTGCATATGTTCCGCGCACTTCCAGCCGGGGTGAAAAATGGCCCGCGGAGAGGGAGAGCGTAGCTCAGCTGGTAGAGCAACTGACTTTTAATCAGTAGGTCATGGGTTCGAGCCCCATCGCTCTCACCATAGTCTTTTCAAACTTAAGTTGAATATCATTAATTTGAAACAACGTCGTTTGTCGCGCGAATGTGCGCTTGATTTTCGCGATGCCGCCGGCCCCAGCGGACAAAAAGCGCGCCCGACGGCGGGCTTTGCGCTTCCGCGCCGCCGGACGCTGCGGAAACGGTGCAGAGGTGACCGTTTCCGCCGTCTCCGGTGCCGGGCGGGTCGCCGGGGACGGGTGGAGGTGTCCGGTTGTCTTTGCAGATCACGGATAGTTTCAGTGCGCCCGAATTATTTTTGTGAAAACTAATTTAGTTTAATGGCGCTCGCTCAAGAGCGCGACGCGCGTCGGCAGCGCGCCAGTTTTCTGGAACCTAATCGAGTCACTCGTGTTTCCCACTGAGACAATAGGAGAGATACGATGGCAGACGAAGAATCCCATGATCCGCGTCGCGGAAAGGAAAATACGCAGACGCTCGCGAAGATACAGCACAGCAAGGCGCATGGCGTAAAACAGGAGGCGGACGCCGACGACAAGGCGCCGCTGGTTGCCGATCCCCGCAACAGGCTTGCGGACGGCAAAATCGATCCGGCGACGAAGGAGCTCAAGCCGAAGGAGAAGTAGGCTCGAGGGATCGGGGAATTTAGTTCCGCATATTACGA
The DNA here is from genome assembly GCF_012275435.1 of Rhizobium sp. SG741. Taxonomy (NCBI): domain Bacteria; kingdom Pseudomonadati; phylum Pseudomonadota; class Alphaproteobacteria; order Hyphomicrobiales; family Rhizobiaceae; genus Rhizobium; species Rhizobium sp. SG741. The sequence continues at coordinate 215,505 of NZ_JAAZQP010000004.1, forward strand.
ATGCAGCAGCTTCGGCGGCACCGTCTCCTTGCCGTCATTCATGGCGATGGCGATGATCGCCAGGAGAACATATTCGCGTTTCCAGCCGGATTTCAAGGCCGCGGCAAGAAGGCTCTCGATGGAAGGTTCAAGGGCGAAAAGGCAGGCGGCCAGATATCTCGCCTGCGACGCTTCTTCCGAAGGGGGAGGATTTATGGCTGCTTTCAATTTCCTGCTCCGTCCATTTATTCGATCGAACAGGGATGAGTTGTAATTTCAGCAGGTTTCCCAGGTTTTGCTCCTTTATTGCGAAACGTTGCTGTCGCAGCCGGAGTGCAATCATTCGTAGTCTCCGGGATGCCGGCAGACATAGCCGTTCGCAACGATCCTGTCTGAGAGGTAGAAAACAGACCTCGGTGGCAACGGAGCTGTGTGCGATGACCATGAAAAGGGCGCTGCTCTTCCGGAATAACCAGGGAACGATAAACTTCCCCAAACGTGTGGCCCTTCAAAGCCATACGCGCGCATTTTCATCCGGAATATCTGACAGGAGCGACTGACGCGTCGCAGCGATCAACCTTACCGTCATTTCAACGGCAAGGTTGATCATTGAGGGAGAAGAACCTTGGATGCTATGCCGCCTTGCCGCCGTTCTTCTTGCAGTCGCTGCGGAACTTGGCGCGTGCCTTTCCATGCAGGCCCTTGGCGTCGGCCTGAGCCGAGCATGCTTTGGAAACGGACGTTTGAGCAGGCTTCATCGCCTTTGGCTTGACCGTGCTGGTCGTCGACTTCATCGCAGGTGTCGACGTCGTGGCACTGGGGGTCGTCGTTGTTGTGCTGGGTGTCGCCGTTTGTGCCATGGCGCTTACGCTGAAGAGGGCGGCAAAGGCTGCAGTCGTGAACATGGTAGCAATTCGCATGGGGCTTTTCCTCCGCTAACTAACTTGGGTGGAATGTACGTTGTTCGACGAACGTTGACAGCTTGAACCAATATTTAAGCAAAAGCAATTTGTTCGTTGGGCTGCTCTGCGGCTGTTGGTCGCGCCTTTTGCCCGCCTGTCTCGGGCGGCAAGATGTGCGTTCCGGTTGCTTCACTATAAAGGTTTTGCAGCCGTCGCCCTCGAAAAGGTGATTGGCTTTCAGGCTTTCGCGAAGCTAGGAAGATGGGGAAATGACATAGCCGGAGTCCATCGTGTCGCTTGCCGATATCTCGCTTCTCAGTGCCTTGATCGCCGGGGCGCTTTCGTTCCTTTCGCCTTGCGTGCTGCCGCTCGTGCCGCCCTATCTCTGCTACATGGCCGGGATTTCGGTCGAGCAGTTTCGCGGCGGTGGAGCAGCTGTCGCCGCAGGGCCGAGCGTCCGCGGCAATGTGCTGATGTCGGCGCTGTTCTTTACGCTGGGGTTCGCCACCGTATTCGTCGCGCTCGGCGCCGGTGCTTCGTCGATCGGCCTGCTGCTGCGCCAGCATCTCGATGTTCTTTCGAAGATCGGCGGTTTGATTATCGTCATCATGGGCTTGAATTTCCTCGGTGTTTTCCGCATCGGCCTTCTTGCTCGCGAGGCGCGTTTCCACGGCAGCGGCAAGCCGGCGACGTTGACGGGCGCCTATATCATGGGCCTTGCCTTCGCCTTCGGCTGGACGCCCTGCATCGGCCCGGTTCTCGGCGCCATCCTCGGCATCGCCGCCTCTCGTGAGACGGTTGGTGCGGGCGCTAGTCTGCTCGCGGTCTATTCGCTGGGGCTTGCCATTCCGTTCTGGATCGCCGCCGGCTTTTCCGGCGCTTTCATGAGCTTTCTGTCTCGCTTCCGCCGTCATCTCGGCACGGTCGAGAAGATCATGGGCGGACTTCTGGTGCTGACCGGGCTCGCCTTCATATTCGGCTATATCAGCGACATGGCGATCTGGTTTCAGCAGACCTTTCCAATCTTGATGAAAATCGGCTAAGTCGGGCGATATCCTTCGCCTTCATTTTTCACGGCAAAATGGAATATGCCCGATGGCTGACGTTGTCGGTCTGCTGCTGCCATTCTTCGGCCTGATCCTGATCGGCTACATTGCAGCGCGCATCACGAAGCAACCGGCGGAAGCGCTTGGCTGGCTCAATACGTTCATCATCTATGCGGCATTGCCGGCTCTGTTCTTCAAGCTCGTTTCGCAAACGCCGATCGAACAGCTGACGCGAATCGATTTCATCGCCACCGATATCGCCGCGACCTATTCGATCTTTCTCCTGCTGTTTCTGATCGGGCGTTTCCTGCGACGCAATTCTCTTGCCGACAGCACGATCCAGGCCTTTGCCGGAGCCTACGGCAATATCGGCTACATGGGGCCGGGCTTAGCGCTTCTGGCTCTGGGAGAGAAGGCAGCCGTTCCCGTCGCGCTGATCGTGTGTTTCGAAAACGCGCTGCACTTCATCGTCGCGCCGGCCCTGATGGCTCTGGAAGGTGGAGACAAGCGCTCCGTCTGGCGCCTTGCCGCGGATATCGCCCGAAAGGTGCTGCTACATCCCTTCATCCTGTCGACTGCCCTGGGTTTTGCCGTGGCAGCACTTTCGCTTCATCAGCCGGTCGCCTTCGAGCGATTTGTCAATTATCTTGCGCAAGCAGCTGCGCCCTGTGCACTATTTGCCATGGGAGTTACGCTTGCCTTGCGGCCGTTGAAGCGGGTTCCGGTCGAGATCGGCTATATCGTGCCGGCGAAACTCATCCTGCATCCGCTCGTCGTCTATATCGTGCTGCAGGCTGTCGGTGGCTTCGATCCGATTTGGATCGAAGCGGCAATGCTGCTCGCCGCTTTGCCGACGGCAACGAATGTCTTCGTCATCGGGCAGCAATATGGTGTCTGGCAGGAGCGAGCCTCCGCCACCATCCTGATCACAACGGCTTGTTCCGTCGTGACGGTCTCGCTGGTGCTCTATCTGATAAATTCCGGCGCCTTACCGGCGCAGCTTTTCCCGTAGCAGAGAGGGAAGGTTGCGCAGGCTGCCGCCGGGCTCGATACCTTCGCGCATGACGATGTTCCGGAGCGGCGCGATGGCGGAGAGCACATGCAGCCCCGCCGCGCGCAGCATTTGCATCGGCAGGAAATCCGACAGAAGCGAGCGATTGAGGAGATCGACACTTGTCGTCCGGCTGATGATGTCGACGCGGCGCTTGCGGTCGAAATTGTCGCCGGCCGATCGCGGGATCGGCTGATCAGCGCGGGTGCAGAGGATGTCTGACAATGCCAGTATATCGCGCAGGCTCAGGTTCAGGCCTTGCGCCCCGATCGGCGGAAAGACATGGGCGGCTTCGCCGATCAAGGCGGCGCGGCCCTTGCCGAAACGATGGGCTGTCATGCCGGAGAGCGGCCAGACCTGGACATTGTCCTCGATCGTCACCCGACCGAGCATCGATTGCATGCGCTCCTCGACCAGTCTTCCGAGTTCTTCGAGCGACTTTTCGGCATTGGCGGCAGCTTCCGCCGGCTTCTGCACCCAGACGAGGCTGGAGCGGTTGCCGGGCAAGGGGACCTGCGTGAAGGGGCCGCTTTCGGTGTGAAATTCCGTCGAGATGTTCTGATGAGGCAGGGAGTGCGCAAGGTTCAGAACCATGGCGGATTGCGGATAGGACCACCCCTTGACCTTGATGCCCAAGGCCTCGCGCACCATCGAGTTGCGTCCGTCGGCACCGACGACGAAAGCGGCATCGATCGAATCGCCGTTGTCGAGCGCAATCGTTACGCCATCGTCGCGAAAGGTGATGTCCGAGGCGCTGGCCTCGATGCGGCTGATATTTGCTTCCGCCTCGATGGCGTCATGGAGGCTGCCGAGCAGCACGGTATTCGGAATATTGTAGCCGAAGGCGTCGAGGCCGATTTCCGACGATCTGAACGAGATAGTCGGCGCACGCAGCAGCCTCGATGTGCCATCGATGATCCGCATGGTCGTCAATGCAGCCGCCGAGGGCGCGATCTTGTCCCACAGCGTCAGGCGCTCGAGAAAGCGGATCGATTGATCCATCAGCGCCGTCGTCCGCCTGTCGGCCTTGTTGTGCGGCGCGGCCACCAGGGCGACGGATCGTCCGCCGCGCGCAAGCGCGAACGCCGTGATCATGCCGGCCAGGCCACCGCCGATAACGGCCACTTCAATCTGCTTCATATCGATGCCTCAATTGCCACTCGTTCTGAAAATAGGCGCTTAGCCTGTTGAAATCCATGGGATGAAACATCGCAGCGGGTGAAAATGACAGGAAGTCGCGCTAGCGTGACGGGGTAGACGCTTTTGCGCTGGCGGTAGAGACCAAAGGATGCATATTAGCGAGAAAAACCGCCTGCCGGGGCAGGTGCATAAGCAGACGAGTCACGGGGCGGATGAAAATCTTCAAATACAAGCGAGTGCCTTACGCGGAGATTCGTGCTTTCTCCGTCCATATATTGACGGCATCCGGATCTTTTCTCGCCTTTCTCGGCGTCGTTGCAGCCTCGGAGCATCGTTTTGTCGATATGTTCTGGTGGCTTGGCCTGGCGCTGCTGGTCGATGGTATCGACGGGCCGATCGCCCGCAAGGTCCGGGTCAAGGAAGTCCTTCCCAATTGGTCGGGCGATACGCTCGACAATATCATCGATTACGTGACCTATGTGCTGCTGCCGGCCTTCGCGCTCTATGAAAGCGGCATGATCGGCGAGCCCTGGTCGTTTGTCGCCGCCGGCATGATCGTGGTCTCCAGCGCCATCTATTACGCCGATACCGGCATGAAGACGGACGAGTATTTTTTCTCCGGCTTCCCAGTCGTCTGGAACATGGTAATCTTCACGCTCTTCGTCATCGATGCCAGCGCCACGACCGCCATGATCCTCGTGGGTGTTTCCGTCGTCTTGACCTTCCTGCCGATCAATTTCCTGCACCCCGTGCGCGTCAGACGGTTGCGGCCGCTCAATCTCGGCATATTCCTCTTCTGGTCGGCGCTCGGTGTCTATTCGCTGCTGATGCACTTCGTCATGCCGCAATGGGCGGTTGCTCTCTTCATCATAAGCGGCATCTATCTTTACTGCATCGGCGCCGTATTGCAGTTTTTTCCGTCCCTCGGGCGTCAATAGGATTGCGCATCATGAACAAGACCCAGGTCATTCGCATCCATGAAAACGGCGGTCCTGATGTCATGAAGCTGGAGGAGGTGGATCTGCCGCCGCCTGCTGCCGGAGAAGTGCAGATCCGCCATGCCGCGATCGGACTGAATTTCATAGATGTCTATCTCCGGTCTGGGCTTTACAAGGCGCCTCACTTTCCGCTGCCGCTCGGCAAGGAAGCCGCCGGTACAATCACGGCGGTCGGGGCGGGCGTCTCCGATTTCTCAGTCGGCGACCGCGTCGCCTATGCCGGCAGCGATGGCGCCTATAGCGTCGAGCGTAATATCGAGACCCGTCATCTGGTCAAGGTGCCTGACGATATCCCGCTCGAAACGGCGGCGGCGATGATGCTGAAGGGCATGACGGCCGAATATCTGCTGAACCGCACCTTCAAGGTCGGCCCCGGCGTCACGCTGCTGTTCCACGCCGCAGCCGGCGGCGTCGGCCTGATCGCAGGTCAATGGGCGAAAGCGCTGGGCGCCGCCGTGATCGGCACGGCCGGTTCGGCTGAAAAGGTCGAGCTGGCACTGGCGCATGGTTATGACCACGTCATCGACTATAGCCGGGAGAATTTCGCTGACCGCGTTCGGGAAATTACCGGCGGCAAGGGCGTTGACGTCGTCTACGATTCGGTCGGCAAGGATACGTTCCCGCATTCGCTCGATTGCCTGAAGCCGCGCGGCATGTGGGTGACCTTCGGCCAGTCCTCGGGTCCGATCGAGAATTTCAATCTCGCCATCCTCAATCAGAAGGGCTCGCTTTTCGCGACTCGCCCGAGCCTTTTCGCCTATGTCTCCACACCGGAAGAGTTGAGAGCCAGTGCCGGGGCGTTATTTGCTGTTGTGCAAAGCAACAAAGTGCGTATCAATGTCCATCAGACCTATCCGCTTGTTGATGCTGGGCGCGCGCACTCGGATCTGGAAGCAAGAAGAACAAGTGGAACTACACTGCTGATCCCATAGATCCATAAAGGGCAGGACGGTGGGAAGGAAATGAGGGGAACGTGTCGTCATCTGATGTGCCGGCAACCGGTGCGTTACTATCGGTTCGCAAACTGACGAAGCTGTTCGGTAGTTTTGCTGCCTGCAATGAAATCGATCTGGAAATCCAGCCGGGCGAAATTCACGCTCTGCTCGGCGAGAACGGCGCAGGCAAATCCACGCTCGTAAAGATGCTGTTCGGCGTGCTGGAGCCGACGCATGGAGAAATAGTCTGGCAGGGCCAACCCGTTGCGATCGACTCGCCGGGCACGGCCCGCAAGCTCGGCATCGGCATGGTGTTTCAGCATTTTTCGCTGTTCGAGGCGCTGACGGTTGCCGAAAATATCGCGCTGTCGCTCGACAGCAAGATCCCGATCGCGAAAATATCGGAAGAGGCTGCGAGGCTCTCGCGAGCCTATGGCTTGCCGCTCGATCCGAACGCTCATGTGGCCGATCTCTCCGTCGGCGAGCGCCAGCGCATCGAAATCGTCCGCGCGCTGCTGCAGAATCCGAAGCTGATCATTCTCGATGAACCGACCTCGGTGCTGACGCCGCAGGAGGCCGATCGCCTCTTCGAGACACTGTTCCAACTGAGGGACGAAGGGCGCTCGGTGCTTTACATCAGCCATCGCCTGGAAGAAGTGCAGCGCATTTGTTCGCGCGCCACCGTGCTTCGCCACGGCAAGGTGACCGGTGCCTGCGATCCGCGGCAGGAAACGACGGGTTCGCTTGCGCGCATGATGGTCGGCAGTGACGTTGCCAGCGTGCAGCACGAGGGACTTGGAAGTGCGGGTGACATTCAGCTCGAGGTCGCTGGCCTGTCCGTCCCGGCGCGGACTCCCTTTGCCATGTCGCTGAAGGACGTTTCGTTGCGTGTGCGTGCCGGCGAAATTCTCGCAATCGCAGGCGTTGCCGGAAATGGGCAGGGCGAGCTGTTCGACGTCATCTCCGGCGAATACACCGTCCCATCGGACGATCTGATCCATGTGCGCGGCCAGGCGGTCGGCACCAAGGGCATCAATGCGCGCCGGTTGCTCGGTGCCGGTTTCGTGCCGGAGGAGCGCCATGGACACGCCGCCGTCTCGGCGATGAAGCTGTCGGACAATCTCGTCCTGGCGCGCAACCAATCGGACAGCAAGGCATTTCTGCGCGGTCGTTTCCTCAAGATCATCCGTCACGGCGTCGTCAAGCAGGCCGCCAAGCGGATCTGCGAAGCGATGGATGTGCGCAAGAGCGGCGAGGATCCGGCCGCCGGCGCGCTTTCGGGCGGCAATCTGCAGAAGTTCATCGTCGGTCGAGAACTCGATCGCCAGCCGAGCGTGCTGGTCGTCAACCAGCCGACCTGGGGTGTGGACGCAGGGGCCGCGAGCCGCATCCGTCAGGCACTGGTCGATCTTGCCCGTGACGGTTCGGCTGTGCTGGTTATCAGCCAGGATCTTGACGAGATCTTCGAAGTGGCGACCGATATCGCCGTCATCTCGGAAGGCCGGCTTTCAGCTTCATACCCCGCCGGCGAACTCACCCGCGAAAAGATCGGCCTGCTGATGAGCGGTCTGCATGAATCCAGGACGCATTCGGAGCCCGCGCATGCGCATTGAACTTGAAAAGCGCCCGCAGGTCTCGAAACTGTTCGGCATACTGTCGCCGCTGCTTGCCCTCGCGCTGGCGCTGATCGCCGGCACCATCATGTTCGCCGTCATGGGCAAGGACCCCGTGGAGGCGTTGGACGCCTTCTTCGTCGAGCCTCTGCTGGAAGTCTGGTCGCTGCACGAACTGGCGATCAAGGCAGGGCCGCTGATCCTGATCGCCGTCGGCCTCTGCGTCTGCTACCGCTCCAACAATTGGAACATCGGGGCGGAAGGTCAGTTCTCCATCGGCGCGGTCACCGGCTCCCTCATCCCGATCGTCTTCACCGATTGGCATTCGCCGATGATCCTGCCGCTCATGCTGATCGCCGGCGCCATCGGCGGCGCCCTCTATGGCGCTATTCCGGCGCTGCTGAAGGCGCATTTCAACACCAATGAGATCCTCACGAGCCTGATGCTCGTCTATATCGCACAGCTCTTTCTGGATTGGCTGTCACGGGGGCCGTGGCGCGATCCACAGGGGCATAATTTTCCACAGAGCATCGATTTTCCGCCGGAGGCCGTGTTGCCGGCGATCTGGGAGGATTCCGGCCGTGCCCATTGGGGTATCGTCTTTGCCGTCGTCGCGGCGATCCTTGCCTGGTTCATGATCAAATATACGCTGAAGGGTTTCGAGATAACCGTGCTTGGTCAGTCCGCACGGGCAGGTCGGTTCGCCGGCTTCTCCTCGCGGAAAATGGTCTGGTTCGCCTTTCTCTTTTCCGGCGCGCTCTCGGGTCTTGCCGGCATTTCCGAGGTCGCCGGCTCGATCGGCCATCTGCAGCCGGCGATCTCGCCAGGCTACGGCTTCACCGCCATCATCGTTGCATTCCTGGCACGTCTCAATCCTCTCGGTGCGATCCTTTCCGGCTTCGTGCTGGCGCTGACCTATCTCGGCGGCGAGGCGGCACAATTGTCGCCCGGTATTTCCGCCAAGGCGGCGAATGTCTTCCAGGGGCTGCTGCTGTTTTTCGTGCTCTCCTGCGATACGCTGATCTACTATAAGATCCGCCTGATCTGGTCGCGGGTTCGAGGAGGTGCGGCATGAGTGTCTTTGAAGCGATCCTCCTCACCATCATCACGGCCTCGACGCCGCTTGTCATTGCCGGCTTGGGCGAGCTGGTGGTGGAGCGCTCTGGCGTGCTCAATCTCGGCGTCGAAGGCATGATGATCATGGGCGCGGTCGCCGCCTTCGTCGGCGCGCAGATGAGCGGGTCGCCCTATGTGGGCCTCGTCGCCGGCATCATCGCCGGCGCATTGTTTTCCCTGCTGTTCGGGTTCCTGACGTTGACGCTGGTGACCAACCAGGTCGCTACGGGTCTCGCGCTGACCATCCTCGGCCTCGGTCTCTCCGGGATGATCGGCGAAGGCTATGTCAGCGTGCCCGGCGTGCAATTGCAAGAAATCGTCTTCCCGTTGCTATCGGACATTCCGCTCGTGGGGCCGGTGCTGTTCAAGCAGGACCTGACCTTCTATCTCTCGATCGCGCTGCTCATCGGCGTCAACTGGTTCCTCTTCCGCAGCCGCGCCGGCCTGAAGCTGCGCGCCGTCGGCGACAGTCACGGTTCCGCGCATGCGCTGGGCATCGATGTCATCCGCACGCGCTATCTCGCCGTCATGTTCGGCGGTGGCTGCGCGGGGCTTGCCGGCGCGCAATTGTCGCTGGTCTACACGCCGCAATGGGTCGAGAACATGTCGGCCGGCCGCGGCTGGGTGACGCTGGCGCTCGTCGTCTTCGCGTCCTGGCGGCCGATGCGCGTCATGGCCGGCGGCTATCTTTTCGGCGCCGTGACGATCCTGCAGTTTCACGCACAAGGCTTCGGCGTCGGCATTCCCTCGCAATTCCTGTCGATGCTGCCCTATGCATCGACTATTGTGGTTCTCGTCATCATCTCACAAAATCGCCGCGCGACCTTGATCAACACGCCAGCGTCGCTCGGCAAGGCCTTCGTTCCGGAGCGCTGAGGACAAACAGCCGGACGGATTTTTGTAAAAACATGTCAAACCAATAGGGGTAACCATGAAAAAACTAGCACTCGCACTCGCCACGACAGCCGCTGCCATCGTTGGTTTCGCGGCTGCGGCCGAAGCGGCGCCGACCAAGGTCTGCTTTGTCTATGTCGGTTCGCACACGGATGGCGGTTACTCGCAGGCGCACGATCTCGGCCGTCAGCAGATCCAGAAGGAATTCGGCAACAAGATCGATACGCCTTATCTCGAGAACGTGCCGGAAGGCCCCGACGCCGAGCGCGCCATCGAGCGTCTTGCCCGCTCCGGCTGCTCTCTGATCTTCTCCACCTCATTCGGCTTCATGGATGCGACCGTCAAGGTTGCGGCCAAGTTCCCGAAGGTGAAGTTCGAGCATGCGACCGGCTTCAAGAGCGGCCCGAATCTCGCGACCTACAATTCGCGCTTCTATGAAGGCCGCTATATCCTGGGTCAGATCGCTGCCAAGATGTCGAAGAATCACGGTGCCGCCTACATCGCTTCCTTCCCGATCCCGGAAGTCGTCATGGGCATCAACTCCTTCGAGCAGGGCGCCCGCTCGATCGATCCGAGCTTCAAGCTCAAGGTCATCTGGGTCAATACCTGGTTCGACCCGGGCAAGGAAGCCGATGCCGCCAAGGCCATGGTTGACCAGGGCGTCGATATCCTGACCCAGCATACCGACACGACGGCACCGATGCAGGTGGCCGAAGAGCGCGGCATCCACGCCTTCGGTCAGGCTTCCGACATGATCGCCGCCGGCCCGAAGGCGCAGCTGACGGCCGTCGTCGACACCTGGGGCAACTATTACTCCAAGCGCGTTCACGCGCTGCTCGACGGTACGTGGAAGTCCGAGCAGAACTGGGACGGCCTGAAGGACGGCATCCTGAAAATGGCGCCCTACACCAACATGCCCGACGACGTGAAGAAGATGGCTCAGGAAACCGAAGCCAAGATCAAGTCCGGCGAACTCGCACCCTTCACCGGCCCGATCAACAAGCAGGACGGCACACCTTGGCTGAAGGCCGGCGAGAAGGCCGATGACGGCACTCTGCTCGGCATGAACTTTTACATCGAGGGCGTCGACGACAAGCTGCCCGCTTCGAAGTAAGGCAGACGAAATGGCATGAGTTGAAAGGGGCGCCCTTGGTGCCCCTTTTTTGTTGTGTTGCGGTAGCGAATACTGATTTACAAAAGTACTACTATATGTTTTTTTGATCGAGGGTCGGGGAGAGGGCCCTTGACGGGACTTCGCTGGTCTATCCGGAATCGTTTTTTCCATTTATACATCAGCGGGATATTCGCTTGTCATGGTGAGCATTGAGCTTGTCGTGGTGATGGGCGGAACACTGCTAACGGGAGGAGCGGGGTTCGGCGGAGGAGCATTCATCGGAATTCTGATACAGGATCAGCTTCAGACCTACATCGCCTTTGATGGAACGCTTTCCAACGGGTGGATGACGGCCTGATCGGCCTGCTGCAGTTTGCATATATTCTGATGCCCGAGAGTTTTCTGCTGCTTTCTCGTTTCAATCGACGTTACGTCTGAGGGAAGGACAGAGTGCTTGCGCAGCCGAATGCTTGATACGAGAAAACCCCAGGGAAAGTCGCGGACGAGCCATGCACAGGTGGTCGACGATCTCGGCAAGGCAATTGTCTCCGGCGTCTTCCCGATCGGTAGCATCCTTCCGGGGGACAGCGAACTTCTGCAGCGCTTCAAGGTATCCCGCACTGTTCTGCGCGAAAGCATGAAGACCCTGGCGGCAAAGGGGATGGTTGTGCCGCGCGCGCGTGTCGGCACGCGTGTCACCGAGAAGATTTATTGGAACATGTTCGACAACGAAGTGCTCAACTGGCATTTCGAAAGCGGGGTCAACAAGGAGTTTCTTCTCCACCTCTACGATATACGCATGGCGTTCGAGCCTTTCGCCGCCAGCCTGGTGGCGGAACGGGCCAGCCGCGAGGACATCGATTTGCTGCGGCGGCTTGCGGCCTCCATGGCGGCCCCGCATCATACGTCCGACAGTCTGGCCGTTGCCGACCTTCATTTCCATCTGGCCATTACCGAGGCGTCGCAAAATCCGTTCATGCGGTCGCTCGGCGGGCTTATCGAGGCTGCGCTGGTCGGCATGTTCCGCATGAGTGCGCCACCCTCCAGCAACGGCTTCAGCAATATTGCCGACACGCATATGGCCATCGTCGAAGCCATTGCAGCGCATGATGCCCTGGCGGCGCACAAGGCCATGGAATTCGTCATCATCGACGGACGTCAACACGTCCTGGAGGCTTTCGCGGCTCTTGTCGAGGCGTAAGGGCGACTTCTAATTTCGCCGTAGTTCACCGCTCGACTAGTTGCTATGAGGGGACAGCGCCCGGTCACGGGCGGCGCCTGATGTTTATCTCGGAGCCTGAAATGGAACGCACCTGCCTCGCCATCATCCTCGCTGCCGGCGACAGTACCCGCATGAAATCATCGATCTCGAAGGTTCTGCATCCGATCGCCGGTCGGCCAATGATCGCGCATGTCATGGAATCGATCGCCAAGACCGATATTTCGGCAGCGGCACTGGTCGTGGGGCGCAACGCCGATGAGGTGAGTGCGGCAGCGGCGATCGACGGCGTCGAAGTGGACTCCTATCTGCAGAAAGAGCGCCTTGGCACCGGCCATGCCGTGCTTGCAGCCCGTGAGGCGATCGCTCGAGGTTATGACGACATTCTCGTTGCCTACGGAGACGTGCCGCTGCTCACCGACGTGCCACTGCGCGCCGCCCGCCAGGGGCTCGCCGAAGGCAATGATATCGTGGTCATCGGCTTTCACACCGATAATCCGAATGCCTATGGTCGGCTGCTGGTCAAGGACGGCGAGTTGATTGCCATCCGCGAGGCGAAGGATGCGACGGATGCCGAGCTGGCGGTCACGTGGTGCAACAGCGGCCTGATGGCGATCAACGGCCGCAAGGCGCTCGATCTGCTCGACCGCATCGGCAACAACAATGCCAAGGGCGAATATTATCTCACCGATCTCGTTGAAATCGCTCGTTCGCTCGGCGGCCGCGCCGTGGCGGTCGATGCGCCGGAAGTGGAGATGACCGGTTGCAACAACCGGGCCGAACTTGCCGTCATCGAGCGTCTTTGGCAGGAGCGGCGGCGTCACGAACTGATGCTGTCGGGCGTCACTATGGTTGCGCCGGAAACCGTGTTTCTCGCCTACGACACCGTGATCGGCCAGGATGCGATGATCGAACCGAACGTCGTGTTCGGTCCCGGCGCCGTCATCGAGGGAGGCGCGGTCGTTCATGCCTTCTCGCATATCGAGGGTGCGCACGTCAGCGCCGGTGCGACGGTCGGGCCGTTTGCGCGGTTGCGACCCGGCGCCGATCTCGCCGGCGGTTCCAAGGTCGGCAATTTCTGCGAGGTGAAGAACGGCAAGATCGGCGAGGGCGCCAAGGTCAATCATCTGACTTATATCGGCGACGCGACCGTCGGTGCCGGCAGCAATATCGGTGCCGGCACCATCACCTGCAACTACGATGGGGTCAACAAGTACGAGACTCATATCGGCGCCAACGCCTTCGTCGGTTCCAACTCGTCGCTCGTGGCACCTGTGCGCATCGGCGACGGCGCCTATGTCGCCTCCGGCAGCGTCATCACCGATGACGTCCCGGCGGACGCGCTGGCCTTCGGCCGGGCGCGGCAAGAGGTAAAGCCGGAGCGTGCCAAGCTGATACGCGAGAGGGCACTCGCCATCAAAGCCGCCAAGAAGGGTGGCCACTAAGCCTAAAGTAGATGGTCCCGTAACGGTTGGAAACCGAAAGTGACCATCGTGGCAATTGTGAAAACTGTTAGAATAGTTAGGACTTGCCTTCAAATTTGAGGCCAGACGGAGAGTTGTATGTGCGGCATTGTTGGGATCGTCGGAATGAAGCCTGTAGCGGGCCGTTTGGTGGATGCGCTGCGGCGCCTCGAGTACCGCGGCTACGATTCGGCCGGCGTCGCCACCATCCATGAAGGCATGATGGATCGCCGCCGCGCGGAAGGAAAGCTGTTCAATCTGGAAAGGCGGCTGGAGGCCGAACCTCTGCCCGGCACGACCGGTATCGCCCACACACGCTGGGCAACCCACGGCGTTCCGAATGAAACCAACGCCCATCCGCATTTCGTCGAAGGTGTCGCAGTCGTCCATAACGGCATCATCGAAAACTTCTCCGAGTTACGCGAGGAGCTAAAGGCCGAGGGCAAGGTGTTCGCTTCGCAGACGGATACCGAAGTCGTTGCTCATCTGCTGGCCAAGTACGTTCAGGATGGCCTCGATCCGCGTGCCGCCATGCTGAAGATGCTGAACCGCGTCACCGGCGCGTATGCTCTGGCCGTGATGTTCCAGAGCGATCCCGGCACGTTGCTGGCGGCGCGCTCAGGCCCGCCGCTCGCCGTCGGTTATGGCAGCGGGGAGATGTTCCTTGGCTCGGACGCAATCGCGCTTGCGCCGTTCACCAACGAGATTACCTATCTCGTCGACGGTGATTGCGCGATCGTCACCCGCGACGGCGCGACGATCATCGATTTCGACGGTAACGACGTGAGCAGGCCGCGGCAGGTTTCACAGGCAACCGCCTATGTGGTCGATAAGGGCAATCATCGCCACTTCATGGAAAAGGAAATCTACGAGCAGCCGGAGGTGATCTCGCACGCGCTCAGCCACTATGTCGATTTCGACAGCCATCGCGTCCGTCAGAGCGCATCGGCGATCGATTTCGGCAGCGTTTCCGGCTTGGCGATCTCCGCTTGCGGCACTGCCTATCTCGCCGGTCTGATCGGCAAATACTGGTTCGAGCGCTATGCCCGGCTTCCTGTGGAAATCGATGTAGCTTCCGAATTCCGCTACCGCGAAATGCCCTTGTCGCCCTCGCAGGCGGCGCTGTTCATCTCTCAATCCGGCGAGACGGCGGATACCCTGGCCTCGCTACGCTATTGCCGGGACAACGGACTGAAAATCGGCGCCGTTGTCAATGTCAGGGAATCGACCATCGCGCGTGAATCCGATGCCGTGTTTCCGATCCTGGCCGGCCCGGAGATCGGCGTCGCCTCGACGAAGGCCTTCACCTGCCAGCTCGCCGTCCTTGCCTCCCTCGCGATCGGAGCGGGCGTTGCCCGCGGCACGGTGAGCGCCAAGGAGGAAGAGGACATGGTGCGCCACCTGGTCGAGATGCCTCGCATCATGGCGCGCGTGCTGAACATCATTCAGCCGCAGATGGAAAGCCTCGCGCGAGAGATATCCAAGTTCAAGGACGTGCTCTATCTCGGCCGTGGCACCAGCTTCCCGCTTGCCATGGAAGGGGCGCTGAAGCTGAAGGAGATCTCCTACATCCATGCCGAAGGCTACGCGGCCGGCGAGCTGAAGCACGGGCCGATCGCGCTGATCGATGAGAACATGCCCGTCATCGTCATCGCGCCCTTTGACCGCTTTTTCGACAAGACCGTTTCCAACATGCAGGAAGTGGCAGCGCGAGGCGGCCGGATCATCTTCATCACCGACGATGCGGGTGCCGCCGCATCGACGCTGCCGACCATGGCGACCATCATTCTGCCTGTTGTTGACGAAATCATCGCCCCGATCATCTTCTCGCTGCCGATCCAATTGCTGGCCTACCATACAGCGGTCTTCATGGGCACGGACGTCGATCAGCCGCGCAACCTCGCCAAATCGGTGACGGTAGAGTAGGCCTCACTTCCTTTCATTCATCCTGCGGTCACGTCGTCGTGAGCCGGCCGCCTGTTCGGTGCGCCGGCGGGACTGGCGGGTTGTATGCCGCGCCAATTTCTGGCACGCTTCTTGAAGGAGATGGTGGGGGAGAATTTGCCTGATAAAGGTGGGCGGCGGAACGGAGTTTTCGAACGGCGAATGACTGAAAAACTCATCAAAATGTCCGTGCCGACGCGGATCAGAAACAACTTCCTGGCCGGCCTGATCATCTGCGCTCCGATCGCCATCACGCTCTGGCTCACATGGTCAGTCGTGCATTGGGCGGATAGTTGGGTGCGGCCCTACATCCCGGCGCGTTACGACCCTGAAAGCTATCTGAATTTCGCCGTCCCCGGCACTGGCCTGGTGATCGCGATGATCTTCATCACGGTTGTCGGTTTCCTGGCCAAAAACCTGATCGGGCAGAGCATCGTCCGCTTTGGCGAGTCGATCGTCACTCGCGTTCCGCTCGTGCGAAGCATCTACAAGAGCGTCAAGCAGATCTTCGAGACCGTGCTGAAGGAACAGGGCACGTCGTTCAAGAAGGTGGGGCTGATCGAATATCCAAGCCCGGGCCTCTGGTCCATGGTTTTCATATCGACCGACGCCAAGGGCGAGATTGCTTCGAAATTCAACGCCATGGGCCAGGATATGGTTGCGGTTTTCCTGCCGCCGACACCGGTGCCGACAGCCGGGTTCCTGGTTTTCGTGCCGCGTGAAAAGATTACGATTCTCGACATGAGCCCCGAGGATGGCGCCAAGCTTCTGATTTCCGGCGGTCTGGTTTCGCCCGAATACAAGGAAGAGCTGGTCGCGATGAAGGGGCCGCGCACCCCGGTTCCGATGAAGTCTCTCACCTAGAAATTGCTCTTTCCGCTATTGTCGACAGCCTATTCTCGCGCCCTGCGCGAATTGTCATGTCTCTATCATGTTGACGTCTTAGATCGTCCTTGGGATAGGCAATGGGTATCTCACTATCGAATGTTCGGGACGCATGTGCCGGACACTATCTTCGATACGGCTTCCATCAAGCCGCGGATGGATACCGTTGCCTCCATACGGTTTTTCATCAGGAGGATATTTTTTTGAGAGACTCACGTTCAAGGACATTGCCGCTGCTGTCTGCAGCGCTTGCCACATTCATTTTCACAACACCGCTAGTAGTACATGCCGAAAGTTCCGTAGCGGTCGCAGGCACGACGCTCGTCAACAAGGGACGTGTTGCCGTGGGCCGTATTCCGGCCAACCAGCGCGACAAGTTCGGCGAGACCTTCGGCTCTGGCTCGGGCATGTCCATCGACGCCAAGAGCTGGACCCGCAATGCTGACGGTACCTACAAGGGATCGCTGTGGCTGCTGCCGGACCGTGGCTACAATGTCGCCGGCACCACGGATTATCGCGCGCGTCTCAACACCATCTATATTCAGCTGACGCCGGTTGCTCCCGGCGCTACGCCGCCGGCCGGCAAGGAGCAGTTGGGTGTCGAAGCCAAGCTCGCAGATACGCTGCTGTTGAAAGACAATAAAGGCAACGAAACCACCGGCCTTGACCCCGCCAACGGCGTCCGACAAGCAGAAGGCGGCATGCCGCTTTTGCCGCTGGCACCGAACGGCAAGGTCTCGCTCGACAACGAAGCCATTGCCCGGCTGCCAGATGGCTCAATGTTCATCAGCGATGAATACGGTCCCTATATCTACCGCTTCTCGGCGGATGGGCGGATGATCTCGGCCACGGCACCGCCGGCGGCGTTTCTGCCGATGCGCCACGGCACCGTGAATTTTTCCTCGAATAATCCGGGTCCCGGCGAATCCGCTCCCGATCCGAAGGATCCGACAAGTGGGCGCCAGAACAACCAGGGCTTCGAGGGCATGTCCCTGACCCCGGACGGTAAGTTCCTCATCGCGGTGCTCCAGTCTGCGACGCGCCAGGATGGTGGCGATTCCAGTTCGACCAGGCAGAACACGCGCGCCCTGCTTTACGATGCTGCTGATCTCGACCACCTGAAACTCGTGCACGAATACGTCGTGCCTTTGCCGGTCTTCACCAACGACAAGGGCAAGACGTCCGTCGCCGCCCAGAGCGAAATCGTGGCGCTTTCGCCGACGAGCTTCCTGATGCTCGCTCGCGATAGCAACAATGGCTACGGCCAGAAGGGCGATAAGTCGATCTATCGCAACATCGTCGCCGTCGATGTGTCTGCCGCCACCGATATTGCCGGCGGCAAATTCGACGGCGACACAGCTGTCGCTCCGAAGGGTGTTCTTGATCCCTCGGTCAAGCCCGCTGTCCTCAGCCAGTTCATCGACATCAACGACACCGCCGATCTCGCTCGCTTCGGCCTTCACAACGGCACTCCGAACGATCGCAACAATCTATCGGAAAAGTGGGAAGCCATGTCGCTTGCCAGCGTCCAGGATCCGAAGCTGCCGGATGATTACTTCCTGTTCGTCGCCAACGACAACGACTTCATCACCCAGGACGGTTTCCAGGTGGGAGCCGCCTACAAGGATGACAGCGGCGCCGACGTCGACACCATGTTCCAGGTGTTTCAGGTGACCATCCCCGGTCTCTCCGCCAAGTAAGCCATTTGAAAAAGGGGTGGACGCGGTTAGCGCGTCCCCCATTCAGCCCGCACGCAGGAACCGGATCGCCTCGTCGCGGCGGAAGAGATAGAGCAGGGTGCGTACCGCCATGCCGCGCTCGCCGGTTAATTCCGGATCGCGCTCGATAATATAGGCAGCATCCTTGCGGGCGATTTCCAGAAGATCGGCATGGGCTTCGAGACTGGCGATGCGAAAGCCCGGTGTACCCGACTGGCGCGTGCCCAGAAGCTCGCCTTCGCCACGCAGCTTCAGATCCTCCTCGGCAATGCGGAAACCATCCTCGGTGTCGCGCATGATCGAAAGCCTGGCATGTCCTGTTTCCCCAAGCGGCCCCTTGTAAAGCAGGATGCAGGTGGAGGCCTCGTCGCCGCGTCCGACGCGGCCACGCAGCTGGTGAAGCTGCGCCAGGCCGAAACGCTCCGCATGTTCGATGACCATGATCGTCGCATCGGGAACGTCGACACCGACTTCGACGACCGTCGTCGCCACCAGCAGCCGGATCTCGCCATTCTTGAAGGCCATCATGACAGCATCCTTTTCAGGACCGCTCATCCGGCCGTGGATGAGGCCGACGCCAGCCCCGAGCGCGCTCGTCAATGTTGCGTGTCGCTCCTCTACCGACATTAAATCCGATTCTTCGGATTCCTCCACAAGTGGGCATATCCAATATGCTTTTTTGCCTTCCGACAGTGCGCTCTTCAGTCTGCCAACGATCTCGCCGGTTCGCTCGTTTGGGATGGTGATCGTCTGGATCGGCTTGCGCCCGGCTGGCTTCTCCGTGAGCTTGGAAACGTCCATGTCGCCAAAGGCGGCGAGCACCAGCGTGCGCGGGATGGGCGTCGCTGTCATGACAAGCATATGCGGCGAGATGCCTTTCGCTGTCAGCCGCAGGCGCTGGTGGACGCCGAAGCGATGCTGCTCGTCGACCACAGCCAGCATCAGATTGGCGTAGGCGACGCTGTCCTGGAACAGCGCATGCGTGCCGATGATGATCTGCGCCTCGCCAGAGGCGATGCGCTCGAGAATGGCATCTCGCTCGCGGCCCTTTGTGCGGCCTGTGAGGACTTCGACCGAAAGGTTTGCATCTGCTGCGAATTTTGAGATCGTCGCGTGGTGCTGCCGCGCCAGGATTTCGGTCGGCGCCATGAACACGGCCTGGCCGCCGCTCTCGATCACGGCAGCGATCGCCATCAAGGCGACAAGAGTCTTACCCGCGCCGACATCCCCCTGCAGCAGCCGCAGCATGCGCTCCGTACCGGCCATGTCCTTGAGAATATCAGCAACGGCCTCGCGCTGGCTGTTGGTCATCGAGAAGGGTAGGGATTCCAATATCTTGCTACTGACTTTCCCAGTCGCATGCACCGGCTGGCCCGCAACCTTGCGCAGCCGCTGTCGGACGAGCGAGAGCGACAATTGCCCGGCCAGAAATTCGTCATAGGCGAGCCTGCGGCGCGCCGGCGCCTGCGGATCGATATCGGCGGCATCCCGCGGCGCATGCAGCATATGGAAGCTGTCGGAGATCGAGGGAAAGCCTTGCTTCTGCGCAAGCGCAAGATCGTCCCACTCCGGCAGGTCAGGCATGCGCGGCAGAGCGGCTTCGATGGTCTTGCGCAGGAATTTCGGCGAGAGGCCGGCCGTGAGCGGATAGACCGGCTCGACCAGCGGCAGATTTTCCGCTTCGCTCTCGCGCATGATGTAGTCCGGATGCACCATCGACGGCCGGCCGTTGAACCAATCGACCTTACCGCTGACAGTCACCGTCTCGTCGATCGGCAGCTGCTTTTCGAGCCATTGCGCCTTGCCCCGGAAGAAGACCAGCGCCAGTTCTCCTGTCTGGTCATGCAGGAAGACACGATAGGGCACATTGCTGCGTGCATTCGGCGGTGGCTGGTGACGGTCGACTCGGCCGGTAATGGTGACGATCGCGCCCTGTGGCGCTCTGGCGATGCCCGGCTGCTCGCGCCGGTCGATGATGGAGTGCGGCGCGTGAAAGAGCAGGTCGATCACGCGGCAATCGTCGATCGTTTCGCGGTCGAGCAGCTTGACCAGCAGTTCGGATACCTTCGGCCCGACGCCGGGCAGCGAAGAGATGGAGGCAAACAGCGGATCGAGGATGGCGGGACGCATGGAGGGCAAAATGCGACGGGCAGGGTGGATTTGGCAAGGGGCGGCCGGGAACTCGGCCCTATTGAGGTAAACACTCCCCGGAAAATTGCACGCGAGTCGCTTTTTTCAGAAAAACCGGTTCCCACCTTTCAATGCTGGTTTTATAGAGACGCATCAACATGAAGGTGTTTTTGATGACTGGGCTGACCCTCAGCAGTGCCGATCTCGATCCCCGCCGCCGGCGCATCCTTTTCCGCTGTTGGCATCGTGGCATCCGCGAGATGGATCTGGTCTTCGGCCAGTTCGCCGATAACGAGCTGCCGGGATTGGCCGAAGCCGATCTCGATGAGCTCGAAAGCATCATGGACGAGGAAGACAACGATCTCGTCAAGTGGATCCTCGGAACCGAGCCGACACCGCAACATTTGCAGACCCCCCTGTTCCAGCGCCTGGCGTCCTACAGGCCCGATTTCGAAGAGATCGCTGAAAGGTTCGGCATAACCAGATGATTCCCGGTTTCGATGCGAAGAAACTGCTCGCCGCAAGCGAGCCGCTGACGGTCGGTCATGTCCCGGCCGGCATGGAACCGTTCCTGCTTGCGGAGCTGGCAAGAGCCGGTCAGCCGATCGCCTATGTCATGTCTGATGGGCAGCACATGGCCGATGTCGAGCAGATGCTCGGCTTCCTCGCGCCCGAGATCCCGGTACTGACCTTGCCCGCCTGGGATTGCCTTCCCTACGACCGTGTTTCGCCGAGTTCCGACACCTCAGCCCGCCGTCTGGCCGCGCTCTCCGGCCTGATTGCCTATCATCACAAGCCGCATGCGGCGATCGTGTTGGTGACGGTCAACGCCATGCTGCAGAAGGTCGCGCCGCAGGACATCATCGAAAGCCTGGCGTTTTCGGCAAGGTCAGGCAATCAGCTGCGCATGGACGATATTGCCGGCCGACTGGAGCGGAATGGCTTCGATCGCGTCGCGACCGTGCGCGAGGTCGGTGAATATGCCGTGCGCGGCGGTATCCTCGATGTCTTCGTACCGGGCACGGAAGAGCCGGTGCGTCTCGATTTCTTCGGCGATACGCTGGAAAGCATCCGCAGCTTCGATCCGGCCAGCCAGCGCACGACAGGGCAGGTCCGCTCCCTCGATCTCAATCCGATGAGCGAGGTGACGCTGACGCCGGATACGATCAGCCGTTTCCGCAAGAACTATCTCTCCGCCTTCGGCGCCGCCACGCGCGACGACGCACTCTATGTCGCCGTTTCCGAGGGGCGCCGCTATGCCGGCATGGAGCATTGGCTGCCGCTGTTCTACGAGAAGCTGGAGACGGTTTTCGACTATCTCAAGGGCTTCCGGCTGGTGACGGATCACACGGTGCGGGAAGCGGCCGAGGAGCGTTCCAAGCTCGTTTTCGACTATTATGATGCGCGCCTCAATTCCGGACAGCCGGCCAAGAGCCAGATGTCGCAGGGCACGCCCTACAAGCCGGTAACGCCGGGTCAGCTCTATCTCGATGCCAGCACCTTCGGCAAGGCGCTGGATGCCTTCAGTGCCATCCGCATATCGCCTTTCAACGAGCATGAGGGCGAGGCACGCCGCGTCGTCAGCATCGACGCCCGGCAAGGGCCTCGCTGGGCGCGCTCGGCGACCGAGAGCGCCGATAGCGAACGCGTCAACGTCTTCGATTCCGTCGTCAAGCACATTGCCGACAAGCGCGCCTCCGGCGGCAAGGTGTTGATCACGGCCTGGACCGAGGGTTCGCTCGACCGCCTGCTGCAGGTGCTCGCCGAACATGGGTTGGCGCGCGTCAAGACTATCGAGGCTTTCAAGGACCTCGGCGGCTTGGCGAAAGGCGAGGCGGCGGCTGCAGTCCTAAGTCTGGAAGCGGGCTTCGAGGCTGGCGATCTCGTCATCATCGGCGAGCAGGACATTCTCGGCGACCGCATGGTGCGTCGCTCCAAACGCCGTAAGCGCGCCGCAGATTTCATTTCGGAAGTGGCCGGCCTCGACGAAGGCTCGATCGTCGTCCATGCCGAACACGGCATCGGCCGTTTCGTCGGCCTGAAGACCATCGAGGCGGCAGGCGCTCCGCATGCCTGTCTCGAGCTGCGCTATGCCGACGACGCCAAGCTGTTCCTGCCCGTCGAAAATATCGATCTCCTGTCTCGTTACGGCGGCGAGGGCACAGAGGCTCAGCTCGACAAGCTCGGCGGCGGCGCCTGGCAGATGCGCAAGGCCAAGCTCAAGAAGCGCTTGCTGGATATGGCCGGCGCCTTGATCCGCGTCGCAGCCGAACGCCTGACGCGGCATGCGCCGGTGCTCAGCGCCCCGGACGGCCTCTATGACGAGTTCGCCGCCCGCTTCCCCTATGATGAGACCGAAGACCAGATGAACGCCATCGAGGCGGTGCGCGACGATCTCGCCGCCGGTCGGCCGATGGATCGCCTCGTCTGCGGCGACGTCGGCTTCGGCAAGACGGAAGTGGCGCTGCGCGCCGCCTTCGTTGCGGCCATGAACGGTGCACAGGTCGCCGTCGTCGTACCGACGACGCTGCTTGCCCGCCAGCATTTCAAGACCTTCTCCGAGCGTTTCCGCGGGCTACCGATCCGGGTGCAGCAGGCATCCCGTCTTGTCGGCGCCAAGGAGTTGGCGCTGACAAAGAAGGAAGTCGCCGAAGGCAAGACGGATATTGTCGTCGGCACGCATGCGCTGCTCGGCGCCGGCGTCAAGTTCGCCAATCTCGGCCTGCTTGTTATCGACGAGGAGCAGCATTTCGGCGTCAAGCACAAGGAGCGGCTGAAGGATCTGAAAAGCGACGTGCATGTGTTGACGCTGTCGGCGACGCCGATCCCCCGCACACTGCAGCTGGCCATGACGGGCGTGCGCGAATTGTCGCTCATCACCACGCCGCCGGTCGACCGCATGGCGGTGCGCACCTTCATCTCGCCTTTCGATTCGCTGGTTATCCGCGAGACGCTGATGCGCGAGCATTACCGCGGCGGCCAGAGCTTCTATGTCTGCCCGCGTCTGACTGATCTTGCCGAGATCCATGCGTTCCTGCAGTCGGACGTGCCGGAGTTGAAGGTGGCGGTGGCGCACGGCCAGATGCCGGCCGGCGAGCTGGAGGACATCATGAATGCCTTCTACGAAGGCCGCTATGACGTGCTGCTCTCCACGACTATCGTCGAATCCGGCCTCGACGTGCCGACGGCCAACACGCTGATTGTCCACCGCGCCGACATGTTCGGCCTCGCGCAGCTCTACCAGCTTCGCGGCCGCGTCGGCCGTTCCAAGGTGCGTGCCTTCTCGCTCTTCACCCTGCCGGTCAACAAGGTCCTGACGACGACGGCCGAGCGCCGCCTGAAGGTGCTGCAATCGCTGGATACGCTCGGCGCCGGCTTCCAGCTCGCCAGCCACGATCTGGATATCCGCGGCGCCGGCAACCTGCTCGGCGAGGAACAATCGGGCCATATCAAGGAAGTCGGTTTCGAACTTTACCAGCAGATGCTCGAGGAGGCCGTCGCCGAGGTCAAGGGCGTCGACGAGATTCAGGATACCGGCTGGTCGCCGCAGATTTCCGTCGGCACGCCGGTCATGATCCCGGACGATTACGTGCCGGATCTGCATCTGCGCATGGCGCTCTACCGCCGCTTGGGCGAAATCACCGAAATCAAGGAGATCGACGGTTTCGGCGCCGAAATGATCGACCGTTTCGGACCGATGCCGATCGAGGTGCAGCATCTCCTCAAGATCGTCTACATCAAGTCACTCTGCCGCATTGCCAATGTCGAGAAGCTGGATGCAGGCCCGAAGGGCGTCGTCGTGCAGTTCCGCAACAAGGAATTCCCGAACCCGGCCAATCTCGTCGGCTATATCGCCAAGCAGGGCACCATGGCAAAGATCCGCCCGGACCACAGCGTATTCTTGACCCGCGATCTTCCGACACCGGAAAAGCGGCTGCAAGGGGCGGCCGTGGTTATGACGCAATTGGCGGAGCTGGCGAAGTAAGGGCAGTGGGGCGCTGGCGTTCGAAGAAGAAGCGTTCTATCTCAGGAACGAAACGAATAAGTTCGAAGCCCGCTTTTTCCAGCAACCGTCTCGAAACCCTGTTTTCCGGTCGTGCGAAAGCACCAACCTTCGCGAGTTTCAGTGTGTGATCGGCTTCCGCCAATGCGGCCGAGACGAATTCGCTTCCATATCCATGACCCCAGGCGCCAGGGTGGAAATAATAGCCGGGTTCGACACCCCAGCCGGAATCGAAAGGGTCGTCGTATAGACCGCCCCAACCTATGGCGCGGCCGGTGCTTTTCAGAATAACTGTCCAAGGCGCATAACCGTCTCTCCTGCGCCGCCGCTCATGTACTGCTATGCGCTGACGGCAATCTTTCAACGATGCGTCGGTGTGCGTGAATTGCATCGCTTCTGGGGCGCCCAGAAATTCAAAAAGGCTGGAGGCGTCCGATAACAGAGGCTTTCGTAAAACAAGCCGTGCCGTCTCGATTATCTGTCACCTCAGCGCCAGCGCTCAATTCATCCCAGCCCGTGCCTCGGCCTTCATCTTGGCGATATCCCTCAGCGCCTCCACAAGCACATCCGGCGTCTGGGCGCCGCTGACGGCATATTGCTGGTCGAAGATGAAGAAGGGCACGCCGTTGACGCCGATCTTCTGGGCGGCGTCGATTTCGCCGATGATGAGGTCGCGGTCGGCGTCGGAGGCGAGCAGCGCCGCGATGACGGATCTGTCGAGCCCGGCCTTTTCGGCGATCTCGAGCAGAACTGCGTGGTCGCCGACGTTGCGGCCCTCCTCGAAATTGGCCTTGAAGAGGGCGTTGACCACCTTTTCCTGCGTCTCGCGGTTTTCGGTGCCGGCCCAGTGGATGAGGCGGTGTGCGTCGAGCGTGTTTGGACCGATTTTGATGGCGTCGAAATCGAACTTGATGCCGATCTCACGGCCGAGATCGCTGAGCATCTTGTGCGCCTGCGCAACACGCTCCTCGCCGCCGAGTTTCTTTGTCAATTCCTTCTTCTGGTCGACGCCTTCGGGCGGATAATCTGGGTTCAGTCGATAGGGCCGCCAGTTGAGATCGACGCCCACTTCGTCCTGTACTTCGGCGATGGCCAGCTCCAACCGGGCCTTGCCGAGATAGCACCAAGGACAAACGACGTCCGAGACGATATCGATCGTGATGCGTTCCATGGCTCTATCCTTTCGGTTTTTGGCTTGTCCTGACCATCTAGGCGTTCTCGCCGATGGCTTCAACCGGTTACCGAAAGGGAACTAATCAACATCATTGCGCGGATGCGTCCCACCAGACGGGCAGGTAATAGCCATAGAGCGGCAATGTGTCGGGATGGGCTATATGACTTCGCCGCGCCACCCATTGCTGCGCGATATGGTAGAGCGGCACGACGTAGTAGCCCGAGATCAGGATGCGATCGAAGGAGCGCACGGCGTCACGGAAATCTTCCGCTGACTTCGCCGTCAGGAAATGATCGATCAGCGTATCGACATCGGGGTCGGCAACGCCGGCGAAGTTCAGGCTGCCTGGCGTCTTTGCGGCGGCGGAGCTCCAGCGACCTACCTGCTCGATACCAGGCGACAGTGACGACGGGTAGGATTTGATGATCACGTCGTAGTCGTAGTTGGTCGTTCGCAGCTGATATTGCGAATCGTCTACGGTGCGGATGGTGACGGCGATGCCAAGCAAGGCCAGCGAGCGGCGGTAGGCGATGGCGATTCGCTCCTGATCCGCATTTTGCGTCATGATCTCGAAGCTGAGCTGCCGTCCGGCACTGTCGACCATGCGCTCACCCTTGATCGCATAGCCGCCCTGCTTGAGGAAATTGACGGCCTTCCGCAGGATCGAGCGATCACGGCCGGAACCGTCGCTGACGGGCAGCTTATAGGTGCCGTCGAGGACGTCGGCGTCGATATGGTCCTTGATCGGGCCGAGCAGGGCGAGCTCATTGGCGTCTGCGGGTACGCCAAAGGACGAAAGATCGGAATTCTGCCAGTAGCTTTCGGTGCGGGTATAGGCATCGGAAGCAAGGTTGCGGTTGAACCATTCGAAATCGAAGGCGAGCGTCAGGCCCTTGCGGACGTTCTTGTTTGCAAAGATAGGCCGGCGGGTGTTGAAGACGAAACCCAGCATGCCGCTCGGCAGCTTCGGGGTGAAGACCTCCTTGACGACGGCTTTGGAAGTAACAGCGGGAAAATTGTAGGCCTGCTGCCAGTGGGCCGGGCTGCCGTCCTGATAGATATCGATATCACCCTTCTTGAGGGACTCGAACACCGTCGTGTCCTGCAGGAAGTAGTTCACCACGATCTGGTCGTAATTGTCGACGCCGACCTTAGCGGGAATATCCTTGCCCCAGTAGTCGGGATTACGCTCGAAAACGATTCGCTGGCCAGGATCAACGCTCTTCACCCGGTATGGGCCGGAGCCGATCGGGATGCTGAGCGTGGTGCGTTCAAAACTGTCGGGATCGGTCGCATGTTTCGGCAGGATGGGCAGCGACGAGGCGATGATCAGTGGCGTTTCGCGATTGGCCTTGTCGTTGAAGCGGATCAGCACACCATGCTCACCGACCTTCTCGATCGTGCCGATCGTGTCGAGCCAAGACGACATTGGTATGCGCCCCTTGTCGCGCAGGAGCTGGAAGGTGAAGATCACGTCTTCGGGCGTGACCGGCTGCCCGTCCGACCATTTTGCGTCGGGATTGAGATTGAACTGGATGTAGGTCCGGCTCTCGTCCCATTCGACCGTTTGCGCCAAGAGCCCGTAGAGCGTGAACGGTTCGTCGCGCGAGCGCTGCATCAGCGGCTCATAGACGAGGTTGCCGTACTCCGGGTCCCACATGCCCCGCGCCGTCGTGCGCATGCTCTTCAGGATAAACGGATTGAGGTTGTCGAAGGTGCCGACGACGCCATAGCTGATGCGGCCGCCTTTCTTGACGTCCGGATTTACGTAGGGCAGGTGCTTGAAATCCGCCGGCAGGGCCGGATCTCCATGCATGGCGATACCGTAGAGTGGTTGCGCCGCGGCGGCGTTGCATAATGCTGCGAAAAATACAAAGACAGCGATCCGGAGCGCTCGCATGGCATCCTTTCCGGTAAGGGCTACGATTCGGCCGAACCTTATCACGAGCGTGCCGAATTCAACACGCGACCGCGGAATTCTTGGGTCTCGACAGAAAAGGTCAAAGAAAAGCTGGATATCCGCGTCGGTGCGATGTAACAGGGGGGCCGGGTTTCCCGGGTCATGCATTTGCCTTATTCATTCGACAGGTGGACGACGGTTTGACCCGAATGGCATGGGACGGCAGGCGTCGTCCCGCAGCGGATTTCAGGAGGCGGTTTCGCTATGATGTTCAAGACTGACAACAAAATGCGGGCAGGTCTCTCTGCTCTGGCTCTCATGATCGGTGCGGCGCTCCCGGCAGCTGCCTTCGCTCAGGATGCGTCGAATGCAGCTCCCGCCGACGGCGGTGGCGATCCCAATCAACCGCGTCTGGGCTGGTACAAGACCTGCGCCAAGCAGGACGATGCCGATATCTGCATCGTGCAGAACCTCATCATGGCCAATAACGGCCAGCTGGTGACGGCGGTCGGCCTCATCTCCGTCGACGGCAAGGTCAATCGCAAGATCCTGCAGATTTCCGTTCCGACGGCTCGCCTGATCCCGCCTGGCATCACCATGCAGATTGACGGCGGCAAGGGCCAGAAGCTCGATTACGCCGTCTGCCTTCCGGACAAGTGCACCGCGGAAGTGCCTGTGACCGACGCTATGGTCGCGTCGCTGAAGAAGGGGACCGATGTGACCTTCACCTCGATCAACTTCCGCCGCGCACCAAACCCGATCAAGATTTCGCTGACCGGCTTTGGCGCCGCCTTTGACGGCCCGGCGATCTCCGACTCCAAGCTTGCCGAAAGCCAGAAGAGCCTGCAGGACAGCATGCAGAAGAAGGCTGAGGAAGCACGCAAGAAGCTGGAAGATGCCCAGAAGGCCGCCAAAGCGCAGTAA
The DNA here is from genome assembly GCF_012275435.1 of Rhizobium sp. SG741. NCBI lineage: Bacteria > Pseudomonadati > Pseudomonadota > Alphaproteobacteria > Hyphomicrobiales > Rhizobiaceae > Rhizobium > Rhizobium sp. SG741. The sequence goes on from NZ_JAAZQP010000004.1 coordinate 243,653, forward strand.
ACTTGCGGAAATTCATCATCTCATAAAGGAAAAAGCCCGGAGCAATCCGGGCTTTTTCTTTGCTGCCGGCTCCTCGAACACAGACTCCGGTCAAAAAATGAAAAGGGAAGGCCTTGGGAAGCCTTCCCTTCAGAAATAAGATTGGTTTGACTGGCGCTTAGTGGGCGAAGCTCATCTTGGGCTTGAGCTGTCCTGTCGGCGCCTTGTCGAAGATCTGGTCGACTTGTGGATTGCGGAGCGGAACGCCGCTCTCGTCACTGACCAGATTCTGTTCCGACACGTATGCGACATACTCAGTCTCGTCGTTTTCGGCGAGAAGGTGATAGAAGGGCTGGTCCTTGCTGGGCCGCACTTCCGCCGGAATGGAATTCCACCATTCGTCGGTATTTGCGAATTCCGGATCGACATCGAAGATGACACCGCGGAAGGGGAACATCCGGTGTCGAACCACGTCGCCAATATTGAATTTTGCGTCTCGTTGTTTCATGGTACGACTTCCTTTCAGGCAATCATGTGGTGACTTTCACCGCTGATATCAAGGATTTTGCCCCATTCCTTCACTGAACCGTCACATTCTGCCGGTCTTTCCACCCCGGCATCGGGTGACAGTGCTATGTAGGAATTCCGCGTTCCGATGGAAGGAGCGCGATCAGGAGAAGTGGCCGCCGCATCTTCGCCCGCATGAAGAAAGCCCCGGCTAGCCGGGGCTTTCGCTTTGGGTATCAGACCGAATAGTACATGTCGTATTCGACCGGATGCGGAGTCATTTCGAAGCGCATGACTTCCTGCATCTTCAGTTCGATGAACGCATCGATCTGGTCGTCGTCGAAGACGCCGCCGGCGGTCAGGAACTTGCGGTCCTTGTCGAGGCTTTCGAGCGCTTCGCGCAGCGAGCCGCAAACCGTCGGGATCTTCTTCAGTTCCTTCGGCGGCAGATCGTAGAGGTCCTTATCCATGGCCTTGCCGGGATGGATCTTGTTCTTGATACCATCAAGGCCTGCCATCAGCATGGCTGCAAAACCGAGATACGGGTTTGCGGCCGGGTCGGGGAAGCGGACTTCGACGCGCTTTGCCTTCGGGTTCGAGCCGAACGGAATACGGCAGGAGGCGGAACGGTTGCGAGCCGAATAGGCAAGCAGAACCGGAGCTTCGTAACCCGGGACGAGACGCTTGTAGGAGTTCGTCGACGGGTTGGTGAAGGCATTGATCGCCTTGGCATGCTTGATGATGCCGCCGATGTAGTAGAGGCAGCTCTCGGAGAGACCAGCATATTCGTCGCCGGCGAAGGTCGGCTTGCCGCCCTTCCAGATCGACTGGTGAACGTGCATGCCCGAGCCGTTATCGCCGAAGATCGGCTTCGGCATGAAGGTTGCCGTCTTGCCATAGGCGTTGGCGACCTGGTGGACGACATACTTGTAGATCTGCATCTTGTCGGCGTTGCGCACCAGCGTGTCGAACTTGATGCCGAGCTCGTGCTGGGCAGCAGCAACTTCGTGGTGATGCTTTTCGACGACGACGCCCATCTCCGAGAGAACGGTCAGCATCTCCGAGCGCATGTCCTGGCAACTGTCGACAGGCGGAACCGGGAAGTAGCCGCCCTTGATGCGCGGACGGTGACCGAGGTTGCCGGTTTCGTAATCCGTGTCGTCGTTGGAGGGCAATTCGCTGGAGTCGAGCTTGAAGCCGGTGTTGTAAGGATCGGCCTTGTACTTGACGTCATCGAAGACGAAGAATTCGGCTTCAGGACCGAAGAAGGCGGTATCGCCGATACCAGAGGCCTTCAGGTAGGCTTCCGCCTTCTTGGCGGTGCCGCGCGGGTCGCGGTTGTAAGCTTCGCCGGAGACCGGATCCAGAATATCGCATAGGATGACCATGGTGGACTGCGCGAAGAACGGATCCATGTGGACCGTGTCCGTGTCAGGCATCAGCACCATGTCGGATTCGTTGATGGCCTTCCAGCCCGCAATCGAGGAGCCGTCAAACATGACGCCATCGGCGAACATGTCTTCATCGACGCAGACGATGTCCATCGTGACATGCTGCAGCTTGCCCTTGGGGTCGGTGAAGCGCAGGTCAACGAACTTGACGTCGTTATCCTTGATTTGTTTGAGAATTTCGCTTGCCGTCGTCATTAAATTTCTCTTCCCTTGACTTAGATGACGATTTTTAGCCGCGGCCGAAAGGCCGGGCGGGTTAAATGGCGTCTATGCCAGTTTCACCGGTGCGGATTCGAATGACCTCTTCGATGTTGGAGACGAAAATCTTTCCGTCGCCGATACGGCCTGTTTGCGCAGCCTTGCGGATAGCGTCGATCACCGCTTCCGCATTTTCATCCGCCAATACGACTTCGACCTTCACCTTCGGCAGGAAGTCGACGACGTACTCGGCGCCACGGTAAAGTTCCGTGTGGCCCTTCTGACGGCCGAAGCCCTTCGCTTCCGTCACGGTGATACCCTGCAAGCCGACTTCCTGAAGGGCTTCCTTCACTTCATCGAGCTTGAAGGGCTTAATGATCGCTTCGATCTTTTTCATGAGAAAATGTCTCTCCGCTTCCCCTGTTACAGCAGGACTACTCCCCGCTCGGCCAACGTGATGCACGTATCATGCCAGATGCGGATGGACCACCGTAAAAAAATCCCGGCGAATTTACGCCGAGAGGATGGATTGATGAGGATTTTTCGGAAAAATGGAAGCGAATTCGCGCTGAAATGCGTTGGATAAGTAAAATTTCGCAAAAAAATGCCGTGCACGTCATATTCGTACTCCAGCAAGGCTTTGAATACATTCGCATAATTATTATGCAAATGCATATTAATTGACCTAATTGAGCGATTTAAACGCGGTTGTTTTTGAGGCAAATTTCGCATCTATAATGTTCGTCATGATAACGCCGCTCGCCGATTTGTTGCTCTCTCCCGATGACATGGCCGCCGTCGATCGCGACGCTGCCGCCTCCGGCATTGATTCCTATCAGCTTATGGAAAAAGCGGGGCAGGCGGTTGCCGCAAGCGCGCTTCGGCATTTCCCCGAGGCGCTGCGTTATGTCGTCCTGTGTGGCCCAGGCAACAATGGCGGCGATGGCTACGTGGCGGCTCGCGCGCTCAGGCAGAGCGGAGTGGAGGTTGGACTGTTCCATGTGGGCGATCCGCGGCGGCTGAAGGGCGATGCCGCACGCGCCTTTGCCGATTGTCCGATCGAGGGAGAGGCGATCCGAAACTACGCGCCACGCCCGGGCGACGTAGCTATCGACGCCATCTTCGGTGCGGGGTTGTCGCGTCCGGTTCCGGATGAGGTTACCGCAGTCGTCGCGCGGACCGCGGAGGCGGAGGTTCCCGTTATTGCCGTCGATTTGCCGTCCGGGGTCGACGGACGCAGCGGCCATGTCCTCGGCGCCGCCTTTCATGCGGAGCGCACGGTGACCTTCATGACTCGCAAGCCCGGTCATCTGTTGCTGCCCGGACGCGATCTTTGCGGCGCGCTGGAGGTTTTCGACATCGGCATTCCCGCACGCATCGTTCGCGCCCATTCCGATGGCATGATCGCCGAGAATATGCCGGCCCAATGGCAGGAGAAGATACCGTCAACAGGCGCGGACACGCACAAATACAAGCGCGGGCATCTCGTCGTCTTCTCGGGAGGGCCGAATGCGACCGGTGCGGCGCGCATGTCGGCCATGGCAGGTTTGAAGGCGGGGGCGGGGCTTGTCACCATCGCTTCACCGGAAGACGCGATGGCTGTCAATGCCGGCATGCTCACGGCGATCATGTTGCATACTGTCGAGGACGATGCGTCGCTGCGGGAATGGCTTGCCGATCGGCGGCTCTCGACCTTCGTGCTCGGTCCCGGCTTCGGTGCCGGCGAGAAGGCGCGCCGGTTCTGCCTCGCGCTCGCGGATCGTCATCTGGTCCTTGATGCCGATGGCATCACCTCGTTTCGCGACGATCCGCAAATTCTGTTCGACGCCTTTGCGGAAGGGCCGACGCGATTGGTGCTGACGCCGCACGAAGGCGAGTTCGCGCGACTTTTTCCCGATATTGCCGCCGATGGTGCATTGAGCAAGGTCGACAAGGCAAGGGCGGCTGCGGCGAGGGCCCACGCCGCCATCATCTACAAGGGCGCCGACAGCGTGATTGCCGCTCCGGACGGCAGGGCACTGATAAATGCCAATGCGCCGCCCTGGCTTGCCACCGCCGGCTCGGGCGACGTGCTTGCCGGTATCGTCGGCGGACTGATGGCGCAGGGTGCGCCCGCTTTCGAAGCCGCCGCCGCCGGCGTCTGGCTGCACGGCCTGGCGGGCCAGCGCGCGGGAAAAGGGCTGACGGCCGAAGATCTCGTCGCCAGCGTCACCCCTTTCTAAAAGCAGACAGCTATTTTGCCACTTCTTCCTGCAGGGCAATGGCGCCTGGTGGCGCGTTCACCTTGCCCTCATGGATCATGAAGGCGAAGACATCTCGCGGCTCCACCTTCACCTTGCGGTCCTGATCGATCAGCGGCAGATCATCCGGCACCTTGCCTTCGGCCCAGGTTTTCAGCCGATCGGCCCAGGCTTTCAGATCCTTCGGCGGGTAGCAGGTCTTGATGTCGTCCGATCCCTTCTGCAGCCGGGCATAGACGAAATCGGCGGTGACATCCGCAATCATCGGATATTCGAAATGTTCGGCGCAGACGGGCGCGATGTTGTATTTTGCCAGCAGCGCTATGAATTCCGGCACCTTGAAGGAATCGTGGCGGACCTCGACGACGTGCTTCAGTGGCAAGCCGTCCTGCTTGGCCGGTAGCAGCTTCAGGAATGCCTCAAAATCGTCCGGATCGAATTTCTTCGTCGGCGCAAACTGCCAAAGCAGGGGACCAAGGTGATCGCCGAGCTCGCTGATGCCGGAACCCAGAAACTTCTGCATCGATTCACCGGCCTCGGAAAGGACTCGGCGATTGGTGACGAAGCGTGTGGCCTTGAGCGAGAAGATAAAGCCGTCAGGCACGTCCGCAGCCCATTTGGCGAAGACCTCGGGCTTCTGCGTGCTGTAATAGGTGCCGTTGACCTCGATCACCTTCAGCTTGCGGCTGGCGTAATTGAGCTCGTCCTTCTGCTTCAGGGTGTCGGGATAGAAGGTCCCACGCCAAGGCTCAAAAGTCCAGCCGCCGATGCCTGTGCGGATTTCGCCCGCTTTGGTCATTCTCTCCTCCATGGACGTTCATCGGGTGAAAACTCACTCCGCCGCTGCGACCTTCTTCATCGGCCGCCGCTCCAGCAACTCCTTCAGGAACTGCCCCGTATAGGAACGCTTCTCCTTGACGATGGTCTCCGGCGTGCCCACCGCGACGATCTCGCCGCCGCCATCGCCGCCCTCGGGACCGAAATCGAGGATCCAGTCGGCTGTTTTGATGACCTCGAGATTGTGCTCGATGACAACGACCGAATTGCCCTGATTGACCAGCTCGTGCAGCATTTCCAGCAGCTTGGCGACGTCGTGGAAGTGCAGCCCGGTAGTGGGTTCGTCGAGGATATAGAGCGTGCGGCCAGTCGATCGCTTCGACAGTTCCTTGGCTAGCTTGACGCGCTGCGCCTCGCCACCCGAAAGCGTATTGGCCTGCTGGCCGACCTTGATGTAGCCGAGGCCGACATCCTTCAGGCTCTGCAGCTTGTCGCGCACGGCAGGAACCGCCGCAAAGAAATCGACGCCCTCCTCGACAGTCATGTCAAGCACATCGGCGATCGACTTGGTCTTGAAAGTGACGTTCAGCGTCTCTCTGTTGTAGCGCTTGCCATGGCAAACGTCGCAGGTGACGTAGACGTCGGGCAGGAAGTGCATCTCGATCTTGATGACGCCATCACCCTGGCAGGCCTCGCAGCGGCCACCCTTGACGTTGAAGGAGAAGCGGCCCGGCTGATAGCCGCGCGCCTTTGCCTCCGGCAGCCCGGCAAACCAGTCGCGGATCGGCGTGAAGGCGCCGGTATAGGTCGCCGGGTTCGATCGCGGCGTGCGGCCGATCGGCGACTGATCGATGTCGATCACCTTGTCGATATGCTCGAAGCCGTCGATGCGATCGTGATCGGCGGGGATCTCGCGCGCGCCCATCACACGCCGCGCGGCGGACTTGTACAGCGTCTCGATCAGGAAGGTGGACTTGCCGCCGCCGGAAACGCCGGTAACCGCCGTGAAGACGCCGAGCGGAATGGAGGCCGTGACATCCTTGAGGTTGTTGCCTCTTGCACCGACGACCTTGATCTCCTTGCCCTTCTTGATCTTGCGTCGCTCGTCGGGAACCGGCACGCCGAGTTCGCCGGAGAGATATTTGCCGGTCAGCGACTTCGGGTTCGCCATGATGTCCTGCGGCGTGCCATGCGCGATCACTTGGCCGCCATGCACGCCGGCTGCGGGGCCGATATCGACCACGTCGTCAGCCGACAGGATCGCATCCTCGTCATGCTCGACGACGATGACCGTGTTGCCGATATCGCGCAGATGCTTCAACGTCTCCAGAAGGCGGGCATTGTCGCGTTGGTGCAGGCCGATCGACGGCTCGTCGAGCACATAGAGCACGCCTGTCAGTCCCGAACCGATCTGCGACGCCAGCCGGATACGCTGGCTTTCGCCGCCCGAAAGCGTGCCGGAATTGCGCGACAGGCTCAGATATTCGAGACCGACGTCATTCAGGAAGCGCAGGCGATCGCGGATCTCCTTGAGGATGCGCACCGCAATCTCATTCTGCTTGTCGGTAAAGGTCTCGGGCAGCACGTCGAACCAGTCGCGGGCAACCCGGATCGACATTTCCGCGACCTGGCTGATATGCAGCTTGTTGATCTTGACCGCCAAAGCCTCCGGCTTCAGGCGATAGCCGTTGCAGGCCGGGCAGGGGGCGGCCGACATGAAGCGCTCGATCTCCTCGCGCGCCCAGGCGGAATCCGTTTCCTTCCAGCGCCGTTGGAGGTTCGGCACGATGCCTTCGAAGTTCTTGTGCGTCGTATAGGAGCGCGCACCGTCGGCATAATGGAATTCGATCTTGTCTTCCGTACCGTTGAGGATGACGTCCTTCGCCTCGTCCGACAGCTCGTTCCACCGGTTGCCAAGCTTGAAACCATAATGCTTGCCGAGGGCTTCGAGCGTCTGATTGTAATAGGGCGATGTCGATTTGGCCCATGGCGCAATGGCGCCGTCCCGCAAGGTGCGCTCCGGCTCCGGCACGATCAGATCTGGATCGATCTTCTGCTGTGACCCCAGCCCGTCGCACGAGGGGCAGGCGCCAAAGGGATTGTTGAAGGAGAACAGGCGCGGTTCGATCTCCGGAATGGTGAAGCCGGAAACCGGACAGGCGAACTTCTCCGAAAACAGCACGCGCTCATGCGTCTCGTTCAGCGATTTGTTGGCCGAGCCGCCGGCAGCGGTTTCCTCTGGTGGCAGCGGCTTGTCGGCGAACTCGGCAACGGCAAGGCCGTCGGCAAGACGCAACGAGGTTTCGAAGCTGTCGGCCAGACGAGCCGCCACATCGGGCCTGACGACGATGCGGTCGACCACGACGTCGATGTCGTGCTTGTACTTCTTGTCGAGCGCCGGCACATCGGCGATCTCGTAGAACTGCCCGTCGACCTTGACGCGCTGGAAGCCCTTTTTCATGAGCTCCGCCAGTTCCTTCTTGTATTCGCCCTTACGCCCGCGCACCAGCGGCGCCAGAATGTAGAGCCTGGTGCCTTCCTCGTAGGCGAGAACGCGGTCCACCATCTGGCTGACCGTCTGGCTCTCGATCGGCAGGCCGGTAACCGGCGAATAGGGCACGCCGACGCGCGCAAACAGCAGGCGCATGTAGTCGTAGATTTCTGTCACTGTGCCGACCGTCGAGCGCGGATTGCGCGAGGTCGTCTTCTGCTCGATCGAAATGGCCGGCGAGAGGCCGTCGATCTGGTCGACATCCGGCTTCTGCATCATTTCCAGAAACTGGCGGGCATAGGCTGACAGGCTCTCCACATAGCGGCGCTGTCCTTCGGCATAGATCGTGTCGAAGGCGAGCGACGATTTGCCGGAGCCGGAAAGCCCAGTCATGACGATCAGCTTGTTGCGCGGCAGGTCGAGATCGATGCCCTTGAGATTGTGCTCACGCGCACCACGTATGGAAATAGTCTTCAGTTCGCTCATCGTTTTACGCTGGTCCCTTGGAGTCTGCCTTTATTTAGTGATGGCTGCCCGCGAGTCGAGGCTGAAATGATGGCCGGAGCCAGGTTTTCGATTCAGTTGACACGATCATAGAGACAAACTAGAACAAATAAAGAACAAAATCGCCCTTGGATATTTCTTTGTGGATGAAGATGCCTTGGGCGGTGCTTGGATAACACCTGATGGCGGCAATGGTCTAAGGTGTGCTGGTGAAATTTAAGAGCCGTCGATGGGCGGCAAGCAGGGTGATGTCATGGCCGGTAGTGTGAACAAGGTAATTCTGGTTGGAAATCTCGGGGCGGACCCTGAAATCCGCCGCACGCAGGATGGCCGCCCGATCGCCAACCTCAATATTGCCACCTCGGAAACCTGGCGCGACCGCAATTCCGGCGAGCGCAAGGAAAAGACGGAGTGGCACCGCGTTGTCATTTTCAATGAAGGTCTCTGCAAGGTCGCCGAGCAATATTTGAAGAAAGGCGCCAAGGTTTATATCGAGGGCGCGCTTCAGACCCGCAAGTGGCAGGATCAGAACGGCCAGGATAAGTATTCGACCGAAATCGTGCTGCAGGGCTTCAACTCGACGCTGACCATGCTGGACGGTCGCGGCGAGGGCGGTGGCTCTGTTGAGGGCGGCGGTCGTGGTGGACGCGGCGGCGGCGACTTTGGTGGCGGCGATTACGGCGGTGGTGACGACTATGGTCAGTCTTCACCGCCATCTGGTGGCCGCGGCGCAGCAAGCGGTAGCCGTGGCGGCGCGCCAAGCGGCGGCGGTGGCAATTTCTCGCGCGATCTGGACGACGATATTCCGTTTTGAGCTTGGTGGTACGAGCAGCCGGATTTTCGAAGGCCTGCCTTATCGGCGGGCCTTTTTCATGGAAGCTTCAACGCTGCCCGCGCACCATCCACGACAAACTGGGCGGCAAGTGCGGCGAGGATCACACCGAGCAATCGCGTGAGGATGGCTCTGCCAGTCGCGCCGAGCATACGGTCGAGCCTGTCCGAAATGGCAAGGGCTGCGAAGACGAGCCCAAGATTGACGGCGATGACGCCGATCAACTGCGCCCGGTCGAGCGTGGTCTGCAACGAGCTTGCTAGCAGGATCGTGGCCGAGATCGCGCCCGGGCCGGCAATCAAGGGCAGGGCCAGCGGGAAGACCGCGATGTTGCGGATATGATCCTGCGTGATCGCGATCTCCGTCGTCTTTTCCTTTCTGTCCTGCCGCCGCTCGAACACCATCTCGAAGGCGATCCAGAACAGCAGCAGACCGCCGGCGATGCGGAAGGCTCCGATGGAAATGCCGAGAACGCCGAGCACGCTCGCGCCGAACAGGGCGAAGGCCGCCAGGATGAAGAGGGCTATCAGTGAACCCCGCAGCGCCACCTGCTTGCGTTCGGCGCGGTTCATGCCGGCGGTGAGGCCGATGAACAGCGGCGCCAGGCCTGGCGGATCGACGGTGACGAGCAGTGTGGTGAAGGCATTGATCAGCGTATCTGCGCTCGCCATATGGTCCCCGGCAACGGTTCTTTGTCGTTGTTATGACCCATTGTTATGCGAGGAATAGGCTTTCGCAAAGCGCAATGCGGCGCTATAGGCATGTTGCGCCACGGAAATGTTCGATTTCACGGCTTAAAGGGCAAAAGCCTGTTCAAAAACATCGGGCTAAATTGGCGCTCGCCAGGCCTTTCGGCTATAAATTTCGCAGTGATTCTAAAAGAGATCGTGATCTGTTTTGACTGAGCAAACACCACCCGGCGGCGGGAAGCTCCCGCCAGGCATCGAGCCGATTTCCATCATGGAGGAAATGCAGCGATCGTATCTCGATTACGCCATGAGCGTGATCGTCAGTCGCGCGCTTCCCGATGTCCGTGATGGTCTCAAGCCCGTCCATCGGCGTATCCTCTATGCTGCGCATGAAAGCGGCTATCACTGGAACCGCAAATACGTGAAGTCGGCTCGTCCGGTCGCCGACGTCATGGGTAAATACCATCCGCATGGCGACGCCTCGATCTATGACGCCTTGGTCCGCATGGCGCAGCACTGGTCGCTGCGCGTACCGCTCATCGATGGGCAGGGAAATTTTGGTTCGATCGATGGCGATCCACCGGCAGCGATGCGTTACACGGAATCGCGCCTGACGAAGGTCGCCCATGAGCTTCTTGAGGATATCGACAAGGAAACGGTCGATTTCCAGGAAAACTACGATGCGACGACGGAAGAACCGAAGGTTCTGCCGGCCCGCTTCCCCAACCTGCTCGTCAACGGCTCCGGCGGCATTGCCGTCGGCATGGCGACGAATATTCCGCCGCACAATCTCTCGGAAGTGGTCAACGGCTGTATTGCCCTGATCGACAATCCGGCGATCGAACTGCCTGAGATCATGGAGATCATCCCCGGCCCGGATTTCCCAACCGGCGCCAAGATCCTCGGCCGTGCGGGTATCCGATCCGCTTATGAGACGGGCCGTGGCTCCGTCGTCATGCGCGGTGTCGCCGTCATCGAGCCGATGCGTGGCGATCGCGAACACATCATCATCACCGAAATTCCCTATCAGGTGAACAAGGCGTCGATGATCGAGAAGATGGCCGAGCTGGTGCGCGACAAGCGTATCGAAGGCATCTCCGATCTGCGCGACGAATCCGACCGTCAGGGCTATCGCGTCGTCGTCGAGCTGAAGCGCGATGCCAATGCCGAGGTCATCCTCAACCAGCTTTATCGCTATACGCCGCTGCAGACCTCCTTCGGCTGCAACATGGTGGCGCTGAACGGTGGAAAACCCGAACAGCTGAACCTGCTGGATATGCTGCGCGCCTTCGTGGCCTTCCGCGAAGAAGTGATCAGCCGTCGCACCAAGTACCTGCTGCGCAAGGCGCGCGATCGTGCGCACGTCTTGGTCGGCCTCGCGATCGCCGTCGCCAATATCGACGAAGTCATTCGCGTCATTCGTGGCGCTCCGGATCCGCAGTCGGCGCGTGAAGAACTGATGACGCGCCGCTGGCCGGCGGCGGATGTCGAATCCCTTATCCAGCTAATTGATGACCCGCGCCATCGCATAAACGAGGACGGCACCTACAACCTTTCGGAAGAACAGGCGCGTGCCATTCTCGAACTGCGCCTGGCACGTCTGACCGCTCTCGGCCGCGACGAAATCGACGAAGAGCTCAACCAGATCGGCGTCGAGATCAAGGATTACCTCGATATTCTCTCTTCTCGCGTCCGCATCCAAACCATTGTAAAAGAAGAGCTTATCGCCGTTCGCGACGAGTTCGGCACGCCGCGCCGTACCGAGATCGTCGATGGCGGTCTCGAGATGGACGACGAGGACCTGATTGCTCGTGAGGACATGGTCGTCACCGTGTCGCATCTCGGCTACATTAAGCGCGTGCCGCTGACGACCTATCGCGCGCAGCGTCGCGGCGGCAAGGGCCGCTCGGGAATGACCACGCGCGACGAGGATTTCGTTACCCGGCTATTTGTTCTCAATACGCATACGCCGGTGCTGTTCTTCTCCTCGCGCGGCATCGTCTACAAGGAAAAGGTCTGGCGCCTGCCGATCGGCACGCCGACCTCGCGCGGCAAGGCGCTGATCAACATGCTGCCGCTGGAGCATGGTGAGCGCATCACCACGATCATGCCCCTGCCGGAAGACGAGACCACATGGGATAATCTCGACGTGATGTTCACGACGACGCGCGGAACCGTGCGCCGCAACAAGCTGTCCGATTTCGTCCAGGTCAACCGCAACGGCAAGATCGCCATGAAGCTGGAGGAGGCGGGTGATGAAATCCTCTCCGTCGAGACCTGCACCGAGCATGACGATGTGCTGATGACGACTGCGCTCGGCCAGTGCATCCGCTTCTCGGTTTCGGATGTGCGCGTCTTTGCCGGCCGCAATTCCGTCGGTGTTCGCGGCATCAGCCTGGCGTCGGGCGACAGCATCATTTCAATGACGATCGTCCGCCATGTCGATGCGGAACCCTGGGAGCGTGCGGCCTATCTGAAGCGCTCGGTCATCGACCGCCGGTCGACGACCGGTGACGACGAAGAAATCGCGCTGGTTGGCGAGGAGGTCACCGAAGAGGGACAGCTGAGCGACGAGCGCTACGAAGAGCTGAAGGCGCTGGAGCAATTCGTTCTGACGGTTTCGGAAAAGGGCTTCGGCAAGCGATCCTCGTCTTACGATTTCCGTATCTCCGGCCGTGGTGGCAAGGGTATCCGCGCCACCGACACGTCGAAGACCGGCGAGATCGGCAAGCTCGTTGCCGCCTTCCCGGTCGAGGACAGCGATCAGATCATGCTTGTCTCGGACGGCGGTCAGTTGATCCGTGTGCCCGTTGGCGGCATCCGCATCGCCAGCCGCGCTACCAAGGGCGTGACCATCTTCTCGACCGCCAAGGACGAGAATGTCGTCTCCGTGGAACGCATCAGCGAGCCCGAAGGCGAAGACGATGCAGTGATCGAGGATGACGGCACGGCCACTGGCGAGCCAGGAGAAGCTGCCGGCGACATCGAGGGCGCAAGCGAGGAATAAGTTCGCTGCGTCCGGCAACGCAAGCGGGGTTCAACTCCGTCCGTGGTCAAAAGTAGAGTGTCTACAAACGCATAAGCCTGCCTGAAAAGCAGACTTATGCGTTTGTTTTTGGGCGATACGCACGAGCGGTGGATGAGCTGGTCTCTATTCCGGCCGCCTGCTGCTCAAGGAAAAGGCGGCCGCACGTCCAGGCTGCCCCGGTCCAGTTGCGCCAGAACTTCGCCATAGCCGAAACGGGAGTGCCATCCAAGCACGGCACCCGCCGAAGTCGAGGCGTAGATGCGATCGATCGTTCGCGGCAAGGGCCACTTTCGGCGTTCGAACTCGGCGGCGAGTGCGGGCACGCGCAGCCTGATGACAGACGCCGCATCGATCGCGAGATCCTCGCAGTCTCCGCGCTCGAAAAGCGTTCCGACAGAAACGATATGGCGTTGAAAATGATCGCCGCCATTCCTCAATGCCGCCGCATGGGCGTCGGCCACGTCCCGGATGTCGACTCCGCGATGCAATCGATAGACGGCCATCACATTTCCCGGTTCGGGGAAACTCCGAGACATGCGCAGAATGCGCACCTGCAAATCCGGGCCCGCCATGTTCTCCAGGATTTTCTCGGCTTCCAGTTTCGTGCGATGGTAGATGCTTCTAGGTTGCGGTTCGGTGGTCTCGTCGATCCATATGCAGCGGCCTGGCACGACCGCGTGACCATAGAGTGCCGTGGTGCTGGTGAATACCAGTCGCTTGACGCCGGCGGCTAAAGCCACCTCTCCCAAAAGGCGTGTCCCCTCGACGTTGACGCGCCGAAATTCGTCGTCGGAGACGTTTCCGACATGAGGGGCGTGGAGCGCCGCGCTATGGATAATTGCATCCGCACCCGCCAAGGCATCCCGCAGAAGCGATGCATCGGCGAAATCCCCGACAAGATGCGTTGTCGAGAATGGAGAGCGATCGATCCCCAGGATCTCGCTATCCCCTGCCAAGGCATTGAAAATCGCGCGGCCAAGCCGCCCGGAGCTGCCCTGTTAGGACAATGCGCATCTCGATCCCTTAGCGACATGGGCAACATTCCGATTGAGGAAATCGGCATGTCCAAGGTCGCAAAATCAGGGTCCTGCCGCAACGGTAATCTGGCAACAAGATCAGCGAATTGATCGTGATATTTCATGGCATAAAAAAACCGGACGCTAAGGGAGCGTCCGGTTCAAGTCCATCCGAGCACCTGGTGGGGTAAGTGTGCTCGGTACGCGGAGATCAGAGCGTCTTGTGACGCTTATGCAGCCTCTTGCTCTCTTCGCTTTCGCGATGGAGCGCCGAAATGGTGGATGCGACGGAGACGATAAACATGATGCTGATGAAAAGCGTAAGCACCGTCAAAATCGTGAACATGATCGCTCCCTCCTTTGGTGGGACTAGCGTTCAGATCCCTTAGTATTGGCTCGAGGCAACGAAGGGGCGAGCCGAAGCAAAGGGACCATAAATCTTCGACTGGTCTGGTTTTTGATCGTAAAGCGCGATGGTAGCTGCAAGCATTCCCGAAATCATGGCCATCCAAACGACGTTAATAAGGGTGATCTTGTCGGGCATACTAATCTTCCTTCTTGCCGCAATGTGCAAATCTGTGTTTCGGACTTTAAACGCGGCGGTTCGTAAATGGTTCCGCCGTTGTTGAGAGGGTATTTAGCAATGCGTGCCTGAAGCGACCTTGAATGCCTTGTTCATCTGGCGTTCAGATTCGCGATGCGTCCTGCGCATAGCAATGGCGATTTCTTGGGCAGAACTGATGCCCTTGGCACTTTCCGAGGCCGAATCCCATTCGATCGCGTAGTTATCGGCGAAAAGATGAACGAGGTATTCGACGACAAATGAACCGATGATGGCGCCTGCGATAATGAAGACAAGCATGGCGGGATGTTCCTAGAGCCGGGGAGGCGAGCCGTTGAATCAGGCTCGTTCGATGTTGGTGCCAATAAAGCATTGGCGAGCTGAAACAGGCTTGAACGCCGTATTCATCTGCGGTTCAGAGGCGGCCTTTGGGTTGCAAATGACTTGCGATACGGCCCCATCCGTGACAAAAGGCGTCGAAACAACGAGCCGGCTTGGTATGACGACAGCCTTTTATCCCGGATCCTTCGACCCGATGACCAACGGACATTTGGATGTCCTCGTGCAGGCGCTGAATGTCGCCTCGAAGGTTATTGTCGGGATCGGTATTCATCCCGGCAAGAAGCCGCTCTTCTCCTTCGAGGAGCGGGCGGAGCTGATCCGCAGATCGCTCGCGGAGGCCGTTCCGCCAAAGGCGGGTGATATTTCCGTCGTCGCCTTCGACAATCTGGTGGTCGATGCCGCCCGCGCGCAGGGTGCGACCCTGCTGGTGCGTGGCCTGCGCGATGGCACCGATCTCGACTACGAAATGCAGATGGCCGGCATGAACAGGCAGATGGCGCCGGATATCCAGACGCTGTTTCTGCCGGCCGGCACAGCGTCACGGCCCATAACTGCCACATTGGTGCGGCAAATCGCATCCATGGGCGGCGATGTCAGCGCCTTCGTGCCGTCAGCGGTTCTGGAAGCCCTGACTGGCAAACTCAAAGATGCGGCCAGCGCCAAAAGCTGAGCTGAAATCCATTTCCGAACGGAGCACCCATGAAACTTTTCCATATCGCATTGGCAGGCTTCCTGAGCCTTGCCGCCTTCGCCGGCAGCGCATTCTCGGCAGCGGCCGCGGATCTTCTCACGATCCAGCTCAAGGATGGTCCCGTTGTCATCCAACTGATGCCGGAGGTTGCTCCCAAGCACGTCGCGCAGATCGAAGCGCTGGCGAAGAAGGGCGAATACGACAATGTCGTCTTCCACCGCGTCATCGACGGCTTCATGGCTCAAACCGGCGACGTCAAGTTCGGCAATACGACAAAGGGTTACAACGCGCAGAAGGCCGGCACCGGCGGCTCCGACTTGCCGAACCTTCCGGCCGAATTCTCCAAGGTTCCTTTCACGCGCGGCACGGTCGGCATGGCGCGCGCCCAGGACCCGAATTCCGCCAATTCGCAGTTCTTCATCATGTTCGCCGATGGCGATTCGCTGAACGGCCAGTACACGGTCGTCGGCAAGGTCATCTCCGGCATGGAGCTCGTCGACAAGATCAAGCGCGGCGAGGGGCAGAACGGCGAAGTGAGCAACCCGGACAAGATGGTCAAGGTCACCGTCACCAAGAAGTAAGTGTAGAACATATAGAACGAGGAAACGAACATGGCTGAGATCAAGGATCCCGAAAACACCCTCATCCTGGAAACCACCAAGGGCGAAGTTGTCATTCAGCTTCTGCCGCAGGTCGCTCCCGAGCATGTCGCTCGCATCAAGGAACTTGCTCGCGAAAAGGCTTATGACGGCGTCGTCTTCCATCGCGTCATCGATGGCTTCATGGCCCAGACCGGCGACGTGGAACATGGCAAAGTCGGCGGCAATACCGCCCGCGCCGGCACCGGCGGCTCGTCCAAGCCGGACCTGAAGGCTGAATTTTCCGCCACCTCGCATACGCGCGGCACCTGCTCGATGGCGCGCTCGCAGAACCCGAACTCCGCCAACTCGCAGTTCTTCATCTGCTTCACCGATGCACCCTGGCTGAACAAGCAGTATTCGGTCTGGGGTCAGGTGATCAGCGGCATGGACAATGTCGACAAGATCAAGCGTGGCGAGCCGGTGAAGGATCCGGACTCGATCGTCTCCGCTCGGGTTGCCGCCGACGTCTGATCGTGATTATTCCTGAAACCCGCCTCTTGCGCTTCGGGCGTGGGGGGCGGGTTTCGCTTTGCCTGGATGAGCTGAATGCGTGTTGACCTTTTCGATTTCGACCTGCCGGATGAGCGTATCGCGCTCAGGCCCGCCGACCCGCGCGATAGTGCGCGCCTGCTCGTCGTCGATCCGAATGACCGCGGCAACACGCTGAGCGACCATCTGGTCCGGGATCTGCCATCCTTCCTGCGCCCAGGCGACGCCGTGGTCTTCAACGATACCAGGGTGATACCGGCGCAATTGGAGGGCATTCGCCATCGCGAGGGCGCGCCCGGCCAGCAGGTCTCGGCGACCTTGCACATGCGCAGCGCGCCCGATCGCTGGAAGGCTTTCGCCAGGCCCGGCAAGCGCATCAAGATCGGCGATCGTATCCAGTTCGGCCATGGCGAGACCGTCTGTTCGCTCGGCACGCTTGACGCCACGGTCGAGGACAAGGGCGAGGGCGGTGAGATCACCCTGCTGTTCGATCTGTCCGGCCCGGCGCTGGACGAGGCAATCGCCACGGTCGGCCATATTCCCCTGCCGCCTTACATCGCAGCCAAGCGCGCGGAAGACGAGCGTGATCGCGCCGATTACCAGACGATCTATGCCCGGGAAGAGGGCGCTGTCGCAGCGCCCACAGCCGGCCTCCATTTCACCCCGGCGCTGTTTGCAGCGCTCGACGCCATGGGTGTCGAACGGCATTTCGTGACACTGCATGTTGGTGCCGGCACGTTTCTGCCGGTCAAGGCCGACGATACCGACGACCACAAGATGCATTTCGAGATCGGCTATGTCGACGCCGGGACAGCGGGCAAGCTCAATGCCGTGAAGGCGAGGGGCGGACGCATCATCTGCGTCGGGACGACGTCGCTGCGATTGATCGAAAGTGCTGCCGATGACGACGGCACCATCCAGCCCTGGCAGGGTCCCACCGGTATCTTCATCACGCCCGGCTACCGCTTCAAGGCCGTCGACATGCTGATGACCAATTTTCACCTGCCGCGCTCGACGCTGTTCATGCTCGTATCGGCCTTCGCCGGCCTCGATACGATGCGCGCGGCCTATACCCATGCTATCGAGACGGGCTATCGCTTCTATTCCTATGGCGATGGCAGCCTGCTCTACCGGAAAGACTAGGACGAGATGAGCGAGAGCTTTCAATTCCAATTGAAAAAGACCGATGGCGGTGCCCGCCTCGGCGAAGTGTCCATGCCGCGCGGCACGATCCGCACGCCGGCCTTCATGCCTGTTGGTACGGTCGGCACGGTCAAGGCGATGTATCTCGACCAGGTGCGAGAAACCGGCGCCGACATCATCCTCGGAAATACCTACCACTTGATGCTGCGCCCGACCGCCGAACGCGTCGCGCGTCTCGGTGGCCTGCACGAACTGATCCGCTGGAAACATCCGATCCTGACCGATTCCGGCGGCTTCCAGGTGATGTCGCTGTCGGGCTTGCGCAAGCTCGACGAGAAGGGCGTCACCTTCAAGTCCCATGTCGACGGCAGCCTGCATCATATGTCCCCTGAGCGCTCGATCGAGATTCAGGGACTGCTCGGTTCCGATATCCAGATGCAGCTCGACGAATGCGTGGCCCTGCCTTCGACGCCGAAGGAGATCGAGCGCGCCATGGAGATGTCCTTGCGCTGGGCGGATCGCTGCAAGGCGGCCTTCGGCGACCAGCCGGGCAAGGCGATGTTCGGCATCGTGCAGGGCGGCGATATCCCCGATCTGCGTGTCCGTTCCGCGCAAGCGTTGAGCGGATTGGATCTGAAGGGCTACGCCGTCGGCGGCCTTGCCGTCGGCGAGCCGCAGGAGGTCATGCTGCGCATGCTTGAGATCACGCTGCCCGAGCTGCCGACCGAAAAGCCGCGCTATCTGATGGGCGTCGGCACGCCGGACGACATCCTGAAATCGGTTGCGCGCGGTATCGACATGTTCGATTGCGTCATGCCGACCCGCTCCGGCCGGCATGGTCTCGCCTTCACCCGCCGCGGCAAGGTCAATATCCGCAATGCACGCCACGCCGAGGACATGCGCCCGCTCGACGAGCAGTCCAACTGCCCGGCCTCGCGTGACTACTCCCGCGCCTATCTGCACCACCTCGTCCGCGCCAACGAGGCGCTCGGTGGCATGCTGCTCTCCTGGCACAATCTTGCCTATTATCAGGAGCTGATGCAGGGCATTCGCCAGGCAATCGCCGAAGACCGCTTTGCCGATTTCATGGCGGAGACTCAGGAAAATTGGGCGAGGGGCGATCTCGAGCCGGTGTAAGCCGTGAATATCGGAGGCATTGGCGTACGCTTGCTCCCGTCACGATTTCGCGCTATTCGACGCTTGTCGAAAAAGGCAGGGTCGGTCTCGGTAAGCCCGACCCCTTCCACCCGGAAGCTCTGCTCCACGCCATCGGCGTGAGAACCCACGACGCGGAACTTGGCCATTGTGGCCGAGTGTCCCGCGTTGGCGTGGGCCGTTTCGACCGACATGTCTCCGCGGGAAAGCCTTTTGGAGCTGTCATGCGACTGAATCATCTAGATCTGCACGTTCCCGATGTCGCCGCGACCCGGGATGTTCTTGTCTCCGCGTTCGGCCTGACCGAGGTCGAAACACGTGGCGCAAACGGTCTCGCGATCCTGCGCGACGATGCCGGGCTTGAGCTGGTCATCAGCCGACCAATCGAGAAATTCGGCGGAGCCGATACCGTATCGGTCGGTCGCAACACCTATCATATCGGCTTCATGCTCCCGTCTCGCGAGGCTGTCGATGCACAATACGAGCGGGCGAAGGCGGCTGGCTGCGAGATGGGACAACCGCCTGCCGCGATGCGTGGCGGTTGGTCGTTCTATTGCTTCGCGCCCGGAAAAATTCTCATCGAGGTCGGCTGGCGCAGCAAGTGAACCTGCATGGTAAATCATTTATTATCAATTGATTGCTATCATTAATTGATATCGTTTCGAGCCGATCGGGGGCATGACGCCAGGGATGCACCCGGAGCTCCAGCAGAGCTCGTGACGGCTTTGCGATAGGAAAGTATTGGGAAAAAATAGCGAATCGGAATAAACGGTCCTTCCGCCAATGATAAGCATCACTGGCTAATTTGATTGCGTAACGCTTGGAATTTTGAAGAAATCCGGCTACAACGCATTCTCTTTGTCGATAAGGGCTGTTCTACTGAAACTAGGAGGCACTTGCCGTTGAGGGCGCAACGCAAATTGGGGGCATGTCTTTCGGGACTATTGCTTGTCGGTCTGGCAGCCACGAGCTGCACGACGACGCAGAAGGCAGCACCGAGCTCCCGCAGTTCGACGAAACCCATTCGTCCAGCGAAAGTTACATATAATTACACCGCAAAGGACAGAGACTGTCTCGAGCGAGCAATGTATTTCGAGTCGGAACATTCCGACCATGATGGATATATGGCAGTCGGGACAGTCGTGATGAACAGACTGACGTCCGGCGCCTATCCGAATACGATCTGCGGTATCGTAGCTCAGGAAAGACAGTTCGCGCCCGGAGTGATGGTCAAGGAAGTCAAAGCCCAGGCACAGCCGGACCTTGATCTTGCAGCGACTGCTATTCTGCGAGGAGAGCGACATCCTGGCGTGAAGGACGCGATGTTCTTCCATACCCAGGGTCTGAGATTTCCCTATGATAACATGCACTATGTTGCCATAGCTGGTGGAAACGCCTTCTACGAGAAGCGCGGTCGCGACGGGGAACTGCAGACCCCCGCACCGCTTCCGGCCTATGAAGTTGCGATGAACTACGTGTCCGGGCAGGGCATGTCGGCGACGCAATCTCCGTTCGTTCTGCCGGAGACGCAACCGATGCAGCCAGCACCTTCCGTCGCCACCTTTACGCCGGTATCAAACCCGACTGTCAATTTGCCGACAACGACTACGCTGGTTCCGGCTGAAGTTCCCATTCCAACACCGGCTCCGACTTCCATGTCGATTTCGGCGCCTGTCACAGATGCAAATGCAGTCGCCACTCCGGTACCGACCTCCACCATAGCCGTTCCGCAGCCGCGCCCGAATTTCGACAGCGGCAGCTTTTCCGGCAACTCTCTGAGAATCAGAGGCTAGAGCGTTTTCGCTTTTCTTCGAATCGCGAAAACGCTCTATCTTTTTGTTTCTTTACGCATTCCAGACGGAAAATCGCTTCGCACTTTTCCTGAAAATGCTCTAGCCAATGCCTTTTAGCGGCGCGTACTGTCTTCCGTGATGGACGCGCCGCCCTCCACGGCACCATTTCCCTTCAAATACCTTCGCTCGTCGCATTCGGCAGGATTTGCACGCCATTGATCTTGTAGGCACCATCAGGCTGTCGGGTTATCTGGTAGATCGCCGTCCAGTCTTTGCCGTCGGTGCCTGTGATCAGCACTTCCTGATAGACGACGGCGCCGTTATCGATCGCGCGGCTTTTCCCGAATGCGTAGTTGCCGGGGTGATAGACCGGCTGGTAGGCCTTTTTCACCATGGCAAAAAAAGTATCCTTGTCGGGAAACAGCGCCTTGATGCCCGGCGCTGCGAAGGAATAGGCGGCGGTTGCATCGTTATGCAGGAAAGCGCCTATCTGTTCCTGGATCAGGCTCTGGGCGGTCTGCACCGGGTCTTCCGCGCGCGCTGTCGACGCGAGGATGAGGCAGAGCATGGCGGCTACGGGAAATACACGCATGGGCGATCTCCGGCTATGTCACAGCCAGAATAGCGCGCTTCCCGCCTTCGCGAAAGCGGCTATTGCCAGCGGCGGAACAGCGCGCTGGCATTGACGCCACCGAAGCCAAAGCCATTGGAAATGGCATAGTCCATGGCCATCGGTCGGGCGGTCGTGCCGACCAAATCGATGCCTTCGGCCGACGGATCCGGTTCCTGCAGGTTGCGCGTCGGCGGGGCGATCTGCTCGCGCAGCGCCATGATGGTGAAGATCGCTTCCATGCCGCCGGCGGCTCCTAGCAGATGGCCGGTCGCCGCCTTGGTACCGCTGACCGCAATTGCGCCGTTGCGGCCGAAGACCGTCTTGATAGCCTCCATCTCGCCATGGTCGCCCACCGGCGTCGACGTCGCATGCGCATTGAGATGCTTGACCTCGGCAGGCGAAATCCGTGCCTGCGAAAGAGCCGCGAGCATCGCCCGGCGCGCGCCATCGCCGTCTTCCGGCCCCGCGGTCATGTGGTAGGCGTCGGCGGCAGTGCCGTAACCGACGAGTTCGGCAAGCGGCGTGGCGCCGCGGGCAAGCGCGTGTTCCAGTGTCTCGATGACAAGCATGCCGGCGCCTTCACCCATGACGAAACCGTCACGCGCGCTGTCGAACGGGCGAGAGGCTTCCTCCGGCCGGTTGCTGAAGCCGGTGGAAAGGGCTCTTGCTGCAGCGAAGCCGCCGAGGCTGACCTTATCGATGCAGGCTTCGGCGCCTCCGCAAATGGCAACATCGGCCTCGCCGGAGCGGATCAGCCGAGCCGCATCGCCGATTGCCTGGACGCTTGCCGCGCAGGCCGTGACCGGCGCGCCGAGCGGCCCCTTATATCCATAACGGATGCTGACCTGGCCGGCGGCGAGATTGACGAGGAAGGACGGGATGGTGAAGGGCGACAGCCGCCGGACCCCACGCGTTTCGGCCGTGCGCACTGCATCGGCGATGGCCGGAAAACCGCCGACCCCCGACGCTATGATCGTGGCGGTACGCTCCAGATCGAGAAGCTCCGTCGGCTGCCAGCCGGCCTGAAGGATCGCTTCCTCAGCGGCCGCCATGGCAAAGAGGATGAAGCGATCCATCTTCTTCTGGTCCTTGATCGGCACGTAGCGGTCGACATCGAATCCTGCTTCCGGGTCCTCATCGATGCTCGGAACGATGCCGCCGACCTTGGCGGCGAGATCGCCGACCATCTCCTCGGGCAGCAGCCTCAGACCGGAGCGACCCGCAATCAGCCGCTTCCAACTCGCATTGACGCCGACGCCAAGAGGGGAAACCAGGCCCATGCCGGTTACGACGATACGATCCATGTCTTGCTCCTATTTAATCAGGCGTCGAAGCCTAAAAACCATGCTTTCATCTGGGCGATGCGCTCATGAACGGCGTCATCGGCGGCCGGCCCGGGCACCAATATCGTGTCTTCGGGATGAAATGCGCGGCCGGTTACCCTGTCGATGAGAAGGGGATCCCGATCCTCGCCCGTGTCGGCATCGGCGAGCCGCATGGCGACTTCCTCGGCCGGCAGATACTGATTGCCCCAGGTGAAAAGCGCCATCAGAACCGGAAAGAAGTCGCGCCCCCTAGCGGTCAGTACATATTCGTAGCGTGGCGGTCGCTCATTGTAGAGACGCCGCTCGAACAGGCCTTCATCGGTCAAGTGCTTGAGCCGCCGCGTGAGGATGTTCGGCGCGACGCCGAGATTTCTCTGGAATTCGTCGAACCGGCTCAGCCCCTGAAACGCGTCCCGCAGGATGAGGATGCTCCACCAGTCACCAACGCTCTCAAGCGCACGCGCGGCCGGACATTTGAAGGTGCTGAAGCTTGTTCTCTGCATGGCAAGGCGAATAGCATAAGTAGCTATCATCATGCAAGTTACTGCGAGTGACAAGCGTCCACCGGAATTTGCGTCAGGGCATTTAAAAATAAAAGGAAGCGATCCGGAATCCGTTTTGCGGTCGTTTCAACAAGGCAGCTCTGCGGTAAAGCGTCGGCGATGAAGGTGAGATACTCGGCGTGCTACCCGCAAAAGGGAGCCCCGAGTTCTCAGTACGGAGGCGCCTTGTGCGCGCGCTGTCGTTTTACTGCCTCGGTCCACCAGGAGAGGTCGTCGGCAAAACGGGGAAAAGCTCTCGCAAGGGCATCGCCTCCGCTCCCGAAAGGTTTATTGTCAGCGTCCAATGCTGTCGAGATACTGGCGACGGCAAGGGTGCTTGAGATGACGACCATTCCCATCTCGGAAAGAGTGCCATGCCAGGGGACCGCCGCATGTGCGCCGGAAAGGCGGCCGCCGGAGTAACTGACAATTGCGGCCGGCCGCCAAAACCACTCCTCAAGGTAATGATCAGTCAGGTTTTTTAGACCGGGTTGCATGCCCCAGTTGTATTCGCCTGTGACGAAAACAAAAGCATCGGCGCTCCGAATTTTTGCGGCAAGCCGCTCCATTTCGGGGGGAGCAGAACCTTTGGGGTATTCCTTATACATTCGATCGAGCATCGGCAGTCCAACATCCTTCGCGTCGATCAGTTCCGCATTGTTTCCACGCTGACGAAGGCTGGTTACGATATAATTCGCGAGACGGATGCCGAGGCGATCCGACCGGTAGGAGCCATAGAGAACCAGGATATTGTCGGTCATTGTTGATTATGTCCTCCATAGCCAACTCCGAAATGAAGCAGATGCGAGCCGTGACCACATTCATAGTGGGAAGGCGACGCGCAACATGGGATAAAAAGTGATATAGGTCCAATTCCGGAACTTCGATAGGCGCTCCAACAAAATGGCGCGGCCTTTCAATTCCAATTGATATCGCGACACCGATCGATCCGTCGAGTGGCGGGAGCGCTTGGGAGTGGAACGTCGATCAGAACGACACTGTGATCCAAGTCCACTTTTGAAATTGTCAGGTCTCACAAGACAATCGCAGCACGGCGTTTCCGGGCTTCAAGGATCGGCAATCTGGGATAGCAAAGATGGATGAGAATGAGATTCGAGAGGCGCTCAATCGGCACTGGGCCGCCTCGGACGCAAATGAGTTCGATGTCGAGCACGATATATATCAGGAGAATGCACTGCTCGAGTATCCGCAATCGGGCGAACGCATCAGGGGGCGGAACAACATTCAAGCCTCTCGCATCGCGCAACCCAACGCCAAGCGCTTCAGCGTGCGGCGTATTGTTGGTGCGGGGGACCTCTGGATTACGGAATTCATCCTTACCTATGACAACAGTCCATCCTACTCGGTGAGCATAATGGAATTCCGGGACGGCAAAGTGGCCCGCGAGACCCAGTACTTCGGCGACCCGTTTGCGCCGGGATCCTCGCGAGCGCAATGGGTCGAATGAACGAGATGAGGCGGACTCCTAGGTCTGCGACTCAGCAGGCACCGAAGCCGTCACCTCGTCCTCCGGAATATCGTCGAAGGAGGCGTAGTTGAGGTTGTAGAGCTTCGAATAGAGCTTGCCGTTGGCCATGAGCTGGTTGTGGTTACCGCTTTCGATCAACTGCCCATTTTGCAGCACGATGATGCGGTCAGCCTCGCGGATGGTGGCAAGCCGGTGGGCGATGACGAGGCCGGTGCGGCCTTCGAGCAGCTTGACCAGCGCTTTCTGGATCAGCATTTCGGTGTAGCTGTCGATATTCGCCGTCGCTTCGTCGAGCACCAGAATCTTGGCGTCCGCGACAAGGGCGCGCGCGAAGCTGACGAGCTGGCGCTGCCCGAGCGAAAGCCCGCCGCCGCGTTCGCCGAGAATGGTGTCGTAACCTTCCGGCAGCCGCACGATGAATTCATGTGCGCCGACAGCCTTGGCGGCCTCGATGGCCTCTTCGCGTGTCGCGTCCGCCTTGTTGTAGCGAATGTTCTCCAACACCGAACCGGTGAAGAGGAAAGGTTCCTGCAGCACCATGGCGACCTGTCGGCCAAGCGAATCCTGAGTGAGGGACCGCACGTCGTGACCGCCGACCAACACCTGGCCCTGCTGCACATCATAGAAGCGATGGATAAGCGCCATGGAACTGGACTTGCCCGAGCCTGTGGGACCGATCAGCGCCACGGTCTCTCCGGGATTGACCTTGAAGCTGACGTTCTTCAGCACCGGATGCTCGGCATTGTAGCCGAAGACAACATCACGGAACTCGACCGAGCCGTCCATGTCGCGCGAAAGTTCCTTGGCATCCGGAGCGTCCTTGATGTCGATCGGAACGTCGAGCACTTCGGTCAAGCGCTGGCCGGAAGCCATGGCGCGTTGCATGACCGAATATTGCATGGTCAGCGAACGGATTGGGTCGAAGAAGCGCTGAATATAGAACAGGAAGGCGACCATGATGCCGACATCGAGCCTGTGGTTCAGAACCATCGAGCCGCCGACGATAATAACGATCGCCATCGCCATGCCGGTCAGCGTGTCGACGATCGGCACCATGATCTGGGCATAGCGCGCCGCGGTCAGATGCGCATTGAGATTGGTATGCGCCTTGTCGTCGAAAAGCGAGAAGTTGACCCCTTGCCGATGCATGCCCTGCACGGCGCGCACGCCATGGATCGCCTCCGCCAGGGCGCCGTTGGTAACGGAGTTGGTCTCGTGCGCATTCATGAAGGCGACGCGCGCCTTTGGCAGCCAGAAAAGCCGCACGATGAAGAGGATCGGCATGACGGACAGCGTCAGCAGGCCGAGCCGGAAATCGAGCGACAGCATGACGATGACGATACCGAAGAGCAGGGCGATGTCGCCGACCGAAAGCACGGAAGTTTCAAGGAATTCCTGCATGGAGTTGACGTCGCCTTGCAGGCGCGACATCAGCCGGCCGACCTCGGTCTTGTCCATGAAGGAGAGCGATACGTACTGGAGATGCGCGAACATCGCGCGGCGTATGTCGAACAGCACTTCTTCGGCGACCTGGCCGACATATGTCTCCTGCACGTAGCTCGCACCATAATTGACGATGATCGCCACCGCAAAGATCGCCAGCGCCAGCCACAACGCCGAATAATCGATGGCACCCGGCGCCATCGCATTGTCGATCGCGTGGCGTATGACAAGCGGTATGACGATCTGCGACGCCGTGAACAGCAGCACGGCAATCACGGAAATGTAGATCTGGCGGCGATAGGGGCTGACGAAGGCCCAGATGCGGCGAATGATCTTGGTGTCGAAGACCTTGCCGAAGATTTCCTCTTCGACGCGATGCGAGCCGACCACGGCGCGGGGAGGGCGACGTCCATCCTCGCGCACGTCGTTGCGCTCGGTTTCGATAGTTTCCGACATTGTCAGACCTCCCCTTTCGCTCTTGCGAGCCTGCCGCCGGATGTCTTGACGACATCGTCCTCCGGGCGAACCTGCAGATCGTAAAGCGCCTTGTACCGCCCTCCCGCGGCCAACAGTTGCTCATGGGTTCCGCGCTCGACGATCTCGCCGTTCTCGATGAACAGGATCTGGTCGGCGTGCATCAGTGAACTCAGCCTGTGCGCCACCACCAGCGTTACCCGATCGCGGGCAAAGCGTTTCATGGCGCTGCGGATGCGCTGCTCCGTCGCCGCGTCGATCGCGGCCGTCGAGTCGTCGAACACCATGACAGCCGGTTTCAGCATCAGCGTGCGTGCGATCGTCAGGCGCTGGCGCTGGCCGCCGGAGAGCGACACGCCGCGCTCGCCGACGACAGTGGTGTAGCCGGCAGGCAGGCCGAGAATATAATTGTGTAGTTGGGCCGACTCGGCGGCACGCTCAATCCGGCCTTCTTTCGCCCAGGGGTCGCCATAGGCGATATTGTTCTCGATGCTCGTCGTGAACAGGAAGGAATCCTGCTGCACGACGGCAACGTTCTGTCGTAAGGATTGCAGCGTCGCCTTGCGGATATCCTGGCCGTCGATCGTGATCCGGCCGGAGGTGATGTCGTAGAAACGCGGGATGAGATGGGCGATGGTGGATTTGCCGCTGCCGGGCGGGCCGACGATGCCGATCGTTTCGCCGCGCCTTGCCTCGAAACTGATATTCTTCAGCACCGGCCGCTTTTCCGGACCCGGATAGCTGAAACCGACATTCTCGAAGCGCAGCACACCTTCCGTTACCGCAAGCGGCTTTGCGTCCGGTGCGTCCTTGATGGCGATATCGAGATCGAGCAGCGCAAAGAGGCGCGAGCCGCAGGTCGAGGCGCGGGCGAAGGCATTGACCATCAGCCCGAGCTGGCGCACCGGCATCTGCAGGATGGTCATGAAGGTCAGGAAGGAGGCGAGGGTGCCGACGCTGATCTGGCCCGCGATCACCTTGAGACCGCCCATCCAGAGCACGAGACCCATGGCGATGAAGAAAGAGAGGTTCATCGCGCTGGTGTTGATGACGCGGATGCCGACACGCCGATGGGCGAGGGTCAGCGCACTATGCGATGCCCGGTCGAATTTCAGGATCTCATGCGCCTGCGCAGCAAAGGCGCGCACAACGCGGATGCCGCCAAGATTTTCTTCCATCACGCGTGTGAGTACCGAGAGGCGTTCCTGCAGGTCGAGCCATGTCGAGCGCAGTCTCAGCTGCGTGACAGACGAGCGCCAGGCCACGAAGGGCACGAAGCTCAAGGCAAGCAGGCCGAGCACGACATCCGTCGACAGCAGTATGTAGGCGCCGACGCCGATCAGCATGCTCAGCAGCAGCATGCGCACGAGCGCGGTGGAGAAATACATGCGCACGCCTTCCAGATCGAGCAGTCCGACGGTGATGAGATCGCCGGAATGCATCTTGTCGTGGAAGCTGAAGGAGAGCTGCTGGATCTTTTCGTAGCAGGCGAGCCTGAGCTCGTAGCCCATGTGATGACCGACCGCCTCGCTGTAGTAGTTCTGCACCATCGTGAACAGGCCGCGCAGGATGCTGACCGTGAGCAGGAGCAGGGCGGTCGTCAGGAGTGCATTCTCGGCAATTTGGCCCGCAGCGCCACCGGCGACCGCCGTCTGCGTCTGGTCGACCGCGTGGCCAAGCAGGCGCGGTATCATCAACTGTAACGTTGCAGCTACAAAAGTTGCCCCAATGGCGAAGCTTGTCTGCCATGGATGGCGCAGTGTCATATGGGTGATCCGCACGATCGTCGAGAGACCTTGCCCCCAACCGGCCGCATTGACATGCGCACGCGAAGCCAAGGACTTCGCGGCGCTTCTTGATGAATCGCTGCTCACGCTTTTATCCAGGTATTTTCGAACGAGGCGGTCCCAGAGTCGGGTTCGTATCTCAGGGGAACTATTGATAGGATGAATTTTGCCGATTCCGTGGCGACGTTCAAGAGTCAATTGGTCACAAGTACCGCGCGAACGTTAGATTGCGTGTTCGAAAATTTTTTCGAGGTGTTGTCGGAGCGGTAATCGGCGACACGTCCTTTGGGCACGACCCCAAAAGCACGGAGGACATCATGCGCAAGGTCATAGCAGCGACATTCATCAGCCTTGACGGCGTCATGCAGGCACCCGGCGGTCCACAGGAGGATCCGTCCGGCGGTTTCGAGCATGGCGGCTGGACATTTCATTATTTCGACGAAGCGACCGGCAAGGCGCTTTTCGAGGTTTTTGAAAAGCCGTTCGACCTACTGCTCGGACGCAAGACCTACGATATCTTCGCCGCCCATTGGCCGCATGTCGGCGACGATGATCCCATCGCCAAGCAATTCAACAGGATCACCAAATATGTCGCGACGCGCGGAAGCGGCAAACTGGATTGGAACAACAGCCGATCGCTCGGCAGCGACGTCGTCGCAGCGATCAAGCAATTGAAGGCGGGCGAGGGGCCGGATCTGCTGATCCAGGGCAGCAGCAACCTCATCCAGACTCTGCTTCGCAACGGGCTGATCGACGAATACAGCCTGCTGACCTTTCCGCTTGTGCTTGGCGGCGGCAAGAAACTGTTCGGCGACGGCGCGGTTCCCACAGCAATGAAGCTCCTGCGCAGCCAAATCTCTCCGACCGGTGTCATCATGGCGACTTATAAGCCGGACGGCCCGGTCAAGACGGGCTCGTTCGCCTTGCCGGATCCGTCCGACGACGAGATCGAGCGGCGCAACCGCCTGGAATAACCGTGGAGGCGGGGAGCTCGAAGGGGTGTTTTTCGATCGAGATTAGGCTTCGTGTTCCCGACTGCTTCGGAGTTCGCGAAGGGATTTGATGATTTCACGAAGACCCTTTGTGAGATGCTTATCCCGGCGCAACACTATGCCGAGTTGCCGAACGAGCCTCGGTCTGAGCGGCGAGGTCACCAGCAGGTCGGACTTGTCGCGCCTCAGCGCCATATCCGGGAGGATGGACCACCCGAGGCCGGCGGCGATCAGTTCCTTGATGGCCTCGACGCTTCCAAACTCCATGGCTGGCTCCGGGCGAACCCCAGCCGCCGCGAACCATTCGTTCGTGACGCGACGGGTGTTTCCGCCTTCGTAAAGCAGTAGCGTCTTGTCTTTCATGAAGTCCGCATCCGGTCCGCCTTCCGGTATGACGCTTCCCTTCGGCCCTACGGCTAAAAGCTCGTCATCATGGAACGGTTCGACCTCAAGCGAACGGCCGGCGGCGGGCAGGGCCACCACCGCGAGGTCCAGCGCATTGGCTTCGAGATCGCGCAGAATCTCGTCAATATTGCCGATACGGACGATGATTTCGAGATCAGGCATGCGCTGCTTCGCTATGGCGATGGCGCGGGGTAGCAGATGGATCGATGCCGTACCGCCGCTGCCGATACGCACGCGGCCGACCGATCCGTCGCGAAAAGGCGTCATCGCCTCTTCTGCCATGGTGCAGGCTTCGATGATACGGCGCGCTTGGGGAAGCAGCTCAAGTCCGGCCGGCGACGGCTGCGCCCGCCGTCCGACGCGCTCGATCAGCCTTACCCCGAGGCGCTGCTCCAGAAGCTTCACCTGAAGGCTGACGGCGGGCTGCGTCAGCCCGACCTTGTCGGCAGCCGCCGTGAAGCTGCCAAGATCGACGACGCTGACGAAGGCGGCAAGCTGATCCAGATTGAACATCAGAAGGATTCCTTATGGATTGCATTAAGACCATAAGCTTCCTTCGCAGCAAGCGCCAGTGCATCCTAAACCATGTCCGATGAGACGAGCTTGGGGAATATGCAGATGACAATTGATATCGAAAGATCGACGGCAGTGATGCCAAGCGTGGACAAAGGCAAGCGAAAACCAGGATTCCTGCGGCCGGCACTGGCAGCGCTTTTGTCCTATCTCGAAAAGCGAGAGACAAGAGGCAATCTGCGCGATCTGACCGACGACCAGCTTCGGGATATCGGCGTGACACCCGCGGAAGCGCGTGCCGAAATTAACAAATCCTGGTTCTGGGGCTAGAAGGTCCAAGGCGCCAGAGCCGATGGCCGGGTACCCTGAACAGCAGGATGTTGCGGATTGCTCGATGGAGGAGGGGCCCAGCAGCGATATTTGAGCGAGGTGGATAACCCATTTTTTGTGGCACCGCTCTTTTTTCCGCCATAGATTTGCCCGATCTATCGCCTTCGAAAGCCGACAGTTCATACGCCCCCGGGCGACCGCCTTTCCGTCCGGCCCGCCCATCACAGAGACTGCAGACATTCATGTTCAAGACGACCTCCTTGCTCCTTGCCACGGCGATCTCTTCCGTATTTTTTCTCGGCACCCTTTCGACGGCGGAGGCCGGGCAGGCGAGCTTCCTCGTGGATGTGCAGAGTGGCCAGACGCTGGAGGCATCGAACCAGGATGAGCTGAACTATCCGGCTTCGCTTACGAAGATGATGACGCTCTATCTTGCCTTCGAAGCGCTGCATGACGGCCGCCTGAAGTGGGATCAGAATTTGACCATGTCGGAGAATGCCGAAAGCAAGGAGCCCTTCAAACTGGCGGTCGGCGTCGGTGGCAAGGTCACCGTGCGGGAAGCGGTCCAAGGCATCGTCGTCCTCTCGGCCAATGACGCGGCCGTTGCGATCGGGGAGCAGCTCGGCGGTTCCGAGGACAGCTTCGGCAAGATGATGACCGAAAAGGCGCATCAACTCGGCATGAGCAACACCGTCTTCAAGAACGCCTCCGGCCTGCCCGATCCCGAACAGGTGACGACGGCCCGCGACCTGGCAACGCTCGGCGTCGCGCTGATGCGAGACTTTCCGGAGGAGTTCAAGCTTTTCTCGATGCGCGGCATAAAATTCCGCGGCATGAAACTACGCGGCCATAACAATCTGATGTATCGCTATGCCGGCGCTGATGGCATCAAAACCGGCTACACCGATGCTTCCGGCTACAATCTCGTGACATCTGCGACGAAGAACGGCCGCCGCGTCGTCGGTGTGGTGATGGGCGAGAAGACCGCACGGATTCGCGATGACAAAATGGCAAGCCTTTTAGACACCTATTGGGCTCCGACGGCAACGACGGCCACGGTATCTACGGGTGCCCCAAAGCAGAGCTTGGCGAACTGATTTCTGCTTGCGAGTGATAACCAATTGAAATCATTCGCAAGTCGCACTTCATTCTTGAACCCACCAGGCTACATAGAAAGATCAGATAAGATAGATTATGGAACTAAAATGCGGTTGAGCGAACTACGAGAATTGTAGAATATTCGAACTATTACAGATACTTAGAAAGGTTTCCGAGAGTCGACTTCAGTCCCTCGTCGTGGTCTTCCTTGCAAATGCCGGATCGTCCGATTGAAAATCCACTGCCTGGACGATGCGGACGTCAGGAACGATTTCCAGGAACCGCCCGGAAACGATGTCGGTGTGCTCGGAGGTTTTACCGCGTGTTGAATGATCCGGTGCGTTATATGTGAGCGCCAGCCGATAGCTTCCGCCTTCACGAGGGTCGAATGCGTGGATCTGTCCCGTCATGCCTTGCGGCGGAAGCCAGGAGATCAAGGCAGAGCCGGATCGACGAATGCCTGAAAGATCGCGTGCGGCGAAGCTCGGATCACTCTCGATGCCGTGTCCGTTCTCTTCTTGCTTGAAGCGTCGCTCACTGCGTCCTCCTTGTCATGCACCGCTACAGCGATCCGCGCGTGACCCAAGTGACGATTATTGCATCATCAGCTTGCCTTGATGCGGATCACCTTTGCCGCGATCTTCTCGGCAAGCAGCTTCGGATTGCAGGCAAATATGCTGTCTGGCCGTCCGGCCGCGCACCAGACCTGATCATAGGCCAAGAGGCTTTCATCGACGAAAACAGGCAGCTCGACGAGATGACCGATCGGCGCGACGCCGCCGATGGCGAAGCCTGTTTCGTCGCGAACGCGGTCGATATCGGCGCGTTTCAGGCGTATCCCGTAAGTCGCCGCGATATAGGCCGTATCGGCGTTGTGCGCGCCGGAGACGAGAAGCAATGTCAGGCCGTGCGTATCGGCATTGACGAAGACCAGTGACTTGACGATCTGGCCAACGGCGCATCCGGCTGCCTTGGCGGCCTCTTCGGCTGTCCGCGTCGGTTGATCCATGCGCTTGATCGAGATATCCAGACCCAGATTGCGCGCCGCAAGCTCGACGCGTTCCAGGCTCGAAAGCTTCCTGCTGTCTTCGCTCATAGATCGTCATCCTCCACGTCGAGTTCGATCTGCATTTGATCGTAGGCCGGCTCGACATGATCGGGCGTTTCCGCCAGCACGGTTTCATAATCGAGCGGCGTATGCATATGGGTCAAGATAGCATGCTTCGGCCGCAGCCGTTCGATCCAGGCGAGCGATTGCTCCAGCGACAGGTGGCTTGGATGAAACCGATACTGCAAGGCATCGATGATCAGGACGTCGAGATCTTGAACTCTTTCAACGGATTCTGCCGGGAAATCACTGATATCGCTGCAATAAGCAAGGTTGCCGATGCGAAAGCCGAGCGAGTGGATATCGCCATGCAGCTGCTTGTGCGGCCAGAAGCGGATCGGACCGCCTGCCCCTTCGATCGTGAAGCTCTTGTCGAGGCTTTCAATCAGGACCGGCCGGACGATCGGCGGATAGCTGCTGCCGGGCGGCGTTTCCAGGCAATAGCGGAAGCCCTCGCGAATGCGATCCATGGTCGGCGGATCGGCATAGATCGGGATCCGCTCGTGGGAATTATGAAAGAAGCCGCGCAGATCGTCGATGCCGTGAATATGGTCGGCATGAGCATGGGTATAAAGCACGGCATCGACGGAGCTGACGCCGGCATGGATCATCTGCTCGCGGAAATCCGGACCCGTATCGATGACGACGGTCGTGATGCCGCCATCCGGTGCGATTTGTTCAACGAGAAAAGCCGCGCGCGTGCGGCGGTTCTTCGCGTTTTTCGGATCGCAGGCACCCCAGTCGCCGGTGATGCGCGGCACGCCCGGCGACGAGGAACAACCCAATATGGTGAAGCGCCGCCGGTATGTCACGCTGTCAGACCCTTGTCATCTTCGAGAAGCAGCGGAAGGCATTCGCCGTGGTGATTTCGGCGATCTCGTCCATACTGACGCCGATCGTCTCCGCCAATACCTCGGCTGTGTTGACGACATAGGACGGTTCGTTGCGCTTGCCGCGCCAGCGCTTCGGCGCGAGATACGGCGCGTCGGTCTCGACCAGAAGCCGATCATGCGGGATCGTCTTGGCGATGTCGCGCAGCTCTTCCGACTTCGGGAAGGTCAGGATACCGGAGAATGAGATATAGCCGCCAAGCTCGACGCCCGTCCGGGCAAGGGCAGGGCCGGCCGAAAAGCAATGGAGGATGAACGGAAAGGCCCCCTTCCCTGTTTCCTCCGTCAGGATCGCGGCCATGTCCTCGTCGGCGCTGCGGCTGTGAATGACAAGCGGCAGCTGCGTTTCGCGGGCAGCCGCGATATGGCGCAGGAAGCCGGTCTTCTGGTCTTCGGGCTTGACGGTATCGTAGAAATAATCGAGCCCGGCCTCGCCGATCGCGACGATCTTTTCATGCTGGTTTGCCAGCCGGACGAGATCTTCGGTCTGGATATCAAGTTCCTGATCGGCACTGTTTGGATGCGTGCCGACCGAACAGAAAACCGATGGGTAGCGCTCGGTGAGCGCTAACAGCCCATCG
The DNA here is from genome assembly GCF_012275435.1 of Rhizobium sp. SG741. Taxonomy (NCBI): domain Bacteria; kingdom Pseudomonadati; phylum Pseudomonadota; class Alphaproteobacteria; order Hyphomicrobiales; family Rhizobiaceae; genus Rhizobium; species Rhizobium sp. SG741. Next base: position 277,771 of record NZ_JAAZQP010000004.1, read on the forward strand.
AGCTTTCGGACCTTGGTCGAGATCGTGACCATCTGCTTGACGCCCATTTCGTGGGCACGCGAGACGATCGCGTCACGCTCCGCCTCGAAGTCGGCAAAATCCAGGTGGCAATGCGTATCGATCAGCATGGAAAACCTATTCGACGGTCGGCGCGACATAGCGCGGGAAGACCGGCTTGGGGGCTTCCAGCGGCGTTCCCGCAACGAGGCGGCCTGCCTCGCCGAGCGCTGCGAAATCACGCTTGTCTGAGGGAATGGCGATGAGATCCAGCAGCTTGGCGGCCGAATCCGGCATGAATGGCTGCAGCAGAATGCCGATCTGGCGCACGACGTCGGCCGTGACATAGAGCACGGTCGCCATGCGAGCCGGGTCGGTCTTCTTCAGCGCCCAAGGCTCCTGGCTTGCAAAATAGCGGTCCGTCTCCGAAACGACGGCGATAATAGACGCCAGCGCGCGGTGGATGAGCTGCTTGCCCATATCTTCGCGGGTCGAGGCCAGCAACGCGTCGGCTTGCGCGAGAAGAGCCTTATCCTCGTCGGTCAGCGGGCCGCATTCGGGAATCTGCCCGTCGCAGTTCTTGACGATCATCGACAGCGAGCGGCTGGCGAGATTGCCGATGCCGTTGGCGAGGTCGGAGTTGATACGCGTGCCGATTGCCTCTTCGCTATAGCTTCCGTCCTGGCCGAAGGAGACTTCGCGCAGGAAGAAATAGCGCACCTGGTCGAGACCGAAATGGTTTACGAGGTTGACCGGATCGACGACGTTGCCGAGCGACTTCGACATCTTCTCGCCTTTGTTGAGCAGGAAGCCGTGGGCATAGACGCGCTTCGGCAGCGGCAGCTTTGCCGACATCAGGAAGGCTGGCCAGTAGACGGCGTGGAAGCGGATGATGTCCTTGCCGATGATGTGCACGTCGGCCGGCCAGTATTTCGCCCGCGGATTGTTGCGGTCCTCGATGTAGCCGGTGGCGGTAATGTAGTTCGTCAGCGCATCGACCCAGACATACATGACGTGCGCCGGATCATTTGGCACCTTGATGCCCCAGTCGAACGTGGTGCGCGAGACCGACAGATCCTTCAGGCCGGATTTTACAAAGGAAATCACCTCGTTGCGGCGCTCTGCCGGACCGATGAAGTCGGGGTTTTCCTCATAGAGCTTCAGCAGCCGGTCCTGATATTCGGAGAGCTTGAAGAAATAGCTTTCCTCCTGCACCCATTCGACCGGCGTGCCCTGAGGCCCGTAGCGCACGCCGTCGGCGCGCAGCTCGGTTTCGTTTTCCTGGTAGTAGGCTTCGTCGCGAACCGAATACCAGCCGGCGTAGGAATCCTTGTAGATGTCGCCGGCATCAGCCATCAGGTTCCAGATGTTCTGAGAGGTCTCGTGGTGCCGCGGCTGGGTCGTGCGGATGAAGTCGTCGTTGGACGCATTCAGCAGCTTGCCCATCGCCTGGAATTCGTCGGAATTGCGGTTGGCGAGCTGCTGCGGCGTCAGGCCCTCGGCGCGCGCCGTCTGCTGCATCTTCTGGCCATGCTCATCCGTACCCGTCAGGAAAAACACGTCGCGCCCATCCAGGCGCTGGAATCGCGCCAGGGCATCGGTGGCAATCAGCTCATAGGCATGGCCGATATGCGGCTTGCCATTGGGATAGGCGATTGCGGTGGTGATGTAGAACGGGGTCTTTTCGGTCATGTCAGGCAGGGATCCGCTTTTACGGTTGCATCTCTGTTATTCTTGGCTCCGCTCGCTTTAGCGCATGTTTGCCGGGAGCGAAACACCAAGTTTCGCGCGCGCAGCATTCGGAACTCCAGAAGCGTGCCTTGCTTGACAGGGTCCCGCCTCGGCTTTACCCCTTCGAGGAACCAAAGCGCAGGACAGAGATCATCGTGAATTTCATTGATTTTTTTAGCAGCCTGTCCAACGGCTTTATAGGGCCGTGGTTTTGAGTTTGATCACTTCCTTTCAACCACTCTATTCCCTTTCCGGCTTCTTCGTCGGCATGCTGGTCGGCATTACCGGCGTTGGCGGCGGGTCGTTGATGACACCGTTGCTGGTGCTGCTGTTCGGCGTGCATCCGGCGACCGCCGTTGGCACCGACCTGCTCTATGCCGCAATTACGAAAACGGCGGGAACAGCCGTCCACGGCATGCATGGACGCGTCAATTGGAGAGTGGTCAGCCTATTGGCCTCGGGCAGCGTCCCGGCAGCACTGGCCATGCTCTGGATCATGGCCGGCGTCAATCGCGAGAGCCCAGCGGTCGCCCACACCATCACCCTGTCTCTCGGTTGTCTTCTGTTGCTGACGGCGCTCATGCTGATCTTCCGTGGGCAGATACTGAATGCCATACGGAAATGGCGCGGCGAGCGCGGCACGCTCACGCCGCGCACCATCGCCTTGCTGACCGTCACTCTCGGCCTCCTGCTCGGAATACTCGTCACGATGACATCGGTCGGCGCCGGTGCGCTCGGGGTCACCGTGCTGCTGGTGCTTTATCCGCAAACGGACGTCCGCGAGATCGTCGGCTCGGACATCGTGCATGCGGTGCCGCTGACCCTGATCGGCGGCATGGGATACTGGTTCATCGGCGAGATCAACTGGACCATGCTGTTTGCGCTGCTCGTCGGGTCCATTCCCGGCATCGTCGCCGGCAGCCTGCTGGCGCCGCGTCTGCACGAGCGATCCGTCCGCATCATTCTCGCCGTCACGCTGACGATCGTCGCCTGGAAGCTTATCTTTCCTTGAGGCAATTCCATCGCCTTCAGATCGCAGGGTTTGCCGTCCGCGCTTCCATGAGAAGCCAATTTGCAAAAACCTGTATTGGGCCGTCACTCAATCGGATCGGCTCCGGCAGGATGAGGCAGAAGGTTTTGGAGATCGACTGACCGTCAGGCCAAGGCGCAATCAAGCGACCTTCCGCCAATTCTGTTTCAACATAGAGGCGCGGCACCAGCGCGACGCCGAGCCCCGCTAGCGCGGCCTCAATCAGCATGACATGCAGATCATAACGGGGACCGATCGTAGGATTGGTCAATACGATCCCTGTCTCCTGTGCATAGCGTTGCCAGGCATCCGGGTTTTGGCGTCGATGGAGGCGCGGCAGTTCATTAAGCGATACCCTGCCCTCACCTCGATCGAGAAGCGCCGGATGGCAAACAGGAACCAAGGTTTCATGCAGCAGTCGGTGTGTTCTCATTCCGGTCCACGCAGGATGCTCGAAATGGATCGCAGCGTCGAAACCGCTTCCCGCAAGGACAAAAGGCTCCATCCGCTCGGCAAGATGCACGATAATATTCGGGTGCTTTTCCCGAAAATGCATCAAACGGGGGATGAGCCAGCGAGCGGCGAAAGTCGGGATGGTGGCGATGTCGATACTCCCGCCGTCGCTCGGCTCACCCATCAGATATTGACTGTCACGTTCCAGCCGATCCAGCGACTCACGAACCTGAATTGCATAACGTTCTCCATTGGGCAAAAGCCGAACGCGATTGCCGACGCGCTCGAACAACGTGACGCCGAGGAAAGCTTCGAGCCGGCCTATCTGGCGGCTGATCGCCCCTTCGGTCAGGGCCAATTCGTCGGCAGCGCGAGCGAAGCTTCCGTGACGAGCCGATGCCTCGAACGCCATGAGTGCGGAATTGCTTGGAATCTTACGGCGCATGAGTGGTTCCTGACATGATGGCTCGGCACACGATCCGCCGTTACCTTGATATTAAATCACTGAAGCATGACCCGATGTTGATATATTGGCCGTGATCGGCAGTTTATCATGATCAAATATCAATGAGAAACAAGATCGGAAGCCGGTGCAACGGTCGGAGGTGATACGATGATCTATACGGTAGAATGCAGCTTTGCCGATCCACACAGCGAAGCGGAATGGAATGAGTTCTATAGTCTGGACAAACTGCCAGCCCTCATTTCAGTGAGCGGTTTCCAAACCTCGCAGCGTTTCAAGGCGTTGAGCCGCGGCTGCCCCGTCTATCTCGCCATTCATTCGATCGACGGCCTCGATGTTCTGACGGGTGAAAAATATCGCAAAAAGGGCGGCGGCAATTTCGCGCGCTGGCAGCAGCACATCACTGACTGGCACCGAAACCTTTATGATGGCGTCGAGCGGGCGCCAGCAATCGATGAGGGCGAATATCTGGCGTTGAGCGCAAAGGGCCCCGAGCCTCTGATCCGGTTAGGCCTCGCTCCACAGGCGATGCAGGCGGTCGCTATGGAAAAGTTCCCCGAATACCGCTGGCTCGCCAAGGTGGAGCGCACCAAGACGCCTGACCTCGAGCGTCTGCCGGAAGACGTCCACATTTATGAGCCGATGACGACGCAGTTGACGAACGGCAACGGCGGCGCCTTCGCGAAGCCTCGGTAAGTGCCGATGCCGAATGTCACGATATTCATCCCCGCAGATAGGATGCCGCCGGACGGAGCACTCGCGGCCCTCGCGGAGCAATGCACCGAACTCTGCACGGGCATCCTACGGGCCGCATTGGTCAGTGTGCATGTTATCTATGTCGCTGTTCGGCATGGGCGAGGTCACCCCGTCTTTGCAGAAATCCAATATCGCCTTGAACCCTTTCGGTCGCCGCCGGTGATGGAGCGGTTCATGGAAGGCCTGGATGAAGCCATCAGGCGCAATCTCGACCTCACCGCGCGCATCCGTTGCTTTGGTTATGCAGCGTCGAGCATCTACGCACGAAATTGAGCTGACGCTCAGAGAGAACCGATGACAGATATTCCCAGCCAGCAGGTCGGCGACTTAACAATCACGGCCATCAGCGATGGCTATCTCGCCGGCAGCCTCGACCTGCTCTCGAATATCGCCCCGGCAGATGCCTCACACATGCAGGAGAAGGCGGGCGTGAAGGATCATGCCGCGATCCACATCAGCTGCTACCTGGTGCGTGGCGGTGGTCGCACTATCCTGATCGACGCGGGAGGGGGTGGCTTCAAACAGTGGGGTGGTCGGCTGAAGGCCAATCTCGCGCTGGCCGGCGTCCAGCCTTCCGGGATCGACACGATCCTGTTGACACATGCCCATCCCGATCATGTCGGAGGGCTGGTGAGCGCTTCAGGAGAAGCCGCCTTTCCGAATGCCGAGCTTGTTGCCCACCATCGGGAAATCGCATTCTGGCAGGATGACGGCAATCTGAGCCGCGCCTCCGGTCGCGCCCGTGGCAACTTCTTCCTGGCGCGTCAGGCGTTCGACGGCTATCGCGCCAGACTGCGCACCTTCGATGCCGGTGAGGTGCTTCCCGGCGTGACGGCGATGCCGCTGCCGGGCCACACGGTCGGGCACACCGGTTATCGTCTCGAATCTTGCGACCGGAATCTGCTGGTCTGGGGAGATGTTGTCCATTTCCCCCAGATTCAGGTTCCGCGACCGGATGTGTCGATCGCGTTCGATCAGGATTCACATCTCGCTGCGGCCACACGGTCGAGGTTGCTGGATCTCGTCAACTCCGAAAGGTTGCTGATCGCCGGTATGCACCTCGGCGAACTCGGTTTTGCGCACATCGAGCGGGCGGACGGAAGCTATCGCGTCATCTATGCTCAGCTAACTTAAGCCGAAAGCTGCTGCTTAAGTTCACCGAGGACTGTAATGAGCGTCTGCTTGCGATCGAGATTGTAGGCCTGCGAGATATTGAGCCGTTCGGTGGTCTCGGAGTGGAGACGGGCCAATCTCTCCGCCGTGCCGATATATCCGCCAAGTGCGGCGGCCCTTGCGCGATCTGCGATATCATCGCCGATATGGGATATGAAGAAGCCGAAGATCGTGTCGCTGTCCTTGCCCGAAAGCGCATCGGCTAGGCGGTGCATCGCCTTGCGGGCCGCCGGTCCATCCACCGAGAGAACCTGCCGATAGGCATCGATGATGTCTCCGCCGCCATAATTCAGCAGCTTGAGCGCCTCGCTGACGCTGCCCTTGGCCGCCGGGAGCAATTCACTCCCCTTCCCGGCCGGCACGCCGAGATTCTCGAGCGCCGAGCGCAAAGCCTCGTCTCCGAGCGGCGCTAGTTTCAGTGGCAGGCAGCGCGAACGGATCGTCGGCAGAAGCCTGCCCGGCGCATGCGACAGGACGAGGAACAGCGCCCGCTTCGGCGGCTCCTCGAGAATTTTCAGGATGGCGTTGGCGGCGTTGCGGTTGAGGTCGTCGGCTGGATCGATGATGACGATCCGCCAGTTGCCGGTGCCGGAGGTCTGCGAAAAGAACTTTCCGGCGCGACGCACCTCATCCACCGTGATTGCGGATTTCACCTTGCCGGTCTTGTCGTCGATGGGACGGGAGAGATGCAGCAGATTGTGGGATGCCCCGCCGGAAATCTGACGGCTGATGGCCGAGGACGGATCGGGATCTCCGATCGTCTCGGGCGCGGATGCCGGGTCGGGATGGGACAGGACATGATTGGCGAAACGAAAGGCGAGCGTCGCCTTGCCTATCCCCTCGGGTCCCTCGATCAACACGGCATGATGACCCTTGCCGGAGCGATAGGATTGCGCCAGGAAGGCTTCCGCCTCCTCATGGCCGAAGAGCCTGGGATTGTCCTGTGGAGGGATCGCGCCGTCGAGAACGCCGGGCCGTTCCTCGCTCATTGCGCCGCTTCCGATCTCGCAGAAGAGATATTGGCGGCGGGCCCGAGCCGCCTGTCGACGATCGCGGCGATGTCCTCTGCAATCTCGTCTTCCGAGCGGAGCGCGTCGACGACGTGGCAGCGATCCGGTTCGCGCGCGGCGATATCGAGAAAGGCCTCCCGGCGTTTCTCATGGGTCTGCATCTCTTCCTTTTCGAAGCGATCCGGCGCTGTGACGGCAGAGGCGCGCTTGCGCGCGCGCTCAAGCCCGATCTCGGCGGGAATGTCGAGGATCAGCGTGCAATCGGGAATAACGCCATTGACGGCAACCCTTTGCAACGCCTCGATATAATCGGCTTCGAGATTGCCGGTTACGCCCTGATAGACGCGCGACGAGTCCATGAAACGATCGCAAAGGACGATGGTGCCGCGCGCCAGCGCCGGGCGAATGACTTCCTCGACATGATCGTTGCGCGCAGCGGCAAAGAGGATGGCCTCCATGCGCGTGCCGAACATCTCTGCGGCCCCGGAGAGCAGCACATGGCGGACGGATTCGGCACCCGGGGAGCCGCCCGGCTCGCGCGTGACCAGCACGTCATGGCCGAGCTCGCGCAACCGTTCGGCCAACCGGCGGATCTGGGTGGATTTCCCGGCCCCTTCCCCGCCTTCGAAGCTTACGAATAATCCGTTTGCATCAGCCAATGATCATGTCCTGCACTTTTCGCCTGCCGTCCGCTCGGCACGCGATACGTCTCTTGTTTAACCCAAGACATGCCGGGGTGGAACCGTGCATGTATCGGCGCCCGCCATTCTATATGGGGTGTGAACAGGGATTTCGCGAGCCATGCAACCCGTCAGGTCGGCAACGGCTTGTCCCAGAGCCAGGAGAATAGCAGGGATTCGGTCAATTCCATGAAGGCATCGAAGGCGCGACGGCTGAGCGTGCCTTGAGCGACTGATTCCTTTGTGTAAAGCGGCAATTCGCGCACCAGTCGCGCGCCCAGGAACACACGAAGCGTCCCGGCTTCATAGTCCCCGGCCACGGGTGCCGTCAGCGGCCAGCGGTAGACGATTCGCGCGGACAGACGGTCAGGCGTGTCGACCGGCACGTAGACATCGACGGGCGTCTTGGCCAGCAGCCCCACCGTCGATTGCGCGCCGCCATAGACGCTGGCATCGCCGATCACTTCCCCGTCGGCGAAAATGCGCTGGCTCTTGAAATTGCTGAGGCCCCATTCGAGCACACGACGGGTCTCTTCTGTCCGCTCCTTGTCGTTCTTCAGGCCGCCAAGCGCCAGGAACAGCCGGCGGCCGTCGCGCTGCACCGAGGCGACGATTGAAAAACCCTCGCCTTCGGTAAAGCCCAGCCCAAGGCCATCGACGCCGATATTGAGCAGCAGCAACGGGTTCTTGTTGCGCTGGTAGATCTTGTTCCAGGTGAAATCCGCCTGGCCGAAATATTTGTAGAGATCCTGATGCTTCTGCTGGAGATCCTGCGCCAGGGCCACCAGTTCCCGCAGCGAGACCTTGCCGCCGCCGTTGGGGTCGTTGGCGTCAGGCAAACCGGTGGAGTTGGTAAAGACAGCCCGCGTCATGCCGAGCTCCCGCGCACGCGACGTCATGCGCCGGGCAAACTCGCGTTCGCTCACCGAAATCCCTTCCGCCAGAACGATGCAGCCATCATTGGCCTGCTGCACGGCGACGCCCTGAATGAGGTCGCCGACCCGCACACGCGACTTCAGCGCGGCAAACATCGTCGACGCACGCGATGGCGCGCCGCCCGTTCGCCAGGCATTTTCCGAGACGGGATATTCCGTATCGAGCGAGATCTCCCCTCGCCCAATAGCATCGAACACGACGTCCAGAGTCATGAGCTTCGCAAGCGAAGCCGGCGAAATCGGTTGATCCTCGTTTTTCGCAAGGAGAATGGTGCCTGTAGAGGCCTCGATCATGAATGCCTGGGCGGCTTTCGTATCGAACGCGCCCGGAACGGCCGGCTGCGCCATGGCTGCCACATTGCCGATGCCCAGGAGAAAAAGGAACAAAAGAATCAAGCGCTTTGGCATACCGTCCCCTCAATCCGACCACCGGCACCTTTATTTTAGTGACGGGTGAAGATTCAGGCAATGACGCCGATCAATCAACCTGCGTCGTGCCTTGATGCTGGCGGCGATAGGCCGAGAGGATCGACTCCTGCGTCAGTCCGTCGTTGCGAACCATGACGGCGTCGAAAGCAAGATCGACATAGACAGTCTTGACCGGGACATTCTGATAGGCGGCGACCATCGAACCGATCGACGGATCGTTGATGCTTGCCATGCCCGGAGCGAAATCCGGACGTTCGTAAGGGATCGGTCCGATCAGCGGCAGAACGACCATGACGGGCTCGGAAGGCTCGGCAGACGGCATCGCGCCGCCGTTCCAGGTCATCGGCGGCGGATTGTTGCGCTTGTTGCCGTTGTAGACCGTGTCCGGCGTCGAGCCGGCGAAAGCCGTGGCCGAATAGGGAGACTGGCGCGGAATGGGGGCGATCGACGGTGCGCGATCGAAGCTGCGCTGCTGGCGGCCGACGCGGACGGGATTATCCGAATCCGGCAGCTGGTCGGCGGTCATCCTGCCATTTGAGGCAACCATCACGCCCGTTGCGATCTGGCCGCCGGGATTGATGCTAGGCAGGCGCGAACCCTTGGGGATGTATGAGGCCATCAGATAGGGGTCGTCGTGACCGTCCATGCGGGCGCGGCCGACATATTGCACGCGCACGTCGCCGGTGCCGCTGTGCTGGAGATCGAGCATCTGCGCCGTCTTGTTGGAAAGATCGATGATGCGGCCGGGATGATAGGGGCCGCGATCGTTGACGCGAACGATGATGGAGGAACCGGTTTCGACATTGGTGACGCGCGCATAGCTCGGCAGCGGGAAAGTCGGATGCGCAGCGGTCAGCGATTGTTGGTCGTAAACTTCGCCATTGGCGGTCAGGCGGCCGTGAAACGCCGAGCCGTACCAGGAAGCGATACCGACCTTGTTATAGCCGTAGTCTTCCTTGGGATAGTACCACTTGCCCTTCACCTGATACGGATTGCCGACCATGAAGCGGCCGCCGCCCTTGGGAACAGGCCCGTTGGCGACAACCCGCGGACTGGCCTTCACGCCATATTCCTTCTCGGAGAAATATTCCTTGCCGTGCTGGCGCGTCGAGGCAACCTTCTGAGACGTTCCACAGGCAGTGATGGTTGCGCACATCAGTGAGAGAGCAAACCAACGCATACCCGTTGCGTATGTCACCGCACGATTTTCGAATTTCATCTGTCCCACGCCGCTACTCAATAATTCTGACGGAGGTCTGCTATAACCGGTACATCCCTCATTCCGGTATCCAGCTACGCCTCAATCACCTAACGGTACTTTAATCATGATTAGAGTTTGTCGATTTTGCGATGCAAATTGAGCGCACTGGGGAAATACCGAAGATCATGGTTAATCTGCGGTAAAATGGGATTTGCCTGAAGTACCGGGCAAGACGGCAAACCGCTCGAACAGCTGGTCTTCCCTCTGTCTTCATCAAGGGTCCCGGATCGGGACAGATCAGAGCAAATTGTGGCCGTCAGAGATGTGCCTTTGACAAGAAGCGAAGGCCCAGTTCAGGAAACTGTATCGCGGCGCATCAGTGTTTCGTGGTGATAGACGTCGCCGACCTTCAGCGCCTCGGTATCGATGGCCCATGCGTTGAAACCAAAAGATTCGTAAAGACGAATGGCCGCCCTATTGGATGAGACGACGCTGAGCCGTTTCAAAACGCTGGAATTGAAGTGGCCTAGCCGCTGGAGACGACTAGGCCACATTTGCCAGGTCAGGGGTCAAATCCGACTGAAGCGCCCTAGCAATAAGACAAGCTTAGTTTTTGTCAATGATGACTGACGGGCCACGAACGAAGAAGATGGCACTATGTCTACTCTATAGCCACCTAACTTGCTCCATAGCTTTCTGACGCCTATGGATTGCTCCGCTGTTCCCTACCCTACCACGGATGATGATGGTGTTCGTCCTGCGGAGACCGACTCACCGGCAGTCGTCTGATCTCCTCGCCGAAGAAGCGGATAGCGTCAACTTTCATGAAAATAGTGGCACTGCCCTCCGGCACACTCCCACCACCGTATTGCGGAACCAGCGATGGGCTGGATCGGCATCCATTCGGGGATGCCACATCGCCGATATTAGGATTTCTGGCGTAGCGACGGGAAGCTCGAAGCTCACCAAGCCCTGGCTGAACGGTTCGGTGCCGACCAGGCCATTTCCGAGACACGAGCGCGGCACAAGCGCGACCAGGTCAGATTGGCGCGCGATGCGCAAGGCGTCCGGGAATCCGGGCACGACAGCGATGACCTCCCGGCTGAGACCGAGTTTCTCCAGGGCATCATCGACTGGCCCCGTAAAACTCCCCTTTCGCGACGCCGCGATATGCCTGGACGCCGCATAGCGCTCGGGTGTCACGGGACCCTTCAGCAAAGGATGCCCATCCCTGACTACACCCAGGAATTTGTCGCGGAAGAGGAAGTGGGTACGCACCTCCGGCGCAAACTCTCCGAGAACGCCAATTTCAAGATCGATCTGCCCTTCTCGGAGCGGCGCGGCATCCTTGACAGGTTTAGGTGCGAACCGCAGGCGGACCCTTGGCGCCGCGTCGGCAATGGCGGCCACCAGGGGAGCAGAGAACAGCGCGATAAAGCCCTCGTTGGCGCGAATGGCGAAGGTCCGCTCCAGCGTGGCGATTTCAAATTGGCCAGCCTGCGGGCTGAGAACGGCTCGAGCTTCGCGAGCAAGCTCGTGAACTCGATCGCGCAACTCGGCGGCGCGGGGCGTTGGGACAAGTCCGCGCCCAGCGCGCACAAGCAGCGGGTCGCCCGTGGCGGACCGGAGCCGTGCGAGGGTCCGGCTCATGGCGGAAGGACTGAGGCCGAGACGGCGCGCAGCGCCGGTCACGCTAACCTCGGTCAGCAGTGCGTCGAGCGCCGGAAGCAGGTTCAGGTCGAGATTGTCCACAACCGCAACCTACATCACTTGACGCCCACAACATAGCGCCTGATGCAACAACAATGTGCATCCTGTGCGTCTGGCGTCAATCCGATGGCGCGCTCATATTCGCTGCCGACACAGCACAACGAAAGATAGCACCCATGTCATCAACCATTTCACACGACACCGCAGGCACGATTCTTCTCATCGGCGCATCGCGTGGCCTCGGACACGCCATGGCCGCCGAGCTCCTGAAAAAGGGGTGGAACGTCGTCGGCACGACGCGCCCGGTCGAAGGCCGAACTGAGCTGCATGACCTGGCCGACGAGAACCCGGGTCGCGTCGAGGTCGAGACCGTCGACATCTGCGAACCGGAGCAGATAGCGGCACTTCGTACTCGCTTGTCGGGCCGGGTGTTCGACATCCTGTTCGTGAACGCCGGCACCGCCAATGCGAATCCCAACGAGACCATCGCCGAGGTATCCACCGAGGAGTTCATCCGCGTGATGGTCACGAATGCACTTGGCCCCATGCGTAGCGTCGAGGCGCTGCAGGATCTTGTCCCCGCAGATGGCCTCATCGGCGTCATGTCGTCAGGACAGGGCAGCATCGCCAACAACACGAACGGTGGGTTTGAAGTCTATCGCGGCAGCAAGTCGGCGCTGAACCAGTATATGCGAAGCTACGCCGCGCGCCACGCGAGCGAGCCGCGCGCCTTGGTGCTGATGGCTCCGGGCTGGATCCGCACGGCACTGGGCGGTCCGAACGCGCCACTCAGCATGGAAGAGGCTATTCCCAGTATCGTGGAGGTGCTTCTCACGAAGCGGGGCAGACCCGGTCTCGAATACCTCGATCGTATGGGGAAAACCGTTCCTTGGTGAACCTCACCGGCGCAGCATTTCTGAATATATTCTATCGCTGGAATTAAGGTGACAGTGCATTCTACCGTGATCGGAGGCCATAGATTTGGCGGAAGAGGTGGGATTCGAACCCACGGTACGGTTTCCCGCACGCCGGTTTTCAAGACCGGTTCCTTAAACCACTCGGACACTCTTCCTGTCGCTACGGCTCGACGCCTAGCAAAAGTGGTTGGCTGGCTTTACAGCTATTCGGGCCGAAGCGTCAACTGGGCCGCGGTGCATCCGTGGCCAACGGCCACGCGAAAAAGATTCCATGACGCCGTTGCTTGTGCGAAAGATTCGGCATCGACTATCCGGAAGGACATCGCCCTCGCCCATGACCTCTGACGATCAATCTCTGTCGCTCGGTCCCAAGCCCCTGGCCGGCCCTGCCCTTGCAGCCTTCTTTGGCCGCGATGCCGTTGGCGTCGCATCCGATCTGATCGGGATGCGGTTCACGGTTGCCGGCATCGGAGGTCGTATCGTCGAGACCGAGGCCTATCGGCCTGATGACGAGGCTTCCCACGCCTATCGCGGTCCAACGCCGCGCAATGCGGCGATGTTCGGTCCGGCCGGCCATGTCTATGTCTATCGCTCCTATGGCATTCACTGGTGTCTGAACTTCGTCTGCCTTACTGGAAGCGCCGTGCTTATTCGGGCGCTGGAGCCGGAGAGCGGCATCGAGGAAATGATACGGCGGCGCGGCATTGCCGATATCGTGTCGCTATGCAACGGGCCGGGAAAGCTCTCGCAGGCGATGGCCATCGACATCGGCCTGAATGGCCTGTCGCTGGATGCGGCGCCTTTCGCTATTTCCTTAGCGGAACCCGTTACCGTCGCTTCCGGCAAACGCATTGGAATCACCAGGAATGTCGATGCGCCCTGGCGGTTCGGCGCGGCGGGTTCGCGCTTCGTCAGTCGTCGTTTTCCCTGATGTTGCAATAAAAAGGCCGCCGGGGTGGTGCCCGGCGGCCCATGCGGCCACGCAGCGAACTGGAAGACTGCGCGGCTATCTTATTCCATGGCAACGCTATGATCGACGGCCGGTGGCGCCTTTGGCTTGCGCAGGAGCACCAGCAGCGGTATGGCGCAGATCGACATCAGCATCAGCAGCTTGAAGTCATCGATGTAGGCGATGATCGTCGCCTGCGTGGTGATCATGCTGTCGAGCGTGGCGCGTCCCACAGCTGTCAAGGGACTGATTCCCTGGGCCGCCGTCGCATCGAAATGGCGGTTGAACGGCGTTACATAGGCGGCGATGTTCGCGTGGTTGACCTGCGTATTTTCCGTGATCAGCATCGAGACGACTGAAATGCCGACGCTGGAGCCGATATTGCGCGAGAGGTTGTAAAGGCCTGTGCCCTCACCGCGCATCTGTGCCGGCAGCGTCGCGAAAGCGATCGTCGTCAACGGCACGAACAGGAAGCCGAGGCCGGCGCCCTGGACGAAGCCGACGGAGATGATGGTTTCTTGCGAGACATCCGGTGTCCAGCCTGTCATCTCGTACATGGCCCACGCGGTCAAAGCGAGACCGATGAACAGCAAGAAGCGCGTATCCACCTTGCCGATCAGCCGTCCCACAAGGAACATGCAGAACATCGTGCCGAGGCCGCGCGGTCCCATGACGATACCGGCGGTGACGACGGGATAGCCCATCAGCGTCTGCAGATAGGGCGTCATCAGGGCGAGCGAGGCCAGATAGGTCACGCCGACGATGAAGATGAACAGCATGCTGACGGCAAAGTTTTGATCGAGGAAGAGCCTCGGGTTCACGAAACTTCGCTCAGCCGTGAACATATGCACGATGAAGAGATAGAAGGCGCAGGCGCAGACGAGCGCCTCGACGATGATCTCGCCCGAATAGAACCAGTCGAGCTGCTCGCCACGATCGAGAAACAATTGCAGCGCGGCAATACCGAGCGAGAGCATACCGAATCCGAACCAATCGAGTTTGGCGAGCGTGTCCAGCTTGGTCTCGGTGACGTAGACGACGATGCCGAAGAAGGCGAGCGCGCCGATCGGCACGTTGATGTAGAACACCCAGCGCCAGCTGATATTGTCGGTCAGCCAGCCGCCGATCACGGGACCGAGCACGGGGCCGACCATCACCGAGACGCCGAACAGCGCCATGGCGCGGCCGCGCTCCTCGACATTGTAGATATCGAGCAGAATGCCCTGCGACAGCGGCACCAGCGCCGCGCCGAATAGGCCCTGCAACAGGCGGAACCCGACGATCTGCGCCAGGGATTCAGAGAGGCCGCAGAGGACCGAAGCGGCGACGAAACCGGCGATCGCCACCAGCAGCACGCGCTTGCGGCCGAACTTTGCAGACAGGAAGCCGGAGGGCGGCGTCATGATCGCTGCTGCGACGATATAAGACGTCAGCACCCAGTTGATCTGGTCGGCGCTGGCGGAGACATCGCCCTGGATATGTGGCAGCGCGACGTTGGCGATGGTGGTGTCCAGCGCCTGCATGATGACAGCCAGGATGACGCAGGCGGTGATCGCGCCGCGATTGGCGATGGGCGCTGATGGCGGAGCGGTGGTGGCGTTACTCATGGTCCTGACCGCGGGAATGGCCCAGCAGATTGCTGACGAAATCCGGCAGGCCGCGGGCATGGCCGGTATCGACGCCGGCGACGACGCTCATCCCGACGCGCAGCGGAGGTTTGCCCTCCATATCGTCGATGCTGATGATCATCGGTATGCGCTGCACGACCTTCACCCAGTTGCCTGTCGTGTTCTGTGCGGGCAGCAGTGAGAAGCTCGAGCCGGATGCCGGTGCGATGCTGGCGACGGTGCCCTTCCAGGTTACGCCCGGATAGGTGTCGACCGAGATGTCGACTTTCTGGCCGGTCCGCACATAGGTCAGCTCGGTTTCCTTCGGGCTGGCGTTGATCCACATATGCGTGGTGGAAACCAACGAGAAGCCCTGCTGCGCAGCCGTCAGGTAGGCGCCGACCTGCAGCGAGGGAACATTGGCGGTGACGCCGTCGAAAGGCGCCCTTACCACAGTGTCGTCGAGCTCGCGCTGCGCATTGTCGACCGCAGCCTTGGCCTGCAGGTAGAGCGGGTTCTGCTCGGGAGGCAGATCGGCAGTGCCATCGCCACCCAATTGTGCGAGGGTCGCGGCAGCTTGTGCCCGGGCAACCGAGACCTTCTGCTGGGCAGCTTCGAGATTGTGCTTGGCCTGGTCATAGGCCGACTCGGAGGCAACCGAACTGTTGATCAAATTCTGCTGACGCTCGAGCTCCGTCTGGTAGTAGGGAATGTCGGCCTGCGCCTGGGCGATCTCGGCCACGGATTGCTTGTAGCTCGCCTGCAGGTTCAGGATCTGGTTTCTGGCGTTGCCGAGCTGCGCCAGCGCGCCTTCGAGCGCGATACGGAACGAATCGGGCTTGAGGCGGAAAAGCACCTGCCCCTTCTTTACGACCTCGTTCTCATGCACATCGACCGATATCACCGTGCCGGAGACGTCGGTGGAAACGCCGACCATGTCGGCCTGGATATAGGCATTGTCCGTGGACATGATCTGTCCGCCGGTGACGTAATAATAGCCACCGATGACGAGGGCGACGGGGAGCAGCGCAAACAGGATCGGCCGCGTCGGGCTGCGGCGCTTGCGCGGCTTTTCGGGAGGCGTGACGGGGCTTGCCGCGGCAACCGCTGCAGGCGGCGGTGTCGGGTTTGGAGATGGGGCCTCGGCCACAGGGGCTTGAATCTGTTCTGAGGAATTTGCGTTTGCGGGTACGCGAAGCGAAGAGGATGCGTCAGCCATGTTGTATCTCTTTGTCGGCTGCCTTCGAGCGGCAGACGTGAAGCAGGTTCGATTTCATGAGGGTGAGCAACTCATAAAGGCGCTCGTTATCCTCCTGCGAGGTTCCGTCGAGCGCTTCCTTGCGCGTTTGGTCGCCTATGCTGCGCATGGTATCGATCAGTGGCCGGGCCTCCTCGCGCATGTAAAGGAGCCAGCTCCGCCGATCGCTCGGATGTTGCCGGCGCTCCACCAGACCGCGCTCGCTAAGCTTGTCGAGAATGCGAACCAGGGTGATCGGTTCGATCTCCAGCATCTCCGCCAGTCCGGCCTGATGGATACCTTCATTGTTCGCGAGATAGGCAAGCGTTTGCCATTGCGATCGCGTCAGTCCCAAATCCTTCGCGCGCTGCTCGAACCGCTTCCGAAGAAGCCGCGCAACGTCATGGAGGAGAAAGCCGAGGGTGGGTAGTGTGTTCATGGCATAAGAAGCCTGCTATTCATAAGCAACCTTATAATTACCGACACCTATAGTAAGCGCCCACGCGATACAAGAGGGCGGGCGATCAAGAAATAGGGACGGTCGAAGATGTCGCGGGGGTGTCGCAAAGATGTCGCACTCCCTTCGCGGGGCCGGCAAGAGATGATGAAAGTCGAGGTTCACCTGCCGATCGATGCCCAAAATCGAAAAGGCGCGGACGATTCGTCCGCGCCTTTTCGGCAGTTTCGCAAGCTGGATGGGCGCGTGGGGCCTGTCCTATCCGTTAAGGGTTCAGCATAGGCTAGCGGCGACTGAGAAGACCGATGAGATAGCCGATGCCGGCTGCGGCAGCGACCATGAAAATCGGCTCCTCGCGAACTCTTTCGCGTAACTGCTCTGTGATCTCCTGGGCTTCCTCCGCGACGACGGACGTCGCTCCTTGCCCGACGGCAGCAAGGCTCTGCGACAGCCTCGATAAATCTTCGCGGAGAGCGGCGACCTGTGCCGCCAAATCTTCCACTGCCGTTTCAGTCTGCGCTCGTGCTGAAGAGGACTGGGCGGAAGCTGATTTCGTCTCTGCCATCGTGTGCTCCTTGTGTTTCTTTGTTGATTAAAACGTCACGGCTCGTCAAAGGTTCCGGCACCTTGGCGCCTCGTCGGGTGATTTCCCCTCTGGCTCTTCAATTCCGGTTCGGATTGTTCTAAGGAACTTCGATTGTTTCGCCTACGGGCGAAGACGTATTTATGACGAGGTTTGCTTTCCAATGTTCGACGTGCTGAGAAAAATCGCCCAGACCTGGCTTGCCAAGGGCTTGTTGCTTCTTCTGGCGGCAGCCTTCGGTGTATGGGGCGTCGAACGTTCGCTCATCACCGGCGGCAACAGTAATACCGTGGTGACCGTCGGCGACCAGCACATCGATACCAATGAATTCCGCCTCGCCTATCGCCGCCAGATTCAGGCCATCAGCCAGCAATTGCGCATGCAGATCACGCCGGAACAGGCCCGCGCCTTCGGTATCGGACAGCAAACCGTGGCACAGCTCGTTGCCGGCGCTTCGCTCGATCAGCTTGCCGCCGATATGAGCCTCGGCCTTTCCCAGGACAAGCTCGCGCAGCTGATCGGCGACGATCCGGCCTTCAAGGCGCCGAACGGCGCTTTCGACCGGCAGAAATTCGAGATGCTTCTGCGCAACAGCAACATCTCGCCCGACGACTACATCAAGGAGCGCAGTAAGGTTGCGGTCCGCGGCCAGATCGTCGAAGCGGTGTCGAACGGCTTCGTCGCTCCGAAGGTTCTGGTCGATGCCGTCAAGCAGTATCACGACGAGCACCGCAGCATCGATTACCTGCTGCTCACCAACGCCAACATCGACCCCGTCAAGGCACCGGCCGACGACGTGTTGTCCAAATGGTTCGAGGGTGTGAAGTCGAAGTACCGCGCTCCCGAATATCGGAAGTTCTCCTATGTGAAATTGCAGGCAGAGGATCTCGCCGATGCGGCGAGTGTGTCGGACGACGAAGTGCGCGCCGAGTTCGACAAGCGCAAGGACAGCTACACGACGCCGGCAACGCGCACGATCGAACAGCTGACCTTCGCCAACAAGGATCTGGCCACTGCGGCCGCCGACGCGCTGAAGACCGGCACGACCTTCGATCAGCTGGTTTCCGATCAGGGCAAGAAGCCTTCCGACGTGCTGCTCGGCACGTTCACGAAGGATCAGGTTCCGGACAAGACGATTGCCGAAGCCGCCTTCGCCGTCGCCAAGGATGGCGGCACGACGCCCGTCGTCGACGGTTCGTTCGGCCCGGTCATTCTGCGTGTCACCAACGTGAAGGCCGAAACGGCGAAGAACTTCGACGACGTCAAGGAAGACATCCGCAAGCAGATTGCGCTCAGCAATGCCGCCAATGAAATCACCAGCGTCCATGACAAGTTCGAGGATCTGCGCGGATCCGGCGTCTCGCTGCAGGAGGCTGCAACGCAGCTGAAGCTGAAGACGGTCGCGATCGATTCGATCGATGCGACCGGCCTCGATCAGTCCGGCAACGAGGTCAAGGATCTGCCGGCAAAACAGCAACTGCTTTCCGAGGTCTTCAAGGCCGACCAGGGCGGCAATCCCGCGCCGCTGACGGTCGGCAACGACGGCTATGTCTGGTACGACATACTTGGCATCACACCCGATCACGATCGTTCGCTCGCCGACGTCCGGGAAAAGGCCGTTGCCGACTGGACTGCCGCGCAGCAGAAGATCGCGCTTGCCGCCAAGGCAACCGAGCTGAAGCAGGAGGTGCAGAAGGGCAAGTCGCTTGCCGATATCGCTGCACCGCTCGGCATCGCCGTGGAAAGCAAGGCCAACATCATGCGCTCGACGGATGATCCGGTTCTCGGCCGTGGCGGCATCGCCGCCGCCTTCTCCGGCCCTGTCGATACGGCCGCCAGTGCCGTCGGCGCAGATGACGCGACGCAGATCCTGCTCAAGGTCACCGATGTCAACGACAACCCGACGACCGATGCCCTGAGCAATGACGATCAGCAGATCGCTCAGATCGCCAATGCCGCCGGCGACGACATCCTCGACCAGATGGTCAGCCAGCTGCAGTCCAAATACGCCGTCACGGTCAATCAGAGCCTCGCCGAGCAGGCGATGTCCCGCTAGGCTCGGTCGGGAGGATGGATAACCAATGGCCGAACTGAAACCTTTCCTCGCCAAGGTCGCCAATCGTGAGGCGCTGACACGAGACGAAGCCCGGCAGGCATTCGAGATCCTGATGTCGGGCGAAGCGACACCGTCGCAGATCGGCGCTTTCCTGATGGCGCTGCGTGTCCGCGGCGAAACGGTCGACGAGATCGTCGGCGCCGTCACCACGATGCGCGCCAAGATGCTGTCGGTGGAAGCGCCAGCTGACGCCATCGATATCGTCGGCACGGGCGGCGATGGCGTTGGCACCTATAACATCTCGACGCTGGCGGCATTCATCGTCGCCGGCGCAGGCGTGCCGGTGGCAAAGCACGGCAACCGTGCGCAGAGCTCCAAGGCCGGCACGGCCGACACGCAGTCGGTGCTCGGCATCAAGCTCGATATCGGTCCCGAGGTGATTGCCCGCTGCATTCGCGAAGCCGGCATAGGCTTCATGTTCGCGCAATTGCACCATTCGTCGATGCGCCATGTCGGCCCGTCCCGCGTCGAGTTGGGCACGCGCACGATCTTCAACCTGTTGGGCCCGTTGTCGAACCCGGCCGGTGCGCGCCGTCAGCTGCTCGGCGTCTTTGCGCCGCAATGGGTCGTACCGCTTGCCGAGGTGCTGAGGGACCTGAATGCCGAAAGCGTTTGGGTCGTGCACGGCAATGGCTTGGACGAGATCACCACGACCGGAGCGACCTCGGTCGCAGCACTTGAAGACGGCAAGATCCGTACCTTCGAGCTGACGCCGGCCGATTTCGGTCTGGCGCATGCCGATCTTGCCGACCTCAAGGGCGGCGATGGCATCGCCAACGCTGCAGCGCTCCGAGATGTGCTCAGCGGTGCGAAAAACGCCTATCGCGACATTGCTCTTGCCAATGCAGCCGCATCGCTTGTCATTGCCGGCAAGGCGGAAACGCTTCATGATGGCATGAAGCTCGCGGCCCAGTCGCTCGACAGCGGCGCGACCGCGGTGGCGCTGGACAAGCTGATCGCCGTCTCCAACGAGGAAGAATAGGTTCAGGACGTCATGACCGATATCCTTCAGAAGATCGAAGCCTACAAGCGCGAGGAAATCGCGGCGGCCAAGGCCAAGGTTCCCCTTGCCGATCTCAAGGCTATGCAGGCAGGTCAGTCCGCGCCGCGCGGCTTCCACAAGGCACTTCTCGCCAAGCAGAGCGCAGGCGTTTTTGGTCTGATTGCCGAAATCAAGAAGGCAAGCCCGTCGAAAGGACTGATCCGCCCAGACTTCGACCCGCCTGCCCTCGCCAAGGCCTATGAGGCGGGTGGTGCTGCCTGCCTCTCGGTACTGACGGATACGCCGAGCTTCCAGGGCGCTCCCGAATTCCTGACGGCTGCGCGCGCCGCCTGCTCCTTGCCGGCACTGCGCAAGGATTTCATGTTCGATACCTATCAGGTGCAGGAAGCCCGCGCCTGGGGCGCCGACTGCATCCTGCTGATCATGGCCTCGCTCTCCGACGACGACGCGCAGCGATTGCAGGACGAAGCTTTCGGCCTTGGCATGGACATGCTTGTCGAGGTTCATGATGCCGAAGAGATGGAACGGGCGCTGAAGCTGTCTTCGCCGCTGATCGGCATCAACAACCGCAATCTGCGTACCTTCGAGGTCAGCCTCACGGTCAGCGAAGCGTTGTCGGCCATGGTGCCGGAGGGTCGCCTGTTGGTCGGCGAGAGCGGTGTCTTCACCCATGCCGATTGCAAGCGCCTCGAAGCCGTCGGTATCACCACTTTCCTCGTCGGCGAAAGCCTGATGCGCAAGGACGATGTCACGGCGGCGACGCGACTGCTGCTGAACGGCGAGACCGGCGTTCTGGCGGCCGAGTAAAATGAGCACCGAGAAAACGGGCCTCACCCATATCGACGCCTCGGGCGAAGCGCATATGGTCGATGTCGGCGACAAGGCCGAAACGGCGCGCAGCGCCACCGCTGGCGGTTATGTCAGGATGAAGCCGGAGACGTTGGCGCTGATCCGCGATGGCAACGCCAAGAAGGGCGATGTCATCGGTACGGCGCGGCTCGCCGGCATCATGGCAGCCAAGCAGACGTCCAATCTCATTCCGCTGTGTCATCCGCTGATGCTGACGAAGGTGGCGGTCGATATCGCCGAGGACGCCGCCCTGCCCGGCCTGCGCGTCACCGCGACGGCAAAGCTCACTGGCCGCACCGGCGTCGAGATGGAGGCGCTGACGGCGGTCTCCGTCGCTTGCCTGACGATCTACGATATGGCCAAGGCCGCCGACCGAAGCATGGAAATCGGCGGCATAATGCTATTGGAAAAATCCGGCGGCAAATCGGGGGATTTCCGCCATCCGGGGGCCTGACGCATGAGCCTGTTACCCGTTGCCGAAGCACAAGCGCGCCTGCTGAACAGTGCGACGCCGCTTCATCGTTTCGAAAGCGTTCCGCTCGATATGGCGGACGGTAGGGTGTTGGCCAGGGATCTGGCAGCGCGCCTGACGCAGCCGCCCTTCGATGCCTCTGCTATGGATGGCTATGCCCTCCGTTTCGGGGATGCGGCAACGCCCGGCTCGGAACTGCAGATCATCGGCGCTTCTGCCGCTGGCCATGCCTTCGAAGGAACAGTCGGCAAGGGCGAGACTGTACGCATCTTCACCGGCGCGCCGGTACCGGCGGGAGCAGATTCGGTGCTGCTGCAGGAGGATGCAGGACGCCTGGAAGGCGATCGCATTCGCACCACCTATCCAATCCGCCAGGGGCAGCATATACGCCCGCGTGGCCAGGATTTCCTCGAGGGTGAGGTCGTGCTGTCCGCCGGCACCGTGATGGATTTCTCCCGGCTTACCGTTGCCGCCGCCATGAATCATCCGGCGCTGGATGTCTATCGCCGGCCTCTGGTTGCAATCCTTGCGACCGGCGACGAGCTGGTGGTGCCCGGCAGCGAGCCGGGTGCTGCGCAGATCGTTGCGTCGAACACGTTCGGCATTGCGGCGCTGGCACACAATGCCGGCGCCCATGTGCTGGATCTCGGCATTGTTCCTGACGATAGCGATGAAATCACCGCCGCGATCGGCCGCGCGCGGGTCGCGAAGGCCGATATTATCGTCACGCTCGGCGGCGCCTCTGTCGGCGATCATGACCTCGTGCAAGCGACCATGATTGCCGCCGGCATGCAGCTCGATTTCTGGCGCATTGCCATGCGCCCCGGCAAACCTCTGATGGTCGGCAGTCTCGGCGAAACCCATGTCCTCGGTCTGCCGGGCAATCCCGTCTCCAGCCTGGTTTGCGGGTTGCTGTTTCTCGAACCCTTGATCCGCAAGCTCGCGTCCTTGCCGCCGGTGAAGCGCGACGGCGTCGCGAAGGCGGCTGTCCCCTTTGCGGCGAACGATCAGCGCCAGGATTATATGCGCGCAACCCTGACGAAGACTGCCGACGGCGGCTGGCTCGTCGAGCCTTTCTCCAGGCAGGATTCTTCGATGATGAAGGTCTTTTCGCGCGCCGATTGCCTTGTCGTTCGCCCGCCGCATGCGCCGGAACTTGCCGTCGGCTCGCCCTGCCCAGTCATAGTACTACGGCCGGACCTGCTAGGTTGAGCCAGGCAAGGAAAAGCCGGGAGGCTTGACCCACCCGGCTCATATTTCAGTAAACCCGTAGATTACTTGCCAGGCTTCTCATGATGACCGCCGAAGCCGGCGCGCATCGCGGACAGAACCTTGTTGGCGTAATCGTCATTGCCGCGCGAGGCGAAGCGGCCATAGAGGGCGGCGCTGAGCACCGGCGTCGGCACACCTTCGTCGATCGCGGCCGAAATCGTCCAGCGGCCCTCGCCTGAATCCGAAACGCGGCCGGCATATTGCGATAAGGCGGCGTCGCCATGCAGCGCGTCGGCGGTGAGGTCGAGCAGCCAGGATGTGATCACGCTGCCGCGACGCCAGACTTCGCTGATTTCGGCGATATCGAGATCGTACTGATAATATTGCGGATGGGCGATCGGCGCGGTTTCCGCGTCCTTCTCGGCGTCCAGCTTGCCGACATTGGCGTGGCGCAATACGTTCAGGCCTTCGGCATAGGCAGCCATCAGGCCGTATTCGATGCCGTTATGGACCATCTTGACGAAGTGGCCGGCGCCGGACGGGCCGCAATGCAGATAGCCCTGCTCCGCGGTGCTGTTCCTGGAGGCTTCCTCGGAGCGCTGCTTCGAGGGAAGGACGTCGCCGACACCGGGTGCAAGGGTCGCGAAGATCGGCGAGAGGTGTTCGACCGTTTCCTTCTCGCCGCCGATCATCAGGCAATAGCCGCGCTGCAGGCCGAAAACGCCGCCGCTCGTGCCAACGTCGGCATAATGAATGCCCTTGGACTTCAGCTCCTCGGCGCGGCGAATGTCGTCATGATAATAGGAGTTGCCCCCGTCAATGACGATGTCGCCTTCCTCGAGCAGTGGTACGATTGCCGCCAACTCCTGATCGACGATCGCAGCCGGCAGCATCAGCCAAACGACGCGGGGCTTGGCGAGCTTCGATACGAAATCTTCGAGCGACTTGCTGCCGGTGGCGCCAAGCTGCTCGAGCGCCGCGATGCTTTCCGCACGCGCATCGAAAACAACCGCGCTGTGGCCGCCCTTCATCAGGCGCTGCACCATGTTGTTGCCCATGCGGCCAAGGCCAATCATTCCGATTTGCATATGTCAGTCTCCTAGGACGGTTTTAATCGTTTTGAATACTCAATAGAGACATTTCGCAGGATTTTCCAATGAACAAATGACGGGCGAGCTATGCGTGGGCCAGACAGCGGAGAAAATTTACTGTCCTCACGCATCTGTGATCGCGCTTTGCCGTCTCCGACGAAAGCTGTATTTTGCGCTCCGGCCCCTATTGATAAGTTCAGCGGCGTTCCGGGGTTCTTTGCTTAATTCTCTGTAGGTGGCGCTCACCGTGAAGCGTCAAAGGAGGCATATGGCTGCGTCTCTGAAATTGCCGTTGGTTCCGGCTGCATTCTTCGGCATGGTTTTGGGCCTTTCCGGGCTTGCCTATGCCTGGCGCGTCGGGGCACGCATCTGGCAGTTGCCGGCCGTGATCGGCGAGGTGCTGACCTTTGTCACTCTCGCCGTCTGGTTGGTGCTGATCGTGCTCTACCTGTTGAAATGGATGGTGGCCCGCGAGGAAGCCTTCAAGGAGGTGGCCCATCCTGTCCAGTGCTGCTTCATCGGTCTGGTCGGGGTGGCGACCATGCTCGTCGCCGCAGGGTTGTTGCCCTATTCGCGCATCGGCGCCGAAACTATCTTCCTAATCGGCG
Source organism: Rhizobium sp. SG741 (assembly GCF_012275435.1). Lineage (NCBI taxonomy): Bacteria > Pseudomonadati > Pseudomonadota > Alphaproteobacteria > Hyphomicrobiales > Rhizobiaceae > Rhizobium > Rhizobium sp. SG741. The sequence continues at coordinate 302,440 of NZ_JAAZQP010000004.1, forward strand.
CAGCCTATACCCTTGCCTTCTCGGTCTGGCGAACCGGCGGCCTGTGGCAAGGCGAGCGCGATATCGCGACAACGACCGCAGTGCTTTATCTGCCGAGCGTGGCCGGAAGCTTCGTTACCGCCATCGTCGGCGCCGCCCTCGGCTTTCCCGAATGGGCTAAGCTTTTCTTCGGCGCTGGCTTCTTTGCCTGGCTCGCGATCGAATCCGCCCTGCTGCATCGTCTGTTGACTGGACCGGCACTGCCCCTGCCGTTGCGGCCGACGCTCGGGATCCAGTTGGCGCCGCCGGCGGTCGGTGCGCTCGCCTATATCGGCGTTATACAGGGGCCGACCGATATTCTTGTGCACGCGATGATCGGCTACGGTCTGCTGCAGGCTCTGATCATGATTCGCCTGCTGCCGTGGATCACGAAGGAAGCCTTCAGCCCGGCATATTGGGCCTTTTCCTTCGGTGCCACCGCGCTCGCGACCGCTCCAATGCGGTTGATCGAGCGCGGAGATACCGGTCCTGTCGCACAGCTCGCCCCGATCCTCTTCATCGCGGCCAACATCGTCGTCGGTATCGTCGCCGTGGCAACGATCCGGCTGATCGTCAGCCGCAAGCTGGTTATCGGCTGGACGGATCTCCCGCCTCGCGATGCCGGCGCCATCGGCCAGGGTTGATGATGTCTGTGTCTGCCAATCAGGAGTTAATATGCTGGACCACGTGACGATCGGTGTCCTTGATCTAGAACGATCCAGGATGTTCTACGATGCGATATTGCACCCTCTTGGCATCGAGCGCCTTTATGCCGAAGGCGAGACCTTTGCGGGCTATGGGATCAGACCAAAGGCATTCTTCTGGATCGGCCAGCGCGCTACACCACAGACCGGCGCACATGTCGCCTTTGCTGCCCAAAGCAGGGAAATCGTCGATAGGTTCCACCAAGCCGCGCTTGTCGCCGGCGGCGTGGATAACGGAGCGCCGGGTGTCCGCGCTCACTATCATCCCAATTACTACGGGGCTTTCATCCTCGATCCGGACGGCCATAATATCGAAGCGGTTTGTCACCTGGCGGTGAGCTAAGCGTCGTGGCCTCCATGCGGCGCGCTATTGCACCGGCGGCCCGACATAGCGCGCACGCGGCCGAATGAGACGCCCGCTCGTCGCCTGCTCCATCGCATGTGCCAGCCAGCCCACGGTGCGGGCGAGCGCAAAGATGATCAATGGCGCATCCTGTGGCAGGTGATAGGCGTGGACCATCGCCGTCAGGGCAAAGTCAACATTGACGCGTTCGCCGACCAGCTGCTCGCCGACATCGCGAACCCTGGCAAACAAGGGCGGCAGCGTGAAGCAATGAAGCAGAGTTTCGGCGCGGGCATCGACATCCGGATAGAGCGGATGACCGAAAGCCGGCAAAGGCCGCCCTTCCGACAGGTAGCTGCGCACCGCCTCCTCCGCACCGATCGCAGCCGCTCGGGCGATCAGCGAGCGCACGCTCTGCCAGGCACCGCCGTGCAGCGGACCGGTCAGTGTCGACAGGCCGGACAAGGTGGCTGCGGATAATGTCGCGCCGGCGGAAGCGGTGATTCGCGCCGTGAAGGTCGAGGCATTCAACTCGTGGTCCGCAAGCAGCACAAAACAGCGGCGTATGAGATCCGCTGCGTCGGGACGATCCCATGCAACGGCGAGACGTTGATGCAGAGGCAAGCCCGACGCGCCCGGCGCCAGTGCCTCGGCGACGGTGCTGAAGACACTTTCGGCCTCGCGCTGCAACGCCGGCAGCGAGCGCCCGAGTGACGGCAAGTCGCTTGTCGCGCGTTCGGCCAGCGCCGAGAACGCGGCATTCAGGGATGGAGGCGTGCGTTGGCCCTCCTCCAGCCGCAATGGACGTTTCATGTCCCAAAGCAACAGCGCGATCTCCTCCAGGGTCGCACTCTCGGCAAGAGCCGTCGCATCCCGCCCGCGATAGAAAAGCCGCCCGCTCGAAACCGTCGATAGCGCCGAGGGCAATACCGGATCACCCCATTGGATGGCCTCGGCGGCGACCGCCTCGGTCTTGCGCCGGCCGGCATGGCGAGTTGCCAGCCGCTTCACATCGTCAGCGAAATAGAGGCTGCGTCGCGTATCCGCCGGGTCCGGCTTCGCACGAATGCGGCCGCGACTGACATTGGCGTAAAGCGTCTGTGATTTCGTTCCCAGCAGGTGCAGCGCCTGCTCCGCCGTCAACCAGCTCATCATTCCCTCATATTGATTAATTGCATCAAGATTGACGTCAATAAAAATAGGCCCGATCTAAGTGGATAGTCAAAGGAGAACAGTGATGAAAAGTGGTCTTGAAGATGTCATTGCCGCAGAAACCAAGCTATCCGATGTCGATGGCGCGGCCGGCCGGCTGATCATACGCGGCGTGTCGCTCGATGATCTGGTGGCGACCAGCCGCTTCGAGGATGTCGCGGCGCTGCTGCTCGATGGCCTGTTCGATGAACATTTCGATGCGGCGTCCATCAGAACCCAGCTTGGTGCGGCCCGCGTTGCCCTCTTCGCTCATGTCGATGCGGCCGATGCCGTATTGCTCGCTTTGCCGCCGGTGGATGCGGTACGGGCTCTGCTGGCACGGATCGAGGATGGCGAGGATTTTGCCAGCGCTATCAGCCTGATGGCCGCGCCGGCCGTCTTCCTGCCGGCCGTATTGCGGCTGCAGAAGGGCGATGCGCCGATCAAGCCGGATGCTTCATTGTCCCAATCCGCGGACATCCTGCGCATGCTTGCGGGTCGTGTGCCGACGGCCGAGCAGACGGCCGGGCTGGACGCCTATCTCGTGACGATTTCCGATCATGGCCTCAATGCATCGACATTCGCTTCGCGTGTCATCGCCTCGACCCATGCCGGCCTGACCTCTTCCGTGCTGGCGGCGATCAGCGCCCTCAAGGGTCCGTTGCACGGTGGTGCCCCCGGCCCGGTCCTCGACATGCTTGATGGAGTGGGCAAGCCGGAGAATGCTCGGGCCTGGCTGTCGCATGCGCTGGATCATGGCGAGCGGTTGATGGGTTTCGGCCATCGCATCTATCGTGTTCGCGACCCGCGTGCCGATGCATTGAAAACAGCGCTGAAGCCGATCTTCGAGAGCGGTCAGGCGGATGCCGGACGCATCGCGCTGGCAGAAGCAATCGAGGCGGCGGCGCTCACCCTGCTCAAGGAGCGCAAGCCGGATCGGCCGCTGGACGTTAATGTCGAATACTACACGGCCCTGCTGCTCGATGCTCTCGGCTTCCCGCGCAATGCCTTCACCGGCGTCTTTGCAATCGGCCGTACCGTTGGCTGGATTGCTCATGCGCGTGAGCAGACGCTCGACGGGCGTCTCATCCGCCCGCAGTCGCGCTATGTCGGCCCTCTGCCGAAGGCAGCATAAGAGGCTTATCAGGGCCGATCGACGCTCAGGCGGCCGCGGATTGACGCGGCCGCATCAGTCCCTCGCGAATATGGCGGGCGAGCTCCAGAGCCTGCGGTGTGGCGTCCCCTTTGGGCAAATGCAGGTTGATCGCGAAAACCGGCAGCTCGGGCAAGCCCTCCTCGACGGAGAGAATGTCGAGATCGGCCGGGACGGTGGAAGCAAGCCAGGCGGTAACAGCCAGATCCGTGCGCACGGTCGCGGTGGTGGCCTCGATATTGCCGTTCTCGAACACCGTCCGCCAGCGTCGCCCGTCATTGCTCAACGCCGCGAATACGGATGAGCGGAAAGCGCAGGTATCAGCCACCATCGAGATCGGCAGCGGCACCTTGCGATAGGCGTTGCCGGCCTTCGCACCCACCCAAACCAGCCGCTCGACACTCAGGCATTCGCCTCGCGATGCACCGAACTGTTCTTCGACGACGCAGAGGTCGATGGTGCCCTTCTCCAGTTCCGCCAGCAGCTCCGGCGACGAGGCGCAGACCAGCGAAATCTCTACCTGCGGGTGACGCTCGGCATAGGATTTCAGCACCGGCGCCAGCGTTGCCCCGACGAGATCATAGGGAACGCCGAGCCGGACGCTTCCCTGGATCGTCAGTTCGGTCATGTCGGCCCAGATATCGTCGTTCAGCAGCAGCAGACGGCGGGCATTGCCGAGCAGCCGCTCACCCGCATCGGTGAGCCGCAAGCCGCGCTTGTCTCTCTCGAACAAGGCACATCCCAGCATATCCTCCAGCCGCTTGATCTGCTGGCTGACGGCGCCTTGCGTCAGGTGCAGCATGTTGGCAGCGATGGTCATGCTGCCTTGATCGGCAACAGCGGTGAAGGTTCTGATGAGGGTGATATCGAAGTTTCGGACCATAAGGGCATTATAGATGCTAATGCTCTCCTCCTTCAACATTCGATTTCCTGGTGGGTGCTGCTTGCCTATTCCTTTTCCTGAATTGGAGAAAGGCTGGAATGACCATCGAATCCCTGTTGCCGCTGATCCTGTTTGCGCTCGTCTCGACCATAACACCGGGTGGCGCGACGACACTCGCGACCGCTTCCGGCGCGCATTTCGGCTTTCGCCGGTCGATACCCGTCATGACCGGTTTCGCCTTCGGCCTCGGCTCCATGGCCAGTGTGGCGGCGGCCGGACTTGGCGGCGTCTTGATAACCCTGCCCGTCTTGCAGATCGCAATGAAGACGCTCGGCTCGCTCTATCTGATCTGGCTCGCAGTACGGATCGGCAGAAGCGGCCAGCCACATGGCGCCGGTCGGATGACGAAGCCCACGAGCTTTATCGCCGGTGTCTGGATGTTGTGGCACAATCCGAAGGGTTGGGCGATGACGGTCGGCGCGGCCGCCTCATTCGCCGCTCTGGCGGGCAGTCCCACCACCCTCGCGATCCTGCTTGGCCTGACCTTCTGCCTCGTCGCCGCATTCTCGCTGGCGGTCTGGTGCGTTCTCGGACAGATGCTCGGGCGTTTTCTGAAAACGGCGTGGCAATGGCGCGTGCTCAATATCTCACTCGCCTGCCTGCTCGTGATATCAATTATCCCCATGTGGCGCGGATGAAGCCTGAAATCTTAAGGTCGTTCCGGATCATGCCTGCCGCGCCAGAGCCATATGGTCAAGGACCCCGCGCGGCCGCGCAAGCTTGTTTCGATCGGGCCGTCGAGCTTGCCTTCCATAAAGGGCGCACTGTCGCGGCCGGCGGAATGCAGCAGGTCGTTGCTTATGGCGATCTCGGCGCGATTGCGAGCGGCAACCTCCATCAGGCGGCTTGCTATGTTGACCGTGTCGCCGGTCGCCGTGATCTGTTGGCGGCCGCCACCGCCGAGCCTGGAGGCGACGATGGTGCCGAAATGCGCGCCGATCTTGAAGCCGATTCGGGATGCGGTTGCCGGCGGCATCGCTGCGAGCCAGCCTCTCATTCGGTCGGCAAGGCGGATGCAGCAGCGCGCCGCATTGGCGGCGTCGGTTCGCTTCGGCTGCGGTAGGCCGAAGAGGATCATGGCGCCATCGCCCATGAAGCTGGTGATGGCGCCGCCACTGGCAGTCACTTCCTCGTCGACAAGATAGTAGAAGCCGTTCAGCAAGTCCCGCACGGCCGCAGGGCCGATCGTCTCGCTGAGACCCGTGAAGCCGTTGATGTCGATGAAGACCACTGCCGCTTCCTGATGCACCGGCGCTGCGAGAAAGCCGGGATCGCGGGCAAGATGTTCGGCAAGACCGGGCGCCTGGATGCGTTGCAGCAGTTCGCTCTGCTCGGCGAAGCGCCCGGCCTGCCTGCGGCCGAGCCAAAGCTGGGCTGCGCCGAAGAACAGCGCCGGCGGCACCGTCGCGGCGATCGGCAGGGCGGCGCTCATCCAGATGCTGTGTTTGAAGACGTTGACGTTGATCGCCAGCCAGGCAAGGACGACGCAGAGTACCATGATAAGGCCGATGGTGTTGCGCCGCCAGGAGAGCAGGCTGACAACGAGGACCGGCAGACCGACGGCAAAATAGAGGTCGATGAAACGAACGCCGCGATCGCGCACCAGGCCATCCCCGGCGATCAGATGCGTGATCGAGGTGGAGATGACTTCGACGCCCGGCAGCACCGGATCGAAGGGTGTCGGAAAGACATCACCGCCGCCGGTAACGGTCGCGCCGATGACGACGATATGATCCCGGATGGCCTCCTCCGGTAGCTGCCCGTTCAGCGCCGCGCTGGCGCTGATGGTGCGGATCGTGCCGCGCGGGCCATAGAACGAGAGCGGCATGAGATAGCCACTATCGGTATGGACGGAACGGTCACCGATCTTGATCTGGTCGGAGATGACGGTCGTGTGCTCGCCGGTCGCCGCGGAAGCGACGCGCAGCGAGAAGGACGGTTCGATCCGCTCGCCGCTGCGAAACAGCATGGGCACGAAGCGCGGCGTTCCCGTCTTGTCGGTCTGTACGTTGACGACGCCGTAGCTTGCGGCATCTGCGAACCGCTTCTGCGGCTCGAGGAATTGTAGTGCGCTGGGCACGCGGGCGAGAGGTTCCTTGCTGTCATCGACAACGCGCTGGCGGCTTTCGGGAAAGATGCCGGCGGCGGCGAGCACGGCACTGGTCCGCTTGAGGGATTGCTCCAGTGCCGCATCGCCGGCCTCATCGCCGGCATCGAGCAAAAGCATGTCGAGCGCGATGGTTTTCGGCCCTAGGGCGGCGATGACATCGATGATTTTGGCGAGCGTGGCGCGGGGCAGCGGGTAATGTCCCGCCACCCGCGACGTCTCATCGTCGATGGCGACGATAGTGACGACATCGGGCGGTTTGCGGCTGCCGCCAACCGCATTCCTGAGATTCGTCAGCGTCGCCTCCGCGCCGTCGATAAAGGGAATGTCGCCATGCAGATGCATGACACCGAGGCCCAGACCCCAGAGAGCAGTCAAGATGAGCGCAATCAGCGTCTGCGGCGGCGGTCTGCGCATGGGCGTCAGAATCTCACTGGCCGAGGCGAGCCATCAATGCGTTTATGCGTGGCTGTCCCCAGGCTGTGACATGCAAGGGGGAGCGGCTGCGGTCGGCATCGACGCCCTGCCCTTGCCCGAGCGTGACGCCTTCCCCGGTCGAAACCTTGTTGACCGCGACGCGGCCGCGCAACACCAGTACGGAAGTCTTGCCACGTTGCGCGTCGACCGCCCATCGCGTGCCGCGGACGGCAGCAATGGCCTGCGGCGTCACCACCTCGAACCCGCCTTGAACATGGTTGCTGTCGACATCGATCAGCACCGCCTTGTTGTTGAGCACGATAGCATCAACCCGACCATCGTGATTCCGATCGGCAAGCCGGTAGTGTGCGCCGCGCTCAACAGTGATGCTAAGCCCCGGTTCGCACTTCAGGGTTTGGCGCTCAGCGCTGACGGCCGGCCGCGGCGAGCAGTTGGCGGCGGCCTGCGCGTAGACCTGGTCAGCGCCGATGATGAACAGAACGCCTGCCGCCAGCGCAACACCGAGAATATCGCTTGTCTGGATCATGATCGTGGCCCCTCCTGCATGTAACTGGGGCCGCACACGACGATTTCCAGTCACCGCATTTTCGATCCTTGGCATCGATGATGCGTCAGGAGCGGTTGATCTGCAAGCTGTCATACCCTCCGGCCTTATAGAGCACTGTCGAAACCAGCCAGCTCAGCAGGAAAATACCGACGACCGCGAAGCCGAAATTGGCAAGATTGTCGTTGAGTTCGCCGATGAAGCGCCAGAAACCGCCCTCGAGGCCGAGCTTGTCCGAGATAAGCCCCAGTGCCTCGATGCCGCCGATGAAGATGGCGACGACGACGGAAGCAGCTGTTATCGTCAGATTGTACCAGAGCTTGCGCACGGGTTTGACGAAGGCCCATCCATAGGCGCCGGTCATCAGCGCGCTGTCGAGTGTATCCATCAGCGACATGCCGGCGGTGAAGAGTGTCGGGAAAACCAGGATCGTCCAGAACGATGTGCCCTGCGCCGCTTGTGCGGCGGAGATGCCGAGAAGTCCGATTTCCGTCGCCGTGTCGAAGCCGAGGCCGAAGAGAAAGCCGATCGGATACATATGCCAGGAGCGGGTCACGACCCTGAACATGGGTTGGAAGATGCGCGCCAAAAAGCCGCCGCCGGCGAGCAGCGTGTCCAGATCCTCCTCGGCGATCCTCTCGCCCCTCTGCGCCCGCTTGAAGGCGGACCATACGCCCTTGAGCACGAAGAGATTGGCGATACCGATGAGGAGCAGGAAGACCGCCGAGACGGTCGTGCCGATGACGCCGCCGACATCGTGGAAGGAATCGAGCCGGCTCTGCATGGCAGCCGCCGTCGCGGCGATCAGGATCGAGGCGATCACGACGATCGAGGAATGGCCGAGGGAAAAGAAGAAGCCGACCGCATAGGGCTGCTTCTTTTCCTGAATGAGCTTGCGCACGACATTGTCGATCGCCGCTATATGATCGGCATCGAAGGCATGGCGAAGGCCGAACATATAGGCGAGAAACGCAATGCCGAGCAGCGACGGCCTGTCTGAAAAAGCGACCCAGGCCCAGGTCCAGGCGGCAATGTTGAAGGCGATCAGAAGCGCAAAGGTGAAGGCAATCTTGGCTTTCGGCCTTTCGGCACGATCGTCAAAAGGATTGAGGATCATACTTTTGTTCCCGTTATGCTTACTCGCACAGTGCCACGGAAACCAAGAGGACGCGACAGTCAAATGACGTAGCTGCCGAAGTTTTTCGCAGTGTTGTAAAAATGGGCAAGCCCGGCATTGAGCCGGGTTAGCCCGTCGTCTTGTCATCCCTTTTCGAAGGGATGCCCCTCATCTGCCCAGCCGGTGATGCCGCCGATCATCACCTTCACGCGCCTGCCAAGCGTGCCCAGGCGCAAAGCAGCCTTGTCCGTTCCGTTGCAATGCGGTCCGGCGCAATAGACGACGAACAGCGTATCCTCGGGCCATTCCGCCATCTTGCGAGCAGGCATCTTGCCATGCGGCAGATTGATCGCGCCGGGAATATGTTGCTCCTGAAACAGGGCCGGCCCGCGAACATCGATCAGGACGAAATCCATATTGCCTGAGGTCATGGCCTGGCGCACATCGGAGCAATCGGTCTCGAAGGCGAGCCGCCGGGCATAGTGCTCGGCGACAAGGTTCGGGTCTGCGGTGGGGATTTCACTGACTAGGGACATGGAACGCTCCTTCTCTGGTTCGGTGCATTCATGCCTTAACGATCTGGCGGTTGAAATTGGCCGAAACGCCATATAACGTCAATATCATGCCAAACGCTCCTGCATCGTCGCTTCGCGGACCGCATGTCGTCACCCTCGTCTATGACGGGCTCTGTACCTTCGAATTCGGCGTCGCCTATGAGATCTTCGGCCTGCCGCGGCCGGAGATGGGTGACGATTGGTACCGCTTTTCCGCTTGCGCCATCGAGGATGGCCCGTTGCGTGCCGCGGGCGGCCTCACGGTCCAGGTTGATCGCGGGCTTGATGTTCTTGCTGACGCCGATCTGATCATCGTGCCGGGCTGGCGCGGGATCGGGGCGCCTGTCCCCGCTCCTCTGATCGCTGAGCTGCAGTCGGCCAGCAGTCGGGGCACACGCATCATGTCGCTCTGCTCGGGCGTTGCCGTCCTTGCCGCCGCCGGGCTGCTCGCCGGACGCAAGGCGACGACGCATTGGTGTTATGTCGATTCGATCGCCGCGCGCTATCCGGACATCACCGTCGATGCCGATGTGCTTTACGTCGATGAGGATAGCGTGCTGACTGCCGCCGGAAGCGCTGCCGCGATCGACCTCTGCTTACATGTCGTGCGCAGGGATTTCGGACCTGATGTCGCCAACAGTGTTGCGCGTCGGTTGGTGGTGCCTCCACATCGCGAGGGCGGACAAGCGCAGTACATCGAGACCCCTGTGTTGAAGCAGCGCGAAGGCGCGCGGCTGGGGCCGTTACTCGAATGGATGCGCGAGCGTCTGCACGATGATCAGGCCATAGCCACGCTCGCCGCACGGGCCGGCATGAGCGTGCGGACCTTCCAGCGCCGCTTCGAGGCGACCACCGGCATGTCGCCGGGCGAATGGTTGTTGGGAGAGAGGTTGCGTCGCGCTCGCGATCTGCTGGAAAAGCAGGCCGCCATTTCGCTTGATGACGTGGCCGTGGCGAGCGGGTTTGGATCGCTCGCCACCATGCGCCATCACTTTCGGGAGAGGCTTGCGGTCAGCCCGAGCGACTACCGCAAGCGATTTGCCGCCCTTAAACCAGCCGGCTCTGTTCCGTCGCCGCTTCGATGAAGCTGGAGAACAGCGGATGCGGTTCCAGCGGCCGGGATTTCAGTTCCGGGTGATACTGGACGCCGATGAACCAGGGATGGTCCGAATATTCGACCGTTTCCGGCAAGACGCCGTCTGGTGACATGCCGGAGAAGACGAGACCGCAGTCTTCCAGCCTGTCCTTGTAATCGACGTTGACTTCGTAGCGGTGGCGATGGCGCTCCGAGATGTCGTTCGAACCGTAGATCTCCGAAATCTTCGTGCCCTTCTTGAGAGCCGCCTTGTAGGCGCCGAGGCGCATGGTGCCGCCGAGGTCGCCGGATTTTGTGCGCTTCTGCAGCTCATTGCCCTTCAACCATTCGGTCATCAGGCCGACGACAGGCTCTGGCGTCGGTCCGAATTCCGTCGACGATGCATGTTCGACGCCGGCAAGGTTGCGGGCCGCTTCGATGACCGCCATCTGCATGCCGAAGCAGATGCCGAAATAAGGCACCTTGCGCTCGCGCGCGAAGCGGGCTGCAAGGATCTTGCCTTCGGAGCCGCGCTCGCCGAAGCCGCCGGGCACCAGAATGCCGTGAACCTTCTCGAGATAGGGCGCCGGGTCTTCCTTTTCGAAGACCTCGGATTCGATCCATTCGAGATTGACCTTGACCCGGTTGGCGATGCCGCCGTGATGCAGCGCTTCGATCAGCGACTTATAGGCATCCTTGAGGCCGGTATACTTGCCGACGATGGCGATGGTCACCTCGCCTTCCGGCGTGCGGATGCGATTGCAGACTTCTTCCCACTGGTCAAGGCGCGGCTTCGGCGCCGGCTCGATGCCGAAGGCGGCTAGCACTTCGTTGTCGAGGCCTTCCTTGTGGTAGGCCATCGGCACATCATAAATGTTGGCGACATCGAGCGCCTGAATGACGGCCGAGGGACGGACGTTGCAGAACAGCGAAAGCTTGCGACGCTCTGCTTCCGGAATCTCGCGATCCGCACGTACGAGCAGAATGTCGGGATGAATGCCGAGTGCCTGCAGTTCCTTGACGGAATGCTGCGTCGGCTTGGTCTTCAGCTCGCCGGCCGCGGGAATATAGGGCATCAGCGTCAGGTGGACGTAGATCGCGGTGCCGCGCGGCAGGTCGTTGCCGAGCTGGCGTATCGCTTCCATGAACGGCATGGCTTCGATGTCGCCGACGGTGCCGCCGATCTCGCAAATGACGAAATCATAGTCGTCATTGCCTTCGGTGACGAAATCCTTGATCTCGTTGGTGACATGCGGAATGACCTGAACGGTGGCGCCCAGATAGTCGCCGCGGCGTTCCTTGTCGATGATGTTCTTGTAGATGCGACCGGTGGTGATGTTGTCGGTCTTGGTGGCCGAGCGACCGGTAAAGCGCTCGTAGTGGCCGAGATCGAGGTCGGTTTCCGCTCCGTCGTCGGTCACGAAGACCTCGCCGTGCTGGGTCGGGCTCATTGTGCCCGGATCCACGTTCAAATAGGGATCGAGTTTGCGCAGGCGGACTCGATAACCACGAGCCTGCAACAACGCTCCGAGAGCCGCGGCCGCAATTCCTTTTCCGAGGGAAGAAACCACGCCGCCAGTGATGAATACATATCGCGCCATGGGAGTCACCGGATACCTTTTCACAAATGATTCCGCTAGCCCTAAAATTCGTTTCCGGAATTTTGGACACAGAAGACGGAATATCGACAAAACAAAACCGGCAGATCCGAAGACCTGCCGGGGATGATCTTGGGCCGACCGGGCTTACTTGCCGGTCGGAACGTCGCCGCCGCTTTGGGCGGGCGCGGGCGCCGTGGCCGCCGGCGCGGTCTGCTGACCGGTGGCGGCTGGAGCCGGCTGCGCGGACGTTGCAGCTGCCGGCTGGTTCGTCGTTGCAGGCGGCGTCGCCTGCGACTGGGGAGCAACAGCGCCGTTGTTCGGAACGCCGCTATTATCGGCCGGCTTCGGCTGCGTCGTTGCCGGTGCGGAACCCTTCTGGCCGCCAAGCGAATCGAGAATGCCGTTGCCCTGGCCCGCCGTGCTCGGGATACGGTTGAGAATGTCGGTCGGTCGCGATTCGAATCGCGACAGCACGTTCATGCCGAGCGCCAGTGCGAAGAAGAGCGCAGCCAGGATGGCGGTGGTGCGCGTCAGCGCATTGGCCGTACCGCGCGCGGACATGAAGCCCGATCCGCCGCCGATACCAAGGCCGCCACCCTCGGAGCGCTGAATCAGCACCACGCCGATAAGGGCGATAACAACCATGAGATAGATGACAAGCAGTACGGTTTGCATAGGTCCAGTCCTGCCCGCATGCGGGCATCAAAAAGAAAAGCTCGCGGCTCTTTACATGAGGCTCTCGCCTAATCCAAGCCCTTTTGACACCGGAAGTCCGGGCAAGTGGGTCCGTCAGGCGAACTGTCGTTCGAATGCGGCATAAATGGCGAGGAAGTCAACCGCTTTCAAGCTTTGACCACCCACAAGCAAGCCGTTGACGTTGGGAATATCGAGAAGGTCCCGGGCATTGGCGCCGCTGACCGATCCGCCATAGAGGATGCGCATGCCCGCGCCGCCGTTGCCGAAGCGTTCGACCAGTTCGGAACGGATGAAACCATGGGCTTCCTCGATATTTTCGCGGGTCGGAATTAGGCCGCTGCCGATCGCCCACACGGGCTCGTAGGCGATCACGGTCGATTCCGCCGTCGAATCATCCGGGACCGATCCCGCCAATTCCCGCTTCAGCACATCAAGCGTCTGGCCGCTATTGTGCTCATAGGCAGTTTCGCCGAGGCAGATGATGGCCGTCAACCCGGCCTCATGGGCCGCATGCGCCTTGGCGCGCACCAGCATATCGCTTTCCGCGTGATTCCTGCGCCGCTCGGAATGACCGACGATGACATGGGTGCCGAAGCAGTCAGCGATCATCTCGGCTGAGATGTCGCCGGTATGCGGGCCGCTGACCTGTTGGTGGCAGTCCTGGGCGCCGATCGCCAGCGGACTGTCGTCGCAGAGCGCGGTCGCGACGTAGAGCAAGGTGGCCGGGGGGCAGAGCAACGTATCGATTTTGTCCGACAGCGGCGTCTTGACGCCGTCTCCGATCGCCTTGATCTGATCGAGGCTCGCACGCGTGCCGTTCATCTTCCAGTTTCCGGCCAGAAGCGGCCGTATGGTCTTCGTCATTCCGATCTTCTCCCCCTTGATCCACCTGTCGGCCTAACAAAACTGTCGAGGAAAGGAAAGTTATCGAATGGGGCCGGGACGGGTTAAAATCGTTTGAAAAATTGCTTATCCGGAAAATAGATCGAATTGCCCGATGCGTTTCACGATGCTTGCGGATCGACGATCCAGTTCAGCACCTTCCGCCAATCGGTCATGCGCACAGGCGTGCCATGGTTTCCTGTGGCAAAAAGCGTGAAACGTGTCGGGTAATGCGCCTTGTAGAGCTTCTCGAACAAGGCCTGCTGATCGGCCGCCGCATAGACCGGGTCTCTGCTGCCATGGGTGAACCATAGCGGCAGCTTTGCCTTGTAGAAGGCGCTTTTTGTGAAATCCGGGTCCGTCACACCGCTCAGAATCGCCATGCCCTTCAGGCGCTTGACGCTTTCGGCATCGCGGGTGATGCCCCAGCAGACGAAGCTGCCCATGGAGGCGCAGGTCAGGATGACGGGCTTGCCGCCGGATTGTTCATAGGAATAGCGGATCAACGCCGCGATATCGGCGACACCGGTGCTGTCGAAGCCTTTGACGCTCGGCGCATAATATGTGCCGCCATTCCTGTAGGCGAGGTTCTTCAGTCGGTTGAAGTTGCCACCGAAGGTGTCGTCGTTGGAGCCGAGCCGGCGGTCGCCACCGCGGCCGTGAATGAAAATGACGGTGAAGGCCTGGCCCGACGCCGGGCCGATCCGCGTGACGTCAAGCTTGCGGTCGCCGAGCTGCAGGGTCTCGTCCTGCTGGGCTTTCCAGCGGACGCCGGTATCGACATAAGCCGGCTTGACGCGCTTCTCGGGAATCTGGTCGCGGCTGTTGATATCCCGCATTTCCTGGTAATCGATCGTCTGGAACGCACCGTTGTCGTGACTTTCAAGAACGGTCTCATTGGAAAACAGCTCATCCTTGAAGGGTTTCAGCATGTCCGCGCTAGCGACAGACGCTGTCGCCAGAAGCAGGATGCTTGATATTGCGGTCAGGATCGACAAATGAGCTGTGGACATTCGCATGCGGACACTTCCTCCGATCAGCCTGCGGGCTTGCCATTCATCACCCGGCAACGCAAATCTTTTTTGAATCTGCCCCCTCATGGGGCGCCATCGCGCTTGTGTGCCGTTTCTGTCAGAATGACGATGATTCGCGAATAACAAGCGCAAATGCGATAATAAAGGGATCTGGCCCCACCAGGACAAATCTGAGCAGCTTAAAGTTCCATGGATAACAGCAACGATCTCTTCTCCGGACTACCCCGCGCGCCGAAGCCGAAAGCGGTGGAAAAGCCTGACGTCAAGGCGGAAAAGCCTGCAGCCGCTCCGTCACCGCGCGCTGCGCCGACAACATCTTCGGCCGAGGAATATGGCGCCAGCTCCATTCGCGTTCTCGAAGGACTCGAGCCGGTGCGCATGCGTCCCGGCATGTATATCGGCGGCACGGATGAAAAGGCGCTGCACCATCTCTTCGCCGAGGTGATCGACAATGCCATGGACGAAGCCGTCGCCGGCCATGCCGATTTCATCGAGGTCTATCTCGACCGGCAGGGATATTTGACCGTCACCGACAATGGTCGCGGCATTCCGGTGGAAAACCATCCGCAGGTGCCCGGTAAGTCGACGCTCGAAGTCATCATGACGAAGTTGCATGCGGGCGGTAAGTTCGACGGCAAGGCTTACGAGACGTCGGGCGGCCTGCACGGCGTCGGCGTTTCGGTAGTCAACGCGCTGTCGGACGATCTGGAAGTCGAGGTCGCCCGCAATCGCAAGCTCTATCGTCAGCGCTTTTCGCGTGGCCTGCCGACCGGCGGCCTCGAAGAACTGGGCGATATCCACAACCGTCGCGGCACCCGCGTCCGCTTCCATCCCGATCCGCAAATCTTCGGCGATCATGCCCGGTTCGATCCGGCCCGCGTCTTCCGCATGGCCCGTTCCAAAGCCTATCTGTTCGGCGGCGTCGAAATTCGCTGGAGCTGCGATGCCGAACTGGCGCCCGAAGGGGCTGATATTCCCGAAAAGGCGGTCTTCCATTTCCCGGGCGGCTTGAAGGATTACCTCAAGGCAACAATGGGCAACGAGTTCACCGTGACCCGCGAGATCTTCGCCGGCAAGTCGGAGAAGGAAAGCGGTCACGGCTCGCTGGAATGGGCAATCACCTGGTATGGCGGCGATCCGCAAGTCCATTCCTACTGCAATACCATCCCGACCCCTGAAGGCGGCACGCACGAGGCCGGCTTCCGTATCGCGCTCACCAAGGGCTTGAAGAGCTACGCCGAACTGACGCAGAACAAGCGTGCGGCCAATATCAGCACCGAAGACGTGATGATATCAGGCGTCGGCATGCTGTCGATCTTCATCCGCGAGCCGGAATTCGTCGGCCAGACCAAGGACAGGCTCGCATCCGTCGAAGCACAGCGTATCGTCGAAAACGCCTTGCGCGATCCTTTCGATCACTATCTCACCGACAATCCGACCGAAGCAGAAAAGCTGCTGGAATGGGTGATCGAGCGCTCCGAGGAGCGCATGCGCCGGCGCAAGGAAAAAGAAGTCAACCGCAAGTCGGCCGTGCGCAAGCTGCGCCTACCGGGCAAGCTTGCCGATTGTTCGCAGAACACCGCCGAAGGCGCTGAACTCTTCCTCGTCGAAGGTGATTCGGCCGGTGGCTCCGCCAAGCAGGCGCGCAACCGCATGAATCAGGCCATCCTGCCGCTGCGCGGCAAGATCCTCAACGTCGCCAGCGCCGGCCGCGAGAAGCTTTCCGCCAACCAGCAGATCGCTGACCTGGTCCAGGCTCTCGGCTGCGGCACGCGGTCGAAATATCGCGAGGAGGATCTTCGCTATCAGCGCATCGTCGTCATGACCGATGCCGACGTCGACGGTGCGCACATCGCCTCGCTGCTGATTACCTTCTTTTATCAGGAGATGCCCGAACTGGTCCGCGGTGGCCACCTTTTCCTGGCTGTTCCGCCGCTCTATAAGATCACGCAGGGTTCGAAATCCATCTATGCCCGCGACGACGCCCACAGGCTGGAGCTGATGGAGAGCGAATTCAAGGGCAAAGGCAAGGTCGAAATCAGCCGATTCAAAGGCTTGGGCGAAATGCTTCCTGCCCAGCTCAAGGAAACGACGATGGACCCCTCGAAACGCACGCTATTGCGTGTCGTGATCGACGAGGTCGATTTCGAAGGCACGCGCGACGCCGTCGACAATCTGATGGGCACCAAGGCTGACGCTCGCTTCCGCTTCATTCAGGAACGCGCGGCATTCGCGGAGAATCTCGATATTTGACCGCAGCAGCAGATCGCCGCGGGCAATGACTCCCGGCGATATTTTATTGAACTGACGGATATTCGTTACGAAGCCGTCATGGACGGATGCGTAGATGGCGGCATGGCCTTGAATGCCATCATCCCATTCATCCGGATTTGTTTTATCCCTATGCTGAAGCCTTTTTTGACGACTGTCGCCGCCGTTCTGCTTTTCGGCCACGCCGCTCATGCCGCCGATATCGGCGCTACCATCGACGTGCCCTGCCCCTTCGGCGACTGCAAGGCCGGCATCAGCCTTTCCTATCTCGGCAACTACGATATCCCGACCGGTTTCATGGAAAATGGAGTAGAGGTTGGTGGCCTTTCGGGCATCGATTTCGATCCGTCCACCGGCCGCTATATCTCAATCAGCGATGACCGCTCCGAGAAGGCCCCGGCGCGCTTCTACGATCTCGATATCGATGTGAGCGTCAGCGGCCTGAAAGGGGTAACGGTTGTCGATCATGTCAACTTGAAGGACAAGGATGGCCAGCCTTTCGCTTTGCGAAAGGTGGATGCCGAATCCATTCGCTTCGGCAAGGACGGCATCTATTGGAGTAGCGAAGGCGACGGCAAGGCGCTGTCGCCGCCCTTCGTGCGCGTTGCCAACCGCGATGGCAGCTTCGTGCGCGAACTTCCCTTACCGGTCGGATTTGCTCCCACAGCCAACAAGAGCACCGGCATCCGCGACAACCTCGCATTCGAAGGCCTGGCCCTTCTCTCCGGTGGCGATCTGCTGGTCGGCACGGAATCCGCGCTTTACCAGGATGGACCGATCACGACGCTGACCGCCGGCGCGCTCGCCCGCCTCATCCGTTACGATGCGGCAAGCGGCGAGCAGAAGGCGCAATATGTCTACCCGATCTCGCCCATACCGCAGGCGCCCTCCATGGCAAGCGGCTGGAATGACTTCGGCATGTCCGAGATCATGGCGCTTGACGATCGCCACCTCCTGTCGATCGAGCGCGGCTATGCGCAAGGTGTCGGCAATTCGGTCGTGATCAACATGTTCGATCTCGATGGTGCGACCGATGTTTCGAACATCCCTTCCCTTGCTAAGACCGATCAGCGGATCGTGCCTGTGCGCAAGGTACAGATCATGGATCTGCGCGCGCTGGGCCTGGCACCCGACAATATCGAAGGCATTACTTTCGGCAAGGCGAAGGATGGCACGGACGTATTGATCCTCGTCGCCGACAACAATTTCAACCCGACGCAGAAGACCCAGTTTTTCGCCTTCAAGGTGATCCGCCGTCCCTCGTGACGCCTTTCTTATTCGCGTGCCAGTCGTGTTACTGTCACGGCGACGGAATAAAGAGCCTTTCAGGCTGGTGCTCTTGAAACAGCCTAGATCATACCCCATAACCGGTTGATCTAATAAAGAGGGGCGAAGTAAGTCGGGTGGGTGTATTTGAACGTCATAAGCCTAAGGAGCATCGGTGGCTAGGGTCGAGCGCACATGCGCGCATGCCGCTCATTCCATCCATTTCCGCGGCGCGCTGGCTGCTTATTCTGATCGCTATTGCCGGCATCTATTTCTTCTACGGTTTTCTCGTTCCGGTTATGGCCGCTGGGGTCATCGGCTTCGCCACATGGCCGCTTTACAGCGATCTGGTGCGCCGCACCGGCGGAAACACGACGATTGCGGCTACTATCGCCATCATCTTCATCGTCACGTTTCTAGTGCTGCCGATCATTCTTTCTGCCGTCTATATGGCCGGCGAAGTGCGCGAATGGTTCGGCTGGGCCGTCCATGTCAACCGCGACGGTGCGCCGACGCCGCAATGGATTTTGGCGCTGCCCCTCGTTGGCCCATGGCTTGGCGATCAGTGGACGCAATATATCGGTAGTCCTGGCTCCATCGGTGAACTGGCGCAACTCATCAGTGGCGCGCATATCGGCAATATCTACAGGGCCGTACTTGCGGCCGGTGGCAGTGCCTTCCACGTCGTGCTGACCTTGCTGTTCATGCTGATAGCCCTGTTCTTCATCTATCGCGATGGTTCGACATTCGTTCGTCAGGTCGATCTGCTCGGCGAGCGAATCCTTCCGAACCGCTGGGAGCGGATCTCACGTGTCGTGCCGGCGACGATCAGTTCGACCGTCATGGGCATGACGCTGATCGCCATCGGCGAGGGTGTCGTGCTTGGCGTGGCCTATTGGATTGCCGGTGCCCCGTCGGCGATCACGCTCGGTGTTCTCACAGGCGTGATGGCCCTCGTGCCGGGCGGCGCGCCTCTCTCGATGTCGCTTGTTTCGATTTATCTTGTCGCCAGCGGCTCGTTTTGGGCGGGCATCGCGTTGTTTCTTTGGGGGACGATCGAGCTGTTCATCGTCGATAAGACGCTTCGCCCGAAGCTTGTCGGCGGCCCGATCAAGCTGCCCTTCCTGCCGACTTTCTTCGGCCTGGTCGGCGGCGTGAAGACCATGGGTTTCCTCGGCCTCTTCATCGGTCCGGTGCTAATGGCGATCATCGTCGCCATTTGGCGCGAATGGATTCGCGAGGCGGAATTGACCGAGGAACAGCATGCGCAGGAGCCGGAACTGCAGCTGCATGTTCGAGACGGTTCTGACGGGTGAGTTCCACGCTTACTCTTTCGTCAGTCGTTTTTCCATGAACAGGCTCAGCGGATCTGGCTGGTAGCTGCCGAAGGCGGCAATCTCGTGATAGCCGAACCTTCTGTAAAGGCCGATCGCTTCCGGCTGATATATGCCGGTTTCGAGCCGAACTGCCCTAAGGTTTCTTTCGGCCGCTGCCGCTTCGAGCGTCTCCATCAGCTTGCGGGCGACACTGCGGCCCCTGGCGACGGGATCGACGAACATGCGCTTGATTTCCGCCGTGCCATCGCCTGCTTCCACCAGGGCGCAGCACCCGACGATATCTCCCGCGATCCTGGCAACCCAGAAGGTCACGCCTGGCTTTTCCAGTGATGCCAAATCGAGCATGTGATTGCTTTCAGCGGGATAGAGTGATTCCACATAAGCGTTCGACATATCGAGAAGACGGACGACGCCATCCTGGCGCGGGCATTCGATAGCAATAGTCAGCGGCAAGACGCACCTCGAAGATAAGATGCGCGCTGAATATCACGCGGCCGCGAGGGTCGCCAGCGCGGCGAAACTGCGCGCCGTCTGCCGCCTTTCGGCGTTTGCGAGCTTTTCCACCATATCGAGCAGTTGCATGGTCGCGGCGGGCGGCTGCTCGGCAAGGCGGAATTTGCGTATCAATCGCGCAGAAACATTTTCCAGCATGGCCGCGCCGTTCTCGCGTGATGCCTCGCGCCAGATCAGCGTCGCCTCCACGAAGACGGTGCTGATATCGCGGGATAATCCTGCGCTCTCGTAAAGCGCGCGAATGGCGTATACGCGACCTCTTGACAGAATGGAGCGCACGCGGCGTTCGTCGCAGCCGGAAAGATTGGTGATCGCGCCAGCGAAGAAATCGACCTTGCCGGAGCATAGCGCATGCATCAGGAAAGCTGGCGTCAGCCAGCCCCTGTGCCTGAGATGCTCCACCAGGTCAGGCAAATGATCATGTTGAGCTGAGCCGGCGATGGCGACGGTTGCCGATTCGGTGGCCTCGCGCGTCACCTGCTGCAGCCTGTGGCTGCCGACCGTCGCCTGTATCAGGCTTGAGCCAGACAGGGCCTCGCTGACGCGATGCATCAGCAGGTGCCGAATATCGGACGACAAGGCATCGCGGGACAAAAGCAGGCCGCGTATATCGGCACAGTCGCCGAACCGCTCCGCTATCCGCTTCAGCGAAGCGTGCGGAAGCAATGCGCCGTCATTCTCCAGAAGACACAGGATTTCGGCTTCTCCGCCGATTTCGCAGAGTGCTGCACAGACCGTTCTCGGCACATGCCCGCGAGAAGCGATCAAGACGCGCGTCACGTCACTACCGCGCAGTGCGAGATCGACCAGATCGGCATCGGTAAATACCGGCGAGAAGAGAATGACCTGACCCGCGATTTCGGGCTGATCCTCGGCAAGGGACAAGATCACGTTACGCGGCGCATTCGCCGAGGCAGCGACCGCCTCCGCAAGCGAGAGCCGCACGCGCGGCGACGGATCATCAAGCAGATAGGTCATGGCCATTTCTGCGGCGGTGCGTTCTTCCCTTGGCATTTCCGATTGCAGATAGGCTCGACCGAGCGCATTGGCCGCCCTTGCCCTGTTCTCTGCTTTGGCGGTTTCGGCCCAGCGAAGAAATGCTTCTATGATCACGTAACGCCCCGATATCAGCGAGACGATTCCCGCCGCGCAAACTCATATTCTCCACGTTACCGGGGAAAGGTTTACGGCGCGTTTACCTTATTTATTAACCACTAATGCTTGCAGGCGTATCAAGGTGCCTTGGGCCGTATCATCTCGAAGACATCGCTGCCTTCGCTGTAATCCATATAGCCCATGCGCGCGACCGGCCGCGCAAGCGCCATATCAAGCCTTCCATCTCGGATGATCGTCTCGTCGATATGGATGCCGACCACTTGGCCGATGACCATAATATTTTCCGAAACCTCCCCATCGAGACCTTTGGGCTGAAGGATTTCGGTTGCCCGGCACTCGAGTACGGCAAAGGCTTCCCCGACATAAGGCGCATCGACCAGCGTGCCAAGCTTCGCCGTCAGACCGGCCAACTCGAACTCGTTGATGCCGTAGGGTACGCCGATCGACGAATGGTTCATCTTTTCAACGAGATTGCGGCTGACGAAATTGGCAGTGAAGGCGCCCGTTTCCTCGACGTTGCGTGCGCTATCCTTGCGGCCGGCGGAGGAAAACATCACCAGCTTCGGCCGATCGCTGATCGCGTTGAAAAAAGAATAGGGCGACAGGTTCAGCGAGCCGTCCCTGCCCTTGCTGCCGATCCAGCCGATCGGCCTCGGCGCGACGATGGCCTTGAAAGGATCGTGCGCGAGGCCGTGCCTGTTGGTATCCGTCGTGTAGAACATCACGCGTCCTCACCGCCCACCCAAGTTACGGTTTCAATCAATTCCGGACGCGGACGTTCGACGGGCGGGAAGGCAGAGGAGCCGATGTGAATAAAGCCGGCAACCTTCTCGCCCGGCTCGACCCCGAGCAGCGGATAGGCGCGCTCATCATAGGCGAACCATTCGGTCAGCCAATTGGACACCCAGCCGTGGGCGTTCGCTGCGATCAGCAGGTTGAGGCAGAGCGCTCCCGCCGACATCAACTGCTCCCATTCCGGGATCTTGAAATGCGGCGCCGCCTTACTGACGACGGCGATGACGACCGGCGCGCGGGTGAAGCGGGTGCGCTCCACCTGGATCATCTCCTCGGACAGATCCGGCTTGGCCTCCAGCGCGAGCTTCAGCAACTCCTCGCCGATGCGCGCCCGCTCCTCGCCGCGATAGACGATGAAACGCCAGGGGGCGAGCTTGCCATGATCGGGCACGCGCGAGGCCAGCCGGAGAATCTCCTCGATCTCAGGCTTGTCCGGACCCGGCTCCGCCATTTGAAACGCGGGAATGGATCGGCGCACTGCGAGATAATCGACCAGCTTGATATCGGTTTTCATTGAGTGATTGCTTTCATTTTGGCGTATGGGAGGATGTGGGTCTTGAATTTGCCATGGCATTGGTTTTGAAGTGGCCTGTGTTTTACCGGAAGTCAATCGGTTGGGAACCCATGTCAGGCATTTCATCCGCTCGCCGATTGAGCGCGGTTTTCGCGATATTCGCCAGCCTGAGCACGGTCGCTTCCGCCCAGGACGCCTTCAAGGAATTCAAGCAGCTTGACGGCAGTGTGAAGATGCCGAAGCTCAACGCCTTCGTGGCGCCGAACGGCGAAAATTCGGCGTCACGCACATTGCGCGACGTTTCCTTGGAGGCAAAGCTGACGCCTGAGAGCGGTACGCAGCAGCAGGGTCTGTCCTGGTATGTCTTCAGCCCCAATGCCGGCGCTGACGGCAAGCTGCCGCTGGTCGCCAGCTCCAAGGGTGGCTCGGCGTCCTTCCATCTTTTGCCCGGCGATTATTTCGTCAACGTCTCCTTCGGCCGTGCGGGCGTCACCAAGAAGCTGAGCGTGCCGGAAACGGGCGACACGCAAAAGCAGACCATGGTCCTCGATGCCGGCGGCATGGTGCTGAACGCCGTTTCCGGATCCGATGTCCGTATCCCGCCTGCCGAGCTGAGCTTCTCGATCTATTCCAGTGAAGCCAAGGAAGACGGAGAGCGCGGCTTAGTCATGGCCGATGTGAAGCCGAACACGCTGGTGGGCCTCAGCGCCGGCACCTACCACATCGTTTCCGAATACGGTGCCGTCAACGCAGTCATCCGCGCCGATATCCAGGTGGAGGCCGGCAAGGTGACAGAGGCGACCATCCAGCACCGCGCCGCAAAGATCACGCTCAAGCTCGTGTCTGATGCCGGCGGGGAAGCGATCGCCGACACCGCCTGGTCGATCCTGACATCTGCCGGCGATATCGTCGGCGAAAGCCTCAGCGCCTTTCCGACCATGGTGCTCGCCGAAGGTCGCTATACCGCCGTCGCCCGCAACAAGGACAAGATCTACCAGCGCGATTTCACTGTGGTAGCCGGCACGAACACGGATGTGGAAGTGTTGATGAAGGAACAGCAGCCTCAGGATGCCGACGACCAGCAGCCAGCCCAGCAACTGCCCATCCAGATGCCGCAGATGCGGCAAAGCCAGACCCCGCAGACGCAACCGGCCACATCCACTCAACAACCGTTGCCGACCTACGAACAATTGACGCCGGCAGGTGGCGAGGGCGAAAGCATGGATTGACGGCGAGAGCGGCTTTTCCCGCGGCTGAAGGCTAAAGGCCCTCGCCCCTCATCCTGCTTTTCGCCGCGGCATCTTCCTGGGTGGTGCCATCGAAAAGACCGCGCCGTAGAGTTTCGAGAGAAGATCCTTGCGATCGCTTCCCTCGCTCAGCGTTTCCCAACTCATCAGCGTGCCGATATGGGCGGTGATCGTGCTGCCGGACAGGCGCCGGAATTCGCGGATCAACAGCGAGATGCGCAGCGTCATCGAAAGGCGGCTCGCCAGATGAAACAGCCGGCCGTTCTGCCCTTCGAAATAGATGGGAATGACGCTGGCGCGTGCCGCCTGGATCAGTTTAGCCGGAAATATCTTCCACGGCAGATCTTCGGCGCGTCCGAAGCCTTTTTTGGCTGTCGCGACACCGCCGGCCGGAAAGACGATGATCGTCGTGCCTTCCTTGAGCAGGCGAACGGCCTCGTGGCGCGTCTTCATGTTGATCGCCATCGCCTCCTTCGTTTCCTCGAAGGAAACCGGCAGCGAATAGTCGTTCATTTCAGGCACTTTCAACAGCTCGTTGTTGATCAGCACCTTGAACGGGCGGCCGAGCTCTTCGGCAAGCGCCAACACGGCGATCCCATCCCCGATACCAAAGGGATGGTTGGCGACGATGACGATCGGTGCAGCGGGAATATCGCGTGGCGGCCATTCACCCTTTGCGACCAGCCTGATGTCGATGAGATCGAGCATCTTTCCGAAGACACGCTCGCCTTTGCCGACGATATCGCTCCGCCATATGTCATAGAGCCGGGCATAGCGATCACGCCCGGACAGGCCTTCGATCGAACGGATGAACCAGCGCTTGATGCGCGTATCCCGTTCATTGGCGTAGGATAATTCTTTGAAATCCAAATCCGCAACGGGCTGCCCCGCTCCTTGTGCTCCAGGCGCTGCATTGCCGCTCTATGTCAGTTGCCTGACGGCACCATGAACGTGTCGTCAGGCAGGATTTGAGATCAAGCGGCCTTTGCGCGTTTGGCTTCCCTCTTGCGCAGAATGTCAGGCGCCGTCGCTTCGAGGGAAAGCGATGCGATCGCCTCATCGAGCGACATCGACGTCTGAGCCTGGCTGCCGAGGCGGCGGATATTGACCGAGCGCTCCTCCGCTTCCTTCTTGCCGCAGACGATGATGACAGGAACCTTCGTCACCGAATGCTCGCGGATCTTGTAGTTGATCTTCTCGTTACGGAAATCGGTCTCGACGTTGAGGCCCGCATCACGCAACGCTTCGGCAACTTCTTCGCCGTAAGCATCGGCTTCAGAGGTGATCGTCGCCACGACGACCTGCAGCGGCGAGACCCAAAGCGGCATGTGGCCAGCGAAGTTCTCGATCAGGATGCCGAGGAAGCGCTCCATCGAGCCGCAGATGGCGCGATGGATCATGACAGGCTGCGTCTTTTCGGAATGCTGGTCGATATAGAACGCGCCGAAGCGTTCCGGCAGGTTGAAGTCGACCTGCGTCGTGCCGCACTGCCATTCACGGCCGATGGCGTCCTTCAGCGTGTATTCGAACTTAGGCCCGTAGAACGCGCCCTCGCCCGGCAGAATGCCGGTCTTGATGTTGTTCGACTGCTGCTGGATGGTCTCCAGCACATTCATCATCACGCTTTCCGCGCGATCCCAGAGCGCATCGGAGCCAACGCGCTTGTCCGGACGTGTGGACAGCTTGATGGTGATCTCATCGAAGCCGAAATCCTTGTAGACCGAGAGGATCAGATCATTGATCTTCAGGCATTCGGCCGCCATCTGCTCGTCGGTGCAGAAGATATGCGCGTCGTCCTGCGTGAAGCCGCGCACGCGCATCAACCCGTGCAGCGCGCCCGAAGGCTCGTAGCGATGCACGGCACCGAATTCCGCAAGGCGGATCGGCAGTTCGCGGTAGGACTTCAAGCCATGCTTGAAGATCTGGATATGGCCAGGGCAGTTCATCGGCTTCAGCGCGAAGACGCGATCGTCATCCGTATCGTCGCCGGCAACGGTGACCTTGAACATGTTGTCGCGATACCAGCCCCAGTGACCGGAGGTTTCCCAGAGCGATTTGTCGAGCACTTGCGGCGCGTTGACTTCCTGATAGTCGCCCTGCAGCCGCCGGCGCATGTAGGACACCAGCGTCTGGAAGACGCGCCAGCCCTTGCCGTGCCAGAAGACGACGCCTGGGCCCTCTTCCTGGAAATGGAACAGGTCCATTTCGCGGCCGAGACGGCGATGGTCGCGCTTCTCGGCCTCGGCAAGGATGTGCAGATAGTTGTCGAGATCGGCCTGCTCGGCAAAGGCCGTGCCGTAGATGCGCGTCAGCATCGGATTGTTGCTGTCACCGCGCCAATAGGCGCCGGCCACCTTCATCAGCTTGAAGGCCGTGCCGATCTGGCCGGTCGAGGCCATATGCGGACCGCGGCAAAGGTCGAACCAATCGCCCTGATAGTAGATCTTCAGGTCCTGACCTTCAGGAATGGCATCGACCAATTCCACCTTGTAGCGCTCGCCCTTGGCGGCAAAGACTTCCTTTGCCTTCTCGCGCGACCAGATCTGCTTGGTGAACGGCGCATTGCGCTGGATGATCTCGCGCATCTTCTTCTCGATGACCGGCAGGTCATCGGGCGTGAAGGGCTCGTTCTTGGCGAAGTCGTAGTAGAAGCCGTTCTCGATAACCGGGCCGATAGTGACCTGCGTTCCCGGCCAGAGTTCCTGTACCGCTTCCGCCATCACATGCGCTGCGTCATGCCGGATGAGCTCCAGCGCGCGGTCGTCCGTGCGGGTGACAATCTCGATCTTGCCGTCGGTTACCGGATCGGAGAGATCGCGCACAGTGCCGTCGATGGCAACTGCGACGGCCTTCTTGGCCAGCGATTTGGAAATGGATTCGGCGACATCGCGACCGGTCGTGCCGGCAGCGAAGCTGCGCACGGAACCATCGGGAAATGTCAGGGAAACGGATTGGGACATCGATATTCTCCTTGTCCAGTCCCGCCAACGAATGCGGGTGGTTTTAAAGATGAAGATCCAAACAGACGCAGCTTGGAACCGCGCGCCTGATAGCTTTATTTCTCTGTCTAGTAAAGAAAAAGCGGCGCTAGCGGTCGATCATCTCGGCCAAACCGCGCACGGTGTTCCAGTTTCGCATCGTTCCAATGCCAAGCCGCTTGGTCGTCAGGACCGGCAATAATTTCGTCTCGCTGGCCTTGAGCCCGAAATCGATCCAGAGATCGCCGTCAACGATCGCCATGCGCTCGCCGCTGTGCCGGTATTTCGCAAGCACTTCGAGAATCTGAGGCTCCAGCGGCTGACGCATGACGCGAATGGCGACCTCGCTGCCGATGCCGTCGACAAAGGGATTGCCCTCGGCAAGCTTCAGCCATGTCTTGGCGTCTCGCACGATGATGTCGACATGCTTGCCGAAGGCTTTGACAAAACCAGCTTCGAGCTGCGCCTCGATGGACGCAATCGTCTGCGTTTCGCTCTCGAAAATCAGATTGCCGGTTGCGACGAGTGTTCTGGCATTGCGAAAGCCAAGCTCCTCCGCCATCGCTTTGAGATCTGCCATGACCACTCTGCGGCCGGCGCCGAGCACGACGCTATGCAGCAGCGCGACATAAACCGCCATGCGGTCAGGCAACCTTTTGCCCAAGGCGGAAATAACGCCAGGGCGTCCACCAATGGTAACGGCGTTCCAACTGGCAGGGCACCGGATCGAGCCCGCTCGTGCCTCCAGGGCCGCAGCGCGCCACGCGAAACAGTGTCATCCAGCCGCCGGCCCACAGGCCATGGCGGGCAATCGCCTCATAGCCATATTCAGAGCAGGTCGGTATGTGGCGGCAGGAATTGCCGACAAAGCCAGAAAGGGTCAGTTGATACAGGCGAATGAAGCCCATGCCGAAGAGCCGGTCGGGCGTCTTGCGGAAGGGGCCGGAATAATTGCGAGATTGTGCCTTTCCACCGGATGGCTGAGCATCGCGTCGCGCGCTCCTTGGAGCTGCAGCGCCGCCCTCGTCTTCATCATCGTCCTGCATGAGACAGAATTGACACATTGCTCGGCACCTCGATCAGACGGCTTCGGCCGTTTTGGCGTTTCCGCCCTGGCGTGCCGCCTCGATCTGCCCAATCGCATCGACGACGGCATCGAATGTCAGCATCGTCGATGCGTGGCGAGCCTTGTAATCCTTCACCGGCCTTAGGTAGCGCATGTCCTCGAAGCGCCCGCTCGGCCCCTCGCCGTCTGCCTTGAGCATGGCAAGCATATCCTCGCGTGCCTGGCGCAGTTCTTCCGCCGAAGCTCCGACGACGTGGCGGGCCATGATCGAGGATGATGCCTGACCGAGCGCGCAGGCCTTGACGTCGTGGGCAAAATCGGTCACGACGTCGCCGTCCATTTTTAGCCAGATTTTTACGCGAGAACCGCACAGTCTGGAATGGGCCTGGGCAGTGGCATCGGCGTCAGGAAGACTGCCGATTCGGCCGATATTGCCGGCAAACTCCAGAATTTTGCTGTTGTAGATGTCGTCCATCACAGATTCTGCTCCGATGCACCTGTGTTGCGTTTCGCAATAAAAAACACAGCGTGTCCATTCAGGACACTTTCACAGGGACAATGCCATACTATATGTATGTCGTTCGAAGACCATCGAAATGCAATGGTCTTCTGTAAGTTTGATGGGAAACCGTGCAGGACGGCAGGCTTGTCCGCCAGCCAGAACGCCCCGGAGCCCGCCAAAGGTACACAATCTCCGTGTCTCGGGGAATGCCAGTGGCGAGTCCGACAAGATGATATCCGCGTAGCGGGTCAGGAGATCCACAGGTAATGGACGCCATTGTAAAGAACTTTCCGCAAGTCGTTGAATCCGAACGTCCTTCGCAGAAGGAAGCCGAAGACGCAGTCCGCGTCCTGCTTCGCTGGGCCGGCGACGATCCGCGGCGCGAGGGTCTCCTCGATACGCCCGAACGCGTCGCCAAGGCCTATCGCGAGCTTTTCGCCGGCTACGACATGAACCCCGAGGATGTGCTCGGCCGCACCTTTGAAGAGGTTGCCGGCTATGACGACATCGTTCTCGTGCGCGACATTCCGTTCTTCTCGCATTGCGAACACCACATGGTACCGATCATCGGCAAGGCGCATGTCGCCTATCTGCCGAACGGCCGCGTGCTCGGCCTGTCGAAGATCGCCCGTGTCGTCGAGATCTTCGGGCGCAGGCTGCAGACGCAGGAAGCCATGACCGCGCAGATCGCCAATGCGATCGACGAGACGCTCCGCCCACGCGGTGTTGCCGTCATGATCGATGCCGAGCACATGTGCATGGCGATGCGTGGCGTGCAGAAGCAGGGTTCGTCGACGCTGACTACGACCTTTACCGGCGCCTTCAAGGCTGATCCGGCTGAGCAGGTTCGTTTCATGTCGATGGTCCGGGGACGCTAACCGCGCTTCAACGAAAGAGCCGGAGATGAATCTGATTTTCAATGCGCCTTCCGAAGACAAGTCCGAGCTCGAAGACGCCGGCGATTTCACGCCCCGTTTCGACGATCGCGGCCTGATCACCGCGATCGTGACCGACGCGCATGACGGTGAGCTCCTGATGGTCGCGCATATGAATGCCGAGGCGCTCGCTCTGACGATCAAGACGGGAACGGCGCATTATTTCAGCCGCTCCCGCGGCAAAATCTGGAAAAAGGGCGAAACCTCCGGAAATTTGCAGGCTGTGAAGGAAATCCGTACCGATTGTGATCAGGATGCCATCTGGCTGAAAGTGGAGGTCGCCGGTCACGACGCAACGTGTCATACTGGGCGCCGTTCCTGCTTCTATCGGACGGTCGAACTCGAGGACGGGAAGCCGATGCTGAACGTGGTCGATGATCACCTGCATTTCGATCCGAGCGAAGTCTACAAACAGTAAGCCCAATCGATGGCACGTCGTCCCAGAAGCAACGGCCGGATATACGATTTGGAAACGAAAAAGGGACAGTATTTTAGCAAGAGGCATATAAGCCTCGGAGGAGGCTTTAAATGCTGAATTGGGGGTTGAATCGTCAGAACGGCGGACAGAACTGGAACGGTTCAGGTACTTCCAACGATACGTCCAATCCGCTTGTCGCTCCCGCTCCTCCCAAGAAGGTCAAGATTGCGCTCGCACTCGGGGGCGGCGCCGCGCGCGGCTGGGCGCATATCGGCGTATTGCGCGCCCTGGACGAAGCGGGAATCGCAGTCGGCATGATCGCCGGCACGTCGATCGGCGCGTTGGTCGGCGGCTGTTATCTTGCCGGCAAGCTTGACGAACTGGAGGCTTTCGCCCGTTCGCTGACCATGCGTCGCATCGCGAGCCTTCTCGACCTGACCATTGGTGGTAGTGGCCTGTTCGGCGGCATGCGGTTGACCAAGCGCATGCAGGAACATCTCGAAGGCCTATCGATCGAGGATCTGGATCATCCTTTCGTCGCCGTCGCTTCGGAACTCAACACCGGCCACGAAGTTTGGATTGCGCACGGCTCCCTCATTACTGCGCTGCGGGCGTCATACGCCCTGCCCGGCATTTTCGAGCCGGTGCGCTCCAACGGCCGCACCCTGGTCGACGGCGCTTTGGTCAATCCTGTGCCGGTTTCGGTGTGCCGCACATATGAACAGCCGCTCGTGGTCGGCGTAAACCTGCATTACGATCTTTTCGGCCGCTCCGCCGTGGTCAAGCACAGTGTCGCCTCGCCCAATGGCGATCTGCTGCGACGCGAAGACACTCCCGCCATGAGACTCGGCATGACCGGCGTCATGGTGCAGGCTTTCAACATCATACAGGATAGAATTGCGCGCGCGCGTCTTGCCGGCGATCCGCCCGATCTTGCGCTGCATCCCCGGCTTAGCGATATCGGCCTCTCCGAATTTCATCGTGCCGGCGAGGCGATAGAACGCGGCTACGAGGAAACATTGGCGAGATTGACGGAAATCCGGCGCATGCAGGAAGCCTATGCCCGGTAGGGCGTAAATTGCAAAAGGTGGACGTCTGTTCGGAGCCTCTTTCGGCCAAGGGTGCACAAGAGGGTTCGGTAGATGCCGCACGATCCGGCGCTTCTCTTTGAGCTCAGCGCGTTCGTCGCTGCAATCGACCCACTGGGTCGATTGCTTCGGCTGGGTCGAGCCGTTCCTCGACCTCACCCAGCGATATAAGCCTTGATCTGCTCGGCCTCGAGCTCGATCTCACGGATGCGCCATTTGACGACGTCACCGATCGAGATAATGCCGGAAAGCTTACCCTTCTCTTCGACGGGGACATGGCGGAAACGACGTTGCGTCATCAGCTCCATCAGCTCGTCGGTCGTGGTGTCTTCCTTGCAGCGATGCACCTTCGCGGTCATCAGCGATGCGATCGGCTTGTCGAGGCATTCTGAGCCATGCTTGGCAACCGCATTGACGACATCCCGCTCCGTGAAGATACCGGAAATCTTGCCGCCCATGGCGGTGACGACGATTGCACCGATACGCTTCTCATTGAGAATCTTGGCAGCCTCGGCAAGCGTCGTATTACCCCCGGTGGTCACGACATCGCGGCCTTTGGCGTCAAGTATGGCCTTTACGGAAACAGACATTCAATCCTCCCATCTCGAAAGCACAGTGAACACTCAAGCGTCCGATATGTTCCGAAATCACCCCCCGGATTTCAAAGCGGCGCTCTGCTCATCGGCAGAGAAGGTCTCCTCCACCTTCCCACCGATACGTAGGAATGGTGCGCCCGCGGAGGCAAGAAAGCAACAGCTTCATTCATCGAAGGGCGCGGGTTCATGCACTTCAATGGATGGCTGCCGATCGAACAGTGAAAAGAGCAGAAACCCGAAGAGAAAGCCGCCGATATGGGCGTCCCAGGCCACCGGCTGCGAGCTGTCTCCGGCAAGCGTGATGCCGAAGGCGACAAGTGCGTTACCGGCGACCCACATGACGATATAGGCAACGACAGTGCGGCTTCGCAGTGAGTCGAGAATGGTGAGGCGCGGGTTCAGATGTGCCTCCCGCATGGGGAGGCGACGGCCATCCATGGCGGGAAATGCGAAGCGGCAAGCCGCTCCCATGAGTGCCGAGACGACCCCGG
Source organism: Rhizobium sp. SG741 (assembly GCF_012275435.1). Classification (NCBI taxonomy): domain Bacteria; kingdom Pseudomonadati; phylum Pseudomonadota; class Alphaproteobacteria; order Hyphomicrobiales; family Rhizobiaceae; genus Rhizobium; species Rhizobium sp. SG741. The sequence continues at coordinate 333,973 of NZ_JAAZQP010000004.1, forward strand.
ATGCCCCGATCAGCAGCGTCTGGTCGCCCCAGTAGAGAGCGGCATGCATGAAGGCCGAGGCGGCGGACGAGAGGATCCAGAAAATCACGTAGCGCGTGCCGCCGATGCGCCGCGCCACCGGCGCCGCGAAGACCATCAGCCATAGGCTGTTGAAGACGATGTGCTCGATCCCGCCGTGCAGCAGCGAGTAGGTCACGGGGGTCCAGAGCCATTCCAGGCCCTGCTGCGACAGCGGAAACGCATAGCGGGCGGGAATGAAGCTGAACGTGAAGTAGAGCCAGTTCAGCGTTTCGTCGGACCACCATGGCAGGTTCATGACTGCAAAGACGATGATCAGGACGGCCAGACTTGCCAGAATGACCGGAGGCAGGTTGAAGGCCGGGACGCGCTGTTGCGGCCGCGGATCTTCAGGTTCTTGGCGCGGCAGCTGTTCATCGTCCATGTCTTGCTCTGCTTTTCCATAGATGAAGTCGACACATAGCACAGCAGGAATCAAAAAAAAGCCGTCCAACGTTGTGGACGGCGTATCGGGCGTTTCTCTCAGGGACTGGCCTGAAAAGGCCTATCCCACGCCCGGGATAGTTGGTGCTGATGGTCACCTGCGTGAAGTGATGAGCAATTCCTTTCATTCATTGTCGCCAAAGGCAATCGAAACCACTTGTTAACCCTAACAACCCGGCCCTGGCATGGAATTCGCTACGTCTGAGGTGAAGGCAATGAATGCCGTAGTATTCGAACCAAAATGGGACACGGACGCATTATGCGCCAGAAGACGAGCACCGAAATATTTACCTACTGGGAGCAGGTCCGCGGCGATGCGGATGCCCCGCTGCGCAATTTGATACAGCCATCGGCGGTTAGCCGTATCCTGCCCGAACTGTTCATCCTGGAGAACACTTCGGATGACAATCCGCGCTTCCGCTTGGCCGGCACTACAATCTGCAGCCTCATGGGACGCGAGATCCGCGGCGAGAATTTTGCCGCTTTATGGGCAGGAAGCCAGCAAGACGATCCGGTTCGTATTGCCGCCGGCGTGATGACGCATGTCGTCCCCGCCTTGATCAATGCCACCGGCTACAGCGTCAGCGGCCGCAGCATGACTTTCGAGATGGTATTGATGCCGCTGCGCACATCCGGCGATATCTGCGACAGGTTGCTGGGATGCCTGACGCCGACCGCTCGTTCGACATGGCTCGGCAACGAGCATCTGGATTTCCTGGCGCTCGACCGCAGCCGCCTGCTTTACGAGCGCCCTGCCCGCCTCGTGGATGCGCCGCCCCATCCGGATCCGGTCGATCTCCTGCCGGTTCAGGAAAGTGCCGGTCTCGGCGAATGGATGCGTCGGAAGTTGAATCTCGCATTGAATGACGGCGAACAAAGCAAGATTGATCCATCGCGAGACAGATTCGGTCGTGGTCTCTAAGCTACGTCTTAGGAAAGACAACCTTACCTTAAGAAGTTTCGGCTAATAACTGCAGAAGACGCAATCGGTTCGAGAAGCTTTTCCATGCATTCGTTCCAGCCGGTCCACGCGACACGGTCAAATCAGACGGCAGGCAATGCCCTTCGCAACGATCAGCGGACCTTCCAGCGGGTTCCGATCAACATGCAGGGTCGCCTGATGCTGGCTAGTTACGAGGAATACGAATGCCTGGTGACGGAGATGTCGCCCGGCGACATGTATGTCACTTGTCTCGGCCGCCCACGCGCCGCTGAGCGCGTCATCGCCTACATCGATCATCTCGGCCGTGTCGAAGGCAATGTTGTTGCGATCGACGGCCGCGGCTTCAGCATGTCGATCAATGCGACCGAGCGCAAGCGCGAGAAACTGGCGGCGCAGTTGACCTGGCTTGCCAACAAGCACGAGCTCGGCCTGCCGGAAGATCGTCGTCACGATCGACTGATGCCGCGCAATACGACCAGCGAACTGACACTGGATGACGGCACAGTCCATATCTGCCGCATCATGGATCTTTCGCTGTCGGGTGCTGCCGTGGACATCGAAATCCGCCCGACCATCGGCACGCCGGTGCGCCTCGGCAACATGCGCGGCCGTGTCATCCGTCACTTCATGGAGGGCGTCGCGATCGAGTTCCTCTCCCTGCAATCGCGCGAGACCTTGCGCGAATTCCTCTGATACTGTCATCCTCCTGTCACGCAGCGCCCGGAAATAGCGGCGTCTATGTTTCACGCTCGACGGCACGAGATGCTCTATCCGGAAATAATCCCATATGATCAGGGTCTGCTTGAGGTCGGCGACGGCCAGCGGATCTTCTGGATGCAATCCGGCAATCCACAGGGCATGCCTGTCGTCATCCTGCATGGAGGGCCCGGATCCGGTAGCTCCGCGGGAGCGCGGCGTTATTTCGATCCGCAATATTACAGGATCATTCAGTTCGACCAGCGCGGCTGCGGCGAAAGTTTCCCGCATGCGTCCGAACCGAGCATCGATCTATCGGCCAATACGACATGGCATTCGGTTGCCGATATCGAGCGGTTGAGACTGCTGCTCGGCATAGAGCGCTGGATCGTATTCGGCAATTCCTGGGGGTGCACGCTCGCCCTCGTCTACGCCGAAACCCATCCGGAGCGCGTGGACTCCATGCTGCTCGTCGGCATCACCATGACGCGGCAATCCGAAATCGACTGGCTCTACCGTGGGCTTGGTCGCTTCTTTCCCGAGGAGTGGTCGCGCTTTCGTGCGGCAGTGCCGGAGGAGGCGCGCGACGGCGATCTGGTCGCGGTCTATTATCGCCTATTGATTGATCCGGATCCGGCCGTTCACGCGAGAGCGGCGGACGATTGGCACGAATGGGAGGCCGCCTCGATCCTGGTCGACCCTCGCGCGACCCTGTCCGCGCGCTGGTCCGACCCGCGCTATCTGACAGCACGGGCGCGCATTATAACGCACTACTTCCATCATCGGGCCTGGCTGGAGGATCGGCAGATCCTGCGTGACATCCATCGGCTCGCCGGTATCCCATGCACGATGATCCATGGACGTCTGGATCTCGAGGCGCCTGTGGTTACCGCGTGGGAATTGTCACAGGCTTGGCCAGCAGCGCAGCTGGTCATCGTTCCCAACGCCGCCCACTCGCCCGCGACAGCAGAAATGGCGGCTGTCATTGTCGAGGCGACCGATGCGCTTCGAGCCCTCGGCTCAAAATAAAAGTTCAAAAATTTTTCGCGCCTGTTTTCCCAAAATGAGACAGTCCAAGGCGATTTCCCCTGTCATGGGCATTCCGTTGACGTTCCGGTGGAAGCTTTTCGTCTCGCCACGGCGCTATTTTTGACCGAACCGACGTGTGGCTGTTAAGAATTCAGCCGACCGGAAATCATTTCAAAACAGTTCGATACTGCGATTTTCCGAGCGCGAGCCAATACCGAAAACACTCAAATTCTAATCAAATTCGCCGAAAACTTGATTCAAGTTTTCCGCTTGTTTTATGAAAATTTTCTCCGGATTTGAATAAACTAAGTCCTTAATTTGACTGCGTAATTTTGCGCCGGATAAAAGCATGCGTGTCATTCTGGTCCCAATAAGAACAGGGACAGGGACATGAACTTTCAATTCGTACTTCGCGGCTGCGCCGCATTGGCGCTCGCCACTCTCGGCTTCTTCGGCTTTGCTCAGGCCGCACCTGCCAACATGACGATTACCGGTGACGCCGCGCCCCCGATCGGTCACTACGAGTTCTGCAAGGAGAACCCGCGGGAGTGCGCCTATGCCGGCGGCGACGCCGGTCCGATCCTCCTCTCCCAGGACAGCTGGAAGGCGATCCTGAAGATCAACTACACCGTCAACACGACGATCAAGCCGATGACCGATATGGAACTCTACGGCGTCGAGGAAAAATGGGCGATCCCGACCACCGCCGGCGACTGCGAGGATTTCGCATTGCTGAAGCGCAAGCAGCTGATCGATGCCGGCTTTTCCCCGTCCGACCTGCTCATGACCGTCGTGCTGCAGCCGAATGGCGAAGGCCATGCCGTTCTGACCGTTCGCACCGACCGCGGCGATTTCGTTCTCGACAACATGCGCAACACGGTAAAGCTCTGGTCGGAGACCGAATACACCTTCCTCAAGCGCCAGTCGGCTGACAATCCGGCCCGCTGGGTCAAGATACAGGACGGCCGCGCCGTCGCAGTCGGCAGTCTGAAGTGAGCCTACACACCATATCCGATCGTCGGCGACCTAGCGCCGGTGATCACGATCAGAGGCCCGGTCTCGTCCCCTGATTTCTGTCCAGGCCGGCGCCTCTGAGCCGTTCCCGCTGTCCCGGGAACGGCTCTTTTCGTTATTGGCGCATCCCTTGCAAAGCGAAAGCGAATAATTTCAGCGAGCCGGCACGACAATAGATTGGTTGCCGATGCACTTTTAATCCTTCATTAACCACTGTGGCGCCAAACATTTTCCTGACAAGACTCACCAAAGGTCTGGTGCCGCAGCGGTTTTGCCATCGACGATGGCTACCGAGGCGGAAGCAAATGAAGGCAAGAGCATGGCTTCTCCCCTGTCACACACCTCTGTGGTTGACGAACGGCCGCTGATCTCGAGCGGTCTCGTCTGTAGGCTTACATCAGGCGCTGCCCTCCTGGCCGCCCTCACTGTCGCCATATCCGTCGGCGGTCATTGGCTCGGCGAGAAAATCTCGCTGGCCGGCCATACGACCGAGACCAAGGCCATTGCGGTAACGATCGGCGAGGACACGCTGCACCTCGCAGCCAACACCATCCGTTTCCCGAGCGAGCGAGTAGACGGAGCGGCCGAACGCGTCGATCTTTACCTCACATGGCCGCAGATGCAGGGATATAGCGCCGCCGATCGGCTGCGCTTCGACGACATTTCCCAGTCATCCTCGCTGATTTTCCTGCAGCTTAGCCAGAGCACGATGTCGCGGGACATGTCGGGTCGCCTGGAGCCGATCTATTCGCACCTGATCGAAGGCGAGGCCTATGCCGGCCCCTACGGTCTGGCGGCGCATCGACTGCGTGCCGACGCAGGCTATAACGGCGAAGTGCTCCTGACAGCGCCACGCGCGGGCGAGCCTGATTATGTCGTGCGCTGCATCCTGCCCGCTTCGCCTGCCCTGGCAACCAGTGGCGATTGTCAGAGAGACGTGAAAGTCGGCAAGGATCTGAGCGTTCTCTACCGTTTTTCAAGTAACCAGCTTGGGGACTGGCACAGCATGGATACTGCCGTCCAAAGCTTCGTGAAGGCGCGTCTTGAGGATGTCGCGGGCGCCGGAACTCCATCTGTGGGCGGTCGCTAAAATGGCGCGAAAACCTGAAACCAACTGTTCATCATAAACCGATTGGTAACGCTAGGCCCTTAGTCTAGAACGCAACGGGCGTTTCTGGAGGCGGCGACCGGATAATCGAGAATGTAAATGCAAGCAGAGAGTGATTTAGTGTCCAGATCAAACCTTCCCGCATCGTCGTCTCAGTCCGGTAAGATTCTGGCGAGAATGTTCCTTGGATTTGCGATCGCGACAGCAACGGTCACCGTGACCGTGGATGCCAATGCAGCCGGTGGCCCGAGATATGCGGGCATCGTTATCGATGCGAATACTGGCAATATTCTCTACAGCGAAAATGCTGATACGCTTCACTATCCCGCCTCGCTGACCAAGATGATGACGGTCTACCTGACCTTTGAGGCGCTGGAAGCCGGACGGATCACTCTGGACACGCCGGTCGTCTTTTCCAGGAACGCCGCCGCTCAGGCTCCGACGAAGCTCGGCGTTGGCGCCGGCCGGTCGGTGACCGTTCGCGATGCGATCCTCGGCATCGTCACCAAATCAGCCAATGACGCCGCAATGGCGCTCGGCGAGATGCTTGGCGGCTCGGAGGAAGGCTTTGCCCGCATGATGAACGACAAGGCGCGTGCGCTCGGCATGACACGCACGACCTATCGCAATCCCAACGGCCTGCCGAACACGGCGCAGATGACGACGGCACGCGATCAGGCGCGCCTTGGCATTGCCCTGCGCGAACATTTCCCGCAGTATTACGGCTTCTTTTCCGAGACGAGCTTTCGGTTCGGCAATCGCGTCATACCCGGTCACAATCATCTGATCGGCTCGGTTCGCGGTGTCGATGGCATCAAGACGGGCTATACGCGTGCCGCAGGCTACAACCTCGCGACTTCGGTGAAAGTGGACGGACGCTCCATCGTCGGCGTCGTCTTGGGCGGTGCTTCGACGCCCGCCCGCGACAATCAGATGCGCAAGCTGATCGCGGAATATCTGCCGCAGGCATCGACAAGGCACATTGCTTCGAATGTCATCGCGCAGACGCCAGCGACGACGCCGAATGTTCAGGCCGCAAGCGCCCGCATGGCGGACATCAACCGCGCAAAGATCAAGAACGATGAGACCGCGGAAGTCGTCGATACTCAACAGCCATCCAGCGCGGCAGCTTTTGCGGCGATAGCGCCCAAATCCGTCAATCCATTGCTCGCGGCCAAGCCGGCCCAACGCGCCGCCTCCGACGAGGTTGCTTCCATTACGCCTTCAGATGACGGCGATGAGGACGAGGTCGATACCGTCACGACGGCGTCGACGTCCAAGGCCGATACGAAGATCGTCAAGCTGCAACGGGCTGACAAGGCGGAAAAAGCCGAGAAGGTAGCAAAGGCAAGCAAGGCTGAGCGTGACCCGACCGGCTGGGTTGTGCAGATCGGCGTTTCTTCCAGCAAGGATGGTGCAAGCGATCTCCTCGATGCAGCCAGAAGCAAGGGCGGCAAGGCATTGCGCTCGGCGAAGCCCTATACGGTCGCCTTCGACGGCGGCTATCGCGCGCGCTTCGGTGGTTTCGATGATCAGAACTCGGCAATCAACGCCTGCAAGGCTCTCAAGCGGGCTGGCGTAAAGTGCTGGGCGAGTATGGAATAGAGGTGCGGCCTGAGTTTTCATGCCGCATTGCTTGAAGATCGGTCGGGTTTCTCTTGATGCCTGACCTTCCGGTCCCGGATGTCCATGGGGCCGGCCCTGAGTTTGTAACGTGTACGGGGACTTGAAATGGCAGTGAACGAGAACTTTCCCGGTTTCTCGCTCGATGGCGCGGGCAAGATGAAACCGAAGAGCTTTGCTCTTCATCCGTTGCATGAGGCGGCGATGCGTTTGGCGGACCTGGGTCTCAGCCGCTCGCGTTCACGCAACAAGACGAAAGACCTAATCGGCATCCTGCTTTGCCACGGCGCGCGCGCCTGGCGCTATTCGCAGCCGGAGGCACATATTCACATCCACATCACCGCGCCGAGCGGTCGATCACCGGTCCTGATGCGGCTGCGTTAAGCAGCCGCCGTGCCTACAGCAAGCCGAGCTCGGAAAGTTCCCGCCGCAGGTCGGCAGGCAGCTCAGCGACACCGCCGAGACTATCGAGATCGCGCGGCACATCCTCCTGCGGCAGATAGCGCCAGCCCTGGAAGGGGCGACGCGGCTGACCGGTCGTTTCAATGACGCTTGGGTCAAGGATAAGCCGGCAACGCTGTATGCCTTCGGCGTCAGTGAAGGTCTCGATGCCGAGCAGCTTCTGTCGCGCCTGCACCTGCCCCTTGATCACCCAGTAAAGCGAGCCTCCATCCAGCAGGTCGTCGATGCGCTTCGGTACCATGCGCGTGGTATGCGTGGTGTGCGGCTCCAGCCCGGCAGCAATGGCATTCATCGCCCGCTCGGAAACCCATTCGCGCAGATCCTCGAGCGAATCCGCGCCCACGCATAATTTGATGAGATGCAAAGCCATAACGCCGTTGAAATCCTTTTGACCGGCAGCGTCAAGCTTTTAGATCAAGCGTCCACTCAGCATTCCACGACATTCACGGCAAGGCCGCCGGTCGAGGTCTCCTTGTACTTCTCGCTCATGTCGTGGCCGGTCTGGCGCATGGTTTCGATGCAGGCGTCGAGCGGCACGAAATGCTGGCCGTCGCCTTTGAGGGCAAGCGAGGCGGCGGTGACTGCCTTGACGGCGCCAAGCGCGTTGCGCTCGATGCAGGGCACTTGGACGAGGCCGGCGACGGGATCGCAGGTCATGCCGAGATGATGCTCCAGAGCGATTTCCGCGGCATTTTCGATCTGCTCGGGCGTGGCACCCATGACGGCGGCAAGTCCCGCAGCCGCCATCGCGGCCGCCGAACCCACCTCGCCCTGACAGCCGACCTCGGCGCCGGAGATCGAGGCATTGTGCTTGATGATGCCGCCAACGGCGGCAGCCGTCAGGAGGTAGTTATGGATACCGTCGCGGTCCCAATCCTCGTGGAAGTGCTGGTAATAGCGGATCGTCGCCGGGATGACGCCGGCGGCGCCGTTGGTCGGCGCGGTGACGACGCGGCCGCCGGCTGCATTCTCTTCGTTGACGGCCATGGCATAGACGCTCAGCCAGTCATTGGCGAGCAGCGGATTGATGCGGTTGCTGCGCCATTCCTCCTGCAGCTTGTCATGGATGGCGCGAGCCCGGCGGCGTACCTTCAAGCCACCCGGCATGATGCCGTCGACCTTCAAGCCGCGATCGATACAGCTGCTCATCGCGGCCCATATGCGGTCGAGCCCGGCATCGAGATCATCGCTGCTCATGCGCGTTTCTTCGTTGGCGCGCTTCATCTGTGCGATCGAAAGACCCGAGCGCTCGGCCATTTCGAGCATCTGCTTGGCGGTGGCGAAGGGAAATGGGATGCGCTCGCCGGCCGCGGCCGGCTTCTTCTTGTCGGCGCGCATCTGTTCCAGCTCCGTATCGGTCACGACGAAGCCGCCGCCGACGGAATAGTAGATGCGTTTGACGAGCAGGCGATCATCCTTGTCGAGGGCAGAGAAGCTCATGCCGTTGGCATGGCCCGGCAGCGGCACCTTCTTGTCGAAGATGAGATCGGTCTTGGGCTGGAACTGGTAGGCCGGATGGCCAGGCGGCGTGATGCGTCCGCTGCGTTCGACCTCATCTATAATGGCATCCATATGGTCGGGATCGACGTTGTCGGGCCGCTGTCCCATCAGGCCGAGAATGACGGCCCTGCCCGTGCCGTGGCCGATACCGGTATGGGCAAGCGAGCCGTGCAGGCTGACCTTGATCGAGGCGACATGGACGTTCGACGACGGACGCGGCCACTCGTTCGACAGCAGCAGGTCCAGGAAGCGATTCGCGGCGGACATCGGCCCCATCGTGTGCGAGCTGGACGGTCCCACACCGATCTTGAAGACGTCGAAAACGGAAAGAAACATGGACTTTTGGTGCCTCCTCGGCAAATCGATTATGGTGAAGGCTACGCTATCGGGGCAACCTTGCACGGCGATCGACCGACATCGGATTTCATGGCAGCGACATTACATATAGGCATCGAGCGAGGCAAACAGAAGGCCATTGCGCCCGGCCAGAGCTGAGCTACAGTCGACATCGGATTGATCTGGAGAATCTGCCTTTATGACGACTGCCGACTATGTCGCCCTCGCCCTGTTCATTTTTCTCTGGGTTGCGTTGAACTGGATCACCGGCAGCGCCCGCTTCTTCAATCGCACCAGCCTGACATTGGCGATGAACGAACGCCGGCGCGAGTGGATTTACAATTCGCTGCGCCGCGACATGAAGATGATCGATACGCAAATCCTGTCCGGCCTGCAGAACGGCACCGGCTTTTTCGCCTCCACCTCGATCTTCGCCATCGGCAGCTGCTTCGCCCTGCTCGGCGCCACCGACAAGGTCAACGCGTTTTTCTCAGATCTGCCTTTCATTCTCAATGGTGGCCGCACCGCCTTCGAGATCAAGGTGGCGGGACTGGCCTGCCTGTTCGGCTATGCCTTCTTCAAATTCGGCTGGGCCTATCGCCTGTTCAATTACTGCACCATTCTCTTCGGTTCCCTGCCGATGAGAGAGGACGCTATTCTCGATCCCGTGCGCGCCGAACACGCGGCCGAGCGCGTCGTCCGCATGAACATCATTGCCGCGCGCAGTTTCAACGCCGGACTGAGAGCCATCTTCCTGTCGATCGGTTATCTCGGCTGGTTCCTCAGCCCCTATGTCTTTATGGTCACGACGATGTTCATCATCATCGTGCTGATCCGCCGACAGTTTTTTTCCGACGCCCGTCTGGCCATCATGGACAGCGATGTGCCATGACAAGGCCGCGTCCGTTCGAACCGGCGCCCACGATTTGAGTTCATGCCTGGAAGGACCCGCCAATGGTCGCTATCGCCGAGAGCGCCGATGCACCCGTAAAAACGCCCCGCATCGGCATTCTGGATACGGCGCGTGGCGTCGCCCTTCTGGCGATGGCAAGCTATCATTGCACCTGGGATTTCGAGTTTTTCGGCTATCTCGACGGCGGTACGGCAGAAACCGGATGGCTGAAATTTTACGCCCGCGCCATCGCCAGCACCTTCCTGTTTCTGGCTGGGTTCAGCCTCGTGCTCGCCAATACGCCCAGGATTCGCTGGCGCTCCTACTGGCGGCGCCTCGGCATGATCGTGGCCGCCGCCGCGGCGATCTCCATCGTAACCTTTTGGTTTATCGGTGCGGGATGGATCTACTTTGGGATCCTTCATTCGATTGCCGCCGCCAGCCTGATAGGCTTGCTGTTCTTGCGGCTGCCGGCCTTCGCAACTCTGCTGATCGCCGCTTTGCTGGCGGCCGGCATTGTCGTCGACAACGTCATTGCTCCCTTTGGGCTGCATTCCGCCGCATTCGATACGCCATGGCTCTGGTGGGTCGGCCTATCGGAGAGTCCCCAGCAATCGAACGACTACGTGCCGCTCTTCCCCTGGTTGACGCCATTTCTGTTCGGTCTCGGCGTCGCGCAGGTGGCAATGTCCTTCGGCTGGCTAGAGCGGCTGGCGACATTCGGCCCAGGCCGCAATCTGATTGCCCGCGCCGGCCGTCACAGCCTGATCTTCTATCTCGTTCACCAGCCGTTGCTGTTCGGTCTTGTCTATCTTCTGTCTCTGGTCGCCCCGGCTCCGCAGCAGGATCCGGCGGTCGGCTATATCGGGCAATGCGTGGCGTCCTGCACGCGCTCTGGCACCGAAGCCATGTGCCGCAGCTTCTGCCAATGCACGCTCGACAAGTTGCAGGCGCAAAATCTCTTCAAACCCCTGGAATCCGGGGCAATCAAGGCAGATAGCGATGAACGTGTAAGCCGAATCGCGATACAATGCACGGAAGAAGCGCAATGACAGGGTTATTCGATGAATGCCTATCGTTCGAAGTCGCTGAGTTTTCCGTGGCCGCCGCTACTCTATAGTCTTGCCGTCATTTCGGCGCTGTATCTTTATCGGGATTATCCTCTACCCTTGCCTTTTGCCTGGGCATTTCTCGCATGGTGCATAGGCGCTGCCCTGACCACTTTTGCGGTGACGCTGAACGTCTGGGCCGTCAAGACGCTGATGGAGAGGAAAACAACCGTGCTCACGCAGCGCTGCAGCCGGCATCTGGTGACGACGGGGCCATTTCGCTTCACCCGCAATCCGACCTATCTCGGCTATACACTGCTGACGGCCGGGCTTGGCCTGCTGATCGGCAATCTCTGGTTCGTGGCAATGGCGGCTGTCGCAGCGGCGCTGATGACACTTCTGGTCATCCGCTGCGAGGAAATGCATCTCCTTTCGCGCTTCGGCTGTGAGTTTGAATTCTACTGCAAGCATACGCGCCGGTGGCTTTGATCTGAGAATTGCCGATTCCGGCGCAATCAGGTCCCCACACCGATATCGGCTAGGCGACCAAGACAGGCCTCTTCGACATTGTCGAGCTCGGTTAGCGTATCGTCGATATCCTTGCGCTTCTGGCGCAGTTCGTCGCGCTTCTCGTCGACGCGCTTCATCAGCAGCTTCAGCTGACCGATCTCGCCCGGCGGTTCCTTGTAGACCTGGATGATCTCCCGGATTTCAGCGATGGTGAAGCCGATACGGCGGCCACGCAGAATTTCCATGATCAGACGCCGGTCGGCTGCGCGGAACAGCCGCGTGCGGCCCCTGCGTTCGGGGTGGATGAGGCCCTCGTCCTCGTAGAACCGCAACGTCCGGGTGGAAACCCCGAATTCCCGAGTGAGCTCCGTTATGCTATAATATCCGTCTACCAAGAATCCGCCCCTATCTGCCAGCGACCATAATATTGACTTTTACGTAATAGTCAATTTTCGTCCAGGAGGGCGATTTTGGCATTTCCACCTAGCGAAGCGCAAACCACCACGTCGCAAGGCCGAGAAATGCCAGATATCCGGTGCAATCCGTAACGGTAGTCACGAAGGCGGATGATGCGATCGCCGGATCGGCTCCGAATCGATGCAATAGCAAAGGCAGCAAAATGCCGCCGAGCGCGGCCGCGACAAGATTGATGATCATCGCCACGCCGATGACTATCCCGAGCTGGAAATCATGAAACCATAGCACCGCAATCGCCCCCACGATGACAGCGAACAATATGCCATTGAAAAGGCCGACGCTCGCTTCCCTGCGCACGACGCGGAAGGCGTTGTAGATATCGAGGTCGCCAGTGGCGAGCGCCCTCACCGTGACGGTCATGGTCTGAGTGCCGGCATTGCCGCCCATCGAGGCAACGATCGGCATGAGTACGGCAAGTGCCACCATCTTCTCGATCGCGCCGTCGAAAACATCAATAATGCTGGAAGCCAATATGGCCGTCATCAGATTGACGGCCAGCCAGACGAAGCGCGACCGCACCGTGGAGATGACATTATCGGACAGCTCTTCGTCACCGACACCGCCGAGGTGCTTGATATCCTCGTCGGCCTCTTCCTGAATGACGTCGACCACATCATCGATCGTCAGTACCCCGACAAGGCGCTGGTTCTCATCGACGACGGCGGCCGACAGCAGGTCATATTGCTCAAAGATCTGAGCCGCCTCCTCCTGGTCCATCTCAGCCGGGATCGGATGCGATGTCTCGCGCATGATGCTCTCGACCTTGGCCTCAAGCTGCGCTCGCAGAATGCGATCGAGATCGATGCTGCCGAGCAGTTTGAAGCTCGGATCGATGACGAAGACCTGTGTGAAGGTTTCCGGTAGTTGCTCGCCTTCCCGCATGTAGTCGATCGTCTGCCCTACCGTCCAGAACGGCGGCACGGCGATGAACTCCGTCTGCATGCGACGGCCCGCAGACTGCTCCGGGTATTCCAAAGCGCGTCGCAGGCGAACGCGTTCCGTGAAAGGCAGTTGCGACAGGATCTCGTCGCGGTCTTCCTGATCGAGGTCTTCCAGAATGTAGACGGCGTCGTCCGAATCCAGCTCGCCGATACCAGCGGCGATCTGGTCGTTCGGCATCTGATCGACGATCTCCATGCGGATCGCCTCATCCACCTGCGTCAGCGCCGTCATGTCGAATTCGTCGCCGAGCAATCGGACAAGGGTCAGGCGCTCGGGCGGTGGCAACGCTTCCAGAAGGTCGCCGAGTTCGGATTCATGCAGCCTGACGACATGCCGCTCGATGACGGAACGATCGCTGCGATCGATCGCATCGCTGATCTCAGTCAGAAAATCCGAGCGTACCGCGCCATGTTCGTCGTAAATATCGGCGTCGCTGATCCCGTCTTCATCGGTCATCGTCATGAGCCGCCCCCACCTTGCAATTCGTGATCGCTCCGCATTCCATCCCTCAGAGTGAAGGGAAAAAACTCACTGTCAACAATCGGATAGGCGGAATTGCTGATATTTCGTCTTTGATCGTCGAAGACGATGGCATCGTCTCTTCCTTGCCCCTATTCTAAGCCAATCAACATCTCGTCCAGTCAGTAGAGAGCGCTTTGCCGGTTCGTCCCATCATCCGTTTTCCCGATCCCTTGCTTCGAACCGCCTGCCCGGCGGTCACGGTCTTCGACGACAACCTAAGCATGTTCACGGTTGATCTTTTGGACACGATGCGCGCCGCGCCCGGCGTCGGTATCACAGGTCCGCACATCGGCGTGCTCACGCGCGTTGTCGTGATCGAGCTCAGCCGCGAGGATAGTGTCCGCACCTACATCAATCCGGAGATCCTCTGGTCATCGGAGGAGACCATGCGGCATGTGGAAGGCAGTGTCTCCATGCCCGGAATGACCGAAGAGATCACCAGGCCGAAGGCCATTCGTTTTCATTATCAGGATATCGACGGTACGGCGCACGAAGCAGCGGCCGAAGGTTTTCTGGCCATCTGCATCCAGCATGAGATCGACCAGCTCGACGGCATATTCTGGCTCCAGCGGCTTTCAAAACTCAAGCGTGATCGCCTGGTAAAGAAATGGGAGAAGATGCGGAGCTGAAAGCGCTTCAAAATGAAACGGGCGCCACGAAGGCGCCCGCTCGATCGTCCGGTCAATCCGGAAATCAGCCCTTGAGCTTGGAGTTGCAGAGGCTGTAGTAGCCGCCGCCCTTCTCGATCCACTTCAGGCCGCCGAGCGAATTCTTGGCCTTGTTGGCATTGTATGCGTCGACGCAGGTATGGAAACGGCCCTTGCCGGGGGTTTCGCTTGCATACTTCGGATCAACGCTTGCCGGGAAGCTGACGCCGGCCGGGGCAGCCATCGTCGGCTTTGCCGGCTCTTTGGCCGGCGGCTTGGTGGCGTCAGGCTCATTGGCGTCGACCTTGGCCGCAGCGGTCGTCGTCTTCGTGGTCTTCGGCGGCGTCGTCGCAGCAGGTGCGGTCGTTGCCGGCGCGGTCGTCGTTGTGGCGCTGGCGTCCGCACTGCACTGAGTGGCACGGAAGTCGTTCCACTTCTGGCCGTTCAAGGTACCAGCGGTCTTGGCTGCCTGATACTTGGCGCTGCACTCTTTCATGGTTAGCGCAGAAGCTGACGAAGCGAGGCCGATCGAGCCTACGACTGTGAGAGATGCTAGAGACATCAACAGGATGGCACGACTAGTCATTGGCATTTCCTCCGCTCTATGACGAATGTCGAAATTATTAATCGTATCGTCCCCATCGATTGTCAATCGACACGCGACTAGGAGGCGACGGATGACACCATATGCGGACGAAGATGAACGCAAACTGTACGAAAACAGCCATCGGGAAGAGCGGCTTGGCCTCGCTCTCAACCGTTGATGGGAATTCATGTCGTCGTCTGATTCGCGGCGAAACATATCCGCGCACGGGTTCGACGGCTCACAACAGATCGATTATTGCGGACGCGACCACGACTTCAGTTCCTGCCAATCCGACCGAGCAAAACAATGTTGTGTCTTGAGACGATCTTCGACCGATCTCCCGTTTGGCAATGATGTCAGCTAGATCAGCCATCCGATGTTCGTTGCCGGAGCCAGCGAGAAAGAAGGGAGAAGCGTAGGCGCGTGTCTGCTCGGGGGAGTCGGTCGCTATCACATCTGCAACGTCTGCAATATCGAGGCCCAGTTCGTATCCTCGTTGCGTTTTAGGCCCGACAGTATTGACATGCACACCAGGCTTCAAATCCGAAGCATGTATTATTGGCGTGCTGCTCGTCGTGGCGCAGATAACGATGTCAGCATCACGCGCAGCGTCTAGGACGCTCCCAACAGGCCTCACCTCAATACCGAGCTCCCGCTCCATCTCCTGGGCAAAGGTAGTACGGTTTTTCTCGTCTCTGCTATAGACGCGTGCCGACGTAATTTGCCGGACGGTGGTCGCTGCGGCCAGTTGAGTTCGCGCCTGAGCACCACTTCCGAGAATCCCAACAATTTTGGCATCAGGCGAGCTAAGATGCCGGATCGCGACGCCGCCAATTGCACCCGTTCGTATGTTGCCCAGGCGCTCGCCCAAGACAATTCCTTTGAGCTTCGCGTCTTCCACAGACCACACAGCGACGATCTGTGAATGCTCCACACCGTCGAACGTTTCATAAACCCGGAAGCCCGCAAGTGGCTTCTCACCCAACATTCCGCCGACTGTAAACACCAAATCGCCTCGGTTCGAAAACGAGACATGATGCCTGGGCGGGGATATCATTTGGTCCCGAGCTCTGGCAAGGAAAGCGGCATCCAAGGCATTGATTGCAACGCCCATAAGTTCGCTCCCAACCAAATCATCATCCCTGAGTATTTTCGTCACGGTTTGACCTCCGAACTGCTAAGGCATTGTGCAACCTCAACCGTACTTCGGGTCAATGGACCCACTTAAGAAAATCCATGCCCGATAGAAATCCTGCACCGGAATCCGCTTTTTGATGGCAATTGCTGCAGAGTAGCGGGCATTTGACGTTCACGAGATCGTGCAATGAACCCAAGACTTGAAGTACGGACGCGCCGCCCTAACCTCTCTAATGCAGTTCCCCTCTCTTGCCCTGGATGCTCTCCCTTCCAGGGCATTTTCTTTGCGAGCACAAATGATAAGTGCGCCTGATCAATGACAATCATTCATTAATCATTGTTGGCGTAACCGTTGGTGGCATTCAAAATTTTTGGAGCTACAAAATGCATAAACTCACCCTCGCAGCTATTTTGGCCGCTTCCACGATCATTGTATCGGGACAGGCGTCCGCGGCTCCTCGCCATCATCGCAAGCCCATTTGCCATACCGATCATCACAAGGTGAAGGTGCATGGAAAGTGGATCGTCAAGACCATCCGGGTTTGCAAGTAAAAACCAAGGGGCGGCTTAGCTAGGCCGCCCCTTCTCGTTAAGGCACAGCTACCCGGCCGCAAGACAAAGGCGCCGCGAAAAATGGCAACTATTACAAAATGACTAGCCATTCGCCCTAAGGATGCGTAGGGTATGGTCATCGCTGGTTACCGAACCCGCGGGACACCAGCGGCTGAGAGCGACACGCACTCTCGCCTGCAGAGGTCAAGGAGCAATCGCATGACCTCGCATGACGATCGAGACAATATTCTCACCGACCAGAAGTTACACGATCTTCTTAAAGTGGAAGATGAGATGGATCGTCTGGCGGGATTGAAGCGCGACCTTCCGGTTGAGCCTGGACGGATTCGAGTTGAAGACCCGCAAGCGCCGTCCTCGTGAAAACGACCGCCGGTCGTTGACGGCAGGCTCCGGAATTAGACCGGATATTTCTTGATCACCGGTCACACTTCCTGCCATTTACCTGGCCTGAATTGTTTTCGCGCCCAGAGCCGAACCGCAGGCTGGGCGGTGGCGCGTGCAAATCATTCAAAAGCCATCGGAGCAAAGAAGACTAAACACGCGCTATCGGCGCATGCTTACCATGTCACGCCCCTTGTCACGCGACATCTTGCTTTTGGTCATGTAAGCAGCCTCTCACTTTGTGGTTCGAGGCAAAGATGTTCGAGGAGCGAGATGATGTCGACTTCGATTTTGACCGCTTTGACGGTATGTGCAGGCGCAATCACTGTAGCGCTGATGGTAGTTCAATTCCTTCATTGATCTCAGGGGGCAGGCTAACTCGGCGTGTTGAGATACCTTCCCTATGCCCTGCTGGAACTCCCGACTGCGCATCGCGTTACAACGTCAGGAGGATACAGCCATGAACACGCCCACGTCGACCACCCCCCCAATCCTGGCTCCGGAACTCGGACTGCCTAACCCGATACAGCCTCTGCCGAACCAACCACTTGATTTGAAAGCTTCGGACGATAGCGAAAAGGAAGCCTATGAGCGTGGGGCGGAGGCAGGCAAACGGGAGGAAGAGAGCGAGAAGAATCCTTATCCGGAGGGAAGCAAACTCGCCAAGGCCTTTGAACACGGCTATCTGGATGGGCAAAAGCTGCGATCAAACGACAAGCCGCCTGAGCACTAGAATCGCTGCCACGCCTCGAAGACGACTTCTGTAGCCGCGCCAGAGGGATTGAGTTTTTCATTGGTCCTTGACTCCGACTCGGAATGAGAACATTTTGAGAACAAATCAAGGAAAACATCATGGCGATCGCCGAGAAATTCATTGTCCTGCCGTACAAAAAGAACCGCGGAAATCTTGTTCCAGCTGAGATGCGCCAGGCCTCGAATGCGATGAGCGCCGAAAAGATCGCGACGGCGATGTCGTCACGCTTTGTCGGCGTGGCTGCCTACGCGGTCATGGTTGACGATGAGACCGGCGACATGACGTCCCCTCGCCTGCTGATCCAGCATGGTGAAATCGCGGATCTCAACGCCGCCTGAAATTGACTGACAATTTGGTAATGCGAACCGCCGTTCTGCGACGGAACGGAGATGTGCGTCGATGAGTGCCGAATCCCCTCTGGCTCCTGAGGAATCAGATTTCGATCCGATCGAAGCGATCCTTGCCGCCCATGATGGCGACGCGCGGGCCGCGATCGGCGACCTGGTGGAACGCATCCAGCACCTTCGCCACCAGCTTTCACTCGCGTCCGCCGCAATGAGCAGGGGCATGACGCGCGGCTGGTCGCCAAGCTTGGATCAAAGCTGACGGACCAGGACGATGGCGAAGCGGCCTCGAACGGATCGGCGCACGCTTAACTGATTGAGTTCACATGAAATAAGGCCGCTCTGTTTTAACTGTTTTTTGGCCCTGGCCGCAAAATGCCGCCGGCAATAAATATGCCAGTTCGGCATAAATCAGAAAATAATAAATAATTCCAATAGATCTATGATACACTGCGGGGGCTTAGAAAATAATCATAAAAAGGAGCATTTCCGTGAAACAATTTTATTTCGCACTCAATCGCCGGCAATGCACTGTTTTCCTGATTGAAACGTCAGTTCTCACAGCTGGGCTTGTTGCTCTGTTCTCCGGCCTCTCAATACTGAAGTAGTAAGTCGGCGACACCGGATACTTTGCGCCGGTCAGGTTCTCCAAAAATCAATCAGGGATGACGACAATGATCAGACATCGACCAGTTCGCAGACGATTCAAATGCCCAATCAGCGAAAAGACCGGAACTGTGTTCGCCGATATCAGCTCCGGCAACATCCGAGTGCGGATGGAGAGGGCTGCACTTCTCAAAGCTCTCCGAATTGAGCGTGATCGACCAACGCGACCGCAGCGCGCGAGCTAGTTCAAGCGCGCAGACGACAAAAACCACGACAACGACAGTCTTCGCTGCGAACACACTGCTCACGGTTCAAATGTTGTGCCGGGATGCCGGCATAGGCCAGCCATCCGCCCAGAGCGTGCGCAAAGAACTCGCCGAGTTCAGGTGCAGCCAAAACTAACAAAATCTATACGGGGAAAGTTGAGGCCGAACTCTTGCGCAAGAAGCGCTAGAAGAGGTCGAGGTGTCCCAGGCGTTTTTCGGATGGGACACTTCGAATGAAGAACAACGACAGCGTCGTTGTCTTTGGTGCGGTCGAGAAGACTCGAACTTCCACGGGTTGCCCCACAGCGACCTCAACGCTGCGCGTCTACCAATTCCGCCACGACCGCATCGTGGTAGGGCCGGATTGCTCCGGCGCGGCTGCATGTAGCAAAAGCATCCGGGGGGCACAAGAGCGATGTGTCAGTTTTTTTAAATTCCTTCACAGCTCCTCGGATTGCGGCTTCGGAATTACCTGGCAAGCGCCGTAGATGTTTGAATTTCCGCCTGAATACCTCCATATGTGGACAACCCGTCGGCGCGCCGGATTTCCACATGAGCGGTCTGCCGGATGGGCGCAAAGGACTGGCTCATGCTTCGCACTGAACTCTCACATCAAATGTTTCCCGTCGAAGGCACCTCGCCCGTACGCTGGCGTATCGCCGATGGCCTGGTGCCCTATGACGAAGCGGTGGCGACCATGGAAGCGGAAGTCGCCGCGATAGCCGATGGGCGTGCACCGGAACTCGTCTGGTTGGTGGAGCATCCGCCACTCTATACGGCGGGCACCAGCGCCAATGCCGCCGATCTCATCGAGCCGGATCGTTTTCCGGTTTTTGCCACGGGACGTGGCGGTGAATACACCTATCACGGGCCCGGCCAGCGCGTGGCCTATGTCATGCTGGACCTGAAGTGTCGGCGGCAGGATATCCGCGCCTTTGTCGCCTCTCTCGAGGAAGTCATCATCCGCACCCTCGAATCGATGAATGTTCGTGGCGAGCGGCGCGAGGATCGCGTCGGCGTCTGGGTGAGGCGCCCGGAGAGGCCGGTGCTGCCGGATGGCACCATGGCCGAGGACAAGATTGCCGCCCTTGGCATTCGCGTGCGCAAATGGGTGACGTTTCATGGCCTTTCGCTCAACGTCGATCCCGATCTTGGCCATTTCTCCGGCATCGTGCCCTGCGGGATCTCCGCCTACGGCGTTACGAGCCTGGTCGATCTCGGCCTGCCGGTCATGATGGCGGATGTGGATATCCGTCTGCGCGAGGCTTTCGAGCAGGTATTCGGCGAGACCGTCAACGACTCTTAATGCGCAATGTCCTTGCTGACGTTGCGCAGCCTGATCTGATGGTCGAGCCGTTCGATCTGGCGAGTGGTTGTCTCGATCAGCCTGCCGATTTCCTCATGGGCCGTCCGCAAACGGGAAAGCTCGTTCCTGACGGCTTCGAGCGCGCGTTCGTCACTATCCTCGCCGGGGCCGTCGCCTGCCCCCGTCATCAGCCATGCGGGAGAAACGCCGAAGAGAACCGACATCTTGACCAGAGCGGACGCCTTGGGTTCGGAGCGGTCCGATTCCCAAGCAAGCATCGTTTCTTCGCTGACGCCAAGCTGGCTTGCCAGCGTCTCCAAGCTGATGCCGGCGGCGTCGCGGGCCATGGAGAGCCGCCCGCCCAGGGTATCGTCGCCCTCATCCGAAAAAATGGTCGTCTCTTGTTCTGTCTTGAACATCGGTGCGATCCCTTTCCTGGCCGCGCCGGCGAAATTCTGCGGCGCGCTTATGTTTTAGCCGGTTCCGAAGGCTGAGATAGGTCTAAGGGCGTCATCTCGCCACCATGATCTGTCCCAATTGGCAAAGTTTGACCTTTGCGGCGCATCGGATCGCTTCTTGATTGCATGCCGTTCCTGTGTTTGATGGCAGCCCATGTCCGTCGCTTCAGCCGCTCCCACCCAGCAAAACCCGCTTCAAGGCATGACGATCATGGCGAGTGCCATGATCATATTGCCGACGATGGACGCGATCGCCAAATACATGGCGAGTTTCGAAGGCATGTCGCCCGGCCAGGTGACGTTCTACCGCTTCTTCTTCCAGATCGTCTGCATGCTGCCGCTGCTCGTGACCGTTTCCGGCCGGGCGGCTTTCTCAGCGAAGCGGCCCTGGCTGAACCTCTTGCGCGGCGCTCTGCATGGGGCTGCAAGCCTGCTCTTCTTCGCAGCCGTCAAATACATGCCGCTTGCCGATGTCTTTGCGATCTATTTCGTCGAGCCGTTCATGCTCGCGGCGCTTTCGGCCCTGTTCCTCGGCGATAGGGTCGGCTGGCGGCGCTGGCTGGCGATCGTCGTCGGTTTCGGCGGCGCGATGATCGTCATCCAGCCGAGTTTCGAGATTTTCGGATTGAAGGCGCTGCTGCCTGTGGCCTGCGCCTTCCTCTTTGCGCTCTATCTGTTCATGAATCGCGCGGTCGGCGAAGCGGATTCGCCATTGACGATGCAGATCATGGCCGGTGTCGGCGGCACGCTGTTCATGACATTCGCTCTGCTGGCGGGCTCGTCGGCCGGTATTGCGGATTTCGAGCCTTCCCTGCCCGTCTCCGGGCTCGGTCTCGTGCTCCTGCTGATTCTCGGCTCGATTTCAGGCTATGCGCACATGCTCGTCGTCAGAGCCTTCCGGCTAGCGCCGTTGTCGCTGCTGGCACCCTTCCAATATTTCGAGATTATCTCGGCCACCATCCTCGGCTATGCGATCTTCGGCGATTTTCCCAATCTTTCCAAATGGATCGGCATCGCGATCATCGTCGGTTCCGGCCTGTTCATCATCTGGCGGGAGCGCGTGCAGTCGCGATCGGCCAAATCCGCTTGAGTACGCGCATCTTGCACATGGACCGACGGCGCAATTTATGGCTAAAACACTGACACAGCAGACGTATTGGGCGGAGTTCGCATGTTCAAGAAAATCCTGATCGCCAACCGCGGCGAGATCGCTTGCCGCGTGATCAAGACGGCGCGCCGGATGGGCATCCTGACGGTTGCCGTCTATTCCGATGCCGATCGGGATGCCCTGCATGTCGAGATGGCCGACGAGGCCGTCCATATCGGCCCTGCTCCGGCCGCGGAAAGCTATCTCGTTGCTGAAAAGATCATAGCAGCCTGCAAGGAGACTGGAGCGGAAGCGGTTCATCCAGGCTACGGCTTTCTCTCCGAGCGTGCGTCCTTCTGCTCGGCGCTGGAAAAAGAGGGCATCGTCTTCATCGGCCCGAAGCCGAAGGCGATCGAAGCCATGGGCGACAAGATCGAATCGAAGAAATTCGCCAATGCCGCCAAGGTCTCCACCGTCCCGGGACATCTCGGCATCATCGATGATGCCGATCATGCCGAAAAGATTGCCGGCGAAATCGGCTATCCCGTGATGATCAAGGCATCCGCCGGCGGTGGCGGCAAGGGTATGCGCATCGCCTGGAGCAAGGATGAGGTGCGCGACGGCTTCGATCGTGCCCGTTCGGAAGCGAAAAGCTCCTTTGGCGACGACCGCGTCTTCATCGAGAAATTCGTTGTCGACCCACGCCACATCGAAATCCAGGTGCTGGCCGATGGCCACGGCAATGTCGTCTATCTCGGCGAGCGCGAATGTTCGATCCAGCGCCGGAATCAGAAGGTGGTCGAGGAAGCACCCTCGCCTTTTCTCGATGACGCAACACGAAAGGCCATGGGCGAGCAGTCGGTTGCACTCGCCAGGGCCGTGGATTATCAGAGCGCCGGCACCGTCGAGTTCATCGTCGACCGCGACAGAAATTTCTATTTTCTCGAAATGAACACCCGCCTGCAGGTCGAACATCCCGTAACGGAGCTCGTGACCGGCGTCGATCTTGTCGAACAGATGATCCGTGTCGCCGCCGGCGGAAAGCTGCCTTTCAAGCAGGAAGACATCAAGCTGAACGGCTGGGCAGTCGAAAGTCGCCTCTATGCCGAGGATCCCTATCGCAATTTCCTGCCTTCGATCGGCCGGCTGACGCACTACCATCCGCCGCGCGAAGGCAAACGCGGCAAATCCGTCGTCCGCAACGACACCGGCGTCTTCGAAGGCGCCGAAATTTCCATGTATTACGATCCGATGATCGCCAAGCTCTGCACCTGGGCTCCATCTCGGCTGGAGGCCATCGAGGCCATGGGTGAGGCGCTGGACGGTTTCGTCGTTGACGGCATCGAACACAACATGCCGTTTTTGTCGGCGCTGATGAAGCATCCGCGCTGGCGCGAGGGGCGTCTTTCCACCGGCTTCATCGCCGAGGAATATCCGCACGGTTTTGCTCCGATGGCGCCGGACGAGAGCCAGGCTGCCCCGCTTGCTGCAATCGCCCTCTCCTGCAGCCTGATCGAATCCAACCGTCGCGAACGCTATGCCGACAGGCTGCGCCCCACGGCGGGACCGCTGCGGGAGAACTGGGTGATCAAGCTCGGCGCCGATTACCTCTCCGTGGGGCTGCTGGATGGCGTGGTGACTATTCCATTCGAGATGGGCATGCAGATAGGCGGAGAGACCGTGACGGTCGCGACCGATTGGCGTCCGGGCGACGCCGTATGGGTTGGCACAGTCGCCAAACATAGGATCACTGCCCAGATCCGCCCCGTGCTGAACGGCCTGCGCATCGACTGGCAAGGCATGTCCGTCAGGGTCAAGATCTTCACGCCTCGCCAGGCGGAGCTCGACAAGCTGATGCCGGTAAAATTGCCGCCCGACACGTCGAAGCTGCTCCTTTGCCCAATGCCCGGTCTTGTCGTCGCCATTGCCGTCGCCGAAGGCCAGGAAGTCAAGGCCGGTGAGACTCTCGCCATTGTCGAGGCAATGAAGATGGAGAACGTTCTGCGCGCCGAACGTGACCTGACCGTCGGCAAGATCAACGCCAAGCCCGGTGAAAGCCTCGCCGTCGATGCCGTCATCATGGAATTTGCCTGATCAAAATACGGCATTAATTTCGCTTGAGCCGTCCCGCGCGCCCATGCCAATGTCCGCGCGAACCAAAACATTGCAGGAAGGGATGAAACGATGGATGTACGTGCTGCAGTAGCAGTTCAAGCCGGCAAGCCGCTCGAGGTGATGACGGTTCAGCTCGAAGGGCCGAAGGCGGGCGAAGTGCTGATCGAGGTGAAGGCGACAGGCATCTGCCACACCGACGATTTCACGCTGTCGGGCGCCGATCCCGAGGGCCTGTTTCCCGCCATCCTCGGCCACGAGGGCGCCGGCATCGTCGTCGACGTCGGTCCGGGCGTCACCTCGGTGAAGAAGGGCGATCACGTCATTCCGCTTTACACGCCGGAGTGCCGCGAATGCTATTCCTGCCTGTCGCGAAAGACCAACCTCTGCACCTCGATCCGCGCCACCCAGGGACAGGGCCTGATGCCCGATGGCACATCGCGCTTCTCGATCGGCAAGGACAAGATCCATCACTACATGGGCTGCTCGACCTTCGCCAACTTCACCGTCCTGCCGGAGATCGCGCTTGCCAAGGTCAATCCCGACGCGCCCTTTGATAAGATCTGCTATATCGGCTGCGGCGTCACCACGGGCATCGGCGCCGTCATCAACACCGCCAAGGTCGAAATCGGCTCGACCGCTATCGTCTTCGGTCTCGGCGGTATCGGTCTCAACGTGCTTCAAGGCCTGCGCCTTGCCGGCGCCGACATCATCATCGGCGTCGACATCAACAATGATCGCAAGGCCTGGGGCGAAAAGTTCGGTATGACGCATTTCGTCAACCCGAAGGAAGTCGGTGACGACATCGTGCCCTACCTCGTCAACCTGACGAAGCGCAATGGCGATCTGATCGGCGGTGCCGACTATACGTTCGACTGCACGGGCAACACCAAGGTCATGCGTCAGGCATTGGAAGCCTCGCACCGCGGCTGGGGCAAGTCCGTTATCATCGGCGTTGCCGGTGCCGGCCAGGAAATCTCCACCCGTCCATTCCAGCTGGTCACCGGTCGCAACTGGATGGGCACCGCCTTCGGGGGCGCGCGTGGCCGCACCGATGTGCCGAAGATCGTCGACTGGTACATGGAAGGCAAGATCCAGATCGATCCGATGATCACCCACACCATGCCGCTCGAAGACATCAACAAGGGCTTTGAGCTGATGCATTCCGGCGAAAGCATCCGGGGCGTGGTGGTTTACTAATAGCCGCCAACGGAGTTGCATGCGGTGGATGAGTTAATCACCGCATGCTATTTGAATTATTGAAGTATCCTATGATTTATGTCGATGCCGATGCCTGTCCGGTCAAACCGGAAATTTTGAAAGTTGCCGAACGTCACGGCATCGAAGTGACGCTTGTCGCTAATTCCGGATTGCGCCCGTCGCGGGATCCGATGGTGCGGAACGTCATCGTCTCCAATGCTTTCGATGCCGCCGACAACTGGATCGCCGAGCATGCCGGTCCCGGCGATATCGTCGTCACGGCCGATGTGCCGCTCGCCGGGCGTTGCGTCGCCACCGGCGCGCTGGTGACCGGGCCGACCGGCCGGGTGTTCGACGTCGCCAATATCGGCATGGCAACCGCCATGCGTGATCTCGGCGCGCATCTTCGTGAGACCGGCGAGAGCAAAGGATACAACGCCGCCTTTTCGCCGCGCGACCGCTCGACCTTCCTCGAAACCTTCGACCGGCTGTGCCGGCGTGCAAAAGCACTTCAATCATCGCCTGGAGACCAGTCTTGAACATCATTTCCCAGAACACCGCCTTCGGCGGCATGCAGGGCGTCTTCTCGCACGAATCGGAGGCCTGCAAATGCGAGATGACGTTCGCAGTCTTCGTGCCGCCGCAGGCAATCAAGGAACCCCGCCCTGTCGTCTGGTATCTCTCCGGCCTTACCTGCACCCACGCCAATGTCATGGAGAAAGGTGAGTATCGCCGCATGGCTGCCGAGCTCGGCCTGATTGTCGTCTGCCCGGACACCAGCCCGCGCGGCAATGACGTGCCGGATGAACTGACCAACTGGCAGATGGGCAAAGGCGCCGGCTTCTATCTCGACGCCACCGAGATGCCCTGGGCCGAGAACTACCGGATGTATAGCTACGTCACGGAGGAATTGCCTCACCTCATCGCCAAGCAGTTCCGCGTCGACATGAGCAAACAGGGCATTTTCGGCCATTCCATGGGTGGTCATGGCGCAATGACCATCGCGCTCAAGAATCCAGACCGCTTCAGGAGCTGCTCCGCCTTCGCGCCCATCGTCCAGCCTTCGACGGCCGATTGGTCGGCTCCGGCCTTCGACAAATATCTCGGCGCCGACAAATCGGCCTGGAGACAATACGACGCGTGCTCCCTCGTCGAGGACGGCGCCCGCTTCCCGGAGTTCCTGATCGATCAGGGCAAGGCCGACAGCTTCCTTGAAAATGGCCTGCGTCCCTGGCTGTTCGAAGAGGCTGTCAAAGGCACCGGCATCGGCCTGACGCTACGCATGCACGAGCGCTATGACCACTCCTACTACTTCATCTCCAGCTTCATGGATGATCACCTGAGATGGCACGCCGAACGGCTGGCATGAAACGGGTGGCATGGCAGCTATGCGCTCAATAGCTTGAAAAGCTCTTTTGGCAGAGGCATATGGTAACCCGCGCAGACGGCTGCGGCGGCCGATATTCTTTCATCGGCCGTAACATCCGCGGGGACGGCCTCGCTCTGAATAAAGGAGCGTAACATGGCTTGGTTCCTGCTTTTTCTTGCAGGCTTGTTTGAAATCGGCTGGGCAGTGGGCCTGAAGTATACCGACGGCTTTACACGGCCGATGCCGACTGCTTTCACCATCATATCCATGGTCATCAGCGTTGTGCTGCTCGGCCTTGCGGTAAAGACCCTGCCGATGGGCACGGCCTATGCTGTTTGGACCGGCATCGGCACGGTCGGCACCGTATTGTTAGGCATATGGCTGCTCGGCGATCCCGCAACCCTCGTCCGCGTGGCCTGCATCGCCCTGATCGTCACAGGCATTGCCGGCCTCAAGCTCGCCACCTGACAAGGCAAGGTCATCGGCGCTGGCGATTGTCCAGCGCCCAATCCCCGGGACCGGCAAACACCAGAAACAGGAAGATGAAGCAGAACAGTACTGCGCCATCTCCCTGATTGTTGGCCGGGAAGAAGTCGATCTGCATATGCAGCATAAAATAGGCAATCGCCATTTCGCCGCTAAGGAGAAAGGCAATGGGGCGGGTGAACAGCCCAAACAGGATAAGGACGCCGCCTACGAGCTCGATTGCACCTGCCACGAAGAACAATGTCGTGATCGTGAAGGGTGCAGGGGGAAAGCCGAAAAGCTTTTGGGTGCCGTGCTCGATGAACAACAGGGCTGTAATAACCCGCAGGATTGCCAGTGCGGTTGGCTGATACGGCGACAAGCGCTCGAAAACCGACATGAAGATCTCCGTTCGAAATAGAATGCAGAAGAGATCTTGCCGACAAGGCTCCCTTTCCGCTGACAACGGAATCAACACGCGAAAGAGAAAATTATTCGCCGGGCCTGGCGATCGTCCAAGCCCGGCGATGACATTGACTACTTCTTGCGATTGTCGACGGCCACAAGGCCGGGACCCGCAAAGATCAGGAACAGGAAGACGAAGCAGTAAAGAATAGCTGCGTCTCCGCCATTGTTGGCCGGGAAGAAATTCTTCGGATAATGCGCCATGAAATAGGCGACCGCCATGTTGCCGCAAAGGATGAATGCGACGGGGCGGGTAAAGAAACCGACGATTGTTGCCAAGCCGCCGACGATCTCGATGATACCCTGAACCAGAAGCAGGGTCGGCAGTGGGCTTGGGAATTGGCCCCCGGGCGGAAAGCCGAAAAACTTCTGTAGGCCGTGTTCGATGAACAGCACGCCGGTGACGACACGCAATACAGTAAGAGCATAGGGCTGATATTGATTCAGCCGATCGGAAAGCGCCATTTTAAACTCCAGTTTTAACTCCCCCAGAAGCAAGCATTAGAGCGGCCGCCCCTGAACGTGAAAACACGGATTCTGACGTCCAATCAATTTTCCGTGTGAAATCCGTGACTTGCTGTCACATGCTCACAGTGGAATGTTGTCGTGCTTCTTCCAGGGATTGGTCAGGTCCTTGTTGCGCAGCATCCGCAAGCCCTGCGCCAGCCGGCGGCGGGTGGAACGCGGCATGATCACTTCGTCGATATAACCACGCTCGGCTGCGACGAAGGGCGACAGGAAACGGTCCTCATACATCTTCGTATGGGCCGCTATTTTCTGGGGATCAGCGATATCCTTGCGGAAGATGATCTCGACGGCGCCCTTGGCGCCCATGACGGCAATCTGCGCCGTCGGCCATGCATAGTTGAGATCGCCGCGCAGATGCTTCGAGGCCATGACGTCATAGGCGCCGCCGAAGGCCTTGCGGGTGATGACGGTGAGCTTCGGCACCGTCGCCTCGGCATAGGCGAAGAGCAGTTTGGCGCCGTGCTTGATCAACCCGCCATATTCCTGCGCCGTCCCTGGCAGGAAGCCGGGCACATCGACGAAGGTGACGATCGGGATATTGAAGCAATCGCAGAAGCGCACGAAGCGCGCCGCCTTGCGCGACGCATCGCTGTCGAGCACGCCGGCGAGCACCATCGGCTGATTGGCGACGAAGCCGACCGTGGCTCCCTCGATCCGCCCGAAGCCGCAAACGATGTTCTTGGCGAAGCTCTCCTGTATCTCGAAGAAATCGCCCTCATCCGCCACCTTGAGGATCAGTTCCTTGATGTCGTAGGGCTTGTTGGCATTGGCCGGGATCAGCGTGTCGAGCGAGGTATCGGGCTCGGTGACGGATTGATAGCACTCGATCTCCGGCAGAGCCGCAGTATTCGATTGCGGCAGGAAATCGACGAGGCGGCGCACCTGCAGCAGCGTATCGACATCATTGTCATAGGCGGCGTCGGCAATCGAGGATTTCGTCGTATGCACGGAGGCGCCGCCGAGCTGTTCGGAGGTGACGGTCTCGTTTGTGACGGTTTTCACCACATCCGGCCCGGTGACGAACATGTAGGATGTATCGCGCACCATGAAGATGAAATCGGTCATGGCGGGCGAGTAGACATCGCCGCCGGCGCAGGGACCCATGATGACGGAAATCTGCGGGATGACGCCGGATGCAAGCACGTTGCGCTGAAACACTTCGGCATAACCGCCGAGTGCGGCCACGCCTTCCTGAATGCGGGCGCCGCCGGCGTCATAGATGCCGATGATGGGCGCGCGGTTCTTCAGCGCCATATCCTGTACTTTGGTGATCTTTTCCGCATGTGCTTCTGAAAGAGACCCACCGAAGACGGTGAAATCCTTGGCAAAAATGAAAACGGTGCGCCCGTTGACCGTACCCCAGCCGGTCACGACGCCATCGCCGGCAACCTTGCTCTTGTCCATGCCGAAATCGGTCGAGCGATGCTCGACGAACATGTCGAACTCCTCGAAGGAACCCTCGTCGAGGAAGATGTCGATGCGTTCGCGGGCCGTGAGCTTGCCTCGCGCATGCTGCGCATCGATTCGCACCTGACCGCCGCCGAGCCTTGCAACCTCACGACGACGCTCCAGTTCCTGCAGAATTTCCTTCATGAGGCCCTCTCTCCTTCGCTGCTCGGGCTTAGCACGACGCGAGCGCGGTTTGAAGCTGCCGGCTCAGTTCGCCAGCCGTGGCATGGTCAGTGAAAAGATGGAGCGGACGCGAGCAGCGATATCTTCCGCCATCAGTTCATCGGCCGTGGCAGGATCGGGAGCCACCGTTCTTATTTCAAAGGATGCCATGGCCACCACGGAGCCACCGTCCAACGCCGCTGCGTCGATGTTGACCTTGGCGCTGCTGCGATCTCGGTTGAAGCCGCGCGCCTTGCGAACATCGGTCAATCGGATGGTGATAGCGACCTGCGGCAACGTCGTGCTGTGGGCCGTTGCGGCGATCGAGGCGTTCACGCGATCATTGGTGGCGGCAATCAGCGCCGGCGATACCGGCGGCAAGGCCTGATCGGCCACCACAGTCGCGCTACGAACGTCATAGGTTGGAGGAGGAGGATCAACGGACCAGCTCGAGCACGCAGCCAGAGCCAAACATCCCACGAGCGCCAACACGGCCCCCGGCCTCAACAACAACATGATCCCTGCCCCGACTTCCAAATCCGCAAGATACGAAGGCTGTTATAAAGGACTGGAAATCAACAATATTCAACTGCGCAGTGCAGAAAAAACGTCGGTTGCCGCCTGAAATTCCTCGAAGCGTTGCGCGCGGCGGTGCTCGGCTTCCTCATCGCTGCCCCAATGTTCGATCGTCCAGTCTTCATCGAGATGCGCCAACGACCAGACGTCGGCAAGCGGCAGCCAGCCCTCGGCAAAGGCGAGCGCCAGGATCGCGGAGCCGGTCATGCTCGTGATCGTATGCAGGCTCGCAAGCTCCATGGGCGTGTCGTATTTGCGCAATGCCGCGGCGAAGGCGGAAATGGCCTCGCGGGGCTGCTGCTGGTGAATGACGCCCTCGGCCAGAATGAAGCGAGCACCGATCTCGCGTGCCGCCCACTCGATCACCGGGTTCCAGCGCTCCGACTGCCGCGCGACCAGCCGCTCCGGCTCATTGGCGCGATAGCAAAGGAGATCGCTGCCGGAAAAGCGCACGATTTCGTCGAACACAGCCTGGCTTTCGGTCGCCACACCATCGATGGCGCTGTTGACCAGACGGGTGACCGGCATTGTTGCTGGATCGATGACGTCGACTTGTCTCGCCCATTCGGCCGCCACCAGCTTGGCAAGCGCTTCCGTCGGCAGGGCCAGAGAATGCCGCGCCGGCGTCTTGACCACCTTGCCGTCGAGCGCAATGGCGTGACCGTCCTTGCCCGGGTTGATTGTCACGTCTTTGTAGAAGCGCTTCGGCAAGGGTCTCTTCATCTGGATCTGCGCGCGGCGGATCGGATCGGGATGGCTCAGCCCCTCGGAAAGATCGTTCAACAGGTCGCGCATGGCGTCACCTCAGAGAATATGGCTCAACAGGTCGTTCGGATGGTGGGCAATCGCATCGGCGCCGGCAGTCAGCAATTCCTCGACCGAAGCGTAACCCCAGGATACGCCGATGGCGGTCGCGCCGGCAGCCTTTGCCATCTGCATGTCGTAAACGGCATCGCCAATGACGATGGTGTCGTGCGGATCCATGCCGGTTTCGTCGCAGCATTCCGCCACCATGGCCGGATGCGGCTTCGAGGGGCAATCGTCGGCAGTACGCGACACCACGAAATAGGGCGCAAAACCGTTGGCTTCAAGAATATGGATAAGACCACGACGGGACTTGCCCGTCACGGCACCGAGCAGCAATTCGTCGCGGGATGCGAGAGTCTCGATCAGCGGCTTGATGCCGTCGAAGAGCGGCGTCTGCATATCCGCCTCGTCGCGCACGCCGGGAAAGATCGACTTGTAGTGCGCGGTCATGGCAATCGCCTCGTCATCGACATGCGGCTTGCCCTGCATGCGGGAAACCGCGATATCCAGGCTGAGGCCGATGATCGCCTTGGTGGCGGAAACATCGGGGCGCTTGTAGCCAAAGGCAACGAATGTCCGCGCCATGACCTCGTGGATCAGCCGCACGCTATCGACCAGCGTGCCGTCGCAATCGAAAAGAACGAGTTTCATTCGTCGTCCGGCTCCCCTGCCGATGCCATGTCGAGACCGAGAAGGTTCCATGTCTGCACCATGTGCGGCGGCAGAGGTGCCGTAACGCGCAGGCGGCCGCCATTGGGATGCGGAATATCGATATGGCGGGCATGCAGATGCAGACGCTTCTGGACACCGCCAGGGAAATCCCAGTTCGGATCGTCATCGAAATATTTGGGGTCGCCGATGATCGGATGACCTATATGCAGCGCATGGACGCGGAGCTGGTGCGTGCGGCCGGTGTAGGGCTCCATCTCCAGCCAGGCGAGGCTCTGCGCTGCCATTTCGAGCACGCGATAATAGGAGATGGCGTGATCCGCGCCCTCCTCCCCATGCTTGGCGATGCGCATGCGATCGCCGTCGGGTGTTGCCTCTTTCACCAGCCAGGTCGAAATCTTGTCCTCGTGCTTGCGCGGCACACCCTTGACCAACGACCAATAGGTCTTCTTGGTGTCGCGCTCACGAAAGGCCGCAGTCAGCTTCTGCGCCGCGCCGCGGGTGCGGGCAACGACGAGG
This sequence comes from Rhizobium sp. SG741, assembly GCF_012275435.1. Classification (NCBI taxonomy): domain Bacteria; kingdom Pseudomonadati; phylum Pseudomonadota; class Alphaproteobacteria; order Hyphomicrobiales; family Rhizobiaceae; genus Rhizobium; species Rhizobium sp. SG741. The sequence goes on from NZ_JAAZQP010000004.1 coordinate 366,043, forward strand.
ACGCCGGATGTGTCGCGGTCGAGACGGTGCACCAGACGTGGCTTTTCGCCCTTCTTGCTCGTCCATGCCTCCAGCATCTTGTCGATATGACGGGTAAGGCCAGAACCGCCCTGCACGGCGAGGCCGGCCGGCTTGTTCAGCACAAAGACCTTCTCGTCTTCGTGCAGCAGCATGCGCGCAAGAAGCTCGCCGTCACCGGCGTGTTTAAGGTCATTGCCACCGATGGGCCCGCTCTTCAGGGCCTTGGCGTCGACGTCGAGAGGCGGCACGCGCACCACCTGCCCCGGCTGCACGCGAGCATCCGTCTTGACGCGACCGCCGTCGACACGCACCTGGCCGGAACGCAACAACTTTTGCAGCTGACCGAAGCCGAGCCCCGGAAAATGTACCTTGAACCAGCGGTCGAGGCGCATGCCGGCTTCGTCAGGCTCGACCTGTATATGTTCAATCCCGGCCATTGTTCTTCTTTCAAATGCCGCAGCATGCTCCGGAAAATACCAAACGCTCGTTGGACGGGATCATGCCAATTCAAATAACGGGGCCAGCTGCCCCGCAGCCGGATATCCCGGCCTTTCGACGTGGCTTTAGAGCATTTCGAGCAAAAGTGGAAACTGGAATTATCCGGGCCGAATATTTTTCTGGCTCAGTTTCCCTTGGCCGACACGACGGGCAGATCGAGATCGACCATTCCGGCTTTCCCGAACATCAGCATCACAGGCACCGAGCCGCCCTTTTTGAAGGGCGTCTTCACCTGCTTGAACATCATGTGCATCGTGTTCGGCGAAAGCGTCACGGTAGCACCGGCGGGAATTGCGATACCACCCTTGATCTCGCGCATCTTCATGATCTCGCCGTCCATCTTCATCTCGTGCAATTCCACCTTGCCCGCAGCCGAGGATATGACTGATGTCAGCGTGTCGTCGGCCTTGCCGCCATTGTGGATGGTAATGTAGCCGCCGCCAACCGGTTGACCAGGCAGCATGGCGCGGACATAACCGCCGCTGATGTCGAGATCGCCGAGCTTACCGGTGGCTGAACCGGATGGCGCCGCCTGCGCATCCATATGCATCCCGGCCATGCCCTTCATGTCGCCGCTCTGCTGGGCCATTGCGCCGCCTGTCGAAAGCGAAAGTGCTGCTGCTGACATCAGCAATGCTGCGACCTGACAACGGTTCATCATTCTCTCCTGCCCGGCTCCTCTATCGACCCGAAGGGATAGCCTTTCGCAACCTCGTTGCAAAGCCCCCGCTTTCACTCGCGGGATCACCGATGGAAGCGCGCGACAAAAATTTGTTCAGCGGCGACATTTGCCCCTTGCCATCTCTCTCGAGTACCAGATAATGACACTCGACCTTGTTGGGAGAATCTGGCGCAAGCCGGTGCCGAAGGAGCAACCGCCCCGGAAACTCTCAGGCCCAAAGGACCAGCAAGGGGCAGACGGAACTCTGGAGAGAAACGCGCAAGCGTTCGCCGAAGGGATAACAATCTCAGGCAAACAGACAGAGGGGGCTCATCGTCAGGCGCAACCGTGCCGAAATTGTGAGCTCTGCGCTCGGATATGAGCGCAAAACCCGGAGGCGTCATTGGACGAGACCGCTGCCCTCAAGAAGACACCCCTTTACGACCTGCATGTATCGCTCGGCGCCCGCATGGTGCCGTTTGCCGGCTACGACATGCCCGTGCAATATGCCGCGGGTGTCATGAAGGAACACCTTTGGACCCGCTCTTCCGCCGGCCTGTTCGACGTGTCGCATATGGGTCAGGTGACGATCCGCGCCCATTCCGGCAAATATGAGGACGCGGCGCTCGCGCTGGAAAGCCTCGTGCCGGTCGATATCCTCGGCCTCGCGGAAGATCGCCAGCGCTACGGCTTCTTTACCGACGACAACGGAGGCATCCTCGACGATCTCATGATCACCCATATGGATGACTACCTCTTCGTCGTTGTGAACGCCGCCTGTAAGGAGCAGGATCTCAAGCATCTTCAAGATCATATCGGCGATAGCTGTGAGGTTACCTTACTTGATCGCTCGCTGATTGCCCTGCAAGGACCGCGCGCCGTTTCCGTGCTTGCGGAGCTCTGGGCCGACATTGCCTACATGAAATTCATGGATGTGCGCCATTGTCGCCTGCACGACGTTTCCTGCCTCGTGTCGCGCTCCGGCTACAGCGGCGAAGACGGTTTCGAGATTTCCGTACCGGCCGACAAGGCCGAGGATATCGCCAAGCGGCTGCTCGAACACCCGGATGTGCAGCCGATCGGCCTCGGCGCCCGCGACTCGCTGCGCCTCGAAGCCGGGCTTTGCCTCTATGGCAATGATATCGACCAGACCACGACGCCGGTCGAAGCTGCGCTCGAATGGGCCATGCAGAAGGCTCGAAAGACCGGCGGCGTCCGCGCCGGCGGCTTTCCCGGCGCGTCCCGCATTCTCGCCGAACTCGATGGTGGCGCCCCGCGCCGCCGCGTCGGCCTGAAGCCGGAAGGCAAGGCGCCCGTGCGCGGTCATGCCAAGCTCTATGCCGATGCCGAGGGCAAGACCGAGATCGGCGAGGTTACCTCGGGCAGCTTCGGCCCGAGCGTGGAATCCCCCGTCGCCATGGGCTATGTGCCCACGAGATTCTCATCGGCCGGCACGACCGTCTACGCCGAGGTGCGCGGCAAATACCTGCCCGTCGCCGTCAGCGCCCTGCCTTTCGTCAAGCCTACCTACAAACGCTGAACGTCTTTTCCAGAGAGGATTATCCATGCTGAAATTCACCGAAGAACATGAGTGGCTGAACATCGATGGCGACGTCGCAACGGTCGGCATCACGGCGCATGCCGCCGAGCAGCTCGGCGATCTGGTTTTCGTGGAACTGCCTGAAGTCGGCGCCAGCTTCTCGAAGGGCGACGATGCGGCAACAGTCGAATCCGTCAAGGCGGCTTCCGAAGTCTATTGTCCGCTCGACGGAGAAATCACCGCGGTCAACGAAGCCATCACCGCCGATCCGGCACTCGTCAACTCCGATCCGATGGGGGCTGGCTGGTTCTTCAAGCTGAAGCTGAGGAACGTGAGCGATGTTGATGGTCTTCTTGATGAATCCGGTTACAAGGAGCTGATCGGATAATGACAACGCCTACGGAATTCAAATTTACCGACTACCAGCCCTACGATTTTGCCAATCGTCGCCATATCGGCCCATCTCCGTCAGAGATGACCGATATGCTTGGCGTGATCGGCTACAACAGCCTTGACGGCCTGATCGACGCGACGTTGCCGCCTGCCATTCGCCAGAAGACGCCGCTCGCTTGGGGTGCGCCGATGACCGAGCGCGAGGCGCTCGACAGATTGCGCGAGACCGCCAACAAGAACAAGGTCCTCGTCTCGCTGATCGGCCAGGGCTATTACGGCACGATCACACCGCCGGTCATCCAGCGCAATATCCTGGAAAATCCCGCCTGGTACACTGCATATACCCCTTACCAGCCGGAAATCAGCCAGGGCCGCCTCGAGGCGCTGTTGAATTACCAGACGATGATCAGTGACCTCACAGGCCTCGATGTCGCCAATGCCTCGCTGCTCGATGAAGCGACTGCTGCGGCCGAAGGCATGGCGATGGCGGAGCGTGTTGCGAAATCGAAAGCCAAGGCCTTCTTCGTCGATGCCGATTGCCATCCGCAGACCATCGCGCTGATCAAGACCCGCGCCGAGCCGCTCGGATGGACCGTTATCCTCGGCAACCCCTTCACCGACCTCGATCCGGTCGATGTCTTCGGCGCGATCTTCCAGTATCCGGGCACGCACGGTCGCCTCAACGACTTCAGCGGGCTGATCTCCAGATTGCACCAGACGGGTGCCATCGCCGTCGTCGCGACCGATCTGTTGGCGCTGACGCTATTGAAATCGCCCGGCGAAATGGGTGCCGATATCGCCATCGGCTCCTCCCAGCGCTTCGGCGTGCCTGTGGGATATGGCGGTCCGCACGCGGCCTTCATGGCAGTCAAGGACGCTTACAAGCGCTCCATGCCGGGTCGCTTGGTCGGCGTCTCCGTCGATGCGCGGGGCAATCGTGCCTACCGCCTGTCGCTGCAGACCCGCGAACAGCATATCCGCCGCGAAAAGGCGACGTCGAATATCTGCACCGCGCAGGTGCTGCTCGCTGTCATGGCCTCGATGTACGCCGTGTTCCACGGTCCGCAGGGCCTCAAGGCCATCGCCCAGCAGGTCCACCAGAAGGCCGTCCTGATGGCCAAGGGGCTGGAAAAGCTCGGCTATGCCATCGAGCCGGAAAGCTTCTTCGACACGATCACAGTCGAAGTCGGCCATATGCAGGGTCTCATCCTGCGTGCCGCCGTCGCCGAGGGTGTGAACCTGCGCAAGGTCGGCGAGACGAAGATCGGCATGAGCCTCGACGAGCGCACGCGCCCGGCGACGCTGGAAGCCGTCTGGCGTGCCTTCGGCGGCGATTTCCGCATCGCCGATTTCGAGCCGTCCTACCGCCTGCCGAAGACCCTGTTGCGCACCAGCGAATACCTGACGCATCCGATCTTCCACATGAACCGCGCGGAAAGCGAGATGACCCGCTACATCCGCCGGCTCTCCGACCGTGACCTCGCGCTCGACCGCTCGATGATCCCGCTCGGCTCCTGCACGATGAAGCTGAACGCTACAGCGGAAATGCTGCCGATCACCTGGCCGGAATTCTCTGACATCCATCCTTTCGTGCCGGCCGATCAGGCGCTGGGCTACCGTGAAATGATCGACGATCTGACGGAGAAGCTCTGCGCCGTGACCGGTTACGATGCCTTCTCCATGCAGCCGAATTCCGGCGCGCAGGGCGAATATGCCGGCCTGCTCACCATCCGCAACTACCATATCGCCAATGGCGAGGGGCATCGCGATATCTGCCTGATCCCGACTTCGGCGCATGGCACCAACCCGGCCTCGGCGCAGATGGCGGGCATGAAGGTGGTGGTCGTCAAGGTCAGCGACGACGGCGATATCGACATGGCCGATTTCCGCGCCAAGACCGAGCAATATGCCGACAACCTCTCCTGCTGCATGATCACCTATCCTTCGACGCACGGCGTTTTCGAAGAGACGGTGAAGGAGATCTGCGATCTCGTGCACAAGCATGGCGGCCAGGTCTATCTCGACGGCGCCAACATGAACGCCATGGTCGGTCTCTCCCGCCCCGGCGACATCGGCTCCGACGTCAGCCACCTCAACCTGCACAAGACCTTCTGCATCCCGCATGGCGGTGGCGGTCCCGGCATGGGCCCGATCGGCGTCAAGGCGCATCTGGCGTCTCACCTGCCCGGCCATCCGGAGACGGACGGTCGCAGCGGCGCGGTCTCGGCCGCGGCCTTCGGTTCGGCCTCCATCCTGCCGATCTCGTGGAGCTACTGCCTGATGATGGGCGGCGAAGGGCTGACGCAGGCGACCAAGGTGGCGATCCTCAACGCCAACTATATCGCCGCCAGGCTGAAGGGCGCCTATGACGTGCTCTACAAGTCCAAGACCGGACGCGTGGCGCATGAATGCATCATCGATACGCGCCCGCTGGTGGACAGCGCCGGCGTTACCGTCGATGACGTTGCCAAGCGTCTGATCGATTGCGGCTTCCATGCGCCGACCATGAGCTGGCCGGTTGCCGGTACATTGATGATTGAGCCGACCGAATCGGAAACCAAGGCTGAACTCGACCGGTTCTGCGAAGCGATGCTGGCGATCCGCGAGGAAGCCCGCGCCATCGAGGAAGGCCGGATGGACAAGACCGACAATCCGCTGAAGAACGCGCCGCATACGGTGGAAGACCTCGTCGGCGAATGGAACCGCCCCTATTCCCGCGAGCAGGCCTGCTTCCCGCCCGGCGCGTTCCGCGTCGACAAATACTGGTCGCCGGTCAATCGCGTCGACAACGTCTATGGCGATCGCAATCTGGTATGCACCTGCCCGCCGGTGGAATCCTATGCCGAGGCGGCCGAGTAGATTTTTTTGCGAAAAAGCGAAGCGGTTCAGTCGCTTCGCCAAAAGCCGACATAAATCTATTGTGAAACTTGTCTATGAAAACGCCGCGCGTCCCACCGGATGCGCGGCGTTTTTTTATGACGCGCCATGAGGCCTTGGAAGTCAGACATTATGCCGGAATGGCCGGATTTTCATTTCATCGCCGGGCGGGCGGAGCATTCCTCCTCCCCGCTGCTTCTGCTGCACGGCAGCGGCAGCGATGAGGCCGCTCTCATCCCGCTTGCGGATGCGATTGCGCCGCAGCGGCCGTACATGGCGCTGCGCGGCGCTGTCGAATGGGAAGAAGGGTTCGCCTTCTTCCGCCGCAATCCCGACCGCAGCCTGGATCATGTCGACCTCGACAGCCAGACGGATAGGCTCTGTCGGTTCATTACAACGGCGATAGAGCGAAAGCTGCTCGCGCAGCCGCCAGTTCTGCTCGGTTTCTCCAATGGCGCCATCATGGCAGCATCGATCCTTCAGCGACGGCCCGGGCTCGCATCATCAGCAATCTTGATGCGGCCTCTTTCACCGGCACCTGACGCAGAGTTCCCGTCGATGCCCGCCCTGCCGATCCTGATCATCTCAGGCGAGAACGATCAACGGCGGGAGCCTGGCGACGCGGAACTCGTGAGACAACAATTTGCAAACGCCGGCGCGGATGTCAGCGCTCTTGTGCTGCCAACCGATCATGGCCTCCATCAAGACGAGGCCGACATCATCCGCGACTGGCTCATACGGAAAGGCATATGAAATGAACGAGGAAAATCCCTTTGATACGGATAATCCCGACAGCTACATCGCGGCCGCCTTTGAGACCGACGATCCGTCCTCCATTGCCAGGGCATTGGGCGAAGTGGCGCGCACGCGCAATATGAGCAAGCTTGCCAAGGATGTCGGCATGAACCGCTCGGCGCTCTATCGAGCGCTGAGCGGCGAGGGAAATCCGGAATTCGCGACGATCCTGAAAGTCGTCAAGGCGCTCGGACTCAAGCTGACGCCGGTGCCGGCCGCACATTGAGAATCCAACACGCTCTGAGGTGAAATAACGACAAAATCCGCTTTAAGCGGGCTGAACGGCCTGCCGTTGCGCCGCCAGGGCGGCAAGATCTGCAGGCTTCAATTCGACGGACTCGCCACAGCCGCAAGCAGATGTCTGGTTCGGATTGGTGAACGTAAAGCCCGAACGCAAGGTCGTGGTCTCGAAGCCCATTTCGGTGCCGAGCAGATAAAGCACGGCCGACGGCTCGACCCAGACCCTGGCGCCGTCGTGCTCGATCAGATCATCCTTGGGGTTCGGCTCACTTACCAGGTCGATGGTATATTCCATCCCCGCGCAGCCGCCCTTCTTGATGCCGACGCGAACGCCCTTGGCATCGGATCCGGAATTCTCGACGATCGCCTTTACGCGCGCAGCTGCGGTATCGGTCATAGTCATCACTGCAAAGCCCATGGGCTCATTCTCCTTCCGCAACCGGGGTCAAGATCCGGCGCTTCGAGTCTTAATGTAAAGCCGGCGGCCTAAAGCTTCAATACCAGCCGATGGCCACTTGCGCTTCTTCCGACATGCGGTCCGCGCTCCACGGCGGATCGAAGGTCATGCTGACGTCGACGCCGGAAACGCCTTCGACCGCGCCGACCGCATTTTCGACCCAGCCCGGCATCTCGCCGGCAACCGGGCAACCGGGCGCGGTCAGCGTCATGACGATCTTCACCATGCGGTCGTCTTCGATATCGATCTTGTAGATCAGACCGAGTTCGAAGATATCCGCCGGAATTTCCGGATCGTAGACAGTCTTCAGCGCGGCGATGATGTCGTCGCTGAGGCGAGCCAACTCACCCTCGGGAATGCTGGAATGCACGATCCCTTCGCGTACATCGATCTTCTGTTCGCTTTCGTCGAGTGACATCGCTTGCCTCCTTAGGCGAAGAACTTGCGCGCATATTCCAGCGCATCCGCCAAAGCATCCACTTCGGCACGCGTATTGTACAAGCCGAACGATGCACGGCATGTGGAGGTGACGCCGAAGCGTTTCAAGAGCGGCTGGGCGCAATGCGTCCCCGCGCGCACTGCAACCCCCTGACGGTCGATCACCATCGACACGTCATGGGAGTGGATACCCGCGAGTTCGAAGGAGAAGATACCACCTTTTCCGGGTGCCGTGCCGAAAACTCGCAGCGAATTGATATCCCGCAGCCGCTCCGCCGCGTAGGCCGCAAGATCGGCCTCATGTCGGGCGATCGCCTCGCGGCCGATGCTCTCCATGTAGTCGAGCGCGAAACCAAGCCCGATCGCCTGCACGATCGGCGGCGTGCCGGCTTCGAAGCGATGCGGCGGGTCGTTATAGGTGACGTTTTCCTCGGTCACGTCGAAAATCATCTCGCCGCCGCCCTGGAAAGGCCGCATCTCGGCGAGCCTCTCCTTCTTGCCGTAGAGAACGCCGATGCCGGAAGGACCATAGAGCTTGTGACCGGTCATGACGTACCAGTCGCAATCGATATCCTGCACATCGACAGGCAGATGCACGGCGCCCTGCGATCCGTCGACCAGCACCGGAATGCCCCGCTCATGCGCGATGCGGCAGACTTCCTTCACCGGAACGATGGTCCCGAGCGCATTCGACATGTGGGTAATGGCGACGAGCTTGGTCCGTTCCGTCAGGCTTTTCTCGAAATCCTCGATATGAAACGCGCCTTCGTCGTCAACAGGCACCCAGACGAGCTTTGCTCCCTGTCTTTCACGAATGAAGTGCCAGGGAACGATGTTGGAGTGATGCTCCATGATGGAGACGACGATCTCGTCGCCTTCGCTCAGCTTCGGCATGCCCCAGCCATAGGCGACCGTGTTGATTGCCTCGGTCGAGTTCTTCGTGAAGACGATATCGTCCACCGACGGCGCATTCAGGAAACGGCGCACCTTTTCGCGCGCTGCCTCATAAGCTTCGGTGGCGGCATTGGAGAGGAAATGCAGGCCACGATGCACATTGGCGTATTCGCTGGAATAGGCATGCGAGATAGCATCGATGACGATCTGCGGCTTCTGCGCCGATGCGCCATTGTCGAGATAAACAAGCGGCTTGCCATGCACCGTCTTCGCCAGGATCGGGAAATCCCGGCGAATAGCTTCGACGTCATAGGCCGTTGCAGGCATGATCTTGTCCACGAGCTTTGCCTCCAATCAGGCGTGCTTTTCCAGCCAAGCAGAGATAACGCCTTCCAGCGCCTCGACCAGGGCTTCGTCTTCCAGTTCCTCGACGATCTCGGCCACGAAGGCGTTGACCAGCATGGCGCGGGCCTTGTTCTCCGGAACGCCGCGGGCCATCAGATAGAAGAGATGGTTGCGGTCGATATCGGCAACAGTGGCGCCATGGCCGCACTGCACGTCGTCAGCGAAGATTTCGAGTTCCGGCTTGACCGAAAATTCGGCATCGTCGGACATCAGCAGCGTGTTGCAGGCCATTTTGGCATCGGTCTTCTGCGCATCCGGTGCGACCCGGATCATGCCCTGAAAGACACCGCGCGCCCGGTCGAACACGACATTGCGAATGACTTCCGTCGATCCGGTGTTCGGAACGTCATGACCAAGCACCATCGTCACGTCGGTATGCGTATCGCCACCGAGCAGGTTGATGCCGCGCAGCGTCAGATCGGCGCCCTCGCCCGCTACCTTGATGTACAGCTCCTGGCGCACCAGCTTGCCGCCGGCATTGATGACGAACAGCCTCAGCTTGGCGTCCGTGCCCAGATCGATGCGGATCTGGCCGAGATGCGTATCCTCGCTGCCCTGCTCCTGCAGGATGATCCAGGTCACTTCGGCGCGCGCGCCGATCTTGACTTCGCTCACCGAGGAGACGAGCGCGGCAGCGCCTTCGACAGCCTGGTGGCGCTCGATGACCGTCGCCTTGACGTCGGCACCGAAGGAGACCGGGAGGCGGCTGTGAATCTGCCCGCCGGCATGAATGAACTGAACCTCCAGCGGCGCGTCGAGCTCGGTACCGTCAGGGAAATCGACGACATAGCCATCGCGCACGAAGCTGGCGTTGATGCGCCCGATGGCATCGTCCTTGTCGAGCGCCTCCAGACCGGCGGCGGCTGTGCCGCTGATCAGGCTATCGGCGTAGCGGCCGATCGTCAGCCCCTTGACGGCAGCCTTCTCGCTCGCCTTGCCCTGGAGAACGGAAAGCACCGAAGCCCCCTCCACCGTCGGGGCCAAAGCTTCCGCAAGACCCTTGCCGATATCGGTCGGAACCAGACGCAGCAGGTTCTTGAAATCGGTGTAATGCCAGGCCTCGATGCGACGCGTCGGCAGGCCCGCGGTCTTCAGATCATCAAGCAGGCGGTCACGAACGGCGAAAACTTCACCGTCACCCGGCAGATCGCCAAGCTGGTCGTTGTACGCCTCGATCAACGCCGTTTCGGCTGATGTCAAGCGGTTCGTCGTCTGAATGTTCATCGACGTATCCTTTCCGCCCCGATCAGGCCGCAGCCCCGATGATGTCGGCATATCCATTGGCTTCGAGTTCGTGCGCCAGTGTCTTGTCGCCGGACTTGATCACCTGGCCCTTGTAGAGGACGTGAACGGTGTCCGGAACGATGTAATCCAGCAGCCGCTGGTAATGGGTGATGACGATCACGGCGCGATCCGGAGAGCGCAGCGCGTTGACGCCATCAGCGACGATCTTCAGAGCGTCGATATCGAGGCCGGAGTCGGTCTCGTCAAGCACGCAAAGCTGCGGCTGCAGCAGCGCCATCTGCAGGATTTCGGCGCGCTTCTTCTCGCCGCCGGAGAAGCCGACGTTCAGCGGACGCTTCAGCATATCCATGTTGATCTGCAGCTTGGCCGCTGCTTCCTTGACCCGGCGGATGAAATCCGGCGTCGTCAGCTCGTCTTCGCCGCGCGCCTTGCGCTGCTCGTTGAGCGCTACCTTCAGGAACTGCATCGTGGCAACGCCAGGGATTTCGACCGGATACTGGAAGGCAAGGAAAATGCCCTTGGCGGCGCGCTCGGCAGCGTCGAGCTCAAGGATGCTCTCGCCGTTGTAGAGGATATCGCCCTCGGTGACCTCATAGTCGTCGCGGCCGGCGAGGATATAGGACAGCGTCGATTTGCCGGAGCCGTTCGGCCCCATGATGGCGGCGACTTCACCCGCCTTCACCGTCAGGTTCAGGCCATGGATGATCTCGGTGCCGTCTTCGGCGATGCGGGCATGCAGGTTCTTGATTTCAAGCATTGTAGAATCCTAACGAAGGAATGAACGTAGGGCGCGGCTGGCGCGCCAAAGCTAATTTTCTATGCGGGCGTCAGCCGACGCTGCCTTCGAGCGAGATGCCGATCAGCTTTTGCGCTTCGACGGCGAATTCCATCGGCAGTTCCTGCAGGACTTCCTTGACGAAGCCGTTGACGATCAGAGCGATCGCTGCTTCCGTCGGGATGCCGCGCTGCAGGCAATAGAACAGCTGGTCCTCGGAAATCTTCGACGTCGTGGCTTCATGCTCGAACTGCGCCGTCGAGTTCTTGGCTTCGATGTAGGGCACTGTGTGCGCGCCGCACTTGTCGCCGATGAGCAGCGAATCGCACTGCGTGAAGTTACGCGCGTTCGTCGCCTTGCGGTGAGCCGAGACCTGGCCGCGATAGGTGTTCTGCGAGACGCCGGCAGCGATGCCCTTCGACACGATGCGGCTCGACGTGTTCTTGCCGAGGTGGATCATCTTGGTGCCGCTGTCGACCTGCTGATGGCCGTTGGAAACGGCGATCGAGTAGAACTCGCCGCGGCTGTCGTCACCGCGCAGAATGCAGGACGGGTATTTCCAGGTGATGGCCGAACCGGTCTCGACCTGCGTCCACGAAATCTTGGAGCGATGACCGCGGCAATCGCCACGCTTGGTGACGAAGTTGTAGATGCCGCCCTTGCCGTTCTTGTCGCCCGGATACCAGTTCTGAACCGTCGAATACTTGATCTCAGCATCATCGAGCGCGACGAGTTCGACGACGGCCGCATGCAGCTGGTTTTCGTCGCGCTGCGGCGCCGTGCAGCCTTCGAGATAGGAGACATAAGCTCCCTCTTCGGCAATGATCAGCGTCCGCTCGAACTGGCCGGTATTCTTCTCGTTGATGCGGAAGTAGGTGGACAATTCCATCGGGCAACGAACGCCCTTCGGCACGAAGACGAAAGAGCCGTCGGTGAAGACAGCGGAATTCAGCGTCGCGTAGAAATTGTCTGATGTCGGAACGACGGTGCCGAGATATTTGCGCACGAGATCGGGATGCTCGCGGACCGCTTCCGAGATCGACATGAAGATCACGCCGGCCTTCTTCAGCTCTTCCTTGAAGGTGGTAACCACCGAAACCGAATCGAACACGGCATCGACTGCGATCCTCGACTGCTTGACGCCGGCAAGGATCTCCTGCTCGCGCAAGGGAATGCCGAGCTTCTCATAGACCTTCAAGAGCTCCGGATCGACGTCCTCGAGCGAGGTCGGGCCGGACGTGCTCTTCGGCGCAGCGTAATAGTAGATGTCGTTGAAATCGATCTTCGGATAGTCGACGCGGGCCCAGGTGGGCTCTTCCAGGGTCAACCAGCGGCGATACGCCTCAAGACGCCATTCCAGCATCCATTCCGGCTCCCGCTTCTTGGCGGAAATAAAGCGGACAATATCCTCGGACAGGCCCTTCGGAGCCTTGTCCATTTCGATGGTAGTTTCAAAACCATACTTATACTGGTCCACGTCGATCTGGCGAACCTGATCGACCGTTTCTTGGACTGCAGGCATTTCGTTCTCCAATCTCGCCGGATCCAAGGTCCGGCAGCTTGTCAACGTTGCGGCAGACTTATGTCTACCCTCTATGTAGTCGGCCAAAGGGGACTTTTCAGCCCACTTGGCAAGCGGAAATTTCCGTTTCCGCAAAATTGTGGCCGTCAGGCCGCGGCACCCGCCAGTTTGCGGCGGCCCGCAATGCGGGCAAGGGCCGCTATGGCGCGATCTACGTCCGCTTCGGTCGTGGCGGGGCCGAGCGAAATCCGAAGCGCTCCGAGCTTCGGATCGCATCCCATGGCGACAAGCACATGGCTCTCGCCGACCTTCCCCGACGAGCAGGCAGACCCGGCCGAAATGGCGACACCTTCGAGATCGAAGGCGATCTGCCCTGTCTCGGATTTCAATCCCGGCAGCGTGAAGAAGCTGGTATTCGGCACGCGCGCTCCGCCCTCACCGTGAATGATGATATCGGGCGCGGCAAGCCGCATGCCTTCTTCCAGCCGATCGCGCAACGCGCCGATTCTGGCATTGCGGCCATCGAAGTCCACAAGCGCTGCCTCGGCGGAGGCACCGAAGCCGATGATGGCAAGCACGTTTTCCGTGCCGGAGCGATGCCCCTTTTCCTGGCCGCCGCCATGGATCAATGGCTTCGGCATCAGCACTTCGCCGCGCGAGATCAGCGCGCCGGCTCCTTTGGGCCCACCGATCTTGTGCGACGAGACGATCAGAAAATCCGCACCGATCGCTTCGATATCGATCGCCACCCTGCCGGCTGCCTGCACGGCATCGACGACGAATATGCCGCCTGCCGCCTGAACGAGCTTGGCCGCTTCATCGACAGGCTGAAGAATCCCTGTCTCGTTGTTGGCGAGCATGATCGCGACCATCGGCAGCCCGCTCGCCTTGTCATGCGCAGAAAGCACCGCTTCAAGGGCCGTAAGATCGATCATGCCGCCGGATGTCACCGGCACTTCGCCGATTCTGTCCTTCGGAAACCGGCCACCCTCGCGCACGGCCGGATGTTCGACGGCCGATACATAGAGATGGCTGACGGCAAGCGGCGTCCGCCCCATGCGAAACTCCGGCGTCAACACCATATTGGCCGCCTCGGTGGCGCCGCTGGTGAAAACGACATGGGCCGGAGCAGCGCCTGTCAGGCTTGCAACCTGCCGGCGCGCGGCCTCGACGGCAGCACGCGCCGCCCTACCTTCCCCATGCACGGAATTGGGGTTGCCCTGAATATCCATCGCACGTAGCATCGCATCCCGCGCGGCCTGATGAAGCGGCGCGGTGGCATTCCAGTCGAGATAAAGGCGCGTTGCCGCCATGATCTTCTTCCTGCCTGACGTTGCTTTGCTGCGTCCGGCTCATTTTCCTTGAAATTTCAGCCGGGCATGCCTTATGACACGTTCCATAAATCGTTGCACACACAACGCGCGGAACACCGCATCAAGTTTCGAATTGTTCTAAACTGCGTTCTAGAAAAGATGAGCGCATTCGTCAAGTCAACTTGCTGCGTGCCGTTGGGTTTGAACGCAGAAAAAGAAGAGCCGGAGTATCGATGCCCGAAGTTATTTTCAACGGCCCCGCAGGCCGCCTTGAAGGCCGCTATCAGCCCTCTAAGGAAAAAAGCGCCCCGATCGCAATTATTCTCCATCCGCACCCGCAGTTTGGCGGCACCATGAACAATCAGGTGGTCTACCAGCTCTTCTATATGTTCCAGAAGCGCGGTTTCACGACCCTCCGATTCAACTTCCGCGGCATCGGCCGCAGTCAGGGCGAATTCGATCACGGCGCCGGCGAGCTTTCCGATGCCGCATCGGCGCTCGACTGGGTCCAGAGCCTCCATCCCGATTCCAAAAGCTGCTGGGTTGCCGGCTATTCCTTCGGCGCCTGGATCGGCATGCAGCTGCTGATGCGCCGTCCTGAAATCGAAGGTTTCATGTCGATCGCGCCGCAGCCGAATATCTACGATTTCTCCTTCCTTGCTCCCTGCCCCTCGTCCGGCCTGATCATCAACGGCGATGCGGACAAGGTTGCTCCGGAAAAGGACGTCAACGGCCTCGTGGAGAAGCTGAAGACGCAGAAGGGCATCCTGATCACGCACAAGATCGTGCCGGGCGCCAATCACTTCTTCAACGGCCAGGTCGACACGCTTCTGGGCGAATGCGAAGATTATCTCGATCGTCGCCTGAACGGCGAACTGGTGCCGGAACCGGCAGCCAAGCGCATCCGGTAAGAGAAACGCCTTTACCGGGCCATTCTGAACGTTGGGCATGAGATCCCGTCGATGATCATCGGCGGGTGATCCTGCATGCCGATCTTTCGCAGAACCCGCTGCGACGCCGCATTTTCCGGATGTGTGAAGGCGATGAACTGATTGGCCAAGCCACGCTGCAAGAACCATTGCGCCAGCGCGCCGGCGATCTCCGTCGCGTAACCATTGCCCCAGGCGTCGTTCCGAATCGAATAACCGAGCTCGAATTCACCGCGGCCGTTTTCCTCGTGAAATCGCGAAAAACCAGCGCGACCGATGAAGCGGCCGTCGTCCCGCCTCAGCATCTTGTATTTGGTCACCCCGTCGCGCGCTTGTTCGCCGAACCAGCTTTTCAACCGCTCTTCGGCCTTCTCCAACGTCCATGGTGCCGCTCCGGAGAGATAACGCGTCGTTTCGACCGTCGAATGCAGCTGCCTGATCAGCTCGGCATCGCCCTTGTTCCACATCGTCAAAACAAGGCGGGGAGTTTCGAGTATGGTGGCGTCGCTCATCCGTCTGCCTGTTTTTTCGGGTAACACATGAAACTTGCGATTCATGTTCAATCACGACGGTCACCAGCCGGCAAGCCACTAAGCGCAGCGGCTCCGCTCCAGTCATCGCGATAGGCTGGCGCTCAAAGAGCAAGGGCCGCATACGCGGCCCCCGGATCGTCAGTCAAAATCACCGTTCAGTGACATGCAGGAAGCCCCGGCGCTCCGCACTTCTTCTTTTCCGGAGGCTTCGGCGGCGCAGGCGGGGGTCTCTTGACCTGCTGCGCAGCCTTCGGCTGGGGCTGCGGTCTCGGTTGAGCCTGAGGCTTCGGAGCGGGCGCCCTCGCCTGCGCGGTTGCGTGCGGCGCCGGCTTCGGCTGTGAGGCCACGGGGTTCACACGCTGCGGGGGCGCGGCTGCGACATGCGGCTGATTGTTGTTGACAGGTTTTGGCTTGGCAGGTGCCTTCGCGGCAATAGCCGGCGCCGCTGGCTTTATCGTCTGACCATGGGCATTCGGCTTCGGCCCTGTGGCGACCGAATTCTGTTTCGCGTTCGGAGCGACTTGCGGCGCCGGGGTCTTTGCGACCTGATTCGGACCCTTCGCTCCCGGAAGCGCATGCACACTGCCATTCGCACCCTGTGGGGCCGGCTTCGTCTGCGCCTGTCCTTGATTGGCGGGGGTCTTGCCGGCAGCCGGCAAGGGCTGGCCATTGGCACCAGGGAGCGCATGCGCTTTGCCATTCGCACCCAGTGGAGCGGGTTTCGCGCCAGCAGCGGCCGGATTTTGCACAGTGTTGGGCGCGGATTGTGGCGATTGCGCCTGCTTCGGCTGCACCTGCCCCTTATTGACCGGGGTCTTGCCAACGGTCGGCAAGGGCTGACCATTAGCACCGGGCAAAGCATGAGCGCCGGCATTTCCGGCTTGCGGCTGCCCCGAGGGTGCGGCGGGGGAACCTGCGGGCACCTTTACCACCGCCGCCGGGTTCTGCTTCTGCAGGACGGCCGCCTTCTGCACCGAAGGCGGCAGGGCGACATGCAGCGCCGCCGCACCGGCGCCGGCGACGACCGCTGCGCCGACGAGCTTCTGCCCTGTCGTCAGACCGGGCGCCGCAGGTGCAGCCCCGTTCTCGTTGACGGTCGTGTTGTTGATGACCGTATTGTTCTCGACCGTATTATGAATGTTGTTGAAGATGATGTTGTTTTCGGGCGGGGCGATATCGCGCGGCGGGAGCACCCAGCCCGGAACCGGAACGAAGACCGGCGCCGGCAGGACGTAAAGGTCGACCGAGGGCTGCGGCGGCGCCAATACGACGAAATCCGGCGGCGGCGGCGCCAGGAAAACAACCGGCGGCGGCGGTGCATAGCCGAAATCGGCATCATCGAAATAAAGAACGGGCCGATCGATATAGACGATTTCCGGCGGCGGTGGCGGCGGCACGTCATACTCGATCACGGTGAAGGACGGAGGCGGCTCGAGCGCTGCGTCGAAATGCTCGAGACGGCGGCGGGCATCCCAGACATGCGGGCCGCGTGGATAACGCCGCAGATAGGACCAATAGGCCTCCGGCGTATCCGCGATCCACGTCTCGCGCCAGGTGATCGCCTCGCGACGGGCAGCGATAATGGCGCGTACACGTCTCGCCATGGAGTCGTTCGGATAGGCGGCGAGGAAATCCTCGTAGCCTTGCAGCGAGTCACGGTCGAGCGCCGCAAAATAGGCATCCTTCTCATCGAAATCGCGGATCGCCTTCGTACGGATTGCCGCGTTGTCGTAACTGGACACCTGGGCTGCCGGCGCATCGGGTCCACGATCGAAGAAGGTGAAGGCGTTGTTGAATTTAGACGCGTCCCAGGAGATTTCTGCGCCCTTGGTCAGATCGCTCACTCGCAGGCGCGTGCGATCGAATACGTCGGCGAGCGAAAGGCCGCCGACGCGAATCATTTCCGCCAGCGCATGGGCATAGGAGCCATAGGGACCGGCTTCCGGCGGCGCGACGGTGCCGGGCGCCGCATTGAATGCGATCAACTGATTGGCGTCGGGTTCGACAAGCGTCAGGCCGCCGGCAAGCGGCTGATTGGACTGCGCGAACGGATTGGCCCGTGCCGCGTCGAGCACCACAATGCTGCCGCGATTGTTGATCGCCGCCAGCGATTTGGTGAAATCGGTTACCCGGATCGCCTCAACGGGAACATCCGTGGCATTGGCGATCTGCGCATCCACCGGCACGAAATAATTGTCGCCCTGGTATTGAAGCCCATAGCCCGCCAGATAGACGAAAGCCACGGTATCAGGCCCCGAGGCGTTCGCTTTCGCCAGGAAGTCCCTGAGTGTATCTCGCAACCCGTTCTGGTCGAGGTCGCGCGCGCCGATGACATCGAAACCCGCAGCCTGCAATGTCTGCGCAATCAAACCGGCATCATTGGCCGGCGTCGGCAACGCGCCCGTCTTGTAGGCGGCGTTGCCCACGACGAGCGCTATTCTCTTTTCAGGGGAACCTTGCGCATCGGCCGGGCTCGTGGCGACGATACCGGCCAAAACCAACGCTATGGCAAAAAATGCCCAGATCATCTTTTTGAATGACAATCCCATCATCGGAAGCAGAGGTGACATACCGGTTTCTTTCGGGAAACATGTGGCGCGCACGGGATCAACGATAAATGAATAGGATTTGATTTGGGCGAATACGCGGCGGCTTCGCGGCGTTGTTACGATGTATTCACGTTGAGAAGCGTCGGTTTACAAATCCGGGCCGCTGCTCCACCGGGCTGAAACTCGGCATTCGCACCCAACCAAAATGGTGACGCGCTCACAAATCAATGCTAAACGCGCCGCGACGTTCAACAACAGCGATTGTGCCGCATGATCCATTTGTGCGGCCTCGAGAGACCAAGATCATGGCTGAGTTCAAATCCGACTTCCTGCGCACCCTGAAAGAGCGCGGCTTCATTCATCAGATTTCCGATGAAGCAGGCCTCGACGACCTTTTCGCCAAGGAAACGGTGACCGCCTATATCGGCTATGATCCGACGGCATCGAGCCTTCATGTCGGCCATCTCACCCAGATCATGATGCTGCACTGGCTGCAGGCGACCGGCCACCGGCCGATCTCCCTGATGGGCGGCGGCACCGGCATGGTCGGCGACCCCTCCTTCAAGGAAGAGGCGCGCAAGCTGATGACCATCGATATGATCGAGGACAATATCGCCTCCATCAAGCGCTGCTTCTCGAACTACCTCACCTACGGTGACGGGCCCAAGGATGCGTTGATGATCAACAACGCAGAATGGCTCCGCTCGCTGAACTATCTTGAATTCCTGCGCGATGTCGGCCGGCATTTCTCGGTCAACCGCATGCTGTCCTTCGACAGCGTCAAGACGCGCCTGGATCGCGAGCAGTCGCTGTCCTTCCTCGAGTTCAACTACATGATCCTGCAGGCTTACGACTTCGTCGAGCTGGCCAAGCGCTATGACTGCCGCCTGCAGATGGGCGGCTCGGACCAGTGGGGCAATATCGTCAACGGCATCGACCTTGGTCACCGCATGGGGACGAAGCAGCTCTTCGCTTTGACCTCGCCGCTGCTGACGACCTCTTCTGGCGCCAAGATGGGCAAATCGGCCTCCGGCGCCGTTTGGCTAAACGCCGATCTGCTGCCGGTCTATGATTTCTGGCAGTACTGGCGCAACACCGAGGATGCCGACGTTCCGCGTTTCCTCAAGCTGTTCACGACTCTGCCGATGGATGAGATCGCGCGGCTTTCCGCCATCGCGGGCTCCGAGCTCAACGAGGTCAAGAAGATCCTCGCAACCGAAGTCACCACCATTCTCCACGGCCGCGCAGCTGCCGAGCAGGCAGCAGAGACGGCACGCAAGACGTTCGAGGAAGGCGGTCTCTCCGAAAACCTGCCGACGATCGATGTTCCCGTCGCCGAACTCGAGACAGGTATCGGCCTTCTGTCGCTGATCGTTCGCGCCGGCTTGGCCGGTTCGAACGGCGAGGCCCGCCGCCACGTTCAGGGCGGTGCGGTGCGCATCAACGATGAGGCCGTCAGCGACGAGCGCAAGGTCATCGGCAGCGGCGAAATCACCGCCGATGGCGTCATCAAGCTGTCGCTGGGCAAGAAGAAGCACATCCTGATCCGCCCGGCCGCTTGAGCAGCCGGTCACACGACTACGAACAAAGCCGGCGCATCTCGCCGGCTTTTTGTATTCGCCGCGCAGACTGAAAACCGCCGACCGATAAAGTGATGTGGACGATCAGTCGACGAAGGCAGCGCCAGTCCGCAAAGCGGATATGGGCCGCAGGAAAGACGACATAGCAGCTCCTAATCGCTCGGGCTGATCATATGGAACGCCGTGACCGGCATCGGGGATCAATTCATATCGAAGCAAGGGATTGAGCTCCCGCAGCTCACGAGCCGTATCCAGCGAAACGCCCCCTTTGTCTCCAATCACGAGAAGGATCGGGGCGTGCATGCTTTGAATGAGCTCGCGATAGTCAGGATTTGGCGGCGTGAGCACTTCGAACGCGGACATACTGGTCTGAAGTCTTGCATCGACCAGGCATTCCAAAATCTCCGCCGACGGGGATGGGTGTCGAAGCCGCGCCTGGGCAAGCAGATCAGCCCTGCCCAACGCCATGGATCGCTGATGTTCCTCAGCGATATCGCTTTCAAAAACCTCACGCTGCCACTCTGGACTTATGAAGGTCGGATCGACCAAGATAAGGCCGGAGATTGCCGATCCAAGCTGGCGAGCCGCAACGGCTGCTGTCGGATCGCTGACTACCGGTTCGTCCTCTGTCAGGACATGAAACTCCGGAGGTGGATTATGGATGAGATTCCGGTGATCAAAACAAGGCCCAAAGGCCGAAGCCTTACGCAGAATATGTTGATTCCAAGCGAGGAGATGGTTGTTCGCGCGTTATGGGCAGCGCCCCCAGGACAATTATCTGCCGTAGGCGAAGTAAGAAAGGCGCTCGCCAGTCAATATGGAGCAGATGCCTGCTGTCCTATCACCGTCCAGCGACACTTGGCTCAGATCAGCGAAAACGGCACCGCTCCGTTTTGGCGCGTCGTGGATCCCGATCGACCATTTGCCCGACGTATGAAAGGTGGACCAGAACGCATACGGCAGCGATTGGAGGAAGAAGAACGAGCTGTTAAATGAGCCGCCCGGCCGGAGAGAGCCGCAAACCGTCACGCCGTATGTCTCATCAAAACTCAAAGATCTGCCTAAATACCCCCGGTGCGATGATCGACAGCGGATTGATCTGAATACTCGATTTCTCCAGTGTACCCGTCACCCTGAAGGTGATGCCGATCAGGCCGCGGTCGCTGCCGTTGCCCAGGATGAAGCCGACGATCGGAACCTCGGCGAACAGCCGGTTCAGGCCGTAGGCGGGCATGAACGTGCCGGTCAGATCCATCTTGCCGTTGGCATCCTTGACCGTTCCCTGGAATGTCGCCCCAACCTGCACGCCCCGCACGACGCCGTTCTCGACCGACAGCGACCCATTTCGCATCACCAGCCGCGCAAAGCCTCTTTCGAAGCTTTGCGAGCGCGTATCGATATTCTCCTTCACGGCTGCATTCAGGCTTTTGCCGTTCTTGCCGCTCGGGGTCGAAACGATGGTCGAAAGCTTCTTCTCGTCGACGATGGCGAAGTTGCGCAGATCCAGCGATCCGTCCCAGTCGTCCTGCCCGACGGAGCGCAGCGACAGATTGAGCAGGCCGCCCTTCAGGTGCTTGTAGAGATCGGCAAAACGAGCAACAGAGCCGGCGTCGCCGCTGGTGATGCGGATGGTGCCGCTGCCGCTGCCCTTGCTCATCTGGCTGACAACAGCTTCTCCGCTGAGGGTGACGCCGGAAAAGTCCACCGCCGTCGTTTTGCCGCCTGCAATGGAATAGGTACCTTTGAGATTGCCGATCGATTCGTCGTTGAATCCAATAACCTTGTCGAGATTGACATGTATCGTCGCGCTTGCCGAGTCGTCGCCGCCGCTCTTCCCGCCGCCAGATGACGATGTCTTCAGCCGCGCCAGGATCGGGCGTACATCGGCCGAATTGCCCGATATCGATACGTCATAGCCTCCACCCTTGCCGCGCTTGAGCGACAGCGCGAAATCATCGAGGGCCGAGAGCTTAACGCTGTCGAAATTCGCTGACGACAAGCTCCCCTTGCTGATCACAAGATCGCCGCTGACGCCGAAACCATCGCCCTTGAGCGTAAAATTCTTGAGTGTCGTCTGGCTGTCCGGTCCGGACGCTTCGAGTTGGGCGGTTGCGGGAATGCCGCTGCCCTTCGACCATCCTACCCACGGAACCGTCAGCGCTGCCTTGCTGAGATCCACCTTGACGCCCTGGCGATCGTCATCGATGCGCGTCAGCTCCACTTTGACAGGCCCATCGATGATATCGCGAAGACCCGGCAGGACGGCATTGCGTTGAGCATCGCTAAGCGTCGCCGTAATGACGCGGCTGCGCTTGGCCGTCGATTTGCTGTCGGTCGGCTCGATCATATCGATCTGGGCAGGAATGCCGTCGATCTGCGCCTGAGCCTGCAGGTGCACCGATTGTGGATCTGCCACGATCTCGCCGGTCAGGTTGTCGATCTTGCGATTGTTCATCGGCTTCAACAAATCGACATTGTTGAGCTCCAGTTTCGCCTGCCAATCCGGCGGCGGCGGCTTCTGGTCGTTGATCAGGCCGATCCGGGCATTGACCTTGGCAACGATCTTGCCGTTGAAGTCCTCCGGTTTGAATTCCGTCCGTTGCAATACCTCCAGCGGCTTGTAGGTCAGCAATTCACCCACGGCGTCGCCCGTGCCGGATATTGTCAGAGCAAGCTCCGCCATCAGCGGCTTGTCGTAGGTTGCCGGTATCGAGAAGCTGCTATCGTTCAAGGTGATCTTGCGGCCTGTCGGGAAATAGGAGGTAGCAGTCTCGATACTGACGTCCATCATCGGGCCGGTCAGATCGAAATGTGCTTTCGTATCCCGGAGCGGCGGTATTTGGCCAGGCACGTTGAGGCGCGCGCCGTCGATGTCGAAAGCAATGTGCAACTCGTTCTGGCCGAGTTGCAGCTTGCCGGTCTGCGCAGCCTCCCGCAGCCTCCCGGCTGGAATGAACACAGATATCACGGCATTCGTCACCGAGCCGCCAAAGAGATTGTTCTCGACCCATACTCTCGGCTTCGAAGCCATCCAGAAGGGCCACAGTTGTTTCACCACGCTGGTGTCGAGTTTGTCCGCGCGGCCGCCGAAGCTGATTTCCGGCGAGCTGTCGCCGAGCTTCATGTGCAACGAACCGAACAGGGCACCTTGCGGTGTCGATATGCCGATATTCTCGAACTGGAATTCCTTGGTCGCGGACAGAAAGTGCCCTGTCGCCTGGCCGTCGAAGCTGACCGGCTTTTCTCCGGATATCGATGAGGCTGCCGTACCGTTCTTGATCAGGAAATCGATGCCGAAGCCTTTGCCTGCGTTGGCGTCAACTCGGTCGAGATCGATCAGGGCGCCGGAGAATGGCGCGACAGTGCTGACGAATTGCACCGTCGACGGTGCGATCTCGAGTGTCTGGTGATCGAAATTATAGGAGAGGTTGATATTGGCCTGCGTCAGATCCTGCGCGTCGCGATCCATATAGAGCACGCCGGGCTGGATATTGACGGAGGCATCGAGCTTCGGATCGGTGCCTGAGCCCCCTTTGACGGCAGATAGCGTCACATCGGCGAAACTCATGAGACCCTGACGCGGCGTGCCGGTCGCATCATAGGCCATCGTCAATGGCTTGAGATCGAGATTGGAGATTTTCGCGATCAGTGAAGAGCTGTGGCCGGACTCCTGCTGCTCTGCCATCACATCCAATATCGCCACCGACCCGTTGACGGCGACCTGCCCATAAAGATGCAGCGAATTCTGTTCGGTCCGCTCGAAGGTGAGATTATCGACCACAAGAGAGATGGGATCGCCTTCCTGGCGTGGCAGCTTGACCGAAAATCCGGAAATACGCACCGAATTGGTGCCGCCGCGCTGCACGAAGCGCTGCAGAAAATCGATATCGTCGAAAGCCGAGGTCAATGCCTGGGGCAGCGCATCCACGCGCCACGCGGTCAGGTCGACGGGATCTCCTTGAGGCAGGAGCGAAGTATCGAGCGCTATGCCTTCCGCCGCAACGCTCGCCACTTCCACCCGGCCTTCAATAAGGGCGAACGGATCGAGTTCCATATTGACCGCCGACATGGTCGACAGATGCTTGCCGCTGTCCTGATCGATCACGTTGACGTCACGCGCTTCGAGAGCCAGCCGCAGATCCGATGTGAAGCGGATCACGGTCTTGCCGACCTCCGCCTTGTAGCGCGGACCGATCGCCTTATCGAGGGCCGTCTGTGCCTTCTGAGACAGCGGCACATCGAAAACGCCGCTTTCGATCGTTGCGATGACAGCGCCGAGGATGATGGCAAGAAAGGTGAAGAAAACCAGCGTCATGCGGCAGACATGCCAGACATGCGAGCGGTTGCGGCTGGTGCGTTCCGGGGGGACATGCACGATCATGGGATCATCGACCTGGGCGGAAGGCAGATGATCGAGTGAAACGAGATCCTTTTTACGGAATGTTACCTTTTCGCCTCGGATCACTCCTGCGCGTCCCTTTCATTCTCAGCAATTTTGTTGGTGACGCTGCGTCCCATGTGGACGGCATACCTGAGCAGCATGTATGGCTCAACCTTAGTATCGTCTAAAAACCAGGCAAAAGAAAGTTTTTCCCATGACGGAAGTTTTCCCGATTGTTTTGAACGTGGGCGACGAGGCACCCGATTTCGATTTGCCACGCGATGGCGGCGGCCATGTGCGTCTAGCCGATTTCGGCGGAAAACCGCTGGTATTGTTCTTCTATCCTAAGGACGACACGACAGCCTGCACGACCGAATCGATTTCCTTTACCGCGCTTAAAGCCGATTTCGACAAGGCCGGCGTCGCGATCCTCGGCATATCGCCCGATACTGTGAAGAGCCATGACAAATTCGTCAGGAAACACGCGCTTTCCGTGCCGCTCGCCTCCGACGGGGAAAAGACGATGGCGATGGCCTATGGCGTTTGGAGGGAAAAGAGCATGTATGGCCGAACCTATATGGGTGTCGTGCGCTCGACCTTTCTGATTGGCGCCGACGGCCGCATCGCAAGGATATGGGATAAGGTAAAGGTAGCCGGCCACGCCGAAGAGGTTTTGGCCGCGGCGAAGGAGCTTTGACGGCATGTCAGGCGACCCCGACACGATCACATCACTGCGCGGTGGCGCCATTGCCGCCATTCGTTCGGCCGATCTCGATCGCAAGACCGGGCTCGCCCAGGAATCCGCAACGCGCTGGTTTGCGCGCACCCTGTCATTGCGTTCGCCACTCGATCCGCCGCTGGCAGATCGACCCGGCCGGCCCGAACGGCCGGAGCTGGTTCCGCCGAAGCATATGGAGAAGCGCTCGCTGCATACGCTGAAGGGCCGCATCGCGCTGCTGCACGCTATCGCCCATATCGAGCTGAACGCGGTCGATCTTGCACTCGACATCGTCGCACGCTTCGCGACCGAGCCGGTTCCCAATTCCTTCTTCGACGGCTGGATGCAGGTCGCCTTCGAGGAAGCGAAACATTTCCGGATGGTACGGACCCGGCTGCGCGAGCTGGGCGCGGATTATGGCGATCTGTCCGCCCATGACGGCTTGTGGCAGGCGGCCCATGCAACGCGCACTGACCTCACCGCTCGCCTCGCCGTCGTGCCGTTGATCCTGGAAGCCAGAGGACTCGACGTGACGCCCGCCCTGCAGGCAAGGATGCGCGAGACCGGAGACATGGAAAGCGCGGCCGTGCTCGACGTCATCTACAATGACGAAAAAGGCCATGTCGCCGTCGGCGCCAAATGGTTTCGTTTTCTATGCGCGCGGGAAAAGCGCGATCCGGCCCGTGCGTTCCAGGAGCTGGTGCGCGCAAACTTCCGTGGCTCGCTCAAGGCTCCATTCAACGATATCGCCCGCGCAGAGGCTGGATTGACGCCCTCTTTCTACCGCTCGCTCACATCCACAAGTAACTCCTAAAATACTAAAATAAAAGAACTTTTCCGTTTTCTGACAATCGCGCGGAAAGCATTCATTAACCATAATCCCGTGTACTCCCATTGGGTGCCTGAGAGCATCGATTGGGAGATTCTCGGTGACAGCAAAGCCTTACAACCGGGTTTTCGGCAAACAACAGCGGTGTCACACCATCATCCTCGCAAGTGGAGAGACGGTGCGCCACATGACCGTGCGTCCATGGATGGCGGCACTGTTCGTCTGCCTCGTCGGTCTGTTTTCGATCGGCTACCTGCTGGCGACCTCCTACCTCGTCCTGCGCGACGATCTGATCGGCGCGACAATGGCCCGCCAGGCGCGTATGCAATATGATTATGAGGATCGCATCGCCGCACTGCGTGCCCAGGTCGATCGCGTCACCTCCCGCCAGCTTCTCGATCAGCAGGTCGTCGAAGAGAAAGTCGACAAGCTCATCGAGCAGCAGCAACAACTGTCGTCGCGCGGCGGCAAGCTCAACGCATTGCTCGACAGGGCCGAAAGCTCGGGCCTCACCGATAAAAGCCCGCATGCCGATGCGAACACGGCAGCTGCAAAGAACGAGCATGCGCAGCTGACCGCGCCAAAGGCCATCGAAAAGCTTCTTACCAACGGCAAGCCCGCAGATGTCACCCCGGACAACTCCACCCTCGCCTACGTCCCCGCCCCGGAAACGGTCGCCGATCGCGCCGACCGCGTCTTTTCGAAAGTGACGCTGTCGCTGAAACATATCGAACAGGATCAGCTAACGCGCATCCGAAATCTCACCGCAGACGCATCCGGGACGGCGAACGAGATTCAGACGATCATGTCTAATGTCGGCGTTAAGATCCCGAACGAGGTCGTGGTCAGTGATAGCGAAGATGACGACGGTGGCGTTGGCGGCCCCTATATGGCGCCGGAAAATGTCGACCAGTTCGAGCAGTCCATGGCCGATCTCGATACGGCGCTAACGCGCCTGGAGACGGCGCGAGGTGCCGCCGAGAGCCTTCCCTTCCGAAACCCTGCACCGGGCAAGCTCGTCACCAGCCCCTTCGGCAATCGCAAGGATCCCTTCTTCGGCACGCTGGCTCTCCATCCCGGCACCGATTTCCATTTCAGCCCCGGCGAAAAGATTAAGGCGACGGCCCCTGGCAGGATCGTTTCGGCGGGCTGGACAGGCGGCTATGGCAATATGGTGGAGATCGATCACGGCGACGGCATCTCGACGCGCTACGGCCATATGGAGGAAGTGCTTGTCAAAGTCGGCGATAAGGTCGGCACCGGTGACCCGATCGGCCTCGCCGGCAGCACCGGGCGTTCCACAGGCACGCATCTGCACTACGAAGTCCGGGAAAATGGGCGTCCTATAGACCCGATGTATTTCATCAATGCCGGTACAAAACTCGCAAGTTACATCAGCGGTCTCGGCGCGATTTAACTGCCAGGATTGTGACAAACGAGCAACAAAGATGGCACTAATCCAAAAATTGCGTTACGAATGAACTTCGGGTCGGCAGAAGCGACCGCTTTCCTTGACTCTGTGGATATTTGGTTCTATGTCGCGCTGCATTACGGCATGCTCCTGTGTGTCGATTCATGGTGTTCGACCGAACCGAGACGGAACTAGTTTTCCCTTTGACAACATTTGCTGACCTTGGCTTGAGCCAAAAAGTCCTTTCCGCGGTAACTGACGCGGGCTACACGACACCGACTCCGATTCAGGCCGGTGCCATCCCATTTGCGCTGCAGCGCCGCGATATTTGTGGTATCGCCCAGACGGGTACCGGTAAGACGGCTTCCTTCGTGCTGCCGATGCTGACGCTGCTCGAGAAAGGGCGCGCTCGTGCCCGCATGCCGCGCACGCTGATTCTGGAGCCAACGCGAGAGCTGGCCGCCCAGGTTGCCGAGAATTTCGAGAAATACGGCAAGAACCATCGCCTCAACATCGCCCTGCTGATCGGCGGCGTGTCCTTCGAAGAGCAGGACCGCAAGCTGGAGCGTGGCGCCGATGTGCTCATTTGCACGCCGGGCCGCCTGCTTGATCATTTCGAGCGCGGCAAGCTGCTGATGAGCGCCGTCGAAATCTTCGTCATCGACGAAGCCGACCGTATGCTCGACATGGGTTTCATCCCCGATATCGAGCGCATCGCCAAGCTCATTCCCTTCACGCGCCAGACGCTGTTCTTCTCGGCCACGATGCCGGCGGAAATCCAGAAGCTGGCAGACCGCTTCCTGCAGAATCCGGAACGTGTCGAAGTCTCGGCGCCCGCGTCGACGGCAAAGACTGTCACGCAGCGCTTCGTCGCCTCGCATGGCAAGGACTACGAGAAGCGCGCCACGCTGCGCGATCTCATCCGAGCTCAGACGGACCTGAAGAACGCGATCATCTTCTGCAATCGCAAGGTAGATGTGGCCGACCTCTTCCGTTCGCTTGAACGCCACGGCTTCTCGGTCGGCGCATTGCATGGTGACATGGATCAGCGCTCGCGCACGACGATGTTGCAGAATTTCCGTGACGGCCAGATCCAGCTTCTCGTCGCCTCCGACGTCGCGGCACGCGGTCTGGACCTTCCCGATGTCGGCCACGTCTTCAATTTCGATGTTCCGATCCATTCGGAAGACTATGTCCATCGCATCGGCCGTACCGGTCGCGCCGGTCGTTCCGGCGCCGCTTTCACTCTCGTGACGAAACGCGACACCAAGCACATCGACGCGATCGAAAAGCTGATCGGCGAAGATGTCCAGTGGCTGAACGGTGACCTGTCGGCACTGCCGCCGGCCGAGGAAGGTGGGGACGACAATCGTTCTCCTCGCCGCCGCGAGCCGAAAGGCAGAGGCCGCGAGCGTGATCGCAGCCCCAGAGGCCGGAGTGCCTCGAGTCATAAATCTGATATCGACGTCGAGGATAATGGCGTCGAAGTGATCGAAGCAGCACCAGCAAAGGCCGAGAGCGTGAGAAACGAGCGCAAGTCTGAGAACAACAACAAATCCAACAACGGTTCTCGCAACAATCACCGGCCCTTCCCCGCTGCGAACGACGACAACCGCGAACGCCGCAGCCGTTATCGCGACCAGGATGACGGCCCGACACCAGTCGGCTTCGGCGACGACATTCCCGCTTTCATGCTGATCGTCGCGAACGCCAAGGGCTGATAAGTCCACATCCGAACCGTTACGCCGGAGTTAACGGCACATTTCGGGATGTAGGCATGGGCAAACCCGGCATCGATTTCCCAGGATTAGGAACCGGTCTCGCAATATTGCGGGACGGGAAGATTTTGCTCTACAGGCGCCTCAAGGCGCCTGAGGCCGGCTTCTGGAGCATCGTCGGCGGCAAGGTCGACCATATGGAGCCCGCAGCCAGGGCCGCCATCCGCGAGGCGGAAGAGGAAAGCGGCCTTTCCATCGGCCGGACCGAATACCTCTGCGCAGAAGAGGTTATCGTCGAAGCGGATCGGCAGCATTGGATTTCGCTGATCTATGTTTGCACGGATTTTTCCGGCGAGCCGCGCCTGATGGAGCCCGACAAGCTCTCCGATTTCGGCTGGTTCGGCCGCAACGAGTTGCCACAACAACTATCCGCTTTCGCCAAAGCAACGATTGCGCATCTGAGCGAAGACGATTTTCGCTGACGCCTACTTATCGGCGCGCAACGCAGCCTCATAGGCCAGCCTTACCCAGTGCGCCATGATGTCGGGATCGTCGAAAGCATCATCGGGAACCGACCAGTAAGGCATATTGACGGCCTTGCCCTTCTTGCCTTCATAAGCCCAACGCCGCGCTCCGGCCGCCTCGAACTCCGAAGCACTGACGTCATCTGCCTTCAAAAGTATCTCGTCATCCACTTCGAGCGCCAGGATCCGGCCCATATGGTAGATCCCCTTGCCGCCGAACATTCGCTTGATCGCTACCGGCCCGAGCGACTGAAACATCTCTTCGATATCGTTATTGTCCATTCCCTATCCCTTTAAAACGCCGCCGGCGGCGATGACGGCCTCGGGCGTATCGACGTCGAGATGCGCCGCCTCGCCGATATCGACGTCGACAACCGGAAGCCCGGACGTCTCGATGATATGCCGCGCGCCGACATCGCCCTCGAGCCGCATGACCGCGTTCAGCACCGCACGCGGCAATATGACGGGGTTGCCGCGCTTGCCGCCCGATACCGCGCGCACGATCGCCTGGCCATTCGCCTCGCGAAACGCGGCGATCAAGGTTTTCAAGTCGTCGCTGGTGACGCCAGGCATATCGGCCAGCATGACGAGGACACCGTCCGCACGTTGCGCAGCCTGCGTACCGACGCCTGCAACCAGCGAGCTTGCCATGCCGGATGCATAATCCGGATTGAACACCTGCTCAACCGCAAGATCGCGCAACGCCGGCTCGATGTCGTCGCGACGGTGGCCCGTGACGACGATGACCGCAGATGCTCCGCCTGCCATGGCCGTCAAGGCCGATCGACGGACCAATGGGACGCCGTCGAACTCGGCCAGCAGCTTGTGCGAACCGCCCTCGCCCATGCGGCTCGCCCGGCCGGCGGCCAGCAGCACGACGGCAACCGATATCTGCGCCGCCGGCTTGGCGGCGATATCACGCGGACGCGGACGCGACTGTATTTCCATGAGCAATCCCCCAACGCCCATGCCGCTGATATCCTGCGGCGTCGGTTGTTCGCCGGCTAAGATACGATCCAGCACCCAGTCGAAACCGTTTTCCTTCGGGCTGCGCGCACATCCTGGTGCACCGACGACATGGACATCGCCCACCTTGCCGAGTACCAAAAGGTTGCCGGGATCAACAGGCATGCCGACCTGAATGACCTCACCGCCCGCAAGCCGGATCGCCTCCGGAATGACATCGCCGGCATCGATAACGGCGGAGGCGCCGAAAACGATCACCAGCTTCGGCAGTTGATCCGGTACCTTCAACGCCTGACCGATCGCATCGGCGACCGCTTTCGCCCGGTGGGCGACGCGCTCCTCCCGTTGCAAAACGCTGCCTGCGAGCTGAAGCCGCTGAGAGAGGATGCGCGCCGTCTTGTCCATGACACCAGTCTTCAGCGACGGCAGCTCCGTGGCGACGAGCGACACGGCATGCGGCAGGAACGGCTTGACTTCAAAAACCGGCATTCGCCGCAGAATGTCGGCGCCGGCCGCCACCTTCGGCCCCGAAACCGCCAGCGGAATGATCTTGAAGGTCGCCACCATATCACCTGATCGCACCGGCACATGATCGGCAAGACAGGCAAGCGTGATGGCCGGGTCGACGCTGTTGAGCCGATCGACGGCGGCGCGATTTGCCACGAACAGGCCGTCG
Organism: Rhizobium sp. SG741; assembly: GCF_012275435.1. NCBI lineage: Bacteria > Pseudomonadati > Pseudomonadota > Alphaproteobacteria > Hyphomicrobiales > Rhizobiaceae > Rhizobium > Rhizobium sp. SG741. The sequence continues at coordinate 396,931 of NZ_JAAZQP010000004.1, forward strand.
ACCGCGCTGTGAATATTGACACGCCCGGTGGTCGCCTTGGAAAAGGTCAGGTGATCGGGTGCAACCGCTTGCGCGAGCTGCTCGGCCGCCTCGTCTTCCATAAGATCGCCGGGTTCGATCCGCGCCGCGATGACGTGATCGATCCCGGCGGCGATCAGTCGTTCGACATCGCCGTGGTCAAGCTTGTGCCCTTTGGCAAAACTACCATCGGATAACCGAAGGGAATGTGCCAGAACCGCGCCCTCGGCGTTCACAGTCGAAAACTCCCCGAAGATCATGGCTTCGGGCCCTTGGGCAACGACACGTCGCGCTCGCGAAGGGCGCCGATGATCTCGGCCAGAATGGCGACCGCGATCTCCGCCGGACTCGCCGCGCCGATGGGAAGACCGATGGGGGCGTGGATGCGGGCGAGATCCTCTTCGGTCAATCCTTCCCGCTTCAAGCGCTCCAAGCGGCCGGCATGCGTCTTGCGGCTGCCGAGCGCGCCGACATAGAAACAGCCCGTCCCCAGCGCTTGCGCAATCGGCTCGTCGTCGATCTTCGGATCGTGGGTAACGGCGACCAGCGCCATATAGCTGTCGAGCGGCCGTTCCTTCAGTGCATCCGCAGGCCAATCGGCAATCAGGTCGATACCCTCGAAACGCTCCGGCGTCGCAAAGGCCGTGCGTGGATCGATGATGGTCACATCGAAGTCGGCAAGTGCCGCCATTCGCGCCAGGATCTGACTGATATGCACCGCCCCGATGACGACGATACGCGGCGGCGGCAGGTGAACATTCAGGAACAGACTCTGTCCTTCAATCGCGACCGGTGCCGACTTGCCCGAACGGAATGTGGACGCGACGGCATCGGCCAGAGCGCCTTCGAGCTTGTCGCCCTCGACGATCAGCCTGTCAGGCCCGCCCGACAGGTCGGTGGCAAGAATCGCCGCCCGCCGCTCGCGCCGCAATTTATTCAGCTTCGCCAGTATCTGACGATCCATCAGGCAAGCCTCTCGACATAGACGCGGATTCGGCCACCGCAGGAGAGGCCGACGCGCCAGGCAGTCTCGTCGGCAACGCCGAATTCCAGCATGCGGGGCTTGCCGTTTTCGATAACGTCGAGCGCCTCGGTGATCACGGCACCTTCCACACAGCCGCCCGAAACGGAGCCGTGGAAATTGCCCTCGCTGTCGATCACGAGGTGACTGCCCGCCGGGCGCGGCGCCGAACCCCAGGTATCGACGACGGTCGCCATGGCAACGCTGCGGCCTGCCGACATCCATTCCTCCGCGATCACGAGCGGATCCAGGCTTTCGGATATATTTGTCATCGGAGCCTCATTACTTACAGAGAAACCGCCGCGGATCGTAGGCATCCGCGCGGCCGGCGGTGAGAGCCGATACGAGATCGGCCAGAGATAATAGATTGTGGACCGGACGGAATTCGTCAACATGCGGCAGCATGGCTTTTACACCGCGGGCGCGCGCTTGGAAGCCATCGAACCGCAACAGGGGATTGAGCCAGATCAGCCGCCGACAGGAGCGATGCAGACGGTCCATCTCCTGAGCGAGCAGTTCCACGCCCTCCCGCTCCAGCCCGTCGGTGATCAAGAGCACGATCGCGCCCTGCCCGAGCACCCGGCGCGCCCAGAGCCGGTTGAACTCCTTCAGCGTCTCACCGATGCGCGTCCCTCCGGACCAGTCCCGCACCGCCGCTGCGCATTCGTCGAGCGCCTGGTCCGGGTCTTTGTGACGCATCGCTCTGGTGACATTGGTCAGCCGCGTGCCGAAGAGAAAGGTGTGCACGCGCCGACGCCGCTCGGTCAGCACATGCAGGAAATGCAGGAAGATGCGCGTATATTGGCTCATCGAACCGGAAATATCGGCCAGCACGACGAGCGGCGGCTGTATTTGCTTGGCTTGCCGAAAACGCGGCAGAATCAGCTCGCCCCCGGTGCGCAAGGCAGACCGCATCGTCGCGCGCGGATCGATCTTGACTGGTCTGTGCGACGGCGCAAAGCGGCGTGTGCGTACCCGATCCAGCGGCAATCGCAGCTTTGCGAGCTCCTTCTTGGCGACGGCAATTTCAGCCGCCGACATCTGCGCAAAATCCAACCCGCGCAGAATCTCGCTGCCCGACGTCGTAAACCGGGCATCGATCTCGATGTCGGGCGTCTCGCGTTGCGGACGGCGGTCGTCGCGGTTATCAAGTAGGGCATCGCCCGCGCGGGTTTCGCCGGGCTTCGGCTTCTCCTTCTCACGATTGGCGGGCGCGATCGGCGACATCATCGCGATCATCTTTGCAACGAGATCGCGCGAGCGCCAGAACAGCCGGAATGCCTCGTCGAAAACCGCCAGGTCCTCATGCCGCTTGACGAAGACCGAACACAGAGCGGCGTAGAATTCCTCGCGCGAACCTATACCGATCGCTTCCACCGCCTCGATGGCATCCGCAATTGCCCCGGGCCCGATCTTCAGCCCGGCCTTGCGGAGCGCGCGCCCGAAAAAGACGATATTATCGACAAGACGCCCGTCACCGGGCGGTGACGGCGCAACGGTGATGCCATCTTGCGCGCCCGGTTCCATGGTTCATCCCGCCGCGAGCAGTTCGGACTTTACTTCGTCCAGCACGCGCTTGCCCTCGCTACCTTGAATACGCGCTATGTCGTCCTGGTATTTCAGCAGCGTGCCCAGCGTGTCGGAGATCGTCTCCGGGTCGAGCGCCAGTCGATCGAGTTCCGTCAGCGCGCTTGCCCAATCGATGGTCTCGGCAACGCCGGGGTTCTTGTAGAGATCGAGAGTCCGCAGCTTCTGTACATAGGCAACGATCTGACGCGACAGCGCTTCGTTGCAGCCCGGCACCTTGCGGCGGATGATTTCCAGCTCCTGCTCCGCCTGCGGATAGTCGACCCAATGATAGAGACAGCGCCGTTTCAATGCATCGTGCACTTCGCGCGTGCGGTTGGTGGTGATGATGACGATGGGTGGCTCGGTCGCGCGAATAGTGCCGAGCTCCGGCACCGTCACCTGGAAATCGGACAGCACTTCCAGAAGGAATGCTTCGAATGCCTCGTCGGTACGATCGAGTTCGTCGATCAGAAACACCGGCGCACGCCCGCCGACACCCGACAGCGCCTGCAGGACAGGACGGCGGATGAGATAGCGCTCGGAGAAGATATCGGCCTCGATGCGACCGCGATCGGTCAATCCCGATGCTTCCGCAAGGCGGATCTCCAGCATCTGGGCCGGATAGTTCCATTCATAGACGGCCGACGAGACATCCAGGCCTTCGTAGCACTGCAGGCGGATCAGCGGCCGGTCGAGCGCCTTCGACAATACCTTGGCAATCTCGGTCTTGCCCACGCCGGCCTCGCCCTCCAGAAAGAGCGGACGCTTCATCTTCAGCGCCAGAAACAGGACAGTGCCGAGCGCGCGCCCTGCCAGATAGTCATGGGCGCCGAGCAAGGCCATCGTCTCATCGATAGAGCTCGGCAGCGAAGTTGATGATTTTTGATCCGCCATGATAACTCCCTTGAAGGGGTTATAGCGTGTGATAGCCCCGGTTCATATACAGCAGTGCCGGCTTTGCCTCGCTGTAGCGCACGGCCATCACCTCGCCGAAGATGATGTTGTGCGTCGAAGCCTGCTTGATCTCGATCACACGGCAATCGAACGCCGCGAGCGCGTCGGCGAGCACAGGCGCCCCGGTCGCAAGCGTCTCGAATGTACCGGAGGCAAAACGCTCGTCGGTGGTCAGCGGTGTCTTGCCGGAGAAGGCGTCGGCGAGCGACTGGTGATGCGCGCCCAGCGTATTCAGCGCGAAGATCCCGCTCTTGAAGAAGATCTCGTTCTTGACGTTGCTGTTGTTGAGGCAGATCAGAACCGTTGCGGGATCGTCCGACACCGAGCAGGCAGCCGTGATCGTCACGCCGCGCCGCTCCCCTTCGAGGGCCGTGGTCACCAGCTGCACATGGCCCGCATAGCGGCTCATGGCATCGCGATAAAGCGCCGGGTCCATACGCTGCCTGTCTAGCACCACCGTCTCCTTATTCTTTCTCATATCCCGTCTTTCGCTCAATATGGCGGGCAGGCGTTAGCTTTTCTACAATAGCATTATTGAAAACAGAGTGATTTTGCTGCTTTTTCTTTTGACGATCCCCCTCAGACGGATAAAAGAGCAGGAAAATTGTCCGGGATAATCAATCGATGAACGTTCTGCGTCGCCTTCCGCTTCTGCTTATGCTGCTTTCGGCGGCCGGCAGCAGCGACGCCGCCGGAATCCGTATCGGTGTCGTGGCGCCACAGGACGGCAACTTCGCAACGCTCGGAGCCGAGATCACGACCGGCGCCAATTTCGAGATGCAGGCCCAGAAGGATGCGGCAACCGTCATCGACGACCCTTGCACCGAGGATGGCGGCCAGGCCGCTGCCCAGGCGCTGATTGCCGCCAAGGTGCAGGTCGCGATCGGCTTCCTCTGCACCGAGACGCTGGAAGGCGCGCTGCCGCGCCTCAAGGATGCCGGCATTCCGGTCATCACCGTTTCCGTACGCTCCCGCATCCTGATGGAAGATGTGCTGAAGAACGGCTGGCCGTTGTTTCGCCTTGCTCCGGTTGATAGCGCCGAAGCCTCCATGGCTATCGATACCATCCTGAAATACTGGGCATCCGAGCCGATGGCGTTGATCGACGATGGCACGATCCACGGCCGCGAACTAGTCGGCGCGATACGCAACGCGCTCGAGGAAAAGGGATTGAAGCCGGTCTTCACCGATACCTACCGGCCCGGCCAGGATCAGCAGATAGCTCTTGTACGCCGGCTGAAGAAGGCCGGCGCCACGCGCGTTTTCGTCGGCGGCGACCGCAGCGACGTGGCCGTGATCGCCCGGGATGCCAAGAGCGAGAACATCCCGTTGACCTTGATGGGTGGCGACGCCATGCGCGCCGCCGATCAGCCAGTGCCTCTATTGAACGGCGTCCAGGCTATCGCATTGCCGGAATACGTAACTCTGCCGGCCGCACAGCCGACTGCGCAGGCCATGCGCGCGAGCGGCATCGAGCCGGATGGCTATATCCTGCCGGCCGCGGCCGCGGCACAGATCGCCAGCCAGGCGGCTGAGAGCGCCAAGTCGGAAAACAAGCCCATCGCTGACAAGCTCGTTGCCACGACTTTCCAGACAGCGATCGGACCGATTACCTTCGGGAAGAACCATGAATTGACCGAGAACCCCTATCGGCTGCTGGAATGGCGCGACAATGCTTTCGTGCCGGCAGCAGCGGCGTCGAACTGACACGATCCGCGCTTTCTGTTGTTTGCCCGCCGAAGCGGTGCTAATCCAAGCGCGAAAAAATCAGATGGAGCTCAGCTACCCATGACTTTGCCGATCCGCATTGCCCCTTCCATTCTCGCGGCCGATTTCGCCAAGCTCGGACAGGAAGTGAAGGATGTGACCGAAGCCGGAGCCGACTGGATCCATCTGGATGTCATGGATGGGCATTTCGTGCCGAACATCTCCTTCGGCCCTGATGTCATCAAGGCCCTGCGCCCCTATACGACCGCCACCTTCGACTGCCATCTGATGATCTCGCCGGCCGATCCCTATCTCGAAGCCTTCGCCAAGGCGGGCTGCGACCGCATCACCGTGCATGCCGAAGCGGGCGTCCATCTGCATCGTTCGCTGCAGACAATCCGGCATCTCGGCAAGAAGGTCGGCGTCACCCTCAATCCGGCAACGCCGCTCTCGATCCTGGAAAACGTGCTCGACGATATCGACCTGATCCTGATCATGTCGGTCAATCCGGGTTTCGGCGGCCAGAAATTCATCCCGGCCATGGCCGACAAGATTCGCAACGCCAAGTCTCTGATCGGTGACCGGCCGATCGAGCTGGAGGTTGACGGCGGCGTCTCCACCGAGACAGCCGGCCTCATCATCGCTTCAGGCGCCAATGTCCTTGTGGCCGGTTCGGCAATCTTCAAGGGCGAATCGGTCGATGCCTACAAGCAGACGATTGGTGATCTGAGGGCGGCGGCTGAAAGAGGTCGCGTTGGATCAAACTAATCCGACCAGCACCATCATCGCGGCGGACCGAACGCGGACCGCCACTTCGCATTGCCTCGAACTGTTTGGTGGCTCGATCAGCTGGGGCGTGGTTATGACCGCCTCGGCACTTGCCGCTCTCTACCTGCGCAACGGCCTTCTGACGAGCCACCTGACCGCCCTTGCCCTTGTCTATTTCCTCGGCGGCGCGCTCTCCTGGCCAATCATGGTGCCGCTGGCACGGCGCGTTGCCAGCAGTCGACCGCCGAGCGCGCGTTTCGCGGCCTTTTTCCTCGCATTGTCGCTCGGCACCACGGCGATGACGGCATTTCTGTTCGCCATGGACTATCGCTGGTTCTATGCGCGCTGGCATGCGCCGTTCGGTTCGCTGATCTGGACATTTCAATTCCTGTTCACCGGCGCCAGCGCCGTCTACCAATTCGCCGTTCTCGGCGTTACCCTATTCCTGCCGTTCGGTTTGCTCTGCCTGATCACCACCTCCGCCTATCTCGCGCGATATGAGCGTTGAGCCGGATGAAAGATCGGTCGGACAAACATTGTGATTGCCGCCCGTCTTTGTTATGGGGGCGCCGAGGTTTCCTTTCCCGTTAGCCAAGAAAGCTTTGAGCCCATGATCCCGCGCTACTCCCGACCGGAAATGGTCGCCATCTGGTCGCCCGAAACCAAGTTCCGTATCTGGTTCGAGATCGAGGCGCATGCCTGTGACGCGCTGGCCGCTCTCGGCGTCATTCCGAAGTCGGCCGCCGAGACCATCTGGGAAAAGGGCGGCCAGGCGACCTTCGACGTCGACCGCATCGACGAGATCGAAGCCGTCACCAAGCATGACGTCATCGCCTTCCTGACGCATCTCGCCGAAATCGTCGGTCCGGATGCGCGTTTCGTGCACCAGGGCATGACCTCCTCCGACGTGCTCGATACCTGCTTCAACGTCCAGCTCGTACGCGCCAGCGACCTGCTGCTGGCCGATATCGACAAGCTTCTGGAAGCCCTGAAGCGTCGCGCTTTCGAACACAAGGACACGGTCACCATCGGCCGCTCGCACGGCATCCATGCCGAGCCCACAACCTTCGGCGTCAAGCTGGCGCTCGCCTATGCCGAATTCGAGCGCTGCAAGCAGCGTCTGATCGCCGCCCGCGAGGAAGTCGCGACCTGCGCGATTTCGGGCGCCGTCGGCACCTTCGCCAATATCGACCCTCGCGTCGAGGAACATGTCGCCGCCGCGCTCGGCCTGAAGCCGGAGCCGGTCTCCACGCAGGTCATCCCGCGCGACCGTCATGCGATGTTCTTCGCCACCCTCGGCGTCGTCGCCTCTTCGATCGAGCGTCTTTCAACCGAAATCCGCCACCTGCAGCGCACCGAAGTCCTCGAAGCCGAGGAATATTTCTCGCCGGGCCAGAAGGGCTCTTCGGCCATGCCGCATAAGCGCAACCCGGTGCTGACTGAAAATCTGACCGGCCTTGCCCGCATGGTCCGCTCTTACGCCATGCCGGCCATGGAGAACGTGGCACTTTGGCACGAGCGCGATATCTCGCATTCCTCGGTGGAACGCATGATCGGGCCGGATGCGACCGTCACACTCGATTTCGCGCTCGCTCGCATGACGAGCGTCATCGACAAGCTCCTCGTCTATCCGGAAAATATGATGAGGAATTTGAACAAGTTCCGCGGACTTGTTCATTCACAGCGCGTGCTGCTGGCACTGACCCAGGCCGGCGTTTCCCGCGAAGATTCCTATCGTCTCGTTCAGCGTAATGCGATGAAGGTTTGGGAGGAAGGCAAGGATTTCCTTGAGGAGCTGCTGGCCGACCAGGAAGTCCGTGCAGCGCTTTCCGAAGCGGATATCCGCGAGAAATTCGATCTTGGCTATCACACCAAGCACGTGGACACCATCTTCAAGCGGGTTTTCGGCTAAGACTTGGCCGGGCCGGCCTGATTGCGAGTAGAGGCGGTGCGGCTGACGCGCCGCTTTTTTCTTTTGTTCGCGGATTTGGCGACGATTGCGCGATCGCGTTCGACGCTTTCGCCCACATTGCCGTTGTGCTGATTTTCGCTACGCTTGGCGGCCTTCCCCACCAGCCTGTCCAGATGCTTCAGATCCTCTTCGTCGAGGTTTTCGATGCCGATGAAGCGGTTTTCAGCCGCGCTGGTGAGGATCAACTCATTGAGCTTGGCCTGAATGGCCCGCGTATCACGCGTCTGCGCGTTCTGCAGCAGGAACACCATCAGGAAGGTTACGATGGTCGTGCTGGTGTTGATGACCAGCTGCCAGGTATCGGAGTAGCCGAAGATCGGACCGGTAACGCCCCATAAGATAATGGAGAACAGCGCCAGGACGAAGATGGCCGGCTTTCCCGTCCATTCCGAAACCTTAACCGCAAAGCGGGTGAAGATGTGCGCAAGCCAAGCCATGATCCGCATCTCCTTGATGATGCGGATCAACGTGGAAACCCTATTGCGGTTCCAGCGATTGCGAAGAACCGCTGAAAGTCCGGACTTTTAGTCCTGAACCACCACCAGCTTGCGATAGAGATGCCAGGATGCGTGGCCGAGTATGGGCATGACCACGGCAAGGCCAGCAAAGATCGGGATCGTGCCGACGACGAGAAGTGCTGCGACGATCAGGCCCCAGACTGCCACGGGCACCGGGTTGATCAGCGTCGCCCGAATACTGGCATCGACCGCTGCCACCACGCCCACGTCACGGTCGAGCAACAGCGGAAACGTGACGACCGTAGTCGCCAGCACGACGAGCGCGAAGACGAAGCCGATGAGATCGCCCCAGAACATCATCGCCCTGCCCTCGGGGGTCCTCAAAATGTTCGACACGAAGGACCAGAGCGTGGGCGGTGCACCATCGCCGAAATAGATGAAGTAGATATTCTGCGCCGCGAACAGCCAGACGATGAATATGCCGAACAGCATAAGGCCGGCGACGATGATCGACGGCAGCGCCGGTGAAAAGCGTACATCGAAAGCATGGCTCCACGACGTATCCTGACCCTTTTCGCGCCGTCGACTGATTTCGTAGAGACCGATCGCCGCCAGGGGCCCGAGCAAGGCGAAGCCGGACATCAGCGGAAACAGCAGCGGCAGCAAATTCTGACCGGAACTCCAGATCGCCAGAGCAATGCCGGCAATCGGATACATCAGGCACAAGAAGACGTAATGCGATGGCTTCTCGCTGAAATCGTCAAGCCCCAACTTGAGGGCGTCGACGAGGTCGGCGATACCGATCTTACGGATGGCGGGACGCGTAAATGTGTGGTCCGCTCCTGCCATGACGTGAAAGGCCGACATAATGCTCTCCTCCTCAACCGTGGTGCGCGGCAGGCGGTGCAAAAGTGGCGGCAAAACGGACGCCGACATCTTCATTCGCTACCGGCAGCGGTCATACTAGCAAATTTTGCTGCATTTGTCGCCTTTTTCCCTTGACAGTTGGGTTCACCTTTTCCACATCGGCGCATCATGAAAGTCTCCGACGCAGATATTCTCATCATCCCGGGCTACACGAATTCCGGCCCGGATCACTGGCAGACGCGCTGGGAGCAGAAGCTCTCCACAGCGCGGCGCGTGGAGCAGGCCGAATGGTCCAAGCCCGTTCGCGATGACTGGATCGCCCGCATTGCCGAAGAGGTGAATGCTTCCGAGCGGCCTGTCGTGCTCGTGGCGCATTCGCTCGGCGTTCCCTCGGTGATCCATGCGATCCCGCATTTTCGCAACAAGGTCGCCGGCGCCTTCTTCGTCGCACCGCCCGATGTCGCCAATCCCGGCATTCGCCCGAAACATCTGATGACGTTCGGCCCCTATCCGCGCGATCCGCTGCCGTTTCCGTCGGTCACGATCGCAAGCCGCAACGACCCCTTCGGCAGCTATGAGCACGCCGACGATGTCGCCAGCAGCTGGGGTTCCCTTCTGATCGACGCCGGCGAGGCCGGTCACATCAACAGCGATTCCGGTCACGGCCCCTGGCCCGAAGGCACGATGGTCTTTGCCAAATTCCTCAGCCAACTGAAGTCGTGATACAATAAAGGCGGACTTGGGATGGATACGCCGCGGCTCACTAGCCTGTGAAGTACCGGCCACCTTCATTCCATCGTCAGATAAAAGCCTGTAATACTGGGCATGACAGGATCCTGATTCTCGCATTGGCGCCCCGCCAAGGCCGGAATTCCGAGGTAAGGAGGCGCTGGCGGATTGTGAATTCGCTTCTTATCCGTTATGGGGACGCCCACATACGATCCACTTGCGCTGTCCCGTGAGCGCCAAAGACAGAGAACAATACCAATGAACCGTCGCCGCCGTATCTACGAGGGCAAGGCCAAGATCCTTTATGAAGGACCTGAGCCGGGCACGCTGATCCAGTTCTTCAAGGACGATGCCACCGCCTTCAACAAGAAAAAGCACGAAGTCATCGATGGCAAGGGCGTTCTGAACAATCGCATCTGCGAATATATTTTCAGCCATCTGAACAAGATCGGCATTCCCACCCATTTCATCCGCCGTCTCAACATGCGTGAGCAGCTGATCAAGGAAGTGGAGATGATCCCGCTCGAGATCGTCGTGCGCAACGTCGCCGCCGGCTCGCTCTCCAAGCGCCTCGGCATCGAGGAAGGTGTGGTCCTGCCGCGTTCGATCATCGAATTCTACTACAAGTCCGATGCGCTCGAGGACCCGATGGTCTCCGAGGAGCATATCACCGCGTTCGGCTGGGCCAATCCCGCCGAGCTCGACGACATCATGGCGCTCGCGATCCGCGTCAACGACTTCATGACCGGCTTGTTCCTCGGCGTCGGCATCCAGCTCGTCGATTTCAAGATCGAATGCGGCCGCCTGTTCGAAGGCGACATGATGCGCATCATCCTTGCCGACGAAATCTCGCCCGATTCCTGCCGTCTCTGGGACATCGAAACCCGCGAGAAGATGGACAAGGACCGTTTCCGTCGCGACATGGGCGGACTGCTGGAAGCCTATTCCGAAGTGGCCCGCCGCCTCGGCATCATCAATGAAAACGAACCCGTGCGCGGCACCGGCCCGGTTCTCGTCAAGTAAGTTCAGGAAGGACAATCGTGATCAAGGCTCGTGTAACCGTCACGCTGAAGAACGGCGTTCTCGATCCGCAGGGCAAGGCAATCGAAGGCGCGCTCGGGGCGCTCGGCTTTGACGGCGTCCATCAGGTTCGCCAGGGCAAGGTCTTCGATCTCGAACTCGAAGGCACCGACAAGAGCAAGGCCGAGGCGGATCTCAAAGCCATGTGCGAAAAGCTCCTCGCCAACACGGTGATCGAGAACTTCAGCATTTCGATCGACTGATTGTCGTCTTCCGCCGGCCATTCTTCCTTTGCAACAGGCAATGGAGTATGGCTCACGAAGCACATTCCAGCGATTACCCCTAGCCTCTTGCGGGACCAGCATCATGAAATCAGCAGTCGTCCAACTCCCAGGCCTCAATCGCGATCGCGACATGATCGCGGCGCTGACCAAGATTTCCGGCCATGCGCCTGTAACTGTCTGGCAGACCGAAACCGACATCCCGGACGTCGATCTGATCGTCATTCCCGGCGGCTTCTCCTACGGCGATTATCTGCGCTGCGGCGCGATCGCAGCCCGCATGCCGATCATGCAGGCGATCAAGGATAAGGCCGACAAGGGCGTCAAGGTTCTCGGCGTCTGCAACGGTTTCCAGATCCTGCTGGAAGCCGGCATGCTGCCCGGCGCGCTGATGCGCAACGCCTCGCTGAAATTCGTCTGCCGCGAAGTGAAACTCGAAGTCGTCAATGCCGACACGGAGTTCACCAGCGCCTACGCCAAGGGCCAGATCATCCGCAGCCCCGTGGCACATCACGACGGCAACTATTTCGCCGATCCCGAGACGCTGGCAGCGATCGAAGGCAACGGCCAGGTGGTCTTCCGTTATGCCGAAGGCACGAACCCCAACGGCTCTGTCAACGACATCGCCGGCGTCATGAATGCCAAGGGCAATGTGCTCGGCATGATGCCGCATCCGGAAAACCTGATCGAGGCTGCGCATGGCGGCAACGACGGCCGCGGTCTCTTCGCCTCGGCACTCGGCGTGATCGCGGCCTGATAGATCGTCGGGCTTGGCTCCGAAATCTTAAAATCGACGTCTTTGCGCCAAACAGCAGGGACGTCGTTATCGTTGCCTCCGGCAACCCTCGGGCAAAGAGCAGCCCTAACCGCTTCGTTGGAAAGAAATTGATGCGCCCTCGCCTCCTGACAGGACTTTACTCCGCCGCTGCCATCACGATGCTTGGGCTTCTGGTCACGTCGTGCGGCCCGCGTCCGCCGAGCATCAGCGCCACCGATCACAGCGCCCTGTCGACGATGGAGCGCGTCATGATCAATTCGAACGCCTGCTGGTTCAAATCGGCCGATCCGGCCTTTGCCGGCTATCAACTCGCTCCGGAACTCAATTCCTTTACCGGTCGTCCGCGCATTCTCGTTGTCGACAAGAAACATCCGACCGGCCGACCGTCCCTGGTTGTCCAAGCGGAAGGCAACCCGGCCCAATTGCAGGCCTTCGGTCCGATGATGAACGGCGCTTCCGGCGGCCGTATCACGGGCGACGTCAATCGCTGGGCTGCGGGTTCGAAGAACTGCAGTTAGGCCGATGGTCTGAAGAAGCTCCGCTTCCACTCAGACACTGCAGCCGACGCATGACGTACCCTCAACTCCAGGGATCATTGTCATGGACAGGTTTGTCATTCTTTCAGGCTGCTCGGGCGGCGGTAAATCGACCTTGCTCGAAGCGCTCAGGCTTCATGGACACCACGTGGTCGAGGAGCCCGGTCGTCGCATCGTTATGGAAGAGCTGAACAGCGGCGGCTCGGCTCTGCCGTGGGTGGACACCGCGGCATTCGTGCGCCGGGCAATCGACATGTCACTAGCCGACCGCGAGGCAGCGGCAACATTTCCAGGTATCGTCTTTTTCGACAGGGGATTGATCGACGCCGCATCAGCCCTCGAGCATCTGACGGGTGAGCCCGCTTTGACGTCATACGGTCAGCTGCACCGCTACAACAAGCATGTCTTCCTCACCCCGCCCTGGCCGGAAATATACGTCGGCGACCGCGAACGAAGACATGACCTGTCCGAGGCAATTGCCGAATACGAGCGGCTCAGCGTCGATTATCCCGCACTCGGCTATGAGATTCATATCCTGCCGAAAGTCGGCGTCGCGGACCGCGCCGATTTCGTCCATTCCATTCTGGGCCTGAGCTAAGCTGCAAACGTCCCGCCATGGCAGGCGCGAACGCCATCCCATTTCAATCCCAGAAGAATGACTTGCTGACCTCGGTCCTCGCCTCGCTTCGCGTCAGCCCGACATCGCGTAGCTGATCATCCGTCAATTCCCGCAGGACACAGCGGCTTTCGCGTTTCTGCATCCACAGCAAAAAGGACGTCCAGAGCCGATGCGCCGCGCGCGACTTTGGCTGCGCTGCCCTCGTGTCCCGGCCCGCGGCGAAAGCATCCTTGGCTTGGGCAGGACGGATTGTATCTATTGTACTCATTTCAATGCTCGCTTGATGGTGACATTTCTCGAAGTACCGAGCCAAACGATACGATTGTCACTTAGTATTGACTCCGTGCGCGATGCAATATAGCAAATTGTCATTATGACAAATTGGCTCCCTGACATTTCCAGCGGCAATGGGCCGGTCTATATCCGTGTTGCCGACAGCATCGAGAACGCGATCACCCACGGCGTTCTGCCGCCCGGCACGAAGCTGCCGCCGCAACGCAACCTCGCCTATGATATCGGCGTCACCATCGGCACCGTGAGCCGGGCCTACGCGCTCGTGCATGAGCGCGGCCTGGTGGCGGGCGAAGTCGGCCGCGGTACCTATGTGCTGGAGCGCTCGAACGGCAAGCAGATCGAACAGGTGGATCCGATCACGCAGGCGCTTGCCGGCACCCGCGGCCTGAATACGCCTGATGCCAGGATACGCTTCGATACGACGGCCGCCCCCGATATCGGCCAGGGCGAGATCATCGGCAAACTGTTTGCGGATATCAGCAACGAGCACCAGTCGGAGATTTCCTCCTACTCGCGGAATTTCCCGACGAGCTGGTTTGAGGCGGGACAGATCTGGCTTGCCCGCAACGGCTGGCAGCCGGCAATCGAGACCGTCGTGCCGACGCTGGGCGCTCATGCCGGCGCCATCGCCGTCATCTCGGCCGTCACTTCGCCCGGCGACAAGATCGTCTTCGAGAACCTGACCTATACGCAGATCAGCCGCGCCACCCGCCTCCTCGGACGCCGGTCGGTATTGGTGGATTCCGATGAGCACGGCATCAACCCCGACGATTTCGAGCGGCTGTGCCAGCAGCAGCATCCACGTCTGGCCTTTCTGATGCCGACGGCACACAATCCGACGCTCGTGACGATGCCGGAAGCACGCCGGCGCGCAATTGCCGCCATCGCACGCCGCCACAGCGTCTGGCTGATCGAGGATGATCTCTATGGCGCCATGACCGGCGACCAGAACCCGCTCATGGCGGCTATCGCGCCGGAACGCACCTTCGTGGTCAGCAGCCTGTCGAAGTCCGTTACAGCGGGCGTGCGTGGGGGCTGGGTCGCCTGCCCGCCGCATTTCGCCCAGCGAATCAAGGTTACGCACAAGATGACGACCGGCGGCCTGCCTTTCATCCTGGCGGAAACCTGCGCCCGGCTCGTGCTCGATGGTCACGCGCTGGAGCTGCGCCGCAAGTCGGTCGAGGAAATCAAGGCTCGCGAGCAACTGGCGCGGGACGCCCTGTCAGGATTTGAGTTCAACTCGCATCCGCATCTGCCGTTTCTCTGGCTGAAGCTGCCCGAACCATGGCTGTCAGGCACTTTCAAGAATGCCGCCATCGCCGAGGGCGTGCTCATCGACGATGAGGATGAATTCAAGGCCGCGCGCATGGAGAAGGTCTATCATCGCGTTCGCGTCGCATTCTCATCGCCGCGACAACGAGAAGATGTCGCCGCCGGCTTCATGACGTTACGGCGGTTGCTGGAAAACGGCTCGGCCGGTTACGACAGTCACATTTAAGCAAGCCTCGTCGTTTTTATCGACAGCTATCTTGCAAAATCCCGGCTCTTCTCTCTCGACTCCTAGCACGCTACCATTTTAACTATGTGAAATGATTCGCCCGCCGTACTAGGGGGAGTGCATGGCCATTGACAGCGTTTCAGCAGGCAATTTGTGCAAGCGTTTAGTTACGAGTTTTCTGGCAATCAGTTCCATATTCATCGCGGGTCAGTCCGCTGCAACCGCTGCAGATACGGTTCCCGTCGCCGCCAGCCCTAAGATTTTCGACGAACTGCGTTTCGGAGCAAGCGGCTCCATCCAGAGCGGAAACGATCACGAAAACGGCGTGTTTCCGGATGTGCAGGTGCTCTTCAATCCGTTCGGCTACAATCCAACCGCTGGTTGGAAGGATCAGTTGGCGCATCCGCGCATCCATTTGGGAACCTCGATCGGCACAGCCGGCTCGGCGACCCAGGTTTATGCTGGTCTTTCCTGGACGCTGACGCATAGCAACGGCATCTTCACCGAAGCTGGCTTCGGTGGAACGGTACATTCAGGCAATCTCGATGATTGGACCGAACATGGTCCGCTGCTTGGTTGTCGCCTGCTTTTCCACGAATATGCCGGGATTGGTTACAATTTTGACAGCCATTGGAATATGATGGCGCAGATCGCGCATTCCTCGCACGCCAATCTCTGCGACGGTCCGAATGGCGGCATGACGCGTGTCGGCGTTTTGGTCGGCTATAAATTCTGACGATCCGAGAACGGCCGCGAATGGTCGTGCTCACGACTTGCCTGTTATCAATGTCGGCGTGCTGCGAACGCCGGCGATTTTCCTGTCGCACGACAGGTTGACTTGCGCTAAAGAGACCTCGATCCCCTGACCGGCCTTCAAACCCCTTACAGGCAAGGACCCTCGAGCGCCCATGACCATTTCAAATTCGATCCAGATCACCCCCGAACTGATTGCCGCCCACGGCCTGAAGCCGGATGAATATCAGCGCATTCTGGATCTGATCGGCCGCGAGCCTTCCTTTACAGAGCTCGGCATCTTCTCGGCCATGTGGAACGAGCATTGCTCCTACAAATCCTCGAAGAAGTGGCTCCGCACTCTGCCGACCAAGGGTCCGCGCGTCATCCAGGGCCCGGGCGAAAATGCGGGCGTTGTCGATATCGATGACGGCGATTGCGTCGTCTTCAAGATGGAGAGCCACAACCACCCCTCCTATATCGAGCCCTATCAGGGTGCTGCGACCGGCGTCGGCGGCATTCTGCGCGACGTCTTCACCATGGGCGCCCGCCCGATCGCGGCCATGAACGCGCTGCGCTTCGGCGAGCCGGATCATCCGAAGACCCGCCATCTCGTCTCCGGCGTCGTCGCCGGCGTCGGCGGCTACGGCAATTCCTTCGGTGTCCCGACAGTCGGTGGCGAAGTCGAATTCGATGCACGCTACAACGGCAATATCCTGGTCAATGCCTTTGCGGCTGGTCTGGCCAAATCGAACGCCATTTTCCTGTCGGAAGCCAAGGGCGTCGGCCTGCCGGTCGTCTATCTCGGCGCCAAGACCGGCCGCGACGGCGTCGGCGGCGCGACGATGGCATCGGCCGAGTTTGACGAATCGATCGAAGAGAAGCGCCCGACGGTTCAGGTCGGCGACCCCTTCACCGAAAAGTGCCTGCTGGAAGCCTGCCTCGAACTGATGCAGACCGGTGCCGTCATCGCCATCCAGGACATGGGCGCCGCCGGCCTCACCTGCTCTGCCGTCGAAATGGGTGCCAAGGGCGATCTCGGCATCGAGCTCGACCTCGATAAGGTGCCGGTGCGCGAAGAGCAGATGACGGCCTATGAAATGATGCTGTCGGAAAGCCAGGAGCGCATGCTCATGGTGCTGCAGCCGGAAAAGGAAGCCGTCGCCAAGGCGATCTTCGTCAAATGGGGCCTGGATTTCGCCATAGTCGGCAAGACGACGGATGACCTGCGCTTCCGCGTCATCCATCAGGGCGAGGAAGTCGCCAACCTGCCGATCAAGGATCTCGGCGATCAGGCTCCGGAATACGACCGTCCATGGCGGGAAGCCGACAAGCGCGCCGCCCTGCCCGCCGATCTGGTACCGGCTCCTGAGGATTACGGCCAGGCTCTGCTGTCGCTGGTCGGCTCCGCCAACCAATCGAGCCGCCGCTGGGTCTACGAGCAATACGATACCCTGATTCAGGGCAACTCGCTGCAGCTCCCGGGCGGCGACGCCGGCGTCGTGCGCGTCGAAGGCCATCCGACCAAGGCGCTGGCATTCTCCTCCGACGTCACGCCCCGTTATGTCGAGGCCGACCCGTTCGAGGGCGGCAAGCAGGCCGTCGCCGAATGCTGGCGCAACATCACGGCAACCGGCGCTGAGCCGCTTGCAGCGACCGACAATCTGAACTTCGGCAATCCGGAAAAGCCAGAGATCATGGGACAGTTCGTCGGCGCGATCAAAGGCATCGGCGAAGCTTGCCGCGCGCTCGATTTCCCGATCGTCTCGGGCAACGTTTCGCTCTACAATGAAACCAATGGCGTCGGGATCCTGCCGACCCCCACCATTGCCGGCGTCGGCCTGCTGCCGGACTGGAAGACGATGGCCCGCATTGGCGCCGCCTCCGAAGGCGACAGCGTCCTGATGATCGGCCTCGACGGCAGCCATCTCGGCTCTTCGATCTATCTCCGCGATATTCTGGGTTCGACCGATGGCCCCGCTCCGGAAGTCGATCTTTTCGCCGAGCGCCGCAACGGCGATTTCATCCGTTCGGCCATCCGCAACGGCCAGGTCACGGCCTGCCATGACATTTCATCGGGCGGCCTGGCGCTGGCCCTTGCCGAAATGGCCATCGCGTCCCGCAAGGGGCTGCGCATCGACCTGACCGAAAGCAAGACCCCACCGCATGCGGCACT
Organism: Rhizobium sp. SG741; assembly: GCF_012275435.1. Lineage (NCBI taxonomy): Bacteria > Pseudomonadati > Pseudomonadota > Alphaproteobacteria > Hyphomicrobiales > Rhizobiaceae > Rhizobium > Rhizobium sp. SG741. Next base: position 414,928 of record NZ_JAAZQP010000004.1, read on the forward strand.
TTTCGGTGAGGATCAGGCCCGCTACGTCATCGCCGTTCCGGCCGATGTCGCCGATTTCGTCTGCATCAATGCGGAAAGCGCCGGCGTGCCGTTCCGTCGTCTTGGCACTGTCGGCGGCGATGCGCTCGTCATCGATGGCCTGTTGTCGCTTCCGGTTGAGCAGTTGCGCGACGCGCATGAATCGTGGTTTCCTGCCTTCATGGATGGCAGCGCTCTCGCTGCCGCTGAATAGATCGAGGTACACCACCAATGCCAATGAACCCCGGCGATATCGAAGACATGATCAAGGCCGGCATTCCCGGAGCCAAGGTGACCATTCGCGACCTGGCCGGAGACGGCGATCACTATGCCGCCGAAGTTGTCGCGGAAGCCTTTCGCGGCAAAAGCCGCGTGCAGCAGCACCAGATGGTTTATGATGCCCTGAAGGGCAATATGGGCGGCGTGCTGCATGCCCTGGCGCTGCAGACCTCAGCGCCCGATTGAGGCTGCCTGCAACTCGCTGCCGGAGTTGAACGTCAGCTCCGGCATGTTGTTCGCCGAAAACTCCGCAAAGCGGGAGGCTGGCAATGGGCCAGCCGTCATCAGCGTAAAATCGAAGAATGCCCGCACGTCCGGCCCGAGCACATATTGCCGATGGACACGCAGGAAATCGCGCTTGATCTTGGCGTAGTGCTGCGCTGTCAGCATTTTCTTGAAACGCACGAACAGGATCGCGGGCTGCTTGTCATCGGCATGCCCGCAAACCGCCACGACCTTTGTCTTGTAGAAATGGATCGCGTCGGTCAGACAGTGAACGTCCACCCAGAACATCTCCTTGCAGCGCGCAAGCAAGCCAACGCGTGAGCGCAGCACCGCCGCCGACCGCATGAGGGCGCATTGCAGGATGGCGCTCCCCAAGGTCGCAAACACCACGCGCTTGTCACGAAAAACCTCAGGCTCCCGCTCAAGCAGGAGACCGATCACATGCGCCGCCACGGATGAGCCCATGCTATGCGAGGAGATGACGAATTCATCGACGCCGGGCTCATCCAGCGCCTGACGCACGCCGATCGCGCAGGTCTCCAGCCATTGCTCGTTGCCGATTCCGTTCAGCCCCGCCATCGCCACGGCCATCTCCCAGTCGGAGAAGAGATGCAGCGTATGCAACCTTTCGGCCTGCGGCAGAAAGGCATAGACGAAGAAAGCGACGGCCAAGGCGATGCTGCCGATATGGCTCCAGGCGGCCAGCCCCAACATGAACGGCAAGAATGCTATCGACAGGCTGAGCAGCAGCCCGACAAACATGAGGAGAAACGGAAATATGAAAAACAGGCCGAAACGCCATGCATGGCGGAAATAGCCTGTCATCCCTCCGGAAACGATAACCTTTGCGGCCGCCAGATAGCCCTGTGCCAGCCGCGTGAAGAATGGCCTGCCGTTCAACGCCGCAACCAGGTCGTTATGGTCGACAATATGGACACGGCTTTGCGTCCGCCAATCCGCAGCTTCGGCAGTCACATCGAAATAGGGTGCCCTACCGAAACTCTTCAGCTCGTCCACGGTGACCGAATAATCCCACACGCCGGCGCTTTGCCTGGCCGAGCGCTCGTAGCGCGCCCGATGCGCCGCCGCATCCAGCGGCTCAAAGCCAGGGAAGTGGAGAACCACCCGCTTCTTGATGCTATCCATATTGTCGTTGGTCCCCAGCACGCGCTTCAGCGGCAGATACACGTAAGCGACCGCCAAGACCACGGCCTGCTGGCTTTTTCATGGCAGCGCAATGCAAAGCTATCCATTCGCCGCACCGCTACAACGAGTGAAACTTCCGTCGTCTGAGGCTGAAAGCTCGAATCAGATCAGCATTCCCGGCCGGGATAGGGCGAGATGTCAGAACACGGATCCGCGGGGGGCGCAGTCATGATTTTTTCGATGACCGAAGCCACGGGCGGTTGCGGCGTCGGCGCGGTCGACGCGCGATAACCGAAAGCGATGCTTAGAATCAAAACGATGGCGCTGACGGTAAAGGCACTGTTCAATATCGAGGCTTTTGACGTGCGCACATGCTCATAATATTCCCGCTCGCCGTCGCTAGTCTCTTCCGTACCGTAAAACTCTCGCTCCTCACCAACCTGGCCCTCGGTATAATGATGATGGCTCATGGTGTCCGCTCCCTCAAATGCAATGCAATCTTCGCAAAGGACCGATACGCGCCAAACCGCATAAATCGACTGACTCTAACAAACATACCGGCCGCATGTAAAATTAATAGCAACCTAATATTAATCAACCCTTGCCTCGATTTTATGTGTGTTGTTCAGCTCTCAGGTTGAAGAGGCTATTTCAAAACGCACTGTTCAAGAAAAGTAGCTAATCGACGGATTCGGCCATCTTTCTTAACCGCTGATGCCGAAAATCCATTCATGCGATGAAAACGACGCGTGGTACGTTTTGCGGCTGGAAATCGAGCCGGTCGCTTGCTATTTAAGAAAGAGATTTAACGCTGTGGGCCTTGACCCCGCATGTGAAAGGACTGGAAAATGAGCGGCATTCACGAATTCATTGCCAATGAAGTAAAGAACAACGATGTTGTTGTCTTCATGAAGGGCACGCCCCAGTTCCCGCAATGTGGCTTCTCGGGCCAGGTAGTCCAAATTCTCGACTATATCGGCGTCGATTATAAGGGCATCAATGTCCTTGCTGATGCCGAGATTCGTCAGGGCATCAAGGAATACTCCAACTGGCCCACAATCCCGCAGCTCTACGTGAAGGGCGAATTCATCGGCGGCTGTGATATCGTGCGCGAAATGTTCCAGGCGGGCGAGCTGCAGCAGCACTTCCAGGAAAACGGCATCAGCGTTCGCGCCGCCTCCTGACCGGTCACCGGGCTCTCGTCCGGTTTCCATAGTTCACTTCGATCGAAAGGCGCTGCTGCAGGGCAGCGCCTTGATATGTTTATGGGAATAAAACCGTGACGACTACATCCCAGGCTATGTCCCATGGGCAACTGCCCATGGGCAAACGCGAGTTCATCGTACTCGCGGCCTTCCTGATGGCGATCAATTCATTGGCCATCGACATCATGCTTCCGGCTCTCCAGCAGATCGGCTCCAGTCTCGGTGTCGAGAACGAGAACCATCGGCAATACGTGGTAACAGCCTATCTGATCGGATTTGGCTCGGCGCAGCTTATCTACGGTCCGTTGTCAGATCGCTTCGGCCGCCGCATTCCCCTGTTGATCGGCATTGTCGTCTATGTCATCTCCGCTTTCGGCATTGCCCTTATTCCGTCCTTCGCCGGTCTGCTCGCCCTGCGCTTCATTCAGGGGCTGGGTTCGGCAGCGACGCGCGTCATCACCATTTCCATCGTCCGCGACGTTTTCGGCGGCCGCCTGATGGCCGAGGTGATGTCGCTGATCATGATGGTCTTCATGATCGTTCCGGTCATCGCGCCGGGAAGCGGCCAGATCATCCTGCTGATCAGCACTTGGCACATGATCTTCGTCTTCATCGGCACCATGGCGACCCTGGTCGGTCTCTGGATGTATTTCCGCCTTCCGGAAACACTGAAGCCCGAAAATATCCGCCCGCTGACCGTCAGGTCGGTTGCATCCGGCTTCCGCATGGTCCTGACGAACCGCGTCGCGCTCTGTTACACCATCGCCAGCACGTTCCTCTTCGGCGCGCTGTTCGGCTTCATCAACTCGGCCCAGCAGATCTACAGCGGCATTTACGGACTTGGCGTCTACACCCCCGTCGCCTTTGGTGGCGTGGCGCTCTTCATGGCTCTGTCATCCTTCATCAACTCGCAGCTCGTCGGCCGTTTCGGCATGCGGCGGCTGTCGCATGCGGCCTTGCTCGGCTTCTCCTTCATTACCTTTGTCTGGCTGATGGTGCAGCTTAATGGCCCTGCCCCGATGCCCTTCCCGCTGTTCATGATCTTCTTCGCGCTGGCGATGTTCCAGTTCGGTTGGATCGGTTCCAATTTCAACTCGCTCGCCATGGAGCCGCTCGGCCATGTCGCCGGAACTGCCTCCTCGGTGCTCGGTTTCATGAGCACGGTCGGCGGCGCATCGATCGGCGCCGGCATCGGCCAATATTTTAATGGCACGGCGACGCCGATGGTCATCGGCTACTTCACCGTCTCGCTGATCGGCTTGATGTTTGTGCTGATTGCCGAAAAGGGGCGCCTCTTCCGTCCGCACAATGCGCCACCGCCGGCCGATCAATCCCTCGCTTTGCATTGACAGGCAAATTCATATGACCCCGCCTCAAGAACACACGCCGGCGCAATCCGGCTCCAATCGTATCGGCCTCGGCATCGTCGAATTCATCATCATCATCGCGCTGATGACGGCGAGCATTTCCATGGGCATCGACAGCATGCTGCCGGCACTTCCGAACATCGGCCAATCCCTTAATGTCGCCAACCCCAATGACACGCAGCTGGTCATCGGCGTCTACTTCCTCGGCTTCGGCATCTGCCAGCTCTTCTTCGGCAGCCTGTCGGATACCTATGGCCGCCGTAGCATTCTGCTCGGAGGCCTGGCCTTTTATACGGTGACGCTGTTTGCGGCGGCCTGGAGCGGCAATCTCTTCGCGCTGCTCGCTCTGCGCTTCGCACAGGGCGTCGGCGCCGCAGCCGTGCGCATCACCACGCTTGCAATCGTCCGCGATTGCTTCGGCGGTCGTGAAATGGCGCGCGTCATGTCCTATGTCATGATCGTCTTCATGATCATGCCGATGGTCGCACCTTTCGTCGGCCAGGTGATCGTTGCCTATTCCAACTGGCAATGGATCTTCATCCTGATCGGCATAGTCAGCGCCGGTCTTTTCCTGGTCGCTTTCTTCCGCATGAAGGAAACGCTTCCGACAGAAGAGCGCCTGCCGCTCTCGGTCGCTTCGGTCGTCTCCGGTTTCAAGACGGTTCTGACCAACCGCATCACCTGTGGCTACATGATCGGCCTGACGCTCTACACGGGTGTGATCTGCGCCTATATCGTCTCGGTGCAGCAGGTATTCGGTGAAGTCTACGGCCTCGGGGACACGTTTCCGATCGCCTTTGCGGCGACGGCAGCCGGCACGGCAGTGGCGCAGTTCGCCAATGGTTATTTCGTGCGTAGCTTCGGCATGCGGCGCATTTCCCACGCCGCCATGATCGTTTTCACCGTCCTGGGCGCTGTCGGCTACGTCGTCGGGATGTTCGGTCAGCCGAGCTTCACGTTCATCTATGTGCTGATCTCGATCATGCTGATGATGTTCGCTGTTATCACCACCAACTTCATGGCCATCAGCCTCGAGCCAATGGGACACCTGGCGGGCACCGCGGCTGCCATCACCAGCTCGGTCTCGACCACCGTCGGCGTTCTGCTCGGCGGCATCGTCGGCCAGATGTTCGATGGCACCGCTCAGCCGATGATCGCTGGCTTTACCATATTCGGTGCGCTCACGATCGTCGCGACGCTATGGGCCGAACGTGGCAAGCTCTTCACCCATCCCGGTGATACGCCGGCACTGGAGCCGGGCATGGGGCACGTCTGAACGGCGCACTCTCTTACGCGTCGCTGCGCGAACGGCTGACCCAACGCAGCGCCGCGGCAATCGCAAGTCCGAAGAGTGGCCACATCGCCCAGGGTGTGCCCTGCCAGGTGAAAATGTTGATCGCGACGATGCCGATGCCGGTGACAATCATGCGGGCGATAACGATGTCGATCCGCTTGTTGCTCCGCGCAAAACGGAGCGCCCCAACCCAGGTAAGCGCGAGTATGGGCCACTTTGCCCAGAACTCGCCATGCCATGTCAACGCGTTCAGCGCGGCAAGTCCGACCGCGACAACGAACAGCGCGCCATAGCTCCGCCGCCAATCCAATAAAACGGGTTCTTTCGTTGTGTCCTCGGGCATGCGAACCGGTTGCGGTCTGGCGCGATCGTCAACTGAAGTGTCGACGACCTGCACGCCGCCGACCCGCACCGCATAGCTCGGCACGCCGCCTTCGATGTTCTTGACCTCGAGCTGACCGAGAAAATCGAAGCCGACCGCGACCTTGTTCCGCACTTGGTCGTAGACGGTATTCGAGATGACGATACCGCCCGCCGCAGCGCGCGACTGAAGCCGAGCGGCTATATTGACTCCATCGCCGTAGAGATCATTGCCATCAGCGATTACATCGCCAAGGTTGAGACCGATGCGAAAGAGCATCTGTCTTTCGGTATCCATGGCGGCATTGTAGCCGGCCAGTTCGTTCTGGACGTCGATTGCCGCCCGTACGGCTTCCACAACGCTTGGAAATTCGGCGAAGACGCCGTCGCCCCAGGTATTGATCACCCGGCCGCCATGCGCTTCAATGAGCCGCGTCATTGCATCCCGATAACGACGAAGGGTCGCAAGCGTCCCCTCCTCATCCTTGCCCATAAGACGCGTATAGTCTTGCACGTCTGCGCAGAAGATGGTGGTCAGCTTGCGGCTCGTTTCGGACATCTGCCTCATCCTCTCGGCAAGCGCCGATCGCAGTCCTTGCCTGTTGCGGCGAAGATAGCCTTCCCGACGCGACTTTCCAAGTAGCCGCGCCGACTATCCGATCCGGCTCGATGCGGCCTGTTAGACGGTGAAAACCTCACGCCGCAGCAATTCCCAGGAATCCTTATCCACCGCGACGAGCAAGCCTCCGTCGAGATGATGCGGCAGATAGGGCGAGCCGTCGAAGCGACGCACATAAGCGCCCGCTTCCTGCGAGATCAGCGCGCCGGCGAGATGATCCCAGGGCATCAGCTTGTTGTACATCAGATAGTGGACATGGCCGCCGGCAAGCGTGCGATACTCGTGCGCCGCGCAGCGATAGTTGGTGGAGTAGCGCACCTTGGCGAGATTGCCCATGACTTCCGCGCGCTTGTCCTTCGGCAGGAAGCCGGTCGATGCCATGCCGACCATGTCTTCCAGCGCGACCGATTGCGTAACCCTCATGCGCAGCGTCTCGCCGTCGGGGCGACGCAGCCATGCGCCGCTGCCGCGCTCCGCCAGCACCCAGTCGTCGCCCATCGGATCGAAGATGATGCCAGCGACCGTTTGACCCTTGGAGATCACCGATGCCATAACGCCGAAGGCGGGGATGCCCGAGGCGAAATTGAACGTGCCGTCGACAGGATCGACGATGATGGCCAGATCCGCATCCGGCAGCTTGTCGAGCAGTGCGGGATCGGCGGCAACAGATTCTTCGCCGATGAAGAGCGCCTCGGGCCAGAGCCGCGACACCTCGGCCTTCACCATGCGCTCGGCACGCTCGTCAGCCTCGGTCACCAGATCGGTCGCTTCGCTCTTGGCGCGAACATCGCCGCTGCCAAGTCTGCGGAAGCGCGGCAGGATCTCCATCTGCGCGGCGCGGCGCAACACATGAGCAAGGGTAGTGATGTCAACGGGCGATGTCATGATATGGTCCTTTCCTGTCAGGCGCCGATGATCTCGCGGCGGATCATTTGCCAGCTATCCTCATCCGGCGCAGAGATAATGCCGCCGGTGGTCTCGCCGGGGCGGTATGGTGTGCCATCGAATTTGGCCGTATAGCCGCCGGCCTCCTGATGCGCCAGCACGCCGGCAAGATGATCCCAGGGCATTAGCTTGGAATGGCCGATGAAATGCCATTTGCCCGATGCCACCATCCAGTATTCGTAGGCGGAACAATTGAGCGAGAAGGTCATGCGTGTCTTGGCGAGATTGGCGCAGATACGCGACCTCTCCGGCTCATCCATATGCCCCCAGGATATTGCGCCGGTCATGGCGCTCAGCGCAGCGGGTGCGGCAACCGAAAGCCGCCTCGCCTGCCCCTTGCCACGACGCAGAAAGGTGCCCGCACCACGCATGGCGGTAACGGTGTCACCGAGTACCGGATCATAGATGACGCTGGCGATCGTCTCGCCCTTGGCGACGACAGCAACGATCGTGCCGAATACCGGCAGCCCTGCCGCGAAATTGAATGTGCCGTCCACCGGATCAATGGTAAAGGCCAGATCCGCATGCGCCAGTGCCGGCACAACGGACTTGTCGGCCTCATAGGCCTCTTCTCCGACGATGAGAGCGCCGGGAAAGCGCGCCTTCAGCGCCGCAGTGATGTATTGCTCGGCCAGCAGATCTGCCTCAGTCACCAGATCGATGGCCGACGTCTTTTCCGATATGTCGCCATCACCCAGATTGCGGAACCGCGGCAGGATTTCCCGCGCCGCCGCCTCGGCAACGATCGTCATCAGATGGTCGAAGTCTGTATCGGAGAAAGTCATGGAAGGCCTTTATCTTGGGAGAGGCCTCCTCTTATGACCGATTCGATGACGCTGGTGTGGCAAAACCGCCTAATCGGCGTCGGTTTGTCCAGTCATCAGCCCAGCAAAATCGAAGAGCTTGGGATCGAGCAGATGCGACGGATTCACATGCGCCAGCGCCCGCAGCATCGTATCCTTGCGGCCCGGCATGCGCCGCTCGATATCGGCGAGCATATCCTTCATCGCATTGCGCTGCAGCCCGTCCTGCGAGCCGCAGAGGTCACAGGGAATGATCGGAAACTGCATGGCGGCGGCGAACTTGGCGAGGTCGTCTTCGGCGGCGTAAGCGAGGGGGCGCAGCAGCATCAGATCGCCCTCATCATTGAGAAGCTTTGCCGGCATGGAGGCCAGGCGACCGCCGTGGAAGAAGTTCATGAAGAAGGTTTCGAGAATATCCTCGCGGTGATGGCCGAGCACCAGCGCATCGCAGCCCTCTTCGCGCGCGATGCGATAGAGATTGCCGCGGCGCAGGCGCGAACAGAGCGAACAATAGGTCGCACCCTCCGGCACCTTTTCCTTCACGATGGAATAGGTGTCGCGATATTCGATGCGATGCGCGACGCCGATCTTCGTCAAATAGTCCGGCAGGACATGCTTCGGGAAGTTCGGCTGGCCCTGATCGAGATTGCAGGCGATCAGTTCCACCGGCAACAGGCCGCGCCATTTGAGATCGAGCAGGATCGACAGCAGCCCGTAGGAATCCTTGCCGCCGGAAAGGCCGACAAGCCAGCGCTTCTGCCCCTTCAGCATCTGGAAATCCTCCAGGGCCTGACGCACCTGCCGCAGCAGGCGCTTGCGAAGCTTGTTGAAGGAGACGGATCGAGGCGCATCGGAAAACATCGGATGCACGGCAGCAGCGCCGTCCTCAGCCTCGATATCGATCTCGTCCATTACCGTCGTCGCGATGTTCATTCCGTCGTCCTCAGTGCCTCGCCACGCTGATAGCAGAAAGCGCCGAAAGAAGACACCGCATCAATCGCCGAACACCGACCAGCCGGTGCGCGCAGCCAGCATTTCCAGCGCCACGGCGCCGAGCTGCGAATTGCCGACCTTGTTCAGGCCCGGCGACCAGACGGCAATCGATCCGATACCCGGCGCCACGGCGAGAATGCCGCCGCCGACGCCGCTCTTGCCGGGAAGGCCGACATGATAGGCGAAATCGCCGGAGCCGTCATAATGGCCGCAGGTCAGCATCAGCGCATTGATGCGCCGCGCCCGCTTCGGCGAAACGACGGAATGGCCTGTGATCGGATTGCTGCCACGCGCCGCAAGATAGAGCCCCGCCTTGGCAAGCTGTTCGCAGCTCATCGAAAGCGCGCACTGGTGGAAATAGACGCCGAGTACATGCTCGACCGGATGATCGAGATTACCGTAGGCGCGCATGAAATTGGCGAGCGCGAAATTACGGAAGCCTGTCTGCGTCTCCGAGCGCGCTACCCTGTCGTCGATGGTGATCGACTCGTCATCGGCTACATAGCGTACGAAGCGCAGGAGCTCGCCGATCGCCTCGCGCGGCGCATGGCCAGACAGCACGACATCGCTGACGGCGATCGCGCCAGCATTGATGAAGGGATTACGCGGAATGCCCTCTTCACGCTCGAGCTGGACTATGGAGTTGAAGGAGGTGCCTGACGGCTCGCGTCCCACTCGGTTCCAAAGGCTTTCGCCGATCTTGCCGAGCGCCAGCGTCAGCATGAAGACCTTGGAAATGCTCTGGATGGAAAAGGCAGTGCCCGCATCACCGACGCTGTGAACCTCGCCGTTGACGGTGGCGATCGTCATGCCGAACTGCTTCGGATCGACCTTGGCGAGCTCCGGAATGTAATCGGCAACCTTACCCTCGCCGATACGCGGCGAAAGCTCCGTATGGATGCCGTCGAGAATTGCCTGCAGATCGGTCATAGGGCGCTCCAAAGACAAAAAAGCCGCTCGAAAGGAGCGGCTTTTCCATCATCAAGAAAAATATCCGCTTTTTAACGCGAATAGAATTCGACGACCAGCTGCGGTTCCATGACGACGGCGTAGGGCACATCGGCGAGGGTCGGAACGCGAGCGAAGGTCGCTACCATCTTGTTGTGATCGGCTTCGATGTAGTCCGGAACGTCGCGCTCAGCGAGACCAATCGATTCCAGAACGATCACGAGCTGCTTCGACTTTTCGCGGACTTCGATCACGTCGCCAGCCTTGCAGCGATAGGAACCGATGTTGACGCGAACGCCGTTCACCGTGACGTGGCCATGGTTGACGAACTGACGGGCTGCGAAGACGGTCGGAACGAACTTGGCGCGGTAGACGATCGCGTCGAGGCGCGATTCGAGCAGGCCGATCAGGTTTTCCGAAGTGTCGCCCTTGCGGCGGTTGGCTTCGTCGAAGGTGGCGCGGAACTGCTTTTCACGCAGGTCGCCGTAGTAGCCCTTCAGCTTCTGCTTGGCGCGCAGCTGCACGCCGAAGTCGGAGAGCTTGCCCTTGCGGCGCTGGCCGTGCTGGCCCGGGCCGTATTCGCGACGGTTGACCGGGGACTTCGGACGACCCCAGATGTTCTCGCCCATACGGCGGTCAATTTTGTACTTGGACGATTCGCGCTTGCTCATCGCATTTCCTTTCAAACTATTTGAGCGGCCCGTTGCCGAACCGCTAAGGAAACACGCCCTCCTCTGAACTCCATTTTCGAGCTCTGACAGGCTTCTCACATTAGCGAACGGAGAAAGCCACGGGACATGTCAAATGAAACACCGGACATTTCTGCCCGGCGTTGGCGCGGTCTGTAAGGGGTCGTCATGAAAATGTCAACAGCAGGATCGAAGGAAGTGACGGCTATTCCGCAGCCGCTTGCTCTTCGCCATGCATATCAGGCGCATTGGCATCGCCCGGGGCCGTCTGGCAGTCGATATCCGGGAACGCCACAACGCGGCGACCGGAGAAATCGGTATGGACGACGACGCTGCCCTGTTCCTCGAAGTAGCTGAGCAAACGCCGGGCGCGGCGGGCCGAGTGGGTACCGTAGGCACGGGCGATCCGCGCATCGGAGGGGCAAGCTTCGCCGCCGATGGCCGCCTTGGCAAGCATCAGGAAGACACCCTGCAGATCGTCGGTGACACCAGCCGAAAGCGACAGAGCCGTCGCCCATGCCTCCGTCGCCATCGTCGCCTCATCCGCGCCGGAGCGCACCACCGCCACGCGGCGGCGAAATTCCGACAGGCTCATCGGCGCACCGGGCACGCGGCGCATGCGCAGCCGCACGAGAAACTCCTGGTAAAGGACGGAATCCGTGCGGAAGGCAGAGGCCGGATCATCCAGGATTTCGGAAAGCACGGCGGTCACCCGCGCTTCGCGATCCTCGTTCGACAATTCTGGCTGGCTCGGCTTCGGCTCTGCCGCAGCCGCGTTCGTCGCAGGGGCGGAACGCGATAGTTCGGCCAGGATATCCGTCGTCGGGCGCGGCACGGGTGTGGCCCGGCGAACCATCGGCTTGGAAAACTCCTCCGGATCCGGCGTAAAGATCAGATCCTCGACATCCTGAGGCGCATCCGGCAACGGCATCAGCTTCGGGCTGGAGGAGCGCGCCGAGGTTTCCACGGAACCGATCGTGATCGGCAGCGGCCGCCGCGATAGCGCCGGACCGAGCGCGACGAAATTGCCGCGCTTCAGATCGCGGAACATCTCCGCCTGCCGGCGGTCCATGCCAAGCAGGTCGGCAGCACGCGCCATGTCGATGTCGAGGAAGGTGCGGCCCATCAGGAAGTTGGAGGCCTCGGCGGCAACGTTCTTGGCAAGCTTCGCCAGGCGCTGTGTGGCGATGACGCCGGCAAGACCGCGCTTTCGGCCGCGGCACATCAGATTGGTCATGGCGCCAAGCGACATCTTGCGCGCATCTTCGGAGACATCGCCGCCCACGGACGGCGCAAACATCTGCGCCTCGTCGACGACAACCAGCACCGGATACCAGAATTCGCGATCGGCATCGAACATGCCGTTGAGAAAAGCCGCGGCGGCGCGCATCTGCTGCTCGATATCGAGCCCTTCCAGCGTCAACACGCAGGAAACGCGATGCTGGCGGATGCGGTTGGCAATGCCGGCAAGCTCGGCCTCAGTGCGCTCGCCATCAACGACCACATGCCCGAACTTATCGGCCAGCGTGACGAAATCGCCTTCCGGATCGATGATGACCTGTTGGACCCATTGCGCCGACTGTTCCAGCAAACGCCGCAGCAGATGCGATTTTCCGGAGCCGGAATTGCCCTGCACCAGGAGACGGGTTGCCAGCAGCTCCTCGATATCGAGCTGGGCGCTGGTCCCGCCGGACGCCGTTCCCATGTCGATGCCGACCTGCAATGCACTTCCCCTGTCGTCAAGAATCAAATGCCGATGCGTCCCATCTTTCTGAAAGGACGCGCCTTCGTCTAGCAAAGATTTCCAAGCTTCGCGCCCGTGGATTGAAAAAACCCACAGGCAATCGCGATGTCAGCGAAACCGCAGATTGGCGCGCGACAACTGGTCGACCGAGGTGCAGCCCATCAGCTTCATGTCGCGCTCGATCTCGGTGCGCAAATGCCGCAGCGCGCGTTCGACCCCCGCTTGGCCGGCAGCTGCCAGCGGATAGAGATAGAAGCGGCCAAGACCTACGGCCTTGGCGCCGAGCGACAGGGCCTTCAGCACATGCGTGCCGCGCTGGATACCGCCGTCCATCATGACGTCGATGCGGTCGCCGACGGCATCGGCGATTTCCGCCAGCTGGTCGAATGCCGCTCGCGAGCCGTCCAACTGCCGGCCGCCATGGTTCGAAAGCACGATGCCCGTGCAGCCGATGTCGACGGCACGCTTTGCATCCTCAACCGACATGATGCCCTTCAGGCAGAACTGCCCGTCCCAATGCTTCACCATTTCGGCAACGTCGTTCCAGTTCATCGACGGATCGAGCATCTCGGTGAAGTATTTGCCGATCGACATCGCGCCGCCGCTCATATCCACATGCTCATCGAGCTGCGGCAGGCGGAATTTCTCGTGCGTGAGATAGTTCAACCCCCAGGCTGGCTTGATGGCGAATTGCGCAATGCCGGCGAGATTGAGCTTGAAGGGAATGGAGAATCCGGTGCGCAGGTCGCGCTCGCGATTGCCGCCGGTGATGCTGTCGACGGTGAGCATCATGACGTTGACGCCGGCATCCTTCGCCCGCTGCATCATCGCGCGGTTCAGCCCGCGATCCCTGTGGAAATAAAATTGATAGACCTGCGGCCCCTGATGCTTCTTGCGCACCTCCTCGAGACTGACCGTGCCGAGCGAGGAGACGCCGAACATGGTGCCGATGGAAGAGGCTGCCGCCGCAACCGCATTTTCGCCCTCGTGATGAAAGAGCCGCTGCAGGGCCGTCGGCGAGCAGTAGAAGGGTGTGGCGAGCTTTTGTCCCATGACGGTGACAGACATATCGACACTGCTGACGCCGCGAAGGACGTTCGGAACGAGATCACAGCTCTCGAAGCTCGCCGTGTTGCGCCGAAGCGTCACTTCGTCGTCGGCAGCACCATCGATGTAGTTGAAGATCGGACCGGGAAGACGGCTCTTCGCAAGAGCGCGGAAATCATGGAAATTATAGCAGTCAAGCAGGCGCATGGCTCGCCTCTGCATGGAAACTGCAACCATTTTCAAAAAACATCAAATATCGTCCTCCCAATATCCCGCCGCTTAGTCCGACCTTGCATTACAGTCGATGCAACCGTGCTTCCCATTTGTAAAGCACGTCCGGCTCCTTCTCCTCATTGCCTGCCCCGTCCGACTCGTCAACAACGAAGAAGCCGTGTTTTTCGTAAAAGCGGCGCGCCGGCGCATTTCGTTGAAACGTCCAGAGCGAAAGCACCGGATAGGCCGATTTGGCGACATCGAGCAAACGGCTGCCGATGCCATGCCCCTGTGCCTCTGGCAAAACGTAGAGCTGATCGATCCAGTCCTCCAGAAATGCAATCACGCCGACCAAGCGGCCGCCCTCTTCCGCACCCCAGATCTGGCAGTCCTTGAACACCACTGCACTCCAGAAGCCGACATCTTCCTCCGTCGTATGAAGCCCGGAAAGCGTCGGAAGCCGCTCGTCGAAGGAGGCGCGGTGAACGGCCGCTGCTGCGGGCATGTCCGCGAGATCGAGTTTACGCAACGAAACCTTGTCTGCCATCATCAAGCCCTAAGCCCAAAACCCTGCATCAGCCGCCGGGTTGGAAAATCCGGCGCGCCTGACGTAAACATTGCAAAGTCGAAATTGTCAGGATGGACGGCATCGACGGCTTGCGGCACCAGGCTGCGCGCACGGCGCGCGATCGCCTCGGCCGGATCGAGCCAGTCGACCGGCCAGGGTGCGAGCCTGCGGAAGATGTTGGCCATGAAAGGGTAATGCGTGCAGGCCAGCACGACGATGTCAGTCCTGCGTCCGTCCTTCTCGACGAAGCACTGATCGATCTCGGAGAGCACCGCTTCGTCGGAAACCACATCGCCCCGAATATAGGCCTCCGCCAGGCGCGCCAGATTTTCCGAACCCACGAGCCGGACATGGCATTGAGTGGCGAAGGACTGGATCAGGTCGCGCGTATAGGCCCGCTTGACCGTGCCCGGCGTCGCCAGCACCGAAACCAGACCAGAGCGGGTCCGTTCCGCAGCCGGCTTGATCGCCGGCACCGTGCCGACGAAGGTCATTTGCGGAAAGGCGGCGCGCAGATCGGCGCCGACAAGCGTGAAAGCCGTGTTGCAGGCAATAATGCAAATTTCCGGATTGTATTGCGCGAGCAGCTTGGCGAAGAGATCGATGATGCGCTCCTTCAGTGCCGGCTCTTCCCAGCCGCCATAAGGAAAACCGGCATCATCGGCGACGTAGATGAAACCGCGCTCCGGCATCAGCACCCGCGCTTCGCGCAGCACGGTCAGGCCACCGATGCCGGAGTCGAAGACCAGGATGGGTTTCAGCTCATTCGCCGCTGCTGTCATCGTTCGTGGTTTCCTTGGATGCGCTGGACGATCGGGGATGGGAACCGCTGCCGCGGGGAGATTTCCGCGTGAAGCGATCGAGAGACGAGATCACGCCGCGCAAGACGCTGATTTCCTGTTCGGTGAACGCCCGGCGCGAGAGGACAGCGCGGAGATTGTCGACCATTTTCGGCTTTTTCCCGGCAGGATGGAAATAATTGCGGGCGTCCAGCGCCTCCTCGAGCTGGTCGAAAAGGCCGAAAAGTTGATCCTTCGTCGAAGGCCGCTGTTCGATTGCCTGGAAAGGCACGGCGCCGAGATCCTCCATGCCCGACTTCATCCACTCATAGGACATCAGCAGCACGGCTTGGGCGATGTTCAGGGAAGCGAAAGCGGGATTGACGGGGAACGTCACGATCTCGTCGGCAAGCGCCACTTCCTCGTTCGTCAGGCCCCAGCGCTCGCGCCCGAAAAGAATGCCCGTGCCCTCGCCGGCCTTGAACCGGGCGCGAAGGGTCTCCGCCGCGACGACCGGCGAACGCACGGGCTTATAGCCATCGCGTTCGCGTGCCGTCGTCGCATAGACGAAGTTCAGATCGGCGACCGCCTGCTCCAACGTATCGTAGACCTTCGTCGCCTCGATGATGTGATCGGCCTTCGAAGCGGTCGCCTGCGCTCTCTCGTTCGGCCAGCCGTCACGCGGATTGACGAGGCGCAGTTCTGCGAGACCGAAATTCGCCATGGCCCGCGCCACCATGCCGATATTCTCGCCCATCTGCGGCTCGACCAGAATGACGGCCGGCCCCTCGGCTAGAAGTTGACGCTCGCTGTTCGTGCCTGCCATGACGCTTTTTCTCCGGGCGCGAACCCCGTCCGCGCAAATCACGGTCGCAATAGCGAGACACCAGCCGATCGGCAAGGTTTTTGCGCGCCGGCGCCGCGACGAACCCTGCCCGACTATTGTGGATTGGCCGGCTTCTGCTGATCGGAAGGCTGCTGTTGCTGCTGCTTGACAAGATCCTGCATGACCGATTTCAGCGAGCTCGGATTGCCGTTGTCGTCGATCGTGATGATGTCGTCGATGACGGGTTTTCCGGCCTCCTGGATGACTTCGAAACGAACCGTCGTCGTCTTCTGGTAGTCGGCGTCCGATCCCATGCAGGTGGATTTCTTGAACGTGGCGAGGACTTCCGTCACATCGCCTTTGGGCGGCTGTCCTGCGAGCTTCATGTCCTCCAGCGGACAAGCATCCTGCGCGTTGACGATGACGTCGTAGTCGAACGGTGAAATCCCGTCCTCGTCGGCTGCGGGAAACTGCGCCGCCGCCTGGTATTTGGCAGCAAAATCCTTGCTGTAGACATCCTTGAGCTTGCTCTCGTCGAAAATATCCTGCCAGTCGCTGTCTCCGCCTGCCCAGTTCGAGACGGTGGCATCCATGATGACCTTGACAGGAGCCGTCGCATCGGCCGCAAGCGCCATATTCGCCCCCAACGAGAACTGAAGGAATGTGAGGACAAGCGCGGATGCGGCGAATTTCTGCATGATATGATTCCGTTGCGACAGGCAAAACATGGGCGACATTAGACGCATCCACCGCTTTGGCAATGGTGCCGATTTTGAAAAACCACCCGTCGGACCGAAGCTGCGCTGATAAGATTACGACGATTTCAAAAGCCGTCTTTGTCGGCGTTCCAGGCTTGTATGTTCCTTTTACAAGGAAGGCCGGGCCTTCGTATCGAGTGGATATATGCGGTTTGCTATCCGATATGCGGCGAAGACAATTTCGCCGAGGGGGACATCATGTCGCGTGGCCTGTTGGTATTCGTGCGGCAGATATTTGTCTGCCTCGCAGTTGCATTGCTCGGCGCCTGGACGTTGTTCCGGCCCAAAAGCTTTAAGGCCTTCGTGCATGAAAATTTTGGAATTTTTCCGAGCGTCAAGCCCGGCATCCAACCGATAACTATCCTCATAAGGCTCTCATCGGCTTTTTTGCTCTGATACGCCAAAATGCTGGCGCAGGTCTTCGGTGCTGAAATTCTCTTTCTCGTTCATATCGTGCAGCACCTGGCTGGTTGACACTGACATCGAAAAGTCGATCGCTACCGGAAGGTGCCATGAAGCGGATGTGATGAGCAAAAACGCCGCCTTGGCGCCGCTTTGGCTTTGCGTTCGGAACTTGCGATGCTATAGCGCTCGAGACTTCATATCACTCACGGGGACATGCGCCCCCATCAGCTTAAACGAGGCAGAAGCATGAAGAAGATCAAGGTCGCTAACCCCGTTGCCGATCTCGATGGCGACGAGATGACTCGCATCATCTGGCAGTTTATCAAAGACAAACTGATCTACCCCTACCTCGATATCGATATCGACTATTACGACCTCTCGGTCGAAAACCGCGATGCGACCAACGACCAGGTCACCGTCGACGCCGCCAACGCCATCAAGAAGCACGGCGTCGGCATCAAGTGCGCGACGATCACGCCGGATGAAGACCGCGTCAAGGAATTCAACCTCAAGCAAATGTGGAAGAGCCCGAACGGCACGATCCGCAACATCCTCGGCGGCGTCATCTTCCGCGAACCGATCATCTGCAAGAACGTGCCGCGTCTGGTTCCGGGCTGGACCAAGCCGATCGTCGTCGGCCGTCACGCCTTCGGCGACCAGTATCGCGCCACCGACTTCAAATTTCCGGGCAAGGGCAAGCTGACCATCAAGTTCGTCGGCGAAGACGGCACGGTCATTGAAAGGGACGTCTTCGACGCCCCGGGCGCCGGCGTTGCCATGGCCATGTACAACCTCGACGAATCGATCCGCGAATTCGCTCGTGCGTCGATGATGTACGGCCTGATGCGCAAGTGGCCGGTCTATCTCTCGACCAAGAACACCATCCTCAAGGCCTATGACGGACGCTTCAAGGACATCTTCGAAGAAGTCTATCAGAGCGAATTCAAGGCGAAGTTCGACGAAGTCGGCATCACCTACGAACATCGTCTGATCGACGACATGGTCGCCTCCGCCCTGAAGTGGTCCGGTGGCTACGTCTGGGCCTGCAAGAACTACGACGGCGACGTCCAGTCCGACACGGTTGCTCAGGGCTTCGGCTCGCTCGGCCTGATGACCTCGGTCCTCTTGACGCCGGATGGCAAGACGGTTGAAGCCGAAGCCGCCCACGGCACGGTCACCCGTCACTATCGCCAGCACCAGAAGGGCCAGGAAACCTCGACGAACTCGATCGCCTCGATCTTCGCCTGGACCCGTGGTCTCGCCCATCGCGCCAAGCTCGATGACAATGCCGAACTCGCCAAGTTCGCCGCAACGCTCGAAACCGTCTGCGTCGACACTGTCGAAGCCGGCTTCATGACCAAGGATCTGGCGCTGCTCATTGGCCCGGATCAGCCGTGGCTCTCGACCACCGCCTTCCTCGACAAGATCGACGAAAACCTCCAGAAGGCCATGGCTGCCTAAGCCTCGGCAACATCAAGGCTTACGGAAACCCGGCCTCAGTGCCGGGTTTTCTTTTGTCACGCAACTTGCTGACCCGCCTGAGCGATGGCAAGAATGCACCAAACCAAGGGAGGATCTTATGACCGAGGAACTCGTTTTCTACACCAATCCCATGTCACGCGGACGTATCGCCCGTTGGATGCTGGAGGAAATCGGCCAGCCCTATCGCACCGAATATCTCGATTTCGGCACGACGATGAAGGCGCCCGACTATCTCTCGATGAATCCCATGGGCAAGGTGCCGGCGATCAAGCACGGCGATACCGTCGTCACCGAGGGCGCGGCCATCTGCGCCTATCTGGCCGAGACCTTTCCACAGGCGGGCCTGGCGCCGACGGCAGCCGAGCGCGGACGCTACTTCCGCTGGATGTTCTTTGCGGCTGGGCCGATGGAGATGGCCGTCACCAATCGTGCCCTTGGCTTCGAAATTCCACCCGAGCGCCTGCGCATGGCCGGCTGCGGCAGTCTGGATAATGTATTCGACACTCTGGAACAGGCAGTCAGCGTTTCCCAGTACATTGCGGGCGACCGTTTCACGGCCGCGGACGTCTATGTCGGCTCCCATGTCGGCTGGGGTCTCAATTTTGGTACTATCGAAAAGCGACCGGCCTACATCGACTATTGGAACCGCGTTAGCGACCGCGATGCCTATCGCCGTGGCAACGAACTCGATAACGCGGCAATGCCGAAGCAAGCGAATGGCTGAAAGGCCAAGGCTCTACAGCCATTCCCTCGTGTGAAACATCATGCCGCTATTGCAGCGGCATGTAGATATCGGTCAACAACTCCGTCGGCTGCACGTCGCGCGGATTGTTGAGATATTCCTCGAACATGACGGCATCGCGCAGTTGCCGGCCGGAGGCCGGCAGCCATTCGGCATAGAGCCACTGATAGGCCCTATACATATCGGCATAGGGGCCCTTGTGCCGCAACACGGCATATTCGCCGCCATCGACGGCTCGCCGCTCCAGCGGAGCCTCGACGGCAATCTCCTCGCCGGCATTGACGCAGGCGTAGGAGTGCAGTTTCTCGGCCGCGACAACGTCCGGATCGTCGAGATAGACGCCGATCATCCGCATATCGGGCCTGGCGAGGCCGCGCGCATAGAGCGTACCGAACAGGGTTTCGAAAGCCTGGCCGATCTGCATGTAGGGACCCTTGTGGGAAACCCCGATCAGCGAGACCGGTGAGATGGTGCGAAGCGTAACGTCGAACATGAGCTTGATCCTTCCTTGGGTGCTGGGTTCGAAAATCGTGTGGCTTCCCTCATTCCGATATCGCGCCGGCGGCATGCCGTAGACGGATTTGAAGATGCGGTTGAACGATTGGAGGTTGGGATAGCCCGATCGCTTTGCAATGTCGCTGACCACAAGATCGGTGCGGACGAGATCGCCGGCGGCGCGGTGAAGCCGCAACCGTTTGACGGTAGCAGCCGCCGTCTCGCCATAGATCGCCCGATAAATCCTGTGCCAGTGATAGCTGGACATGCAGGCGATCCCGGCAAGTTTCTCCATATCGAGCTCTTCATCCAGATGCTCGTGGATATAGGCAGAGACCCGCCGCAGACGGGTCTCGTAAAGCGCCCATGCCGTTTCGCCGTTCATGTCCAACTCCTTGCAAATCGATCGGCCCCAAGGAACCATATCTCGATTTGACAAATCCTGCTGAGTCGGTTGCACAAACGAAAACGGCGGAGGTCAACTGCCTCCGCCGCGTCCGATATTGGAATGAAATCTGGCCCTTAGCCGGCGAGTGCCCCAGCAACCGCTTCGACCGCCTCATTCGCCTTGGCACCATCGGGGCCGCCGGCCTGAGCCATGTCGGGACGTCCGCCGCCGCCCTTGCCGCCGAGGGCAGCAGACGCGATGCGGACGAGATCGACCGCGCTGAAGCGGCCGGTCAAATCCTCGGTGACGGCAACGACGGCGCTGGCCTTGCCATCCTCGGAAACGCCGATCAGCGCAACGACGCCGGAGCCGAGGCTGGCCTTGCCTTCATCCGCCAGCCCCTTGAGATCCTTGGGGTCGACACCGGAAACGGCTTTACCGAGGAATTTGACGCCACCGACATCGCGCACCGCATCGGCAGAACCGCCCTGGCCGCCGCCCATGGCGAGCTTGCGCTTGGCATCGGCCAATTCACGCTCCAGCTTGCGGCGCTCATCCAGCAAAGATTCGACGCGCGAAACGACATCCCCGGGCTGCACCTTCAGCGCCGAAGCGAGGCTCTTCACGCGCTCGTCCTGCTCGGCAAGATAATCACGCGCGGATTCGCCTGTCACGGCTTCGATACGGCGCACGCCGGCACCGACAGCGCTGTCGCCGAGAATGCGCACGAGCCCGATCTGGCCGGTGGCGGATACATGCGTTCCGCCGCAAAGCTCGATGGAATAGGGCTTGCCGGCCTTGGCGCCGCGCACGCCCTGCCCCATGGATACGACGCGAACTTCATCGCCGTATTTCTCGCCGAACAGCGCCATCGCGCCTTCCGCGATCGCATCGTCGACGCTCATCAGGCGGGTCGTAACAGGCGAATTCTGCAGAACGATCTCGTTGGCCATATCCTCGACGATCTTCAGCTCCTCGGCCGACATCGGCTTCGGATGCGAGACGTCGAAGCGCAGGCGCTCGGGCGCGACCAGCGAGCCCTTCTGGGCGACGTGGGTGCCGAGCACTTCGCGCAGGGCCTCATGCAGCAGATGGGTCGCGGAATGGTTGGCGCGCAGGCGCGAGCGCCGTGCGTGATCGACCGTCAGCACGACGGCATCGCCCACCTTGATCGTGCCTTCCGAAACCTCGGCGCTGTGAACGAAAAGGCCTTCGCCCTTCTTCTGGGTGTCGCCGACAACAAGCTTGCCGCTGTCGCCGGAGATCACACCGGTATCGCCCATCTGGCCGCCGGACTCGCCGTAGAACGGCGTCTGGTTGACGACGATCTGCACCTTGTCGCCGGCCGAAGCACTGTCGATAGCGGCGCCGTCCCGAACGATCGCCTGGATGACACCCTCGGCAGCCTCCGTGTCGTAGCCGAGGAACTCGGTCGCGCCGAACTTTTCCTTGAGCTCGAACCAGATGGTCTCGGTCGCCTTGTCGCCGGAGCCTGCCCAATGCGAACGCGCCTCGGCCTTCTGCCGCTCCATGGCGTCGGTGAAGCTGGAAATATCGACGCCGATGCCGCGGGCACGCAGCGCGTCCTGAGTCAGGTCCAGCGGGAAGCCATAGGTATCATAGAGCTTGAATGCGGTTTCGCCGTCCAGGCTATCACCCTTGTGCAGGTCCGACGTGGCGTCCGACAGAAGCGACAGGCCACGTTCCAGCGTCTTGCGGAAACGGGTTTCCTCAAGCTTCAGCGTCTCGGAGGTCAACGCTTCGGCGCGCACCAGCTCAGGATAGGCGCGCCCCATCTGCTGGATGAGCGTCGGCAGCAGCTTCCACATCAGCGGCTCCTTGGCGCCAAGCAGCTGGGCATGGCGCATGGCGCGACGCATGATGCGGCGGAGCACGTAGCCGCGGCCCTCGTTCGACGGCAGCACGCCGTCGGCGACCAGGAATGCCGAGGAACGCAGATGGTCGGCGATGACACGATGGCTGGCGCGATGTTCGCCCTCAGCCTTCACGCCGGTCGCCTCTTCGGAGGCTTCGATCAGTGCGCGGAAGAGATCGATGTCGTAGTTGTCGTGCTTGCCCTGCAGCACGGCGGCAACGCGCTCGAGACCCATGCCAGTGTCGATCGACGGACGCGGCAGATCGACACGCTCCTGCTTGCTGATCTGCTCGAACTGCATGAAGACGAGATTCCAGATCTCGATGAAGCGATCACCGTCTTCTTCCGGCGAGCCGGGAGGGCCGCCCCAGATATGATCGCCGTGGTCATAGAAAATCTCCGAACAGGGGCCACAGGGACCGGTATCGCCCATCGCCCAGAAATTGTCGCTGGTGGCGATACGAATGATCTTGTCGTCAGAGAGGCCGGCGATCTTCTTCCACAGATTATAGGCGTCGTCGTCAGTGTGATAGACCGTGACCAGCAGGCGCTTGGCGTCGAGGCCGAATTCCTTGGTGATCAGATTCCAGGCAAGCTCGATGGCGCGCTCCTTGAAATAGTCGCCAAAGGAGAAATTGCCGAGCATTTCGAAGAAGGTATGATGGCGGGCGGTATAGCCGACATTGTCGAGGTCGTTATGCTTGCCGCCGGCGCGCACGCATTTCTGCGCTGTCGACGCCGTCGTATAGGGCCGCTGCTCCAACCCGGTGAAAACGTTCTTGAACTGCACCATGCCGGCATTGGTGAACATCAATGTCGGATCGTTGCGCGGCACCAGCGGGCTCGACGGCACGATCTCGTGGCCGTTTTTCTTAAAATAGTCGAGGAAGGTCGACCGGATTTCATTCACACCGCTCATATTGGGCCCTTCAGTACTGCCATCAGCAACTTGCGTCAAAGTCAGTGGCTTTTATCGTTCGCTCCCGGCCCTGTCCAGCCGCACGAACAAAACCGGCCGCACATCTCTTGGACAATGCGGCCGGTTTCGGATTTTGGTCTTATATCAGGCCCGGGATCGCTCCCTGAAACCGCTATTCCGCAGCGGCGTCGCCATCATCGGCATCAGGGCCGCCATTCTGCAGGAAGCGATCGGCGATCAAGCCGGCATTCTGGCGCAGTGACAACTCGATCTCGCGGGCGAGATCCGGATTGTCGCGCAGGAAGAGTTTCGCATTCTCGCGACCCTGGCCGAGGCGCTGGCTGTTATAGGAGAACCAGGCGCCGGACTTTTCGACGATGCCGGCCTTGACGCCGAGATCCACCAGTTCGCCGGTTTTGGAAACACCCTCGCCATACATGATGTCGAATTCCACCTGCTTGAAAGGCGGCGCCATCTTGTTCTTGACGACCTTGACGCGGGTCTGGTTGCCGACAACCTCTTCACGCTCCTTGACGGCGCCGATACGGCGGATGTCGAGGCGGACCGAGGCATAGAACTTCAGTGCGTTGCCGCCGGTCGTCGTTTCCGGCGAGCCGAACATGACACCGATCTTCATGCGGATCTGGTTGATGAAGATCACCATGCAATTGGACTTCGAGATCGAAGCGGTGAGCTTGCGCAGCGCCTGGCTCATCAAACGAGCCTGCAGGCCCGGCAGGCTGTCACCCATCTCGCCTTCGATTTCGGCACGCGGCGTCAACGCCGCGACGGAGTCGATGACGAGAACATCGATAGCGCCGGAGCGCACCAGCGTGTCGGTAATTTCAAGCGCCTGTTCGCCGGTGTCGGGCTGCGAGATCAGCAGGTTCTGCAGGTCGACGCCGAGCTTGCGGGCGTAGACCGGATCGAGCGCGTGTTCGGCGTCGACGAAGGCGCAGATGCCGCCCTTCTTCTGCGCTTCGGCGATCGTCTGCAGCGCCAGCGTCGTCTTACCGGAGCTTTCCGGCCCATAGATTTCGATGATACGCCCCTTCGGCAAGCCGCCGATGCCCAGCGCAATATCGAGGCTCAGGGAGCCAGTGGAAACCGTTTCTATTTCGACCACGTTCTCGTTGGAGCCGAGCTTCATGATCGAGCCCTTGCCGAACGACCGCTCAATTTGAGAGAGTGCCGCTTCAAGTGCTTTGCTTTTATCCACCGATTTGTCCTCTACAAGCCGCAAAGAATTCTGAGACATTCGATCCACCTTTAGGTTATTGAAGCCGCTCTAGCAATGTCGCCGCCGATGAGAATTCTGTACTCTATTTGTTCTCCAATCACAAGAGCACAACAAGCAATTGAAAGAAAAAGGTAAAATGAATTCCGTTCTACTTTTGTTTTCTCCTTTCTTCCCAAGCACTTACGAGTCCGCGACGATCGGATCAGGCTTGTTGGCGGCCGGTCCGATTCGCCTTTTTGATTGCTGAGGAAAACCATATGGCGAAGAAGATTCTCGTTCTTGGCGGCGCCCATGTCGACCGTCGCGGTCGCATCTTCGGCGAGACGGCGCCGGGCGCCAGCAATCCGGGAGCATGGTTCGAGGAGCCCGGCGGCGGCGGCTTCAATGCAGCCCGCAATCTCGCCCGCCTAGGCTTCGACGTAAAGCTGATCTCGCCCCGCGGCGGCGACCCCTCCGGAGAGATGGTGGCCGAGGCCGCCAGCCACGCCGGCATCGACGACAAGCCTTTCGTGTTCCTCGACCGCAAGACACCGAGCTACACCGCGATCCTAGAACGCGACGGCAATCTGGTCATCGCGCTTGCGGACATGGAGCTCTACAAGCTGTTCGTCCCCAGGCGCCTGGCGATTCGCGCCGTTCGCAATGCATTCGAGGCGACCGACCTCGTTCTTTGCGACGCCAATCTGCCGGCCGAGACGCTGAGTGCCATCACAGCAAGGGCGTCCTTCTGCGGCAAACCCGTCGCCGCCATCGCGATTTCGCCTGCGAAGGTGGTTCGGCTGAAGCCGTGCCTTGCCGGCATCGATCACCTGTTCCTCAACGAAGCCGAGGCCGCGGCGCTGACGGAGAGCCGTCCGGAAGACCCGCGCGAATGGGTGAGCGAATTGCGCGCACTCGGTCTGCGGAGCGGCGTGATCACCCGCGGCAAGCGCGAACTGATCGCGTTCTCGCGCGATGTCGTCATCAGCCTGCAGCCGCCCATCGTCGACAATGTCGCCGATGTCACCGGCGCGGGAGATTCGCTTGCCGCAGGAGTTCTGGCCGCCCTGCTCGCCGGCCACGACCTTGGCGAGGCCGTGCGTCACGGTGCTGCTGCGGCGGCAATCACCGTGCAGTCGCCCTTCGCCACCGCCGAAAATCTCACACCCGAGCTGCTAAAGACGACGTTGGCCCTTGTTCCAGAGGCCGCTATACTGTCATGAAGCCTGCTCAAATCGCCTCTACCGTTTCAGTCAATTGGACACGACCATGACCAAGCCTATCTCGCCACTGCTTCCGATCTCCTATTCGAAGGAAGTCGCTGCGGCAAAGCTGCGCGGCGCGCCGCTCGTCGCGCTGGAATCGACCATCATCACCCATGGCATGCCCTACCCCGGCAATATCGAGATGGCCCGCAGCGTCGAGGCGATCATCCGGCAGGAAGGCGCAGTGCCGGCAACCATCGCCGTCATCCACGGCGTTTTGCATATCGGCCTTGAGCCGGAAGAGTTGCAGGCGCTCGCCAAGACCGAAGCCGCCATGAAGGTGTCGCGCGCCGATCTCGCCTTCGCGATCGCCGAGCGCCGCACCGGTGCGACCACGGTCGCCGCCACGATGATCGCCGCCGCCCGCGCCGGCATCAAGGTTTTCGCCACTGGCGGCATCGGCGGCGTGCATCGCGGCGCGGAGGAAAGCTTCGATATCTCGGCCGACCTCGAAGAACTTTCCCGCACCGGCGTCATCGTCGTCTGCGCCGGCGCCAAGGCGATCCTCGATATTCCGAAGACGCTGGAAGTGCTGGAAACCCGCGGCGTGCCCGTCGTCACCTATGACAGCGCGGAATTCCCGGCCTTCTGGTCGCGCTCCTCCGGCCTGCCGAGCCCGCTGACGCTGAACAGCCCCGCGGCAATCGCCAACTTCCAGACCACCCGCGAACAGCTCGGCATCGATGGCGGCATGTTGATCGCCAATCCGGTGCCGGAAGCCGACGAAATTCCGCGCGAGGAAATGGAAATCTACATCCAGCGCGCCCTCGACAGCGCCGAACGCGACGAAATCACCGGCAAGGCGGTCACCCCGTACCTGCTCGGCACCATCTTCGACATCACCGACGGTCGCAGCTTGAAGACCAACATCGCGCTTGTCGAAAACAATGCGCGGCTTGCCGCCGAAATCGCCGTCGCCCTGGCGGAATAACAAACGGAACCTCGCAGCCGCCCTACGTCAATGTGAACAGACCAAGGGCGGCTCGCAATTCAGCGAGGGTCGACTCCGTCCGCTCCCTTGCCTTCAGCGTGCCCTCCCGCAATATCCCCATTACATAGTCCGGTTCGCTGGCAATCCGGGCGCGACGCTCGCGGATCGGCGCAAGCAGCGCCTGTAAAAAGCCGTCCAGATGTTTCTTCAGGGTGACGTCGCCCAACCCACCCTGCCGATATCGCGCCTTCAGCTCGTCCACGAATTGCCGATCGTCGCAGAAGGCGTCCAGATAGGTAAAGACGACATTGCCCTCGATCCTTCCAGGATCGCTAACGCGTATGTGGTCGGGATCGGTATACATGCGCCGTACGGCATCGCGAATATGGTCCGGCGAAGCCGAGAGCGGGATGCCGTTGCCCTGCGACTTGCTCATCTTTGCCTTTCCGTCGACGCCCGGCAGGCGACCGACGGTCGGCACCATGGCCTCCGCCTCGACAAGGATATCGCGGCCGACCTGCCGGTTGAGGCGGCGGACGATCTCGTTGGTCTGTTCTATCAGAGGCGCCTGATCCTCGCCGACGGGCACGACCGTTGCCTTGAAGGCGGTGATATCGGCCGCCTGGGCCACGGGATAGCAGAGGAAGCCGGCGGGTATATCGCGCTCGAAGCCGCGAAGCTGGATTTCCGTCTTGATCGTCGGGTTGCGCTCCAGGCGGCCGACCGTGACGAAATTCATATAGAGCAGCGTCAGTTCCGCCAGCGCAGGCAGCGCGGATTGCACGCAGATCGCCGTCTCTACGGGATCGATGCCGACGGCGAGATAATCGAGGGCGACTTCGAGAACGTTGCGACGGACCTTCTCCGGATCGTGGGCATTGTCGGTCAGCGCCTGTGTATCCGCCAGCAGCAAGAACTGCCTATGGCTGCGCTGGAGCGCGACGCGACTCTTCAGCGATCCGACATAATGGCCGAGATGGAGCGGCCCTGTGGTCCGGTCGCCCGTCAGGATGACGGGGCGGGTATCGATAGAGGAAGACATTTTTTGCTCCGCAAAAGGAGCCGCCGTAGTCGGGAAGGAAAACTGAAATGACGATGCCTACCGGATCACGGCGGCAAAGGTCGATTTCAAGACATGACGACTGCCGCTCCTAGAGGGAGCGCCACCACATACGGAAAATTGGCTTGGCAGGATCGATCATGCGCAGTTGATATCACTCATGCGCCGGCATCGGCAATATCGGCGGAGAAAAATCGCTCCGAATGGAAAATACCCCGCCTATCGGTCCAGCGTTTCCCGCACGACGACCGCGAGCTGCTTCAGCGAGAACGGCTTCGGCAGGAAGCCGAACTGCGCGTCGGCCGGCAGATTGCGGGCGAAGGCATCCTCTGCATAGCCCGAGACGAAGATGAACTTCATATCCGGATATTTCTTGCGCAACTCGCGCAGCAGCGTCGGACCGTCCATCTCAGGCATGACGACATCGGAGACGACAACATCCACCTGACCATCGAGCTCGTCCAGGATCTCCATTGCTTCGACGCCGGAGCCCGCCTCGTAGACGGTGTAGCCGCGTGTCTCCAGCATGCGCTTGCCGCCACGGCGCACTGCCTCCTCGTCCTCGACCAGCAACACGACGGCAGACTTGCCGGTAAGATCCGCCGGCTCTTCGCTCTGCCCCATCGCTGCAACGCTCTGATCCATTGCCGTGACGCCGCGGCTTTCCGACACCTTTTCTTCCGTCACGACCGACGGGTCGACCATATGACGCGGCAGGAAGATGCGGAAGGTCGTTCCCTTGCCGACTTCCGATTCCGGATGGATGTAACCGCCGGACTGCTTGATGATGCCATAGACCATCGCGAGGCCGAGACCCGTGCCCTTGCCCACTTCCTTCGTCGTGAAGAAGGGCTCGAAAATCTTGTCCATGATTTCAGGCGCAATACCCGTGCCGGTATCGTTGACCTCGACGAGAACCATGTCCTCATGCGGCAGATAGGCGTAATTGAAGGCGCTTACATCCGCCGCCAAAAGATTGCGGGTGCGCAGCGTCAGCGTACCGCCGCCCGGCATGGCGTCGCGCGCATTGACGCAGAGGTTGATGAGCACCTGCTCGAACTGCGACAGATCGGTTTTGACAGGCCAGAGGTCGCGGCCGTAATCGACATCCAGCTTGACATGCGTGCCCGACAAGAGCCTGTCCACCAGCATGCGCAGGTCGCCGATCACGTCGGTCAGGTTGAGGATCGTCGGCCGCATGGTCTGCTTGCGGGAGAAGGCCAACAGCTGCCGGACCAGCACGGCCGCTCGATTGGCGTTGCGCTTGATTTCCATCAGATCCGCAAAGCTGGCGTCGGAAGGCCGCGCCTGCAGCAGCAGATGGTCGGAAGACAGCAGGATCGCCGTCAGCACGTTGTTGAAATCATGCGCGATGCCGCCGGCAAGCGTTCCCACGGCGTTGAGCTTCTGCGTCTGGGCCATTTGCGTTTCGAGCGCCTTCTGCTCGGTCACTTCGACCGCATAGACGATGGCGGCCTCTTCCGGGGCTTCGTCGGTCTGGTCGATCACGGCGTTGATATAGAAGCGGAAATGCCGCGTGTCGTCCTTCGGATTGCGGGAATCGATCGGCGGAATGTCACCCTGTCGGTCCTTGGCGGCCGCCAGCGCCCGGCGCAGCTGAGCCCGGTCGTTGTCGTTGACGACAGTCTCAAGTGCAGCGCCGCGCTCGATATCGTCGCGCGATACGAGATCCGAGAAGAGCTTCAGGAAGGGCGCGTTGGTGCGCAGAATGCGACCCTCGCCATCGACCGAAGCGATTGCCATCGGGGTATTGTTGAAGAAGCGGCTGAAGCGCATCGCCGCCGCCGAAGCCGATTGCTCGGTGCCGCCGCCGTTCTGTCGCGTCAGCACGATCGTCCGGCTTTCGCCGGGGGCGCCGTCGCGCATGGATGTCACGCTGTGGACGATCTGCACCGGCAGGCTCTGGCCGTTGGCACGGCGCAGATCGAGATCGAGCGTCACCGTCTTCTTCAGTCCCGGCTCCGCCTGCACGGATTGGATCAGCGCCAGCCCCTCGCCGGCAACGAGATCGCCTATCGTCGTCGAGCCCGGCACGAATTTCGTGAGGTCCAGACCCAGCCATTCGGCAAGCGTCGCATTGAGATAGAAGATCTCGCCCTTGCGTCCGGCCGAGAAGAAGCCGGCCGGCGCGTGGTCGAGATAGTCGATCGCGTTCTGCAGCTCCTTGAAGAAACGTTCCTGATCGTCGCGTTCGGAGGTGATGTCGGTGATCTGCCAGATATGCAGGGCCTTGCCGCGCCCCGGTTCCGGCGGCAGCATGCGCGCCTTCAGGCGATACCAATGAGCATCGTTGCCGCTTCCATCCCCTGGGCCAAGAGGCTTCATCAGACGGAATTCTTCCGATCCCTCCTTCGCTTCGCGCAGACCGTTTGCGAGGCGATACAGTGCCTCGTTGGATTCCCGGTTGCGCGACAGCAGCGTCTCGAGCGACTGCACCTCCGTCGCCTTGGCGGCGCCCGTCAGGCGTCCATAGGCCGCATTGGCATAGATGATGCGGCCTTTTTCGTCGGTGATCAGCGTGCCGTCGGGCTGGCTGTTGAGGAATGAGCGCGCCAGACTATCGGACTGGGGCTGCGGCATGACCTCGACGAAACCGATGATCGACGACACCAGGAAGAAGATGCCGACCATGGCGAGGATGCCGAGGCCGCCGAGCACGGCCTCATTGTCGAGCTGGCTCTTGAAGACGACAAAGGCGGCCGCGGCCGCGACGAGGACGAGCGCAAGCAGGATGATGCGCAGCGCGGTGCCCGAACGAACCCCACGATCCACCAGCGGCACGCTATACTCGTCGGACGGACGATGCTTCGTCATAGACCCCTCGTCTTCGCCTTCCCCTTGCGACATGTCGTGAACGTTACGGATCGCAGGAGTCGGACCTTTCGATTCCTTCTTTATCAACTTGCGTCACCCGCAAAAAGCTTTGCAGGCTCAGAAAGGCTTGAATTCACAGGCAAGAGCACGGAACATCAGGCAATGCCATCTTGTCTCCGGCACAATCCTGTTCATATGATCACCTCATATGAAGGCCAATGTCACGGCGGCGGCCCTGCGGTTGCTGCGCAAAGGCCGCGCTATCGGGGATAAATACGGAGTATCTCGACATGTTGGACGAAATCGCCGGAGCCTACGGCAGCCGCTTCTTCCTCGCAGTCGGCGGAGTTGGCATCGCTCTTCTCCTGCTGATCGGCATTCTCTGGATTCTGCGCCACCGAGCGCCCTCGCCTTTCGTGCGTGGTGGCAAGAACCGCCAACCGCGCCTGCAGGTGCTGGATGCGGCCGCTGTTGATGCCCGCCGCCGACTCGTTCTTGTCCGTCGCGACGGCATTGAACACCTTATCATGATCGGCGGGCCGACCGATATCGTCATCGAATCCGGGATCTCAGATCCAACGCGGACAGGAACACCGACACCGACATCGATACCAACGCCCACGCCGGTCGAAATCCCCTTCGCGTACGAAAACCGACCGGAACCGTCACAGAAAGCCGCCGAACTCGATACCCTCCCCGCCGCATTTTCGCAGCTCCCTCGATCGACCGGGGACAAGACCGACGCCTATCTGCGCACTGAACCGGCTGTCGCCGCTGCGCCGGAGCCCGCACCGCGTCAGGTCGAACGGCCTCAGCCTATCGTCACGCCGCCGCAGCGCGCATCCCAGCCCGTGACCGCGCTGACCGAGACGGAAGCCGCCGACATCTTGGAAGCCGCTCGCCATATGGTCCTGCCGCAACAACCGGCACGCGCGGCGGCCGTCGAGCCGACGGTCGCCGCACCGTCTCCCGCCGAACCTGCCAATGAATTTCAACGCGTGCTGGAAGCGGAAATGTCAAAGAATTTGACTGCCGAGCGGATCATTCCGAACGTGCAGCAGCCCCGCCAGGTTCAGCAACAGCCGGCCGCCGCATCCGCCCCGGTACAGGCTCCTGGTCCCGCACAGCGCATCGATCCCGAACTCGCCCCGATAACCGGAGCAGACAGCGCCCTGCAAAAGGAGGTTGCACGCATTTTCGGCGAGATGAGCGTCAGCCGCGACAAGTAAGACGCAGTCGCGCGACTGCGTCGCCAAATGAAAAAGGCACGACGGAAATATTCGTCGTGCCTTCAGTTTTTCAATATCGGCCGAAACCGGCTGTGCAACTACTCGTCGCGATAGACCTTCTCGCGGCGCTCGTGACGCTCCTGCGCTTCGATCGACAGTGTGGCAATCGGACGGGCATCCAACCGCTTGAGGCCGATCGGTTCGCCGGTCTCTTCACAGTAGCCGTAAGTGCCGTCTTCGATGCGCTGCAATGCAGCGTCGATTTTGGAAATAAGCTTACGCTGGCGATCACGAGCCCGGAGTTCGATGGCTCTATCTGTTTCCGAGGAAGCCCGGTCGGCCAGATCGGGATGGTTTGCGCTTTCTTCTGCCAGGTGATCCAGCGTCTCGCGCGCTTCTCTCAGGATATCATTTTTCCAGGCTACCAGCTTCGCTCTAAAATAGGCCCGCTGATTTACATTCATGAACTCCTCGTCCTCCGAGGGCACATAACTGCTAAGATCGATCTTCTCACTCAACGCGATTCTCCTGAAGAACATCTCATATTGCGGGGTGTATATCCCAACCAATAGTATCGATTCAAGCCAAATAGATGCTGTCAACTGATTTTTAAATTTGTCATAAAATTCAGCTAAGGGTCTATTTTTTCATCATATATTTGCAACGGACCGAATCCGGCCCAACCGTAACCTTCGCGTGAATAAGCGCCAAACGCGGATCTGGCGGAGCTGGCGGATCTGGGAGCAGTTGACTGTATGTGGGATCAGACGTTACCTCGTTGATGAAATCGAGCTCTGGAATTTCGCCATGACCAACATCTCGCCACCGCCTTCCCGGATCTATCTCTTGCGTCATGCGGCGGCTCAACAAGCCGCGCCGGGTCAGCGGGATTTCGATCGCCCTCTTACCGACGACGGCTTTGCCGCGGCCGAGATTGTCGCGGACAAGGCGGCTGACAAACACTACGAGCCGGACCTGATCATTTCCTCGACCGCCCTGCGGTGTCGGCAGACTGCTGACGCCATGCGCCGCGTCGTCAGCCCATCCACCGAATTCCGCTTTGTCGATGCTCTCTACAACGGCACGTTGGAAATCTACCTCTCGCTCATAGCATCGCAAACCGACCAGGAATCCGTGATGCTGGTGGCGCACAATCCGACCATCGAGCAGACGCTGGAATCCCTGATCGGTCATGAAGCCTTGGTTGGCGCGCTTCCTCGCGGCTTTCCAACCGCCGGCCTGGCGGTTGTCGACTCGACATCGACAGGCTGGGTGCTTGCGGACTTTGTCACCGAGTAGCGATATCTGCTGATGCCAGCAAGCGCTCCAGCCTTGGCCGGAACGCCCGCCGATATAACGTTGCCTTTTCGGCTTGAGTTTCGCTTCCTATATTCACGGTCACGCTGTCATTCAGAGATCCCGCCTTGCCGCCAAGCCTGACCTCCTTCACCGACGACGCCCTGATCGCCTTTGATAATCTTGCTGATCGCGCGGCCGGCCTCGTCAACCCGACAATTCGCCTCGGTGTCACCGGCCTTTCCCGTTCGGGCAAGACCGTGTTCATCTCCTCCCTGGTACACAATCTGTTGAATGGCGGCCGCCTGCCGCTGTTCGAGGCGGTGCAATCGGGTCGCGTCTCCGCAGTGCGCCTCGAACCGCAACCTGATGATGCCGTGCCGCGTTTTCAATACGAGGACCACATTCGCGCGCTGGTGAAAGAGCGGATTTGGCCGGATTCGACACGCGCGATCTCGGAGCTGCGCATTACCCTGGACTATCAAAGCGCCAGCGGCTGGAATCGACTGTTCTCTCCCGGGCGCCTTTCCATCGACATCGTCGACTACCCCGGCGAATGGCTGCTCGACCTACCACTGCTCGGCAAGGATTTCCGCACCTTCAGCGGGGACACGCTGGCTTTGACCGCGACCGGCATCCGCGCCGAGCTGTCACGCGCCTGGCTGGCGATAACAGAAAATGCGGATATTGCGGCGCCTGCGGACGAAATGAAGGCGCGCGACCTTGCAACGGCTTTTGCCGATTACCTCAAGGCCTGCAAATCCGACGAGCGTTCGCTGTCGACGCTGCCGCCGGGCCGCTTTCTGCTGCCTGGCGATCTGGACGGTTCGCCGGCGCTCACTTTCGCGCCGCTGAAGCTTCCGGCTGAGGGCAACGCCCCAAAAGGCTCGCTCTGGGCGATGATGGAGCGCCGCTACGAGGCCTACAAATCCGTGGTGGTCAAACCCTTCTTTCGCGAGCATTTTGCCCGTCTAGACCGCCAGATCGTTCTCGTAGATGCCTTGCAGGCCATCAATCGCGGTCCAGAAGCGGTGCAGGATCTCGAGCGCGCGCTGACGGATGTGCTGGCCTGCTTCCGTCCTGGCGCCAATTCCTTCTTTTCCGCGCTCATCGGCCGCCGCATCGATCGCGTGCTGGTCGCCGCCACCAAGGCCGACCATCTCCATCACGAAAGCCATGACCGGCTGGAGGCACTGACCCGCCGCCTCGTGGAGCGTGCCGTCGAACGCATCGGCATGGCCGGTGCCGGCATCGAGGTCATGGCCATCGCCTCCGTGCGCGCCACCCGCGAGGCGACCGTGACGCGCGACGGACAGACGCTTCCCGTCATCGTCGGCACGCCGATGGACAAGGAAACGATCGCCGGCGAAATCTTTGACGGCAATCGCAAGACGGCAGTATTCCCGGGCGATCTGCCGGAAAATCCCCGCTGGCTGTTCGAAGCCCTTGAATCGGATGGGGCAAAGGTCCATCTGCCCGAGGTGAACGTCGTGCGCTTCCGCCCGCCGGAGCTGGATGAAACCGGTAGCGGCATCAAGCTTTCGGTGCCGCATATCCGCCTCGATCGCGCCATGCAGTTCCTGTTCGGAGACCGTCTCGCATGACGAAACCGACCGCAAACGAACCAAGCGGCCCCGCCCGCCGTCCGGCCGCCTTTTCGCTGGAGCCGGACATTTCCAGAAGCGATGCGAATGCCGCAGCCGGTTCGGAATCGCTGCGTCGCAAGCCGCAAAGCTTCGACACCGAGATCGTCCTGACACCGGACGAGGAAGACCCTTTCATCAACCCTGCCCTCGGTTCGGCACTGACCGAAAACGCCGTTGCCAGGCCACGCCGCCGTGGGTTTTCCTTCGGCAAGGTGGCGCTGAGCGCACTCGGCATCCTGGTGTCGCTCGCCTTCGGCCTCTGGACGGATCAGCTCATCCGCGACCTGTTCAGCCGCGCCGACTGGCTCGGCTATACGGCGCTCGCAACGGTCGCCGTCGGCATTCTCGCCGTCCTTGCCATCGTTGTCAGGGAAACCGCCGGCATGATGCGGCTCGCGGCCGTGCAGACCATCAAGGCGGAAGCGGAAGCCGCGATCGTCGATACACGCCCGGCGCGCGCCAAGGCGCTGGTAAAGCGTCTTTGCACTCTTCTCGAAGCCAATCCGGAAACAGCACGAGGCCGCGCCACGCTGAAAGCCGCCGAGGACGACATCATCGATGCGCCGCACTTGATCGACCTCGCGGAGCGCGAGCTGCTCGGACCGCTCGACCGTCGCGCCCGAGCGCTGATTCTCGGCGCCTCGAAGCGGGTCTCGGTCGTGACAGCCGTCAGTCCGCGCGCCCTTGTCGACATTCTCTTCGTTCTCTACGAGGCGGCAAAGCTGGTGCGGGCCATGGCCGAGCTCTATGGCGGTAGGCCCGGTACGCTCGGCATGCTCAGGTTGATGCGCGATGTGCTTGCCCATCTCGCCGTCACCGGCTCGATCGCAGTCGGCGACGGCATCGTCCAGCAGCTGATCGGCCACGGCCTGGCATCGAAGCTTTCGGCGCGGTTAGGCGAAGGCGTCGTCAACGGCATGATGACGGCGCGGATCGGAATTGCAGCCATGGATCTCTGCCGGCCATTGTCCTTCAAGGCGCTCAAGCGGCCTGGCATTGCCGACTTCGCCGGCGATCTCACGCCGAGTGTGACGGGCCGCAAGACGACATGAATGCCCGTAAATCCGGCTTTGCAAGGCGCAGGAAACCAAGCATTAACCATTCTCGGGCAAAAGTGGGAACCAGATTTACGGTCCCGCCTCGCTAAGGAATGTCCATGTTTTCGCGTCAATTTCTTCTTGTAAGCGGCCTTGCCGCCGCGACCCTCTCCACAGGTGCTTGGGTTCATTCGGCTGACGCGGCTCCCCGCGACAAGGCCTTTTTCCAATCGGTCGCTGGCTCCTGGAGCGGTCCGGGCGAAATCGTCGCCGGCAAATACAAGGGAACGAAATTCACCTGCGCCCTCACGGGCAAGGCGCTCGACAGCAGCAATGCCGGCGTCAAGCTCGATGGCACCTGCCGCGTCGGCGTCTTCCAGCAGCCGATGTCGGCCGAGATCACCCAGAGCGGCGGTAGTTACACCGGAAAATTTCTGGACGGAGCCGCCGGCAAGGGTCTGGATGTGACGTCCGGTACGGTCAATGACGGTACGGTCGTGCTCGGTCTGAACCGCCAGAAGCTCAATGGCGCCATGATCGCCCGCGTGACGAACGACAAGTTGATGAACGTCACGATTTCGGTAAAGGTTGGCGAACAGATGGTTCCGGTCATCGGCGTCACGCTGAAGCGCGCCGACATCGACCAGATGGCGGTCGGATCGATCCAATAATTCCAGGCATCAAGCCATATTGATAGCGGCCGGCATCTTTCGCCGGCCGTTTTGCATTCCCTGTCAGGCCGATTGCCACCAATCGCGGCTTTCGTCCGCGACCTCGATCCCCTCGACATCGACCTCACGCAGCCAGTCCTTGATCGCGCGTCCTTTGACCGTCAGATCGGCGGCGAAATCGGCAAGCGGCATGAGGACGAAACCGCGCTCGGTCATGCGGGGATGAGGAATGCTGAGCAGCGGCTCGGCACGCTCCAGCTCGCCATAGGTCAGGATATCGATATCGATCGTCCGCGGCCCCCAGCGTTCGATCCGAACCCTTTTCATGTCGCGCTCTATACCCAGGCAAACCTCTAGCAGCGCTTCCGGCGCAAGCGTCGTATCGACGGCGGCGCAGGAATTATAGAAGAAGGATTGATCCGTCTTGCCCCAAGGCGGCGTCCTATAGAGCCGGGAGACCGAAACCACCTGGCAATCGGCCCGCGAATCAAGCGTCCGCAAGGCAAGCGCCATCGCGTGCTTGGGATTATCCAGGTTGCCGCCCAGGCCGAGCGTTGCGCGCACGGCTCCGTTCTCAGGCAAAATGCTCAACGCTCACCTGTACGTAATCGAGAACGCCCGGAACCGGAGCATTGGGTTTGCGCACCGTAATCTTCGCCCTGCGGATGCTCGGAAAACGCCGGCACAGCTCCTTCGCCACATCGAGCGCCAGCGCCTCGATCAGATAGCGCCGGCGTCCCGTGACAATTTCCTCGATGACGCTGAATGCGATGCCGTAGTTGACGGTATCGTTGATCGAATCTCGCTCCAGCGCGTCGCCGGCTTCGACGTCGAGTTCGGCGTCGACAAAGAAACGCTGACCGAGGAATTCCTCCTCGTCATGCACGCCGTGGCGGGCAAAGAACGCACAATTCTGAAGAGTGATGGTGTAGGTGATAACGCTCATGACGTCCCTCCGTTTCGAACAGACACGACGGCGTCCGAAAACCGCTCCCTATGGTCCGGGATCATGCTTTAAGTCTCGCGCGCGTCCCGAGGATAGCATCCGCGACCGCCAACGCGTCCCTGTTGATTGCGACATTATGTACGCGGAATAGGGCTGCTCCCTGCAAGCGCAATATCGCATTCGCCGCAGCCGTCCCGACATCCCGATCCGGTGCGTCGCGTCCGGTAATAGCGCCGACAAATCGCTTGCGCGAGGTGCCCACCAAAAGAGGCAGCTCGAATCGAAGCAATGCATTGAAACGCGCCATCAATTCCAGATTCTCCTCCGTGTGCTCCTTGGCAAAGCCAAAGCCGGGATCCAGCACGATATTCTGCCGGCTCACGCCGGCCGCAGCGGCGATGTCGAGCGAGCGACTGAGGAACAACATCTGATCATCGATCACGTCGGGCAGCTTCTGCCGGTCGCGACCGGTATGCATGATGCAAAGCCCGGCGCCTGTCTGCGCCGCCAGAGCCGCGATCTCCGGCTCGCGTTGCAGGCCGAAAACATCGTTGACGATATGCGCGCCGGCTCCAACCGCCAGTCGCGCCGTGTCGGCCCGATAGGTGTCGACCGATATCAACGCATCCGTCTTGCTTCGGAGCGCCTCGATGACGGGCAGCACCCGCCCCTGCTCTTCGCTGGCGCTGACGGCATCACCGCCGGGCTTCGTCGATTCGCCGCCGATGTCGATAATCGCGGCGCCATCCTCGACGCAGGCGAGCGCATGCGCAACCGCGGTATCGACGGCCTCATAGTGCCCGCCATCGGAGAAGGAATCCGGCGTCACATTGACGATAGCCATGATGACGCTCTGTTTGCCGACATCGAGGCTGCGCCCATGCGCGACATGCCAGCTTTGACTGCGAAGCTCTGCCACCAACCATCCCATCCCATTGAAATGAAAAAACCTTGCGCTTGATATTGCGCTCACAGTGGCTATGCCGCAAGGTTCGCCGAAGTTCAACATGGTAGCAACATGAATGCCGTTTGCGTCCCAGAAGATCCGTGTTTCGCTTGCGCTGTTGCTTGCGTGCTGCGTGCCCGGCATGGCCGACGCGGAGGTGATCGCCCGTAAATCCGTCTCCTATTTCGATATCAAGGGAAAGAGCGCGGACGAGCTTGACGCGGCGTTGAACGAGCACGGACCGCTCGCGATGGGCTCCAGCAGCCATCATCCCGGCGCGACAAGGATTCGCTTCGGTGGCAGCGCGACCTACAGCGAGACGAATGGCCGCTGTTATATTTCCGGCGTGAAAGTTACTGTCGATACTGAAATCATCCTGCCCCGCTGGCGTGACCGGCGCCGTGCAAGCAAGCGGCTTTCCATGATCTGGGATACTCTGCAGGCCGATATTCGCCGTCATGAGGATCGGCATGTCGAAATCGCACGCGAGCACGCGCGCCAGATGGAGAGGGCGATCCTTTCCCTGCCGTCGGCAGGCAGCTGCGACGCGCTTCAGGAAAAGGCAAACGAGGTGACGTCGCGAGAAACCGACCGACACGACGCCGATCAGGCGCGATTCGACCGCATCGAAGCAATCAATTTCCAGAACCGCATACAAAGACTGCTGTATTATCGCGGCCGGCAAAGCGGCCAGTGACTGGACGCAACAATGTTCATTTCGGACAAACAGCGGCCGGATCGCAGCCTACTGTGTGAAAAGAGCCACTATATCTGTGAATCGTCCGCCCGCGCCGCTCTTTGAACTTTACGAGAATCTGAAATAGGTTTTTCCTGTGGAACGTAGAGATGATCGCACCGGATGATTCGAAAATTCTGGGCGGGATCTCTGATGGATCGATTGGATTGCCTGCGCTGGCGGGTTCGTTCGCTCTCCTGCGCAGTCTGGGTTTGCCTTTTAAAGCATGCGCTACGTGTTCTCCTGGCGCGTCCTCAAGCCGCAGGTGTTTCCTCCCTTGCCTGTCGGTGATGCGCCCGCCTCGCCTCGCTCGCTGAAACTAGCAGAGCGGGGCTTCTTTTTGGAGCGAACCTTCGG
The DNA here is from genome assembly GCF_012275435.1 of Rhizobium sp. SG741. Lineage (NCBI taxonomy): Bacteria > Pseudomonadati > Pseudomonadota > Alphaproteobacteria > Hyphomicrobiales > Rhizobiaceae > Rhizobium > Rhizobium sp. SG741. The sequence goes on from NZ_JAAZQP010000004.1 coordinate 454,235, forward strand.
ATTTTACATCCGACAGTCCGGCATGATCGCGGCAGCCAAAAAAACACTGGCTGCAGGACGTTCTAGGCCTGGCGTTCGGGAACGTGGACGACAAGCCCGTCAAGGGCGCCCTTCATCTTGATCTGACAGGAGAGGCGCGAATTGGGACGGACGTCGAAAGCGAAATCCAGCATGTCTTCTTCCATCGCCTCGGGACTGCCGACCCTTTCGGTCCATTCCTCGTCGACATAGACATGACAGGTGGCACAGGCACACGCACCGCCGCATTCCGCCTCGATGCCGGGCACCGAGTTGCGAACGGCATTTTCCATCACGGTGGAGCCCTCGTCGACATTGAGGTCAAAGCGCGTGCCGTCGAAGGCGACGATGGTCAATTTTGTCATTTAAGTGAATTCCGAAATCGTGAGTGAAGGATCGTTCGGAATTTTACTTCCAACAAATCGTTGGGGCAGTCAACATTTGCGCCACCGAAACGGTTTCACCCGTTTGGCGGCGCAATGCCTGAATTTGCCGATTTTCCAGCGGATCAGTTCAACGCGACAGCTTCAGAATGAAATTCTCGGCGTCGACGACACAGGTGGTAACCGCCGCCATGCGGGCAGCATCGCCTGCATCGCTCTCGAGCGCCGCCGCCGCATCCGCCACGCGGAAGGCACCGACGGCACTGGCTGCACCCTTCAACTTGTGCGATGCAGCCTGGACACGCTTGGCGTCGCCGCTGCCGATCTCCTGCAGACAGGAGCGCGCCTGCCTGGCGAACATCTGCAGCACCTCGACCTCGAGGGCCTTGTCGCCCATCGTCTGCTTTGCAAGGTGAACCAGATCGATCGATCGCTCCCGCGACGGGGCCGGACCCCGCGAATTGTCCGGAGATTCAAACGCGATATTCAGTGCTGCCATGTGCCAATGCTCCCGTCTTATAACTGTGACTGTTTGTGGGACGTGCCGCATGCTTGCGGCCTGGGGATGGCCATCGAGTTAAATTTTGGCACATTCAGGGCGCAAATCTCCAGACATGGTTAACGTGCGTTAAACATGCTCAAAATATTGGCTTTTCATGATGTTGCACCAGCGAAGAAGGTTAATGGTCTCTTAATGATCCACTGCCTTTACCGTGGAGTTAATTGTCATGACTGGGGGAATGTGTCACTACGATACTGATAAATTGGGTCTTTGGCGCATGCCTTTGCCCAAGAGGTGGATAGTGGTAATGTTTTCATAACATTCGTTTGAAAAAGCAGTTATCCACTCTGAATGTAATAGGAAATCCATCATCGATAGAGATCGATGACGGAAGACCTCACGGGAGGCAGGGTTCGTCTTTTCTGGACACGGCGGAATTTCCGGAAACGACACGGCAAGCCCGATTTGAGTTGTAACGAGGCGTAACCGCATGGCGAACAAAAAGTACATCGAGTCGGTCGAGGACAAGGCCTTTCAGGCATTGGACGAAGCTTTGCAGATCGATTTCAGTGACGAGGACTTGGAGTCTCGCAGCAGCCCTACACCCGATGCCCCGGAGCGAAAATTGTCTGAGCCGACCAAGCAGACTAGGAGCGACGCAGCCCCTAAGACAGGCCCCGCACGCAACTCGACCACAACGGCTGCCACGCCACGCCCGGCTGAAGCGCCCAAGAGCCCGAACCTCGCAGCCGCCAACGATGCCAACCGGGCAAGCCCGGCCAGCATATTGAAAGCACTGGACGGCGGCTCCCAGAGCCATGCGGTGCGCAACGCCACGATCTTTTCGTTGTTCTGGATCATCGGCGGCGTCGGCCTCGCCATGCTTCTTTACGGCACTCAGATCCGGAACATCCAATCCGTCGCCGATCTCGCCGCCCTTCCCGGCGTCATTGCCTGCATCGTCGGCATCGTCGTTCCCGTACTCCTGTTCTATGCTTTCGGCATGATGATCTCCCGTGCGCATGACATGCGCAATGCGGCCCGCTCCATGGCGGAAGTGGCCTTGCGCCTCGTCGAGCCTGAGACCGTCGCCTCCGACCGCATCATGACGGTCGGCCAGGCAGTGCGTCGCGAAGTCTCCGCTATGAACGAAGGCATCGAGCGCACCATTGCGCGCGCCACCGAACTGGAGACCCTCGTTCACACCGAGGTCAATGCGCTGGAGCGCAGCTACGCAGACAATGAACTGCGCGTACGCGGCCTCGTCCACGAACTCGGCGCCGAGCGCGACGCGATCGTCAACCACGCGGAGCGGATCCGCTCGTCCATCGTCGGCGTGCATGACCAGATCAAGGAAGATCTGTCGCTGGCGACGGAAGAGATCGCCGTGCGTCTTTCGACCTCGGGCGAAGCCTTCGCCTCGATGATCGACACGCGCGCCGCTGCGCTGATGGAAAAGTCGGATTCTGCGGTCAACGCGATCGGCACCCTGCTCGCCGCCAAGACCGACAGCCTGCTGCAGAACCTCAACGCTTCCGGCTTCGCCCTCAGCCAGGAATTCGACACACGCCTGGAATCTCTGTCGTCGACGCTTTCCGAACGCGGCAAGGAATTGCTCGGCCAGTTCGAAACCCGGGCATCGACGCTCGACGCGAACACCGAAAAGCTCAACACCGCGCTCAATGAGCGCGCCCGCCAGCTGAATGAGACGTTGGTGGCCCGGACCAGGGAGATCAGCGAGAGCCTCACAGGCGGCGAGCGTTCAATCACCGGCACGCTCGACGATGTGCTGGCCAAGCTCAACACCGCGCTTGATGAAAAGGGCTCAAGCTTTCGCCAGAGCCTGCAGTCGACGGCTGACGATGCTATCATGGACATCGATCTTCGCTCCGGTTTCTTCGATGAGCGCTTCCAGTCGACGATCGCGCAGCTTTCGACTGCCTTCGACGAGCGCGTATCCCAATTCACCTCCGCCTTCGACAAGCGCGCCGGTACGCTGGACAGCAAGCTGTCGGAAAGCCTTGCTCGCATCAATGAGACCTTGGGCAGCAACTCCGACGCTATGGAAGGCATACTGACCTCCAGCATCGAACGCCTGGGTTCCACCCTTACCGACCAGTCCTTCGCGCTGGCCACGACGCTGGCCACCGGCCAGGAAGTGCTGGAAAGCGCGATCGGCTCCAAGGCAGGCGAGATTACGTCCGCGCTCCAGAATGCCACCAGCGGCATTTCGTCGGCACTCACCTCGGGCACGGGCGAATTGAACACGACCCTCGCCTCGCATGCCGGTGCCTTCACGTCGGCCGTCCAGGGCGTCACAAGCGATGTCACGACCGCGCTGCAAAGCGGCACGGAAGCACTCACCACAGCCTTTGCCGGCGGCGCCAACAACATCAACAATACGCTCTCGGCTCGCACCAGCGAGATCACGCAGGCGCTCGGCTCGGCTCACGAGCGCATCGACACCGTCATGGCGGCCCGCAGCGGCGCCCTGTTCGGCGCTCTCGCCGACAATCAGTCGCGTTTCGAGCAAACGCTTTCCGAACGTTCGGAAGGCATCATCAACGCCGTCACCGGCTCCCACGAACATCTGACTGCGGCCCTCGACGAGCGCACGTCGATGCTGGCGATTTCGCTTGCCGAGAACCAGCTTCGTCTCGAAAACACGCTGGCGAGCCGCGCCGATGCCATCACCGGTATCATTGCCGACACGCACGGCAAGATCGCCGACACGCTCGACGACAAGACGATGGCCCTCGCCATCGCTCTCTCGGAAAGCCAGGCACGCCTTGAAGATACCGTCTCCGGACATGCCGAACATGTCGCAGGCACTTTGGACGAGAAGACAAAAGCACTTGCGCGCGCGCTTGCAGAGAGCCAGGCTCGCCTGGAAAGCACCGTTTCCGGCCACGCGGAAAGCGTCACCAACGCGCTTGACGACAGGACGATGGCCCTCGCCATCGCTCTCTCGGAAAGCCAGTCACGTATTGAAGATGCCGTCTCCGGACACGCCGAACATGTCGCGGGCACTTTGGATGAAAAGACAAAGGCACTCGCGCGCGCGCTTGCAGAGAGCCAGGCGCGGCTGGAAGATACCGTTTCCGGTCACGCCGAGCGCGTCGCCGATACCCTGGATGGCAAGACCAGTGCGCTCGCCTCCGCGCTGACGAGCGGACAGGCTCATCTTGAGGAGACGCTCGCCAATCGCGCCGAAGCGATCATCAAGGCATTTGCCGGCAATCATGCCGCATTGGCTGACGCGCTTGATGACAGGACGATGGCGCTGGCCATCGCGCTTTCAGAAAGCCAGGCTCGCCTCGAAAGCACCGTCTCCGGCCATGTGGAAAGTGTCGCCAGCACATTGGACGACAAGACGATGGCACTCGCCATCGCCCTTTCCGAAAGCCAGGCGCGACTGGAAGATACCGTTTCCGGTCACGCCGAGCGCGTCGCCGATACGCTTGATGGTAAGACAAGAACACTTTCCGACGTTCTGACGGGCGGTCAATCCCGTCTCGAGGCAACGCTCGCCAATCGCGCGGAAGCGATCACCAACGCATTCACCGGCAATCACGCTGCGCTGGCCGATGCCCTGGACGAAAAGGCTATGGCCTTGGCCATTTCGCTTTCCGACACACAGTCTCGCCTCGAGAACGCCCTTTCCGGCCGCCTGGATGCCCTTTCCGACACGGTAGCCGGCACCCACGACAAGATCGTCAACAGCCTCGACGACCGGACGATGGCACTGGCGATCGCCCTTTCGGAGAACCAGGCAAAGCTTGAGGAAACACTGGCAAACAGCGCCCAGGCTATCGCCCACACTGTCACCAGCGGCCACGAAGCACTGACCAATACGCTCGATGACAAGAGCATGGCCTTTGCGATTTCTCTTGCCGAGAACCAGAGCCGGTTCGAAAACACCCTGGAATCGCGCGCCAATGCACTGCTCGACAGCGTCTCCGGCGCCGAGTCTCGCGTGACCGATGCCTTTGGCGACAAGGCGGATGCCATTCGCGCCGCCTATACCGAAAATCAGGCTCGCCTCGACCGATCGCTTGCCGCCCATGCCGAATCCCTGTCGGGACTGCTCGGCAGCAGCAGCGACCGGGTCGAGAATGTTCTCGGCACCACGACGCGCCAGCTCGAAAATACCCTCGGCGCCGGCCTGTCCCAGATGGACCAGAGCCTGGCCTCGGCCTATGAGCGCATGCGCACGACGCTGGAGGATCGCAGCAACGAGATCAGCCTGACGCTCCGCGACGCACATGAGCAACTCGATAACACGCTGCTCGAACAGACGACCGCGATCGGCACGTCCATCGCCACCAGCGCCAGCATGCTGGAAATGTCGCTCGAGGATCGCGAGGCCTCGCTGCGCCAGAGCATCGATGCCAGCGCGAGGGCTTTGGAAGAACGCCTGAACAGCGGCGCCGGCGATATCGCCGGCCGCATACAGCAGGCCGCTGGCGACATTGCTCGCTCGGCCGAGACCTTCTCGTCCAACCTCAATCAGTCGATAGACGGCATGACCAGCCGCTTCGCCGAAACCGGCTCCCGTGTCGAGGAAAGCCTGTCGACTCTCGAGAATCGCATCCACGAAGGCGTCGGCGGCGTTGCTGCCCAGGTCGACGCAGCCGGCAACCGTCTTTCCGAAACGCTGGCGAGCGGTGCAACTCAGATAGATCGGAGCGGCAGCGAGGCCGCAGCACGCATCGAAGAACGTCTGTCGACGATGGATCGCGCGCTCAATGTCGGCCTTGAAGCCGTCAACCGCACGATCGAGGGCAAGGCCGCAAATCTCGCCACGACACTGCGCACCGCCGTTGCCGATGCCGCTCAGGGCATGGACAGCGAAGCAACGCGCACTGCCGATCTGCTTGCTAGTACCGGTCAGCAGTTTGCCGACAATCTCGGCAGCCACAGCGATGCTTTCACCCGCGCCATGACCGAGCGCTCCGACGATCTCGTCAACCGCGTCTCCGAAACGCAGAACCGGCTGGCAAGCCAGGCCGCAGCCGTTGCCCAGACCTTCTCGGAGGCTGGCAACGCGATCGTCGCCAAGGTTGCCGAAGCCGAAGGTCTCGTCAGCAGTCAGGTGGATACGATCTCTCAGGCCCTGTCATCAGCCGAACAGTCGCTGGAAGCCCGTGGCGCGTCCATCCGCAATACGCTGACCGGCGGCAGCGAGCAGATCGCTTCCACCATGGCGCAGGTCGAGCGTGCCCTTGATGAGCGCGGAAACGCCATCCGCACCTCGCTGGAAGACCGCGCCCGCCAGATCGACGCCACGCTGACCGATGTCGACAAGGCACTGGAAGCGCGCGGCGCATCGATCCGCAATTCGCTCGATGAACGCACCCGCGAGCTGAACTCCATGCTGGCAGGGCGCTCCACAGAACTGTCGCGCCTCATCGACGAAAAGGCCCGCCCGATCGTCGACCGCTATGCGGCAACGGGCCAGGAAGCAGCCGCCCTCATCTCGGCGGCGGCTCAGGAAAGCAGCGATCGCCTGCGCGCCGAAAACGCCGCTCTGATCAATGCCATTGCATCGCGCACCGAACACGCGGTCAACACCGTCAGCACGCTCGAAAACAATCTGCTGGCAAGCGTCAACGGCATCATCGCCCGCCTGGCGGAAAACAACTCGACGATCGCCGGTCTGTTGACCAATGCCGCCACTGAGTTCGCGACCGTGGACGATCGCCTCAGCGCGACCTCGGTGCGCTTCGCCGAATCCGCCACGAAGGCCGGCGAGATGGTTTCGGCCTCCTCGCGCCTCCTCGAAGGCAAGGTCGACAAGCTCTCGGAAATCACCGGCCAGACCCTGTCGCAGGTCGGCAACATCGTCGGACGCTTCGACGAGCATTCCAAGGTGCTGTCGCAGGCATCCCAGCTTCTGGGTGCTGCGCAGTCCAATCTCGTGTCGACGCTCGAAGAACGCGAAACGGCATTGCAGAACCTGGCCGTCGGCCTCGTCCAGCGTTCGGAAGAGATCGAGAACACCATGCGCGCCCTCGGCTCGATGGTGGAAACCGCCTTTGACCGCGCCGAACAGCGCTCCAATCAGGTCACCGGCAATCTGCGCCAGAGCGTGCAGTCTTCCTTTGCAGATATCGGCCGCGTACTCTCAGATACGGAGAAGCGGGCCGAGGAAGCAGCAGAGAGCATGCGCGGCGTACTTCACAAGGCCAGCGAAGACGCAAGCCAGGCAGTGGAAAGCACCTTCGCCAGTGCAGAGCGTCGCTCCAATGACCTGAGCAACCGTCTTCGCGGCGGCCTCACGGCTTCCTTGTCCGAAGTCGAGCAGATGTTTGCCGAAGCCGGCAAGACGTCCGATGGCGCGGCTCAGCAACTGCGCGAGACCCTGCGTGTTGCTGTCGACGACGCTGTCGGCCGCTTCGCCGGGGCAACCGACGAGATCCGCCGTTCGGCCGGCGATATCCGCAGGGAACTCGACCTGACCCGCAGCGAATTGAAGCGCGGCGCTTTCGATCTTCCCGAAGAGGCCAAGGAAAGCGCTGCCGCCATGCGTCGCGCCGTGGCTGAACAGATCAAGGCCCTGCAGGACATCTCGCAGATCGTCGGCCGCTCGACGCAGCAGCTGGAGATCTCAGAGCCCTCAGCTCGCGCGCTGGCAGACGTACAGCCGGCCCAGCGCCCGCGGCCGGCGGCACCTGCCCCGACCGCCGCCGCCGCTCCCAGGCCGCAACAGCCTGCTCCGCAACAACCTGCGCCCCAGCAGCCCGCTCCCCAGCAGAGCCTACAGCAGCCGTCGCAGCCTTCGATCGAATCCTTGGGCCTGCGCGGCTCCATCCCGGCTGCTCAGCCGCAGCGACCGGCAGAGACGCCCGCTCCGGTTCGTCAGGAAACGGCAGGTGGCGGCTGGATCAGCGATCTGCTGCGCGGCGCTTCTCGCGACGAGAACGCCGACCTGCCGCCACCCCGCCAGACCGCACCGCGTCAACAGACAGAAACGGCGGCGGCTCCCGTGGCCCGCAATCCGCGTCACGTCGTCGAGTCGCTGAACTCCCTATCGGTGGATATTGCCCGTGCCATCGATCATGATGCTTCGGTCGATCTGTGGCGCCGCTACCAGCGCGGCGAACGGGATGTCTTCACCCGCCGTCTCTACACGCTCAAGGGCCAGCAGACGTTCGACGAGATCAAGCGCAAGTATGATCGCGAGCCGGAATTCCGCACCGCGGTCGATCGCTACATCGCCGATTTCGAAAAGCTGCTTGCCGACGTTGCCCGCACCGATCGCGACCGCACCGTCACGCAATCCTATCTCACCTCCGACACCGGCAAGGTCTATACCATGCTGGCACATGCCGCGGGCCGCCTGAGCTGAGATTGAAGCAAGACAAAGTGCATAAAATCCCCGGTTAAATGCCGGGGATTTTGATTCAAGCCGATATCAATCATTGATACGAAAAAGGCGACCTCGAAGGTCGCCTTTTCTCGTCGCCAAGGTCCGGTCGAAACCTATCGGGCGTCATGCACCTTCGAAATCAGCCCGCTCGTAATCCCGACAAGCAGGATGCTGTTATTGATGCGAACCCAATGATAACCGCGCGGCGGCGACGTCAGACGAAGAGCACGATAGTCGATCTCAGTCGCACGACGTCGGTCGGAAGCGGACAGACGACGACCTTTGACCCAGCCGCCCTTGCGGACGACCACCTTCTTCTTCACCACTTCCTTCTGAACGACGACCTGTTTGCCAGTCGGCGTTGGCTTGACTTGCGCTGTCGCAGCCAGCGGCATCGCCAGGACCGACGCCGCAAGAAGGACGGTGAAGATTTTTCTCATTGGTTGTTTCCTCGTTTCAGAATCTGCGCGCGAACCTATCCCGCCGGACATGAAGCAAATCTGACGGTTGGATTACAATTTCGTAATGAAAATGATTAGCTTGTGTGAATTTCCTCAAACACCGTCACAAGCCGCTAACGACTTCATAGCTCATCATAATTGAACCAGTCGAAATCCGCCGTCTTCGCCCGGCCCGACGTGTCGAAGGCGAACATGCCGGCAAACGCGCCAGTGAACGAGCCATGTTCACCACGACCGCCCTCATCCGAAATAACACCGGCATCGAGGACGGGACCGATGGCCTGCCACGCCCCCATGCCTTCCGCCTGCCAGAAGAACTGAAGGTCGTTGTCGCGCACCTCCATGGCAAGCTGGATCCGCCCGTCGGGCACGGCGACGCCGGCATCGATCGGAAAGCTCAAACGGCCGTTCGGATAGTCGCCGGGGCAGGTCATGATGGTGACGCAGCGCCCGAGCTTTTCATGCAGGGTCACGGCAATCGCATGCAGCTTGAAGCGATTGTAGTAATGCGTCAGACCGGCGACCTGCTGATAGGTATCCGGCTCGAATTCGACGACCGTCTCGGCGCGGAAGCTGTGATGTTCCTGCCGGCGGGCGACGAGAGCCTGCTCGAACCAGGAGCCGATGCTCTCACGGGCGAAAAGCCTGAGATGGCCTGATCGCTCTATCAGGCTGAAGATCCGCTCCGGCTTTGGGGTGCGCAGCCACTGGAAATCCATGGGCAATGTGCGCTCGTCAAAATTATAGCCGCTGCGGCGGGGCTTCTCGATGCGCTCGGCGCCAGTCAGGCCAGGCACCTCGACATCTGGCACGCTGGTGCCGTTTTCCAGGTAAAGCCAGCCGTCGTCCTTCCAAACGCATTTCTGCAGGCCGGTTTCGCGGCCGAGCGTGCAACGGCGATGCGGCGGCAATGGCCGGCCGCATAGATGCGTGTGGTAGAACCGACCGTCATGCGTCTCGACATACTGGCCATGTCCCGCCCGCTGCAGCGCAGCCTCCGGATGATCCTTGGACGTGATCAGGTATTTGTTCGGATGCAGCTCATAGGGGCCCTCGAGATTGCGCGAACGCGCCATGGTCACGGCGTGATCATAGCCGGTGCCGCCTTCGGCAGTGGTCAGATAATACCAGCCATCGCGCTTGAAGAGATGCGGTCCTTCGACCAGGCCAAGATCGGTGCCCGAGAAGATATTCCTGATCGGCCCCTTGAGGCACTTCGCCGCCGCATCCCATTCCTGCAGGAGAATGCCGTCGAAGGCCGGCGTCTTCGGGGAGCCGCCATAGCTCTCCGTTCGTTGGTTCCACTGCATGTTGACGAACCATTTGCGTCCATCATCGTCATGGAAGAGCGATGGGTCGAAACCGGAGGAATTGACGTAGGACGGCTCGGACCATTCGCCTTCGATGGTCGGCGCGGTCACGATATAATTATGCGCGTCCTTGAAGTTGCCGTCGTAGCGCTTGACGTCGGTATAGACGAGCCAGAACAAGCCATCCGCATGGGAAAGGCACGGCGCCCAAATGCCGCAGCTATCGGGCTCGCCGCGCATGTCGAGCTGTGATGAACGCTCGAGTGGCCGGCGCACCAAGGTCCAGTTCACCAGATCGCGCGAATGATGGATCTGCACGCCCGGATACCATTCGAATGTCGATGTGGCGATATAGTAGTCCTCACCGACGCGGCAGATGGACGGATCGGGATTGAAGCCCGGCAGGATCGGGTTGCGGATCATGGAACATCTCCTCCAGAGAACACCTTAATATGCGCCGTTCGGACGGCAATGGATACAATGACCGACCACCTGCATATCCGCTCCACCCGGACAAAGCAAAACGCCCGGAAGCTGGTTCCGGGCGTCTCAAGCTTATCAGTCGCGCTCGGCCGACTTGGCCCAGAGATTGACGTCGGCCTCACGGGCGTAGACATCGATCTCCTTCAGCTCTTCGGCCGTGAAGTCGAGATTGTCGAGTGCCTTGACGCAATCGACGATTTGCGACGAACGGCTGGCGCCGATCAATGCCGAGGTGATACGGCCGCCGCGCAGAACCCAGGCAATCGCCATCTGCGCCAGCGTCTGGCCGCGCTTCTCGGCGATCTCGTTGAGTTTGCGGATATTGTCGATGATCGACGGACGAATGAAATCCCGCTTCAGGAAGTGGTTCTGCGCGGCGCGGCTGTCCTCCGGAATGCCGCCCAGATATTTCGTCGTCAGCATGCCCTGGGCAAGCGGCGAAAAGACGATGGAGCCGATGCCGAGCTCATCAAGCGTATCCACCAGACCGTCATCCTCGACCCAGCGATTGAGCATGGAGTAGCTCGGCTGATGAATGAGGCATGGAGTGCCGAGTTCCTTAAGGATAGCGGCAGCCTCGCGCGTACGCTGCGAGTTGTAAGAAGAAATGCCGACGTACAGCGCCCTGCCCGAACGGACGATATGATCGAGCGCGGCGCAGGTTTCTTCGAGCGGCGTATCAGGGTCGAAGCGGTGTGAATAGAAGATGTCGACATAGTCGAGCCCCATGCGCTTCAGGCTCTGGTCGCAGGAGGCGATCAGATACTTGCGGCTGCCCCATTCTCCGTAAGGACCCGGCCACATGTCGTAGCCTGCCTTGGACGATATGATGAGTTCATCACGCAAGCCGGCGAATTCGGAGCGCAGGATCTCGCCGAAGGCAGTCTCGGCACTGCCGGGAGGCGGACCGTAATTGTTGGCAAGATCGAAATGGGTGATGCCGAGATCGAAAGCCGTGCGGCACATATCGATCTTGCGGTCATGTGGCGTGTCACCACCGAAATTGTGCCAGAGTCCCAGCGAAATCGCCGGCAGCTTCAGACCGGAGCGGCCAACCCTGTTGTATTTCATTTTCGCATAGCGGTCGGATGCCGGTTGCCAAGCCATGATAACTATTCCTTTGAGATGAAAAGCGCGCGGGTTGCCCCGCGCGCAAACTAGCTTTTCCTATGCTTACTTCAAGAGCGCTTGCGCCTCTTCGATGCCGAGTGCCGCCGGCTGCGTGCAGGTCGTGGTCAGATCGATGAAGCGGTTTTCCGCACCCGACTTCAGGATCGACGTCATGACGTCGACGCCATGCAGCGTGCGGTCGAGCGAGCAACGCGCATCGCGCCCGTCGATCAGCGATGCCGCCATGTCGGCAAGACCGGCCGTGCGGTAGTTGGCGCGCGGGCCGCTCGGGCTTTCCTGGTTGGCTATGCCGAAGGGATGCGCCCAGTTCTCGAGCGGCTTGATGTCCTTGTCGCGGCCGCTGGCTTCCACCGTACCACCGAAGAAGTTCGGGTCGGGCACGTAGAGCGAACCCTCGGTGCCGTAGAGTTCCATATTGGCATGGCGATGCGACCAGACATCCCAACTCGCCGTCAGCGTGATCGTCGCACCGCTGACGAATTCCAGAAGCGCCTGGATCGTCGTCGGCGTCTTCACCGGAATGATTTCGCCGTTGCGCGGCTCGCTGGTGATTGTGCGGGTCGGCGATGCCATGGACGTCATGGCACCGACACGCTTCACCGGTCCGATCAGGTTGATTAGATTGGCGATATAATAGGGACCAAGGTCGAGGATCGGGCCGCCCCCCGGCAGGAAGAAGAAGTCCGGGTTCGGATGCCACATTTCCATGCCTGGGCTCATGACATGGCAGGAGCCCGAGGTGATGCGACCGACGCCGCCGTCATCGATGAATTTGCGCGCGAGCTGATGCGCACCGCCAAGGAAAGTGTCGGGGGCGCAGCCGACGGCCAGCCCCTTCTCCTTGGCGATACGCCGCAGTTCTTCGCCCTGCTCCAGAGTCAGCACCAGCGGCTTTTCGGAGTAGACATGCTTTCCCGCCTCGAGAATGCGCTTCGAAACCGGAAAATGTGCGTCCGGGATGGTCAGGTTGACGATGACGTCGAGCTCGTCATTGGCGAGCAGTTCATCGATGGTCTGGGCCTTGACCTTGTATTCCTCGGCGCGCAAGCGCGCCGCGTCCATGTTGATATCAGCGCAAGCCAGCACATTGAGCCCCTTGAAGAGCGGCGCGAGCTTGAAATAAGTCGTTGAGATGTTGCCGCATCCGATGATGCCGACGCCAAGTTCCTTAGCCATGTGGAAATGCCTCAAAAGCTCTTGAAGGATGCGATGGAGCGCGTGATCAGGCGATCGACGTCGCTCGGATTGTCATGTTCGATAACGTAATGCTTGGTCTTGGTGCCGGCCAGCGTCTTGATCAGCTTGGCCCAGGGAACCGTACCATATCCAAGGTCGGCCCAGCCGTCTTCATTCTTGTTTTCGCCTGCCGGCGCGATGTCCTTGACGTGGACGGCCGTGATGCGCGAACCGAGCTTTTCGATCCAGGCGAAGGGATCGCCGCCGCCGCGGATGACCCAGGCGATATCGGCTTCCCAGGAAATATCCGGAGCGCCTTCGAAGATCTGCTCGATCGGTAGAGAGCCGTCGGCCTGCTTGACGAACTCGAAATCATGATTGTGCCAGCCGAATTCGAAGCCTGCATCCTTGTAAGGCTTGCTCATCTCCTGCAGGCGCTTGCCGAAAGCAAGCCAGCCGGCTGCGTTCGTCGGGCGTTGATCGGCGGCCAGATGCGGGGCATAGATCGAGTCCATGCCAAGGATCTTGCCGATCGTCAGCGACTTCTGGACCTGGCCATCAAGGAAATCCGGGCTGAAATGGCCGCTTGCCATCGTCAGGCCGTTTTTGTCGAGTTCGGCGCGCAGGCTCTTCAGGCCCGCCTCGTCGAGGTCGGCGTAGATGCCGCCGAAGCCCTCGACTTCCGCATAGCCGGCTTTGCCGAGCTTTACGAAAATCTCGGAATAGGGCTGGAAATTGCGGGCGCTATAAAGCTGAAATCCAAGTTTCGTCATCGCTAGTCCTCCATGGCCTCGTGGCCGTCTGTCATGAGCTTGTAGCCCGAAATCGCCGCCGCTGCGGCGGAATAGCTCAATCCACCGATTGGCTGGATTGGAGATCGTAGATACGGAATGCAGGCACGCCGCCTGCCAATGGCTTGGCCGGCGTAAAGACGATGCGGCGGCTTTCGCCGGCGGCAAGATCGAAGGCGTTGTCAGAGTAGCGCCCCTCAGTCTCGCTCTCGATCATCACGAACAGCGCAAGTCCCTTTGCGGTGACGGTGAGCTCCACCGTACCGTTTTCCTCCTTCTCCTCCCTCAGCACCGTCAGGCCCCCGGGCTGAAGCTCCAGAGCCTTATAGGTGCCGTGGACATAATGCCCCTCACCGCCCATGCCGTTCGATGCGGTGAAACGCCACGCCAGCAGGCAATCGGCAGGAACCTGATCCGCATCGATCGACAGCGCGACCACCGCCGCATCCGGGGTGCAGACCGCATGCGCCGTCGTCAACGGCACACGCTCGCCATCAAGCTTGAGCAGCGAAACCGAAATATCCGCGGTCACGTCCGCATTGGTATCGTTGACCAGCGAGAAGCGGATCGTCTTGTTATCCTCCGACGGGATCGCCGCGACCGATACCGGCTGGAAGAAGCGTCGCACCAGATAGTGCATCACCTTCCATCGGCCGCCGTAATCCAGGCTCGACCACGAAGCCACTGGCCAGGTGTCGTTGAGCTGCCAGTAGATCGTGCCCATGCAATGCGGCTTCAGCGATCGCCAATATTCCACCGCCGTCTTGATCGCGAGGCCCTGCTGGACCTGGCTCAGATAGACGAAGTTCGGAAAATCCTTCGGGAAGCGGAAATAGCGGAACATCGTGCCGGCGATGCGCTCGTTGCCGCCGGCATTCTTCTGGTGCAGCTCCATCACCGGGGATGCGATGTTCATATCCTTCGCCTCGGCATAGGTCTTAATGACAGGCATCGAGGTGTAGGACTGGAAGCCGAATTCCGAGCAGAAGCGCGGATGAACGGTGCGATAATTGTCGAACGACTTGTTCTCGTGCCAGACCGACCAGTAATGCATGTCGCCGGAGCCATCGGCATGCCAGGCATCGCCGAAGTTCAGATAGCCGGACGCCGGGCTCGACGGCCACCAGATCGCATCCGGCGCGGCCTTCTTCATCGCCCGCTCGATCGTCCGGTTCAGGCGATCATAGGAAACGAGGTAGCGATCGCGATCCTTACGAGATTCCTCGAACCAGGTAAGTGCGCCCACCAGTTCGTTGTCGCCGCACCAGAGGACGATCGAGGGATGCGTCGCCAACCGACGAACCTGATAATCCACTTCGGCTTCGACGTTCTCCAGGAAATCGCCGGTCGAGGGATAGAGATTGCAGGCGAACATGAAGTCCTGCCACACCATCAACCCGAGCCGGTCGCAAATATCGTAGAACCAGTCGTGCTCGTAGAAGCCGCCGCCCCAGACGCGGATGATGTTCATGTTGGCCGCAGCGGCCGATTGCAGCAGATCCTCGGTCAGCTCCGGCTTGGAGCGCGAAAACAGCGCGTCGGCCGGAATCCAGTTGGCCCCGCGAGCAAAGATCTCGCGGCCGTTCACCTTCAGCGCAAAACGGCTGCCGGCCTCGTCCTCGTCGGTGATGAGCTCGACCGTCCGCAGGCCGATCTGCCGCGTGACGGTCTCGAAATTCGTCTCTACCGACAGAGCATAAAGCGTCTGCTCACCATTGCCGGCTGGCCACCAAAGCTTCGGCTTGTCGACATGGAAGAGATGGGTGATCGAGGTTTCCCCGGCATTGACGCCGACATCGAGGCGCACCCACTCGTCATCCAGTTCGAAATAAAGCTGCGCAACGCCCGTTCCCTTGGCAAACAGCGCCACCGTCACCTTCAGATCGACGGAACCGTCGTCATTGTGGATCTGTTGGGTGACGACGTTCTCGATGCGGGCGATTTCGAGCTTCTTCAGCGCGATCGTGCCGTAAAGGCCGAGCGGCGCAATCGCGATGTTCCAGTCCCAGCCGAAATGGCATTGCGGCTTGCGCAGCATGTTGCCGTTCGGGATCGGCGAATTGTTTGTGCTGTATGGGATGTAGAAGGGCTGCTTCGCCTGCAGCTCCGCCCCCTCTTTGATGCTCGAATGCAGGACGATGCGAATGTTGTTCTCGCCCGCCTTCAATACCTTCGAGACATCGGGGCGATAGCGCTGGAAGCAATTATCGGCTTCGAGCACCAACGCGTCATTGACATAGACACTTGCGACGGTGTCGAGATAGTCGATATCGAGATACCAGTCGCCACCAGTGTCATCGAGAGTGAAGCTGCGTCTCAGTTCCCAATCCTGCTTGGCGACCCACTGCACGACCTCCTCGTTCCGGCCGAAATAGGGATCGGGGATGAGGCCTTCCGCATTGAGCGCGGCATGGACATCACCGGGCAGAGACATGAAAAGAGAATGATCGCTGCCGGGAGACGTGAGCTTCCACGAGCCAGCCAGATCGATGGCAAAATTATCGTTGATCGAAGATGACATCGGACCTCCCCGGACCGCTGTAAAAAGGAGGCGGCAAGGCCGCCCCCATGCATATGATCATATTCTGAGTTCTGTCTGCGCATCAAAGAGCGATGCGACAGACATGTCAAAGCCAAGCTTCACGCCCGTACCGGGGCTAAAACGCCTGGCACCGTTGACGCGCACCGACATGGTATGGCCGGCATGCTTCAGCCAAAGCAGATTGTCAGCCCCCATCGGCTCTTCGATATCGACGGTGGCATTGTGCGCCTCCGCGCCCGGCGCCAATTCCTCGTTGACCTTGATGTGCTCGGGACGTACGCCGAGTACGACCTTGCGCCCGGCCTGCAATGCCTCACCGGCCCTGTAGCCATCGAGCGAGAATAGCACGTCGTTGGTGGCAAACACGACCTTGCCTTCGCGGTTCACCAATTCGCCCTTCAGGAAGTTCATCGAAGGCGATCCGATGAAGCCGGCGACGAAGAGATTGCGTGGCTCGTTATAGATCGTTGTGGGATCGTCGAGCTGCATGATGACGCCGTTCTTCATGATGGCGATGCGGTCGGCGAGCGTCAGTGCCTCGATCTGGTCGTGCGTGACGTAGATCATCGTGTTCTTCAGCGACTGGTGCAGCCGCTTGATTTCCACACGCAGCTCAGAACGTAGCTTCGCATCGAGGTTCGACAAGGGCTCGTCGAAGAGGAAGACGTCGACATCGCGCACCAGTGCGCGGCCGATCGCCACGCGCTGGCGCTGGCCGCCCGAAAGCTCTGCCGGCTTGCGCTTCAAGAGCGGCTCGATCTGCAGGATCTCGGCCGCACGCGCGATGCGCTTCTTGATCTCGTCGTTCGGCACCTTGGCCACACGCAGACCGAAGGACAGGTTCTTTTCGACCGACATCTGCGGATAGAGCGCGTAGGACTGGAACACCATGCCGATGCCGCGGTCCTTGGGCTCTTCCCAGGTGACGTTCTTGCCCTTGATGAAGATCTGGCCTTCGCTGATATCCAGCAGACCGGCAATGCAATTGAGCAAAGTCGACTTGCCACAGCCCGACGAGCCGAGGAGCACCAGGAATTCGCCGTCATTGATCTCGAGGTTGAGAGTTTTCAGGACGTTGACGGCGCCAAAATTCAGCGAAAGGTCTTTGATGGAAACGCTGCTGGTCATGGATCACCCCTTCACTGCGCCGGCGGCGATGCCCCGGACGAAAAGCCGTCCGGAGACGAAATAGACGACCAGCGGAACGAGACCCGTCAGGATCGTTGCCGCCATGTTGACGTTGTATTCCTTCACGCCCTGGACAGAATTGACGATATTGTTGAGCTGCACGGTCATCGGATAATATTCCGGCCGGGTGAAGACGACGCCGAACAGGAAGTCGTTCCAAATTCCCGTGATCTGCAGGATCATTGCGACGACGAAGATCGGCAGCGACATGGGCAGCATGATGCGCAGGAAAATCTGCCAGAAACCCGCGCCGTCGATGCGCGCAGCCTTGAAGAGCTCCACCGGCAGCGATGCGAAATAATTACGGAACAGAAGCGTCAGGATCGGCATACCGAAGATGCTGTGCACCAGGATAAGTCCGCTGAGCGTGCCATAGATACCGATTTCGCGCAGCACGATGACGATCGGATAGATCATCACCTGATAGGGAATGAACGCGCCGACGACGAGGATGGAGAAAAAGAGATCCGCCCCCTTGAAGCGCCAGTTGGCAAGCGCATAACCGTTCACCGAAGCGATCGCGATCGAGAGGATCGTGGACGGTACGGTGATGCGAACCGAATTCCAGAAGCCACGGGAAAGGCCGTCGCAATTGAGACCGGTGCAGGCCGTCGCCCAGGCTTTCACCCATGGTTCGAATGTGATCTCGAGCGGCGGCGAGAAGATATTGCCAAGCCGGATTTCCGGCATTCCTTTCAGCGAGGTGACAATCATCACATAGAGCGGCAGCAGGTAATAGACTGCGGCAACGAAGAGCGTGCCGTAAAGCATGATGTTGCGGCCAGAGAGCGCCGGGCGCGGCTTGCGGCCGTTCGGTCCGGAGAAGGTCTTGCCGCTCGCGGCCTCGCTGCCATTCGCATTCTTGAGAGTAACAGAATCAGCCACGCTTGCGCCCTCCGCCGAATTCCAGGTAGGCCCAGGGGATAATGATGATCGCAACGGTCACCAGCATCATGGTGGAGGCTGCAAATCCCTGACCGAGGTTCTGCGCCTGGAACATGTAGTCATAGACATATTTGGCCGGGACTTCGGACGAGATGCCAGGGCCGCCGCTGGTTTGCGCGACGACGAGGTCGTAGACCTTGACAATGCCGCTGGCGATAATGACCAGCGTCGTAATGAAAACGGGCCGCATCATCGGAATGACAACGAACAGATAGGTCCTCCACATAGGAATCCCATCTACGCGGGAGGCTTTCCATATGTCCTCATCGATGCCGCGCAGGCCGGCGAGCATGAGGCACATTACAAGACCCGTTCCCTGCCAGAGTGCGGCGATCAGCACGCCATAGATAACGATGCTCGGCGTATAGAGCGGATCGAAGGTGAAACTCGTCCAGCCGAGCGAACGCACCACCGACTGGATGCCGAATTCAGGATTGAGAAGCCACTGCCAGACCAGACCGGTGACGATGAAAGAGAGGGCGAAAGGATAGAGGAAAATCGTGCGGAAGGTGTTTTCGAACCTGATCTTCTGGTCCATCAACGCCGCCAGCACGAAGCCGATGACGAGACTGAAGATCATGGACAGCACACCATAAATCGCAAGATTCTCGATGGACATAATCCACCGTGGCGCCGCCCACAGGCGATGGTACTGATCCAGCCCCACAAAGCTGAGGCGAGGCAGCAGCTTTGAACTGGTGAAAGAATAAACCACTGTCCAGATTGAGCCGCCAAGGAAGATGACGACAGCCGTCAGGATCATAGGAATGGATGCAATCTTCGAGTTCAGATTGCGCAGATATTGATTTGGCCGGCCGGCTTTCGCTTGACCCGTCATTGTAGCTCCTTCTGCATCGCAACTGCTTCGACGATCAGAAACTGGGTTTTGACCACGGTTCCTGCGCTTCCCCTCACTCTCGGCAACCGCCACATAGATGCGGATCCGTCGTCCGGGAGGGCCGCTGTGGCAAACCGGATCACGCTATGTGTCCCGGCCGTGATACCGGCCCGCTACGCGAAGCCGGTATCACTACAGCGAGAAGGTAGAGGTCAATCGGCCGCGGCGATGATGTCTACGAAGCGCTTCTGTGCCGCTTCCGGCGTCATCGCGGGATTTGCGAAGAACTCGGAGAACAGGTCCTCCTTCTGCTTCTGGGTATCGGCGGAAAGAAGCTGGTCCGTACCCTCGATCACGTTACCCTTCTTCAGGATCTCGAGGCCCTTCTTCATGCAGTCGTTGGCTTGCGCGAGATCCACGTCACCACGAACGGGCAGCGAGCCCTTCTTCAGGTTGAAGGCGACCTGCGTCTTCGGATCGAGCAGTGTCTTGGCCAGCACTTCCTGAGCCTTGGATTTGGCATCGTCCTTCAACAGCGGGAAGTAGAATGCATCGCCCCCTGTCGAGATGACTTCATTGACGCCGAGGCCAGGAAGGCAAGTATAATCCGTGCCGGCCTTCTGGCCCGCCAGCGCGAACTCGCCCTGCGCCCAGTCGCCCATGATCTGACCGCCGGCCTTGCCGGTGATCACGAGGTTCGTGGCCTGGTTCCAATCCTGGACATTGGAGCCCTTGGACAGCTTGCGGGCATCGTCGGCAGCCTTGAAGACCTTTGCGATTTCCGGTCCGGCAGCGACTTCCTTATCCTTGTCTCCGAATACCTTCTGGAAGGTATCCTTGCCGGCGATGGCGACCATCAACACGTCGAAGGCACCCGCGGCCTGCCAAGGCTGACCACCCAAGGCGAGCGGAACGATACCGGCCTTCTCCAGTGCCGGACCAGCGGCAACGAACTCATCCCAGTTCTTCGGAACCTCGACGCCGGCCTTCTTGAAGGCTGCGTTCGAGAGCCAGAGCCATTGCCAGGAGTGGATATTGACCGGGGCGCAATAGATCTTGCCGTCGATCGTGCAGGAATCGAGCAGGCTGGACGGGCGTATGACATCCTTCCAGTGCTCCTTGGTGGCGACATCGGTCAGGTCGCGCATGAGGCCGGCCTGCACAAGCTCCTCGGCCTGGCGGCCGTGGTTGAACTGGGTGGCGCCCATCGGATCGCCACCGGTGATGCGGCTGACCATGATCGGACGCGCAGTACCGCCGGAGCCGGCAATCGCACCATCAACCCAATGATTGCCGGTGGCGTCGAACGCCTTTGCCAGTTCGGCCACCGCAGCAGCTTCGCCGCCGGACGTCCACCAATGGGTTACTTCCAAATCCGTCGCGTTGGCTACCCCCAGCGGCAACACGACCGACGCAGCAAGCGCTGTCGCCATCAAACGGATATTCATGAGTTCTCCTCCCTCACTGAAACGTTGCCGGAAAAACCTAGTCGAATCATTTTCGCCGCGCAACCGCCAACTCGTGATTTTTTTGAAGATAGTTGAATATACAACCTATGAGTAAGTATTTCTTGTTGAATACGCGGTCTGTACAGAGCTCATTCAACTGAAATCCCTTCAAGGATCTTTCCATAAATAGCTGATTTTGTTTTATATTTTTAAAAACCACCTCCACAATTTCCCAGATGCAGCTCCGCGGCTGCAAAGCTTTCGATGGGTAAGCAGCGATGCAACCTTTAGGAATTTAGACAAAAGATGCACCGAAAATAAAGCTCGACATTCGTACTGTATCGTTACAGTTTTGATCATTGGCGGAGGAACAGTCGCATTGCGTCTATGCTTGCGATACTGGCGTGAGCAATATAAGCGGATTGGCCGCGGGAGGCGGCCGGGAGGCGAGCTTGTACGAAATGGACAATAAGAAAACGTCAGGGGGCGGCACTCAGCCCGCACCGGAGCGGCCGACACTGAAGACGATCGCCTTCATGACGGGGCTTGGAATTACCACCGTTTCGCGCGCATTGAAGGATGCCCCCGATATCGGCGCCGAGACCAAGGAGCGGGTGCGCATGGTTGCCCGGCAATTGGGCTATCAGCCGAATCGCGCCGGCGTGCGCCTGAGGACCGGCAAGACCAATGTCATCGCGCTGGTGCTGAGCATCGACGAGGAGATCATGGGCTTCACCAGCCAGATGGTCTTCGGAATTTCAGAGGTTCTGGCCGGCACGCAATACCACCTGGTCATCACGCCGCACTCGCACAGCAAGGACCCCTTGGTTCCCGTGCGCTATATCCTCGACACCGGCTCTGCGGATGGCGTCATCATATCGCGTACGGAGCCGGATGATCCGCGTGTTCGGTTGATGCACGAACGCGGCCTGCCCTTCGCCACGCACGGGCGGACGGACATGGGCATCGTTCACCCTTTCCACGACTTCGACAACGAGGCCTTCGCCCACGAGGCCGTTCGTGCACTGGTCGCCAAGGGGCGGCGTCGCCTGGCGCTGCTGCAGCCCGCCAGCAAGCTGACCTACTACTCGCATATCCGCATCGGCTTCCAGATCGGCCTGCACGAATACGGCGCCGAGGAGATCCCGCTGAGGGTAACGACCGATGCGCCGCTGGCCGATATCAGGGACAGCGTCGAGGCGCTGATGCGCTCTCCTCATCCGCCTGATGGAATCGTCTGTTCCAGCGGCGGCGGCGCCATTGCCGTCAATGCCGGCATCGAGGCGGCTGGTTTCCGCCTCGGCCGTGATATCGATATGGTCGCCAAGCAATCGACCGACGTGCTGAACTGGATCCGCCCGGAAATCATCACGATTTATGAGGATGTTCGTCATGGCGGCCGAGAGCTGGCCAAATCCGTCATCGCCCGCATCGACGGGATAGAACCGGAATTGCTGCAAAGCATCAGCTCGCCTGTCTGGCCGAAGAGCTGACGGTAAAAGGCCCGCCGGATTTCGCCGGCGGGCCTTTTCAGTTTAGATTCTGCAGCTCACTCAGCCGTTTGCGCCACTGCCCCATGGGCCGTGATGGATGTCCTTGCCGTCGATACGGTCGAAGCCGTGCGCGCCGAAGAAGTCGCGCTGGGCCTGGATCAGGTTGGCGGTGCCGCGAGCCTGACGATAGGCGTCGAAATAGGTGAGCGCCGAAGCGAGCGCCGGAACCGGCAGGCCGGATGCCGTGGCGGCCGAAACGATGCGCCGCAGCGACGGGATCGATTCTTTGACCATCTCACCGAAGGCCGGTGTAACGATCAGGTTTGCCGCATCAGGCGCCTTGGTGAAGGCGCTGGTGATCTCGTCGAGGAACTGCGAACGAATGATGCAGCCGGCTCGCCAGATCTTGGCGATGACAGGCATTGGCAGCGACCAGTTGAACTCCTTCGATGCTTCGGCCATGACAGCAAAGCCCTGCGCGTAAGCGCCGATCTTGGCGGCGAACAGCGCCAGTTCCAGATCCTTCAACAGGTCGGGACCGAAGGCGATCGGGAACTTGTAATCCGGCGTGCCGAAGATCTTTTCGGCGGCCTCGCGCTGGCTCTTGAGAGCCGAAAGGCTACGGGCTGCAACGGCGGCTTCGATGGCGGTCGCCGGAATGCCCATGTTCTGCGCTTCGATCGCAGACCACTTGCCGGTGCCCTTCTGGCCGGCCTTGTCGAGGATGACGTCCGGCATGGCGCTACCGGTCGCCGGATCCTTGGCGGCCAGAACCTTTTCGGTGATCTCGATCAGGTAGGAATTCAACCGGCCCTTGTTCCAGTCGCCGAAGATACCGCTGATTTCGGCGGCGCTCTTGCCGAGTCCATCTCGCAGGATGCCGTAGATTTCGGCGATCATCTGCATGTCGGCATATTCGATGCCATTGTGAATGGTCTTGACGAAATGACCGGCGCCGTCATTGCCGAGCCAGGCAACGCAGGGATCGTCGTTGTATTTTGCAGCGATCGACGTCAGGACTTTTTCGACGCGCTTATAGGAATCCTCGGTGCCGCCGACCATGATGGACGGGCCATGACGCGCCCCTTCCTCGCCGCCGGACACGCCCATGCCGATGAATGTCAGGCCAGTATCCTTCAGGCGATCGAAGCGGGCCATGGTGTCGCGGAAATTGGCGTTGCCGGCATCGATCATGATGTCGCCCTTGTCGAGATGCGGCTGCAGCGCCGCCATCTGCTGATCCACCGGCTCGCCGGCCTTGATCATGATAATGATCGGCCGCGGCGGGCGGATCGCCTCGACGAACTCCTCGATCGTCTTGCAAGGAATGATCTTGTCCTTAAGCGCGCCCGCATTCGCATAGAATTCGTCCGTCACTTGCGGCGTCCGGTTGAACACCGCGATCTTGTTGCCTTTTTCGGCAATGTTGAGCGCCAGATTCGATCCCATCACAGCAAGACCGATCAGCCCGATTTCTGCCTTTTCCACGACAATCCTCCAATGAGTCGTTGACCACATCCGGCGCCGCGCCGGTGGCGCAGAGGACGCGGCAACATCCGATAGGACGCAATGCCTCCGTCAATCGATGCGAGTTGCGACGGCCTGCGTTGGGCGTTGTTGTTGCATTCCGAGCGTGAAACGGCAAGCCTTCGACAGCCCCGAATCGCCCGCTTTGCAGGACTGTGCAAAAATGTTGCGGGATTCGCGGCCCATCCATTTTCCATGCGCGCGAGCCCGCAGCCGATCGCCAGTCCGCCGAGAGAAAATATAGAGGAGGAGACCATTATGTCGACCATGATCGCGAAGATCGTGCATATCTCCATCGATCGTCACTGGACGGAGGTCTACGGTTTTGCCAGCCGTCCGGAAAACATGCCGCTATGGGCTTCCGGCCTGGCATCGGGATTGAAGCAGGATGGAGAGGACTGGATCGCGGAGGGCATTCTTGGCACCGCCCGCGTACGCTTCGCCGCCCGCAACGACTTCGGCGTCCTCGACCACAGGGTGACCTTGGATTCCGGTCTTCAGGTTCACAACGCGCTGCGGATCGTGCCGAATGGCGACGGCTGCGAGGTCATGTTCACCTTGCTTCAGCTCCCCGGCATGACCGAAGAGCAGTTCGCGGCCGATGCCGCGCATGTGTTGAAAGATCTCGGGACTCTCAAAGAACTGATGGAGCGATAATGGCCCTTAAAGCGAGCGCAACGTCCAATCGACAAGCTCGCTGGTCACGCCCGCAAACGCGGCATCCAGCGCCCGCACGAAATCGGGATTGCTGCCGCCGCTGACGGGCACGACCTTCCGGAAGATATTCTGCGCCTTTACCGTACCCGTGCGGTCGTTCAGAATCTTTTCCGAGATTTCGACCGTCGCGGTTTTCTGGCCGCCTACGGTATTGATCTCGAAGGAACGAATGTCGGTGACGACCTGATAGTCGATCGCCAGGCCCTGCCCCGGCACGCCGACGCCACCAAGCTTGCCGGTATTCTCGAAAGCCTCGACCAGCTTCGACTGCACCATCCTGCTCAGCTTGTCGCTCCATTGCGACTTGCCGAGATACTGGATTTCCGAAGATGAAACGCGGATGACGATCTGGTTGCTGTCCAGCGCCTGCAGCGCGGTCGGCGGCGGGATGAGTATCTGTCGGTTCTTGACCGAAGGTCCGTTCGCCTTCACCGACGCGGAAAGATCGTAGGTGTCGTTGTTGGAGGAACTTCCGCAGCCCGCCAGCAAGGCTACTAGCAATGGCAATGCGATCACAGCTTTCCACACCTGATGACGCTCACTCGACACGCAACCGACCATATTCCGCTTATCCCCTGGAGCCCAGATATCGCTATTCATCAGTGCCGCGCGCGGCCATCATATGTCTTGACCGTATCCCCACCGAAGATCAGTCGCTGTGGATTGCGGTCGAAATTAGTGATTGTAGTATTCAGATTGTCAACCGTGCCCCGCATGTCATTAATGAGAGTTTGGACATCGCGCAGGCCGCCACTCGAAAACTTCTGCAGATTATCGGCGATCGGGCCGATACGGGAATTGAGATTGTCAGCCATCTTCTTGAAGGATTCCAGCGTATCCTTGGCTTCGGCGAACAGCGATTGCGTGCTGTCGTTGCCGAGCAGGGAATCGACCTTCGTGAGAATGCCGTCGACCTTGCCGGACGCCGAGTTCAGCTTGGTGGAGATGTCCCGCGCATTGGCGATCGTCTGGTCGATATCCTGCTGATGCGCCGCAACGGTATTGGCCACATCGCGAATAGACGCGACAGCGGTGCGAGCCTGCTTCGTCACGTCGGCAATGTCATCCACCGATCCCTTGATCTTCGCCGGATCGATCTGCGCGACGATGGCGTCGACACGATCCAGCGTCTGCTGCGCCTTCTGGCCGAAGGTGGTGTAGGTTTCGGCCGTCTGCTTGAAGCTTGCGATGGTCGCCTTCAGATCGGTCGTGGCATCCGCCACGTTGGCGGTAATCCTGTCGGCATTGGCGATGACGTCGTTGACCTTCTGGGCATCGACTGCGCGCACCAGTTTCTCAATTGCATCCAGCGTCGAGTCGATGCGCGTCGAAACGGTCTTGAACGTATCGCCAAGCTGTCCGACGCTCGCCAAGAACTTGTCGATATTATCGGAATTGTCGGCGATCGCCTTGGAGAATTTCTGCGCGTTGCGCACCGTATCGGTCAGCGGCCCGCGCGAATCCGAGACGAAGCCCTGAATGTCGCCGATCGTATCATTGGCGCGGTTGAGAATCTTGTCCGCCGTGGTCAACAGGTTCGTGACGCTGGACTGATCGGCAAGCAGCACGGCGCGTTTGCCGGTATCGATCGAACGTTTCAGGATATTCTCGTCGCCGTTGCGGCCGCCGGAAAGCTCGATGTAGGCAGCACCTGTCAGGCCCTGAATTTCAAGAATAGCCTTGGTGGACGTATAGACCGGCGCATCGGCACGCACCTGCGTAAATGCCAGCGAGTAGTTCGGATCGTCGGCATCGATCGAAAGGCTCTGCACCGAACCGACCTGAATGCCGTTGAAGCGAACCGGTGAACCGACGCTCAAACCGTTCGCAGAACCGGGGATGCGCACCACGAGTTCGACCATCGGACCGCCGCGGCCATATTCCGCCATCCAGTAGACGAAGCCGAAAGCGGCCGCGATAACGAGCAGCGTGAAGAACCCGACGATCGTATAATTGGCTTTGGTTTCCATTGTCTCCAGTCACTTCTCGCGGCTGTGGGGGCCTGCGCCGTTGTCGTCGTTGTGCTCCCTGATGTCTTCCCGCGGCACGATCGAACGTGCGCGCTTGCCCCTGAAATAGGCTTGTACCCAAGGGTCATCGCAGGCAAGCATGTCCTCAACTGTGCCTTCCACCAATACCCGCTTCTGTCCAAGAACAGCAATACGGTCGCAGACGGAAAACAGGCTGTCGAGGTCGTGAGTCACCATATAAACGGTCAGGCCGAGCGTGTCGCGTAGCCTGGCGATCAGCTCGTCGAACTCCGCCGCGCCGATCGGATCGAGGCCGGACGTCGGTTCATCGAGGAAGACCAGGTCAGGATCGAGCGCCAGGGCTCTGGCAAGTGCTGCGCGCTTGATCATGCCGCCGGAAAGCTCGGACGGATATTTGTCGGCGGCGTCGGCAGCGAGACCCACCATGCGGATCTTCATCAGCGCCAGCTCGTCCATCATCTCTTGCGGCAGGTCCAGATATTCCCGCATCGGCACCTGAATATTTTCCTTCACCGTCAGCGAGGAAAACAAGGCGCCCTGCTGGAAGAGGACGCCGAGGCGCATATCGAGCTGGTTGCGCTCTGGCTCCGAGAGCGTGTCATAGTCTTCACCGAGGATCTCGATCTTGCCCGAGCGGCGCGGCAGCAACCGCAGTACCGTGCGCAGCAGCACCGACTTGCCCGCGCCGGAAGCGCCCACGAAACCGAGGATTTCGCCGCGATAGATATTGAGGTTCAGTTTATCGAGCACGACTTTCGATCCGAAAGCAACGGTGACATCCCGTGCCGACAGCACGATATCCCTGCCGTGCTCATCTCTTTCCAACGGGATTTCCGAGTGAAGTGCGCTCATCGTCGTCATCCCTCAGAAGTCGATCGCTGCGTAGAACATGGCAAAAAGCCCGTCCATCAGGATCACGACGAAGATCGACTTCACGACCGACGAAGTCACATGCTGCCCCAGCGACTCGGCACTGCCGCCGACCTTCAATCCCTCGACCGCCGCGACGATGCCGATGACCAACGCCATGAACGGAGCCTTGATCATGCCTGAAATGACCGTGGAAAGGCTGATCGCCTCATGCAGGCGGGAGATGAAGGTCGCAATGGTGATACCGGAATAGCCCCAGGCGACCATCGCCGCGCCAAACAGCGAAGCGAAATTGGCAATGATCGTCAGCAGGGGCAGAGCGACGGTCAGCGCCACCAGCCGTGGGAAGATCAGCACGCCGATGGGGTTTAGACCCATGACCTTCAGCGCGTCCACTTCCTCGCGCATCTTCATCGAGCCGATCTCGGCGGTGATCGCGCTGCCGGAACGACCTGCGATCATGATCGCCGTCAGAAGCACGCCGATTTCGCGCAATTGAAGGATGCCGACGAGATCGACGACAAAGACTTCCGCACCGAAATAGCGCAGCTGGAACGCGCCTTGCTGCGCGATGATCGCTCCAATCAGCGACGACATCAGCAGGATGATCGGAACGGCCCTCACGGCCATGTGGTCGATCTGATTGACGATCGAAGCCGGCGAGACGCCGCTGCCGCGTCCGAACTTGAGCTGCGCACCGCGTACCGCGGAGCCCAATATGTACATGGCAGCAATGAGATTGCCCCAAAGTTCGTAGACATTTCTGCCGATCGGCGCAAACAGCCGCTCAGGCAATGATATCTTCGCCTTCGGCTCGCCCTTCTCCGCGTCCGGATCCTCGTCGAAGGCGGTCAGCAGCTCGTCGATATGCGAATTGGAGCCCTCGATCGTCACGGTGGCGCCATGCGCCTCCTGGCTCACCTTCAATCGCCGGATCAGCAGCGCACCGGCCGTGTCGACATCGGAGAGATCGGAAAGATCGATCACAACCTCGCCACCGGCGCTCCGTTTCGAGAGCTGCTCGATCTGCCGCAGCACGCCGTGCACATTGGCGCTACGCCAATTGCCTTCAAGCCGATAGCGATGCCCATTGCCATCGGGCTCTTCATCGATCCTCGGTGCATCGGATTTCTGTTCGGCTGCTTTCAAGCTCATGCGTCTTTCAAATGTGGCATCACCAACGTCGACTCACGGAGCCCGCACGACGCCGATGTTTAATACACCGACTGCACGGGAGATTGCTATGCTGCGCCGCGGCCAACATATGTCACGGCTTTTTGATATCCAAATGAATTTGTTGCATCCGCGTTATGAGACGCCGTGTGCGCCCCCGCCGATCGCCGAACTCCTGGGCTGGAGGTTGCGCGCGAAGATGACCATGCCCAAGCCGAACGCAGCCACCGCTGCCATCACATAGTAGCTGGAAAGGTCTAGCCAGGCATAGAGATAGCCGGACGCGAGCGTCATCAAGCCGAGGAACATGCCGTTATAGAAATAATAGGCGCCCTGGGCGGACGCCTCCTGCGTTTCCTGAACGGATCCGAC
The DNA here is from genome assembly GCF_012275435.1 of Rhizobium sp. SG741. Lineage (NCBI taxonomy): Bacteria > Pseudomonadati > Pseudomonadota > Alphaproteobacteria > Hyphomicrobiales > Rhizobiaceae > Rhizobium > Rhizobium sp. SG741. The sequence goes on from NZ_JAAZQP010000004.1 coordinate 482,966, forward strand.
GATGCGGCGCTGGATGCCGGTATGCACACAGGCATAGGTGCAGGAATGGAAGCACTGCAGCAGGAAATAGCCGGCGAAACCGAGATTGATGGGGAACAGGATCCAACGCAGGACGCACATGCTCGAGCCGAAGAAAATCAGCGTCCACGCACTGAAACGGCGACTTAGCATTCTCGAGAGGAAGAAGACCATTACCTCCGCCGCCACGCCGATGCTCCAGAGAACGGCGATCTGGGTTCCGGAAAAGCCGAGCTTGTGCCAATAGATCGACGCGAATGTGTAGAGCATCGCGTGGCTCGATTGCTGCACCGAGACCCCGATCATCGTGATCAGCAATTGCGGAGAGCGCAGCGAGCTTCCAGTCGGCGACTGCAGATTGATCGGCTGGTTGCGCCGCCGCGTCGGCCCGATACGCGGCGTGATCAGCGCCGTGAGCATGGTCAGCACGAAGCCGGCGACCATGACGGGCAGTACCATGGTGCCTCCCCACATCCCGATCATCTGGCCGCCGAAAAGCGTCGAAACGATGAAGATGATCGATCCCCAGACACGCATGGAGCCATAGTCGAACCCCCAGCGGCGCACCCCCGACATAGCGATCGATTCGACCACCGGCACATAGGGCGCGTAGGTCGCGCCCTGGACGCCATAAACGAGCAGCACGGGCCAGAATTCGCTCGTCCAGTAAAGCGCGATCGCCGTCAGCAATGACAGCCCACCGGACCAGAACAGCACATCGGCGCGTTCCTTCATGTGATCGGCAAACACCGCGATGACGGGCGTCACCAGAACGCGCACGACCATCGGCACGGCGATCACGAGACCGATTTCATGATCATTGAAATTCAATCCCGCCAGCCAGACGGGGAAAAACGGCAAAGCGATCCCGTTGACGAACAACGGCGCGCAGTAGGACAAGGCGGTGCGCAGACGGAAATACGAAGGCGCGCCCTCGCCCTGCAAGGATTTTATCGCGGGAATCATGACAGACCTGAAGGGAACTGAATTTGTCCCTATCACGCTATCGAGAGTACGACTATGGCGAGAAATAGCCAAATCGTAACGTTTCGGAAAAAACCCGAATTACAGGCGCCTCATAACGATCAATAATTATGACAGCCTGTTATTGCGTCCGTGAAGCGGCGCTAAAATTAGGCTGCCTGGGCGCCGACGCCGAGTGCCTTCGGCAACTCTTCGACAGATATACCGGCCGGCTCCGTCTCAAGGATCGACCGCCAGGTAAGCAGCTCGAAAGTGCCGTCCTCATGCTCGGCGATCGCCGTGCAGCTTTCCACCCAGTCACCGGTATTGATATAGCGGATGCCGTCGAGATCCTCGATGACAGCGTGATGGATATGGCCGCAGATCACGCCATCGGCATCGTTGCGCTTGGCTTCCTCGGCGACGACACGCTGGAACTCGCCTATGAAGTTGACGGCATGCTTCACCTGCAGCTTTGCCCAGGCCGAGAACGACCAATAGGGCATGTTCAGGCGACGGCGCACGGCCGCGAGGCCGATATTGATCAGAATGGCCATGTCGTAGGCCCAATCGCCGAGATAGGCGAGCAGGCGGGCGTTACGAACGACGACATCGAATTCGTCGCCATGCAGGACGAGATACTTCTTCCCGTCGGCAGTCTCGTGCATGGCGCGTTGCGCGACTTCGATGCCGCCAAAGTGCGTGCCGGGGAAATCGCGCAGGAATTCGTCGTGATTGCCGGGGATATAAACGATCCGTGTGCCTTTGCGCGCCTTGCGCAGAACCTTCTGCACCACGTCATTGCAATCCTGCGGCCAGTACCAGTTTCGCTTGAGGCGCCACCCATCGATGATATCGCCGACGAGGAAAATGGTATCGGCATCGTGGTAGCGCAGAAAATCGAGAAGGAAGTCCGCCTTGGCGGCCTTCGAACCGAGATGTACGTCAGAGATGAACAGTGTACGGAATCGCCGGGTGTCCATGTTTTCATTCACGAACTATAAGTCCGTGCCCTATCCAAACTTGGCTATTCCAAAACCAGACTCGTGTTTCAGGAAGATGACAAACCCTGTGTCTGCTGGCCTATCGGGCTGGATCAGCCACGTTTGGCCGCGATGGCGAGATCGGGACGATCGGTTGTAAAACTGGCGACACCGAGGCGAAACATCGCTCTCGCCGCTTCGCTCGTATGCGCCGCCCAGCCGTGCACCGTCATGCCGCTCCTGCGTACGATGCCCATGACTTCGGCGTCCAGGGCGTCGGCGCGCACCGCTATCTCGCGCACACCGCAGCTGCGGAGCGCGGCGATGATCCCATTCCAGCCAAGCTGCGCAGTCATTTGCGGCGAACAAAGAAAAATGAAGCCGAGCAGTTCGCCGACGTTCAAACCGCGGTCACCAAGTGCTTTGCCAAAGGCTTCGAGACGCGGCAGGGCGAAACTGGTGATCATCGTCCGTGACACCATGCCGGTCGCCATCAACTTATCGACGATGCGGGCCTCCATCCCCTCATAGGGCGTGCCGTCCGCTTTCGTCTTGATCTCCAGTCGGAGATCGACCGGCGACGGGCCGAAGATATCGATGGTCTCAGCAAGGGTCGGAATAGTCTCGCCGTCGCTTCCGATCACGACATGGCGCATCAGCTCTTCATGGCTGAGATCGACAATAGCCCCCTTGCCGTCGGTCATCCGGTCGATCAGGGCATCGTGATGCACAACCAGCTTGCCGTCCCGCGTCTGGTGAACGTCGAATTCAACGAGATCGACATCAAGCTTGGCCGTCTTTGAAAAGGCAAGCCTGGTGTTTTCTGGCCATAGATGCGCGCCGCCGCGATGAGAAGCGATCAATGTCATGGAGTATCCTCCGTCTGCCGTTCTCATAAGCCCACGCGATGAACCCCTTATGACCGTCCGAGCGGCGGAGCGGGGAAGCATAGCCCTCACCGGCCCCAAGACGGACACCGGCGAATCCGCGATGACAAAAAAGCGGTCAGCGACGTCAATTGCATACTGTGAACGCGAAGCGATTGATGTATTCAGGGGACTCAAAGCATAGGCAGGAATGGAGAAGTGTGGTGGATACGCACGATACATCGAAGGCAGCCAAGAACATGGCGAGTGGCGATCTCGACGAACAGGCTCTCTACTTTCATCGTTATCCCCGCCCCGGCAAGCTTGAAATCCAGGCCACCAAGCCGCTCGGCAACCAGCGCGATCTGGCGCTGGCCTATTCTCCGGGCGTGGCCGCACCCTGCCTCGCCATCCGCGACAATCCCGAGACGGCAGCGTACTACACGTCCCGCGCCAATCTCGTTGCCGTAATTTCCAATGGTTCGGCCGTCCTCGGCCTCGGCAATATCGGCCCGCTCGCGTCCAAGCCTGTCATGGAAGGCAAGGCGGTTCTGTTCAAGAAATTCGCCGGCATCGACGTGTTCGACATCGAAGTGGCAGCGCCCACCGTCGACGAGATGGTCAACACCATTTCGGCGCTGGAGCCGACCTTCGGCGGCATCAATCTGGAAGACATCAAGGCGCCTGAATGCTTCGACGTCGAACGGCGCCTGCGCGAAAAGATGGAAATCCCGGTTTTCCATGACGATCAGCACGGCACCGCCATCATCGTCGCCGCCGCCATCCTCAATGGACTGGAACTGGCCGGCAAGAAGATCGAGAACGTCAAGATCGTCGCCTCCGGCGCCGGTGCCGCGGCGCTTGCCTGCCTCAATCTGCTCGTCATACTCGGCGCCAAGCGCGAAAACATCTGGGTCCACGACATCGAAGGCCTTGTCTACAAGGACCGCAACGTGCTGATGGACGAATGGAAGTCCGTCTATGCCCAGGATAGCGACAAGCGCGAGCTCGCCGAGTCGATCCCAGGCGCCGACGTCTTTCTCGGCCTTTCGGCCGCAGGCGTGCTGAAGCCCGAGCTCCTCGAGAAAATGGCGGAAAAGCCGCTGATCATGGCGCTGGCCAACCCGACGCCGGAAATCATGCCCGACCTCGCCCGCGCCGCTCGTCCCGATGCGATGATCTGCACCGGCCGTTCGGATTTCCCGAACCAGGTGAACAATGTTCTCTGCTTCCCCTATATCTTCCGTGGCGCGCTCGACTGCGGCGCCAAGACGATCAACGAGGAAATGAAGATGGCCGCGGTGCGCGCCATAGCCTCGCTCGCCCGCGAAGAGCCGTCCGACGTTGCCGCCCGCGCCTATACCGGCGAGACCCCGGTCTTCGGTCCGAACTATCTGATCCCCTCGCCCTTCGATCCGCGCCTGATCCTGCGCATCGCTCCGGCTGTGGCGAAAGCAGCCGCCGAAAGCGGTGTAGCGCTGCGCCCCATCACCGATTTCGATGCCTACATGGACGAGCTCAACCGCTTCGTCTTCCGGTCCGGCTTCATCATGAAGCCGATCTTCGCCGCTGCGAAGATTGCCGAGCGCAAGCGCGTCGTCTTCTCCGAAGGCGAAGATGAGCGCGTGCTGCGCGCCGCGCAGGTTCTGCTTGAGGAAGGCACAGCCACCCCGATCCTCATCGGTCGTCCCTCCGTCATCGAGACCCGCCTGAAGCGCTACGGCCTCAAGATCCGTCCGCATACCGATTTCGCCGTCATCAATCCGGACGACGATCCGCGCTTCCGCGAGTATGTCGAGCTCTATTTTTCGCTCGTCGGCCGCAGCGGCGTCATCCCCGAGGCCGCCCGGACGATCGTGCGCACCAACACGACCGTTATCGGCGCGCTTGCCCTGAAGCGCGGCGAAGCCGATGCGCTGATCTGCGGCCTCGAAGGCCGCTACGAGCGCCACCTGCGCATCGTCCGCCAGATCATCGGCAAGCGCCCGGATGTTCGGGATTTTTCAGCGCTGAGCCTGCTCATCTCGCAGCGCGGCGCAACCTTCTACACCGATACCTACGTATCATTTAACCCCGGCGCCGAGGAAATCGCAGAGTCGACGGTGCTGGCGGCGGAGGAAATCAAGCGCTTCGGCATCACGCCGCGTGCCGCCCTCGTCTCGCACTCCAACTTCGGCTCGCGGGAATCGGAAAGCGCCACCAAGATGCGCAATGCCCTGGCGCTCGTTCGCGAAGCCGCGCCGGAGCTGGAAGTCGATGGTGAGATGCACGGCGACAGCGCCATTTCCGAAAGCCTGCGCCGCCACGTCATGCCGGACAGCACGCTTTCCGGCGAAGCAAACTTACTCGTCTTCCCCAATCTCGATGCCGCCAACATCACGCTTGGCGTGGTCAAGACCATGACCGACGGGCTACATGTCGGGCCGATCCTGCTGGGTACGGCCCTTCCGGCCCACATTCTTTCGCCTTCGGTCACTTCACGCGGTGTCGTCAACATGGCAGCCCTGGCCGTGGTCGAGGCATCGCAACTGGCCTGACGAAGCATTTTTTGCGGCCGCCCGAGCATGGTGGCCGCAAATCACAATTCGCTAAAATCCTCTCGAAATCCGTGTGTTTTGATGGATACGTTGTTAAGCTCCAAAGTGTAATTTCCAACGAAATCAACCCGCCTTCGAGAATAGAATCGTGAACCGCGGCACAAACCTAGTTTCCATTGCCCTGCTGTCCCTGTTGACGGCCACACCGAGCTTCGCGCAAGCCAATCTGTGCGACGAATTGCGCGGCCGCTACGCCGATACCACTGAAGTGGTCGGCGCGAGCCAGGAGACGCGCCAACTTTCGCGTGCCATAGTCCAGCAAAACACGATGATCCGCCGCTTGATGAGTGATCTGCGCAATCAGGGCTGCGTCGAAGACAGCAGCATGGTGATCATCGGCTCAAACAACGAAGGCGTCTGCGACGACATGCGAACGTCGCTCGATGGAATGCGGCACGATCTCGGCATGTTGGTAGATCAGCGCGATGAGAGCGTCGGCCGCATCGACGCGGCCAGCCTTAAGCGCCGGCAACTGCTGGATACCATGCACAGGAACGGTTGCAGCGCGCCGGCCTCGGCCACGCCGGATATCGTCATCGATACCCGCACCAAGCTCGACGCCTATGCGCCGCAGCAGCAGTCCCTTGCGCAGCCGGAAAGCTCGATTACCATAATCGAAACGCCAAAACCCCAGAAGAATTCCGGTCTGCCGCAAAAGCAGGCTCCGGCGGTGACGCAGGCCGAGCCGCAGCAATTCCCGCCGGACAGACCCTACGATCCGTCAGCCAACAAGGTCCGTCAGGTCGGGCCGCAATTCCTTGCGACCGACCAAGGTGGCATTGACCTGAAGCATCCGAAAGAGGCCGGGCCGCAACCGACGCAATAGGCTGCCGCAACAGGGAAATGATGACTTCGTCGCCTACTTCCTGCGCGAGGTTGCGGTAAGAGCGTCCAGAGCGTCAGGCCGGCTCGTAACGGACATAGGCGAACTCGTCGCCATCGGGCGACCAGTTCGGCACGTTGATGCTTCCTTGTCCGCCGAAGAGTTCGAACAGCGTCGTGAGATCGCCGCCATCCATATCCATCAACCGCATCCGCACATTCAGATCGCGCGGATGGTCGAAGACTTCAGGATCGTAGGAGATCAGCACGACCTTGTCGTTCCTGGGAGATGGATGGGCAAACCAATTGCCATAATTATCATCGGTCAGTTGCTGCAACCCCGTGCCGTCGGGATGAATGCGCCAGATCTGCATGAGACCGGTGCGGCTGGAGTTGAAATAGATCCATTGCCCATCGGCCGAAAAATCCGGGCCATCGTTGCGGCCCTCGCCATGCGTCAGCCGCGTCTCTTCGCCGCCGTCGATCGAGATCGTGTAGATATCGAAGACGTTGTCGCGGATGCCGCAATAGGAGAAGCGCTGCCCGTCGGGTGACCAACCGTGCCAATAGGACGGCAGGTTGGTCGTGACCTGCCTGGGTGTGCCGCCTTCGGCCGGCAGCACATAGATGCAGGATTTGCCATGCTCCGTCTTGTCGGAAATCGCGATCAGCGATCCGTCGGGAGAAATCCCATGATCGTTGTTGCACTGCGTGGCGAAGCCGGTATCGACACGAACGATCTTGCCACCGCCACCCAACGGCAGCCGGTAAAGCAGACCTTCGCCGTTCAGCAGCAAATAGCGTCCGTCAGGCGAATAGTTCGGCGCCTCGATCAGCTGGTCCGTCTGGAAGACCACCCGGTTCGCACCCGTGCGGATATTGTAGATCTCGACCGAGCTGCGCATACTTTCCCCTTTACCGCCGGCGTTGCGATCAGCGATCGCGGAACCGGTTGGTGATCGGATAGCGGCGATCACGACCAAAATTCTTCTTGGTGATCTTCACGCCCGGAGCCGACTGGCGGCGCTTGTACTCGGCGAGATAAAGCAGATGCTCGATACGATGCACTGTCGCGACATCATGTCCACGCGCCAGGATCTCTTCGACCGACATTTCCTTTTCCACCAGGCATTCGAGGATATCGTCGAGCACCGGATAGGGCGGAAGCGAATCCTGGTCTGTCTGGTTCGGCCTCAGTTCAGCCGAAGGCGCCTTGTCGATAATGTTGTAGGGGATCACCTCGCCTGAAGGGCCGAGCGCGCCCGGCGGCACATGCAGGTTGCGCCAGCGCGACAACGCATAGACCTGCATCTTGTAGAGATCCTTGATGGGATTGAAGCCACCGTTCATGTCGCCATAGAGCGTGGCATATCCAACGGACATTTCCGACTTGTTGCCCGTCGTCACCACCATCGAGCCGAACTTGTTGGAGATCGCCATCAGGATGGTACCGCGGGCACGGCTCTGCAGATTTTCCTCGGTGATGCCGCTTTCCGTACCTTCGAACAGATCGGACAAGGCCGTCGTAAAGCCGGTGACAGGATCCTCGATCGGCACGATATCGTAGCGGCAGCCGAGCGCCTTGGCGCAATCCGCCGCATCCTTCAAAGAATCCTCTGAGGTATAGCGATAGGGCAGCATGACGGTGCGTACGCGCTCCTCTCCAAGCGCATCCACCGCAATCGCCGCGCAGATCGCCGAGTCGATACCGCCGGACAGGCCGAGCACGACCGACTTGAAGCCGTTCTTGTTCACGTAGTCGCGGAAGCCCAGCAGGCAGGCGCGGTAATCGGCCTCCTCGCCTTCTGGAATATGCGCCATCGGTCCTTCGGCGCAATGCCAGACGTCGCCGTTCTTCTTCCAGGTGGTGACCGCCAGCGCGGTCTCGAACTGGCTCATCTGGAACGCCAGGGTCTTGTCGGCATTGAAGCCGAAGCTCGCGCCATCGAAAACAAGTTCGTCCTGGCCGCCAACCTGGGCGGCGAAAATGAGCGGTAAACCTGACTCGATCACCTGCCGCAATGCGACCTGGTGACGGACATCGACCTTGCCACGATAGTAAGGCGAACCATTCGGAACCAGCAGGATTTCCGCACCGCTCTCGGCCAGCGTTTCGCAGATGCCGAGATCGTTCCAGATCTCCTCGCAAATCGGTATGCCAAGGCGGACGCCGCGAAAATTGACAGGCCCCGCGATGGTCCCTTCGTCGAAAACCCGCTTCTCGTCGAACTCGCCGTAGTTCGGCAAATCGACCTTGTCCCTGATGAAGATGACTTTACCGCCATCGAGCACGGCCACGGAATTGTAGCGGCCGGTGTCGTCCTGCCGTGGGACACCGACGACGACGCCTGGCCCGCCATCGGCGGTATCGGCGGCGAGACTTTCAACGGCTTTCCAGCAAGCGCGGATGAAGGCCGGCTTCAGCACCAGATCCTCCGGCGGATAGCCGGAAATGAACAATTCCGTCAACATCAGGAGCTGCGCGCCTTCGCGCGCCGCCTCGGCCCGCGCCTCGCGCGCCTTGGCCAGATTGCCGGAAACGTCGCCGACCGTCGGATTGAGCTGCGCGACGGCAATACGGATGGTCTGAGTGATCGGGCTTTGCTCTGTCATGCCATACATTTAGCGATGGCATTCTTCTTCCGCAACCGCCTTCGTTCACCTGCAGGTATCAAAGATCGCACTACGCGCATAGGCGGTATTTTTACCCGGAAAACTACCAGGTCAGCCTTGCGGTTCATCCAGAATTCATGACAGAAACGTGACAATTATATGAATACCCTATAGCATTCGGAGAAACCCTTGGTCGATCTGGTCATCGGTTCCGCTTTGGCGGGCAGGCTCGTTCTTTTCCAGAAAATCGGCGCAGCGAGGCAGAAATCAGCCGTCCTGCGCCAAGTTCTGAGCCTTACTCTGACCTTGCTGCTCGCACTGTCGATCGTCATTGCCGTCGAATGGATTGTGCGCGGTGAGTTTTCGACCGTCCCGTCCTATCTCTTTTCTCCGTCTCGCCCCGGCTTCACCACCATTGGCATCGTCATGCTGACTATGCTCATTTTGGATGCGGCTCTCGGCCGAGCGCATCTATCGGTCTTGATCGTCGCACCGCTGCTGTTGGTTCCGGCGTTCATCTCCAGCCAGAAGCAGAACTATCTCTCCGATCCGCTCTATCCGTCTGATTTCCTGTTTGCACGGCAGATCATGGAATTGATGCCTGTGATGGTGCGCGATCGGCCGTGGACCGCGGCGGCACTCGCCATCGGCGTCATTGCGTCCCTCGCCGCCCTCGCCTTTCTGTGGCGCCATGCCTGGCAACACGCCGCCGCGCTATCGCAAAAGGCGCGCATGATCAGGCTGTCGGTATGCCTGCCGCTTGCGGCGCTGTTCGTTTCGCAGATGGACCCGACGCAATATTCCTCCATCCGTGAGAAACTGCGCATCATCCCGATCGTCTGGGATCAGAAGGAAAACTACAGCTACAACGGCTTCGTCATCGCCTTCTCGCTCAACCTGCCGATGGCCGATGTCAAATCCCCGGCGGGCTACGGACCGGATGCGATCGATGCCATTCCGGCGAGAAACTACGGCTATCTCTCCGGTCCGCGCGAGAAGCCTGACATCATCATGCTGATGAGCGAATCCCTCTGGGATCCGACCCGGCTGTCCAATGTCGCCTTTACGCCCGATCCGATGCCGACTATCCGCGCCAGGCAATCCGGTTACGTCTTTTCGCCTGAGTTCGGCGGCATGACCGCCAATGTCGAATTCGAGGCGCTGACAGGCTTTTCCAATGCCTTCCTGCCCTATGGCAGCATCCCCTATCAGCAATATGTGCGCCGGCCCATGCCGTCGCTTGCCACCTTCTTCCGCGGCGAAGGCTATGCGGCACGCGCGCTCCACCCCTTCAGTGGCTGGTTCTGGAATCGCAACGAAGTCTACAAGGCTTTCGGCTTCGAGGAGTTCCACACCGATGAAACCCTGCCGCCGATGGAGAGGCGCGGCATGTTCGCCGCCGACGATTCCCTGATGAAGGAAATCATGCGCGAGGGAGACGAAGCCGATCAGCCATTCTTCTTCTTCGCTGTCACTCTCCAGGGACATGGCCCTTACGAACCCAATCGCTTTGCACAGAATACCGTCGATATCACCGGCAACCTGAACGACGACGATCGTGCAACGCTCGCCACCTATGCGCAGGGCGTTCGGGAATCCGATGACAGTCTGAAGATGCTGATGGACTGGGCTGAAAAGCGTGACCGTGAAACCATCATCGTCCTCTGGGGCGATCACCTGCCGCCGCTCGGCAGCGCCTATCCGAATACCGGCTACATGCCCCAGCAGGTGGCGACGCGAAAGGCACCGCTCGACGTCATGAAACAGGAGCACGAAACGCCGCTGGTCATCTGGTCGAGCAAGAATGGCGTACGCAAGGATATCGGCACGATCAGCCCGTCGCAACTGCCCTATCACGTGTTGAAAACAGCCGGATATGAGCATCCCTTCTACACCGGCTTCCTCGGCCGCGTGCAGAAGAAATACACCATCGTCGACCGTTATCAGCTGGCGACGCGCGACAACGAGACTTTCCCGGACTGGGCGCGCAACGAGCAGCACCTCGATCCGACGGTGCGCGACTATCGCCATCTGCAGCACGACATCATGTTCGGACGGGAATACGGATTGGACCGCTTCTTCCCGTCGCATAGCTGGCTAGTCAGCCAAGGGAGTTAGCGGATCGAACACAATGGTCGAGCCGAACACGCAAGGTTGGATTCGATCCACCATGCTGCAACCCTTTTCGCGTTGCATTTTCGTTGGGCAGTCGAATACTTGGCGCTCAAAGACGATCAAGCCCCCGGAGTATCCTCATGTACAATCTGCCAAATTTCGTCCACCAGCATTTCGACAAGACGGCCGAAGAGCTAGGCGAGACAGAAAAGCGCGTGCTCAAGAAAGCGCATGAGCGCAAGATCGTCTCGACCGATATCAACGCGGCCTTCTCCGCCAATGCGTCCTATGGCGAACGCCTCGCCGACGGCATCGCCCGTGTTGGAGGCTCCTGGGCCTTCATCGTCTGCTTCCTGCTGTTCCTGGTCTTCTGGTGCGTCGTCAACACCATCGTACTCCTCACCCGCGCCTTCGATCCCTACCCTTTCATCTTCCTCAACCTCGTCCTCTCCATGATCGCCGCCATCCAGGCGCCGATCATCATGATGTCCCAGAACCGCCAGACCGAACGGGATCGCTTCGAAGCAGCCAAGGACTATGAGGTCAACCTCAAGGCTGAACTCGAAGTCCTCTCGCTGCACCAGAAAATCGACATGCAGGTGCTGACGGAGCTTTCGGTGGTCAAGGAGGAAATCGCCAAGCTGAGCAAGCTGGTGACGGAGAAGAACGGGGCTAGTGGGTGAGCCATCACCCCACGCTCGGAAATTGACTTTTAGCATGTCTCCTATATTTTGTAATACAAAATGAGATAAATCTGATGAAAAATCAAAGGCAGCTTTCGAATCCTATTACGCTTCGGGTTCCTGCCGACATCCTCGCTGAAATCGAAGAGATCGCGGATGTCTGCGAGCGGACGCGCAGCTGGGTCTTTGTACGAGCGCTCAAATCTTATCTGGCGACCGAAGGTCGCGAAGTATTGGAGATCGCAAAGGCTCGCCGGGAAATGGCAAACGGCGAAGCATACGATCTTGATGATGTCATCAGCGAAGTGGCGACGGCCATCAAAGGGGCTGCTGCTTGAAAGAGTTCGCCTTTCGGCAGGCGCCAGAGCATATATCAAGTCGGAAGCGCAATACCTGAAAGATAGAAGTCCCACAGCGGCTCTCCGCTTCCTCGACGATCTGAACCGGGCTCAGAACAAGCCTGCTTCGTTTCCCCCAGATGGGTTTTCGGAGCGATGAACTGCCAATTCCCGGCATTTTACGATTTACGATGGGAGATTATCTCGTCGATTACGAAATTGCCGGTGACCTCATAGAGATCAGAGCCATTCGCCACGGTCACCAAAGACCTCCGGGTCTCCCGATTGATGATGATTTCGACTATGAAGACAATAACTTCGAGCAGCCCAAGACTTGATGGCACCATGCTTTATCAGTCTGATGGCCCTGCCGTGAGCAGCCCCGGCCGCCCCTGCCTGTATTGCGGCAGCCCATCGGTGATATCGTAGTAATCGCCCTTGTCGGCGCAGTAGATATGATAGGCGATCTCAAGACCGCTCGGCGGGTCGAAAAGCCCGGCCATGATCGAGATTTCCTCGACCCCGTCAGCCTCCCAGAACAGCGCCGAACCGCAGGTCTTGCAGAAGCCGCGACGGGCAAATGTGCTGGCGCGATACCAGGTGATCGCCTCTTCCCCCTCGATGAGGAGGTTGCCGATCGGAACGTTGGTGGCGGCATAGTAGAGCCCGGTCTGCTTGCGGCACTGCGAACAATGGCAGGCGACGACCTCCCGTAGCTTGCCACGTGTCTTGAAACGTACGCTGCCGCAAAGGCACGCGCCGGTATGTTCGTCGTTCATAGTCGCTCCCCTTTTTCAGGGAACCTTCCCGAGAACGATATGCCGGTCAATCTCAAAGAAATGAAACGCATCTTCAGCCGGATTGATCTATCCGGCACAAATGCAAACGGGCCGGCTTTCGCCGGCCCGTTTGATAAATCAGAGATCCGTTTTCCCTCAGCCGTGGGCGCGCAGACGCTTCTCGTCGCGGCCGCCCTTCATCCGCTCGGCAAGCAGGAAGGCTAGCTCGAGTGCCTGGTCGGCATTGAGACGCGGGTCGCAATGGGTGTGGTAACGATCCTGCAGATCTTCGGCGCCGACAGCGCGGGCGCCGCCGGTGCATTCGGTCACGTCCTTGCCGGTCATCTCGATGTGGATGCCGCCCGGATGCGTGCCTTCGGCGCGGTGAATCTGGAAGAAGCTTTCGACTTCCGACAGAATGCGCTCGAAGGGACGCGTCTTGTAGTTGTTGAGGGTGATCGTATTGCCGTGCATCGGGTCACAGGACCAGACGACCTTGCGGCCTTCCTTCTCGACGGCGCGGATGAGCCGCGGCAGGTTGTCGGCAACCTTGTCGTGGCCGAAACGGCAGATCAGCGTCAGACGGCCGGCCTCGTTCTGCGGGTTGAGAATATCGATCAGATTGAGCAGATCGTCAGCCTGCAACGAAGGGCCGCACTTCAGGCCGATCGGGTTCTTGATGCCGCGGAAATATTCGATATGCGCATGGTCGGCCTGGCGCGTACGGTCGCCGATCCAGAGCATGTGGCCTGAGGTGGCGTACCAATCGCCCGAAGTGGAATCGACGCGGGTGAACGCCTCTTCATAGCCGAGCAGCAGCGCCTCATGGCTGGTGAAGAAATCGGTCTCGCGCAGGCTTGCATTGCTATCGGAGGTAATGCCGATCGCCTTCATGAAATCCATGGTCTCGCTGATACGATCGGCAAGTTTGCGGTAGCGCTCGCCCTGCGGGCTGTCCTTGACGAAGCCGAGCATCCATTTGTGGACGTTTTCGAGGTTGGCGTAGCCGCCCATGGCGAAGGCGCGCAGCAGGTTGAGCGTCGCGGCAGACTGGCGGTAAGCCATCATCTGACGTTCCGGATTGGGAATGCGCGCTTCCTCGGTGAATTCGATGCCGTTGACGATGTCACCGCGGTAGCTCGGCAGAGATACGCCGGCCTGTGTCTCGATGCCCGAGGAACGCGGCTTGGCGAACTGACCGGCGATGCGACCGACCTTCACGACAGGCAGCTGAGCGCCGAACGTCAGCACGACGGCCATCTGCAGGAACGCGCGGAAGAAGTCGCGGATCGTGTCGGCGCCATGCTCGGCGAAGCTTTCGGCGCAGTCGCCGCCTTGCAGCAGAAAACCGTTGCCTTCGGCGACATTGGCAAGATGCGCTTTCAGACGGCGGGCTTCACCGGCAAAAACGAGCGGCGGATAGCTTGCAAGCTGCGCTTCCGTTGCCGCCAGTGCCGCCGGGTCCGGATATTCCGGCACCTGCTGGATCGGTTTCTGCCGCCAACTGCTGGGTGTCCAATTCTGTGCCATCTCACTCACCTGCTTGTGCACCCGGTCTTTGCCGGGCGTCCCGTCGTAAATAACGCGCGCTTATAAACCTTTGCCGGTCGCTTGCAAAGGCGGGCGAACTACTGTGCGAATCTTTTATGGCGCTGGCGACGACTGCGCCGATCCAATCCGTTACACGCGCTCGCCATTGCTAATGCGATAGCTCGGCGAATACATCGTCACCAGTTCTTCCGACGCGGTCGGATGAACTGCCATGGTGCGGTCGAAATCGTCCTTGGTGCAGCCCGCCTTGATGGGTATGCCGAGCAGCTGCGCCATCTCGCCGGCATCATGGCCGAGAATATGCGCGCCGATCACCTTGCGGTCGGCGGCATTGACGATCAGCTTCATGATCATCTTCTCATTGCGGCCCGAAAGCGTCGCCTTCATCGGCCGGAACTGCGCGCGATAGACCTCGAGCTCCGGATAACGCTTGGCCGCGTCCTCTTCGGTCAGGCCGACCGTGCCGATCTCCGGCTGCGAGAAGACGGCCGTCGGGATCAGCTCATGATCCGGCCGCGTCGGATTGTTTTTGTAGACGGTTTCGATGAAGCACATCGCCTCGTGGATGGCCACCGGCGTCAGCTGGACCCGATCGGTGACGTCGCCGAGGGCATAGATGTTCGGCACGGAAGTGCGCGAATATTCGTCGACGACGATGGCGCCCTGCTCGTTGATGGCGACGCCGGCTGCTTCCAGTCCGAGATTTGCGGTATTCGGCGTGCGACCGAGTGCAAGCATGACCGTGTCGACCGTCAAGGCCTTGTCGTTCTTCGTCCGGACGCTGAGCCCATTCTCCGTCTTCTCCACGCTCGTGATGATGTCGTGGCAAAGAACGCGGATGCCCTTCTCCTCCATCGCCTCATGCAGGCCCTTGCGCAGATCGTGGTCGAAGCGCGACAGGATCTCGGCGCCGCGGTAGATCAGCGTCGTCTCGACGCCGAGTCCATGGAAGATATTGGCGAATTCGACGGCGATATAGCCGCCGCCGGCGATCAGGATCGACTTTGGCAGCCCTGCCAGATGGAAGGCTTCGTTCGAGGAAATGCAAAGCTCATAACCGGGCAAGGCCGTATGCAGGTTCGGCCGACCGCCGGTCGCGATGACGATGGTTTCCGCAGTCACCGTCTGCCCGGTCTTCAACAGGCGGACTGTATGAGCGTCCACGAGTTCGGCGCGCGTGTCGAATATGTCAGCCTTGGCATTGTCGAGCCCCTTGCGATAGAGCCCTTCCAGCCGTGCGATTTCCTTGTCTTTCGCCTCGATCAACTTCGTCCAGTCGAAGCTGCTTTCGCCGACCGTCCAGCCGAAACCGGCCGCATCCTCGAGATGCTCGCTGTACTGCGAAGCATAGACAAAAAGCTTTTTCGGCACGCAGCCGCGAATGACGCAGGTGCCGCCGTAGCGATACTCTTCGGCAATGCCGACCTTCTTGCCGAGCGATGCCGCCACGCGCGCGCCGCGCACGCCGCCGGAGCCGCCGCCAATCACGAAAAGGTCGAAATCAAACGAAGGCATCGGTGGCTCCTGTAGACATGACAAGGCGCGCAAAGCGCTGATGGGGGTCGGCATTCATATAGGAAGCCGGAGCATAAAAAGAAAAGCCCGGAATGATCCGGGCTTTGAATTTGCAACCGCCTGCCGATTATCCCGAAAACGTGAAACACAGTTTCGAGAACGATCGCAGCAAAGAATTGCGGTTTACTGCTTCGGCGCAGGCTGTGCGGCAGCGCCTGCATTCGGCGCGACAACCGGCTGCTTGACAACCTTCTGCAAAGCGTCATTGCTCTGGTTGGCTAGATCACGCGAAATACCCTGGCTCCAGATATCGGCGGCCTTGTAAAGCTCGCGCGTCGCCAGCGGACCATCCTTCAGAAGCTTCTTGCCGGCTTCCGAATTGTAGAAATCGGCGATTGCCTTGAGCTCTTCCGCCGAGAAGGCTTTGGCGTAGGTGACGGCGGCTTCGTGCTCGAGATCGGCGCGGCGCGGCGCGAGCGCCAGAGCAGTGGCGTCAACCGTCGAATTGATCGCGTCGCCAAAGTTCGGATTGGCTTGGATCATCGTGCTCTTCAGCTGCTCGGCGAGGTTCGGCAGGATGTTGTCGAACTGATTGGTGATGCCGAGCGCGTTGATCGCGGCGCGGGCAGCCTTGATCTGGTCCTCGGATACTTCCTGAGCGCTGACAGAGCCGAACGCGATGCCCGAAAGAAGGATGGTTGCAGCGGCAAAACGGCCAAGACCCGCAAATTTGATCATGAGATGAGTGCTCCTATGTATTGTTCGCCTGCAACGTGCGCGCACCGGCAGGGCCGGCAATGATCGCCAATGTCGCCATATTGATAAAGAGCCCGTGTTCGACAACGCCGGGAATCGAATTGAGCGCATTCGACAGCGCCTCTGCATCAGGAATGCGGCCGAAAGATGCATCAATGATAAAATGTCCGCCGTCGGTGACGAAGGTGTGGTCACCCGAGAGACGAAGATTGAGAGCGCCGGATAAGTTAAGACGCGACGCAGCCTTCTCGATGAGGATGCGCGTCGAAGCAAGGCCGAAGGGATTGACTTCGATCGGCAGCGGAAACGCGCCAAGCGTCTGAACGAGCTTGCTTTCGTCGGCAATCACGATCATGCGGGCCGATGAGGCTGCGACGATCTTTTCACGCAGCAGCGCGCCACCACCGCCCTTGATCAGAGTGAGCGCACCATCCAGTTCGTCGGCACCGTCAATGGTGAGGTCGAGTGCAGGAAGCTCGTCGAGCGACTTTAGCGGCACGCCAAGCTCATTGCAAAGCTTTGCCGTCCGTTCCGAGGTCGGAACACCCTCGATCGAGAGCCCGGACGCGACTTTCTCGGCGAGCAGCCGAACGAACTCCTCTGCCGTGCTGCCCGTGCCGATCCCCAGCCGCATGCCGCTCTCGACATAGGTTAGGGCCGCCCTCGCAGCCTCAATCTTCATCTGGCGGGCGTCCATGCGCCACCTGCTCCCATTGTTACGTTGGTCTGCTGTTTACACGGCTCTCCAGCCAAACGAAAGCCAAAATAACGGCACAAGATAGAAATCCCCGCGCCTCTTTGCCGAGGCTTCCCGGGCCTTCTGTTGCAATTGCCCGCGCGATCTTCTAACTCCGAAAGACGCTCTATTTCTTCTTATACAAAGGCTGATTCCTCGTGACATCTCCTCTTGTCGTATTCGATCTCGATGGCACGCTGCTGGACACGCACGCGGATCTCATCATCAGCCTGAACCACACGATCGCCGCGCTCAAGCTTCCACCGGTCAGCTATGACGACGTGACGCACCTCGTCGGCTATGGCGCGCAGGTGATGATCGAACGGGCCTGCAAGCTGCATGGCTATACGCTGACCTCGGAGGAATTGCCCAGCCTGATGCAGCGCTTCATTACCCATTATTCAGAGACAATGCCGGGCGTCACGCAACCCTATCCCGGGCTCGTGGCTGCACTCGGCGCGCTGAAGGACCAGGGCTACAAGCTGGCCGTCTGCACGAACAAGATGGAATCCCTCGCACGCACGCTTCTCGATAGGCTCGATCTCACGCATTATTTCGAAACCATAACCGGCGGCGACACGTTCGCCGTGCGCAAGCCGAATGCCGAGCACCTGATCGGCACCGTCGAACGCGCCGGCGGCGATATCGGCCGCACCGTCATGATCGGCGACAGCGTCAACGATATTCTTGTCGCCCGTAACGCCGGCGTCCCTTCGATCGCCGTCCCCTTTGGCTATTCCGATGTCGGCATCGAAACGCTCGGCCCGAGCCGCATCATCTACCACTACGACGAACTCACGCCCGAACTCGTCGAGGGGCTGCTCGCCGCCTGAAATATTCACATTCCTAAATTGCAAAAGGGCGGCCGATCGGCCGCCCTTTTGTCTCTCGACGTTACGCTGAACTCAAATCTGAGCCGTGCGCGACTTGGTGGTCGTATCGAGCGCCTTCTGAGTCGCCGCGTCGCGGTCGTAGACGTCGTTGAAATATTGGACAACGCCGTCCTTGTTCGGCCAGGCGGTGAAGTAGGCGATGTAGATCGGGAACTTCTGCGGCACGGCGACGGCCTTGTTCTGGCCGTCTGCGATCTGCTTGGCGACATCATCGACCGTGGTGTTCAGGACGGCGGCAGCCATCGCGCGCGGATCGGCAAGGCGGACGCAACCATGGCTGAGCGCGCGCATGTCTTTCTTGAAAAAGCTCTTCTGCGGCGTGTCATGCATGTAGATCGCATGCGAATTCGGAAAGAGGATCTTCAGTTCGCCGAGAGCATTATCGCCGCTGGGCGGCTGGCGCACGGAGATGTTCTTGGTCGAGCCATACCAGTCGACGCTGGACGATGCCACGGCTTGGCCACCGACTTCGACCTGGTAACCCATACGATCGAGATAGTTCGGATCGGCGCGCAGCTTCGGCAGCATCTCGTTGATGATAATCGACTGCGGAACACCCCAGAAGGGATTGAACTCGACGGTCTGCACCTGATTTTCAAAGAAAAAGGTCTGATGCTGCTTGCCGCCGACGACGACGCGCATCGACAGCTGTTCCTGGTTATTGTTGTAGTAATAGACCATGAACGCCGGCTGGTTGATCAGGACGTAGCGCGGTCCGAGCTCTGGCGGCAACCAGCGCAGCTGTTCCATGGCAATGATCAGCTTCTGGATCTTCGTGTCGTTGTTCTCGCCGACCATGGCGCGAACCGAAGACGGGCCGATCACGCCGTCCGAGGTCAGTCCCTTTTCTTTCTGGAAGTCTTCGACCAGCGACACGAGGTCGGGCGTATAATCCGGTGTACCCAGGTAGGAAGCAAGAACGCCGGCATGCGCGGTCTTCAGCGCATCAGATCCGCGATGCTGGATCGCCTTGACGATATTGGCCATCTCCGGCGAGCTGCCGCCCGGCTTCAGAGTGCCGGTCAAAGAGATGGAAATATGGCTGCCATCGGAACTGGCCTCCGCCCTGAGCTTCGCAAGCTCGGCTTTCAGCAGCACAAATTGCTGGTTGGAAGGATTGCTGCTGTTGAGATAGGCGGCAACGTCCGGGCTGGCGCGCAGCAGGTCGAGCGTAGCCGGCAGATTGACGTCCTTGCGCTTGAAATCGTGATAGCCGGAGATCCTGTTCGGGTCGAGACGGCCACGGACCGTATCCTGGACGAACATCAGCACCTTGCTGGAGAGCGCCAGCTCGAATTGCGTGAGGGCGCGGTCGCGCATCACCGGGTCGGCGGCAGCGTCGAAGCTCGGCGGCGTCACCGCATAATCCGAGGGGTCGAGACCGACGGAACCGGCGTCGGCGAGAACGGCCATCGCAGCCTTCGCCTTGTCGGTGACAGCATGATCGGCGATCCAAAGCAACGGCTTGTTCTGATCAGCGTAATAGGACTCGATTGCCTTGGCCACATCGTTGGTGGCCATGACGTGAGCATCGGCAAGGTAGCGGCGCTGCGATAACTCGGTATCGACGGCAACCGGTGCAGGCGATGCATCGGCAACGGCTCCGGTCACTACCGGATCGGCAAAATGCGTCGTCGACACCAGACGCATCGCGTCTGCCTTGTAGGTATAATATTTCGGCGCGCTGACCGTGGGAAGCGGCAGCTTGGCCTGCCCGGGCTCCATCATTGTTTGCGCCGGGTTGGCCGGAACCGGAGCAGACACTTGCGTGCTCTGCTGACGCCCCTGACCACCGCGGATGAAATCCATGAGGGTCATGGCGTTCGCGGACGTGACGCCGATGGCGGAAAGGCAACAGGAAAGAGCCAGGACGGATGCTGTGGCTTTGGTGACGAGTTTCATTCTGTAATCAGTCCCTTGTCGAGCGGTAACTTCGAGCTAGCGGTGCTGTTTTCAACCCGGCCGCGATGTCGGAAACATCGTATAACGACTACAATGAAAACGGCGAGACCCCGCCTTTCGTTCAATGCCTCAACTTCGCGTTACAAAGCGGAGACGTTTTCCACGATTTAATTCACACAAAATTATGAAATTATTGGTTAATCTTCTATTGAAATTTCCTGAGATTTTTGCGCGACGGAAAAAACGCCTTCAAGAATATCTACGGAGCGTGTTAAAAAGAGCACGCCTGATCGGGCGCGTGAAAACATGATCGCCCCTGTCATGAAATAGCCCCTTCGGTGTTTTCATAAGCGTCGTTCCGGCCTATATGACTGCTATCTATTTCAATGGAAAGCAGGATCAGGAACATGACTTCCACCCGCACCGAAACCGATACTTTTGGCCCGATCGAAGTCGCCAGCGACCGCTATTGGGGCGCGCAAGCGCAGCGTTCGCTCGGCAACTTCAAGATCGGCTGGGAAAAGCAGCCTCTCTCGGTCATACGCGCCCTCGGCATCGTCAAACAGGCAGCTGCGCGAACCAACATGGAGCTTGGCCAGCTGGACCCTGCTCTCGGTAAAGTGATCGTCGCTGCCGCGCAGGAAGTCATCGACGGCAAGCTCAACGACCATTTTCCGCTTGTTGTCTGGCAGACCGGCTCCGGCACGCAGTCGAACATGAACGCCAATGAGGTGATCTCCAACCGCGCGATCGAAATGCTGGGCGGCGTCATGGGCTCGAAGAAGCCCGTCCATCCGAACGATCACGTGAACATGAGCCAGTCGTCGAACGACACCTATCCGACGGCGATGCACATCGCCTGCGCCGAAGAGATCGCTCATCACCTGCTGCCGGCTCTGCGGCATCTGCACGCGGCGCTGGAAAAGAAGGTCGCCGATTTCGCCCATATCATCAAGATCGGCCGTACCCATACGCAGGATGCAACGCCGCTGACGCTGGGCCAGGAGTTTTCCGGCTATGCCGCCCAGGTCGCCTCGGCCATCAAGCGCATAGAGCTGACATTGCCGGGTCTCTGCGAACTCGCCCAGGGCGGCACGGCCGTCGGCACCGGTCTCAACGCGCCGATCGGCTTTGCCGAGAAGGTGGCAAACGAAATCGCTGGGATCACTGGCCTGCCCTTCGTCACGGCCCCGAACAAGTTCGAGGCGCTTGCCGCGCATGATTCGATGGTGTTCAGCCACGGCGCGATCAACGCGGCAGCGGCTGCGCTCTTCAAGATCGCCAATGACATCCGCCTGCTCGGCTCGGGCCCGCGCTCCGGTCTCGGCGAACTGGCGCTGCCGGAAAACGAGCCGGGCTCGTCGATCATGCCGGGCAAGGTCAATCCGACGCAGTGCGAGGCGATGACCCAAGTCTGCATCCATATCTTCGGCAACAATGCCGCCCTGACCTTTGCCGACAGCCAGGGGCACTTCGAGCTCAACGTCTACAATCCGATGATGGCCTACAATTTCCTGCAGTCGGTGCAGCTGCTCGGCGATGCCGCCATCTCCTTCACCGACAATTGCGTTGTCGGCATCGAAGCTCGCGAGGATAACATCAGGGCTGGCCTGGAACGTTCGCTGATGCTGGTGACGGCGCTCGCGCCGAAAATCGGCTACGACAATGCCGCCAAGATCGCCAAGACGGCACACAAGAACGGCACGACGCTGAAGGAAGAAGCTTTGGCGAGCGGACTGGTCTCCTCGGAAGAATATGATGCCATCGTCCGCCCGGAAACGATGATCGGGCCGAAATAGGTTCGTCATTCGGTGAGGTCAGGCACACCCGCCGGTGACTCAATTGCCTGCCTGGCCCCTTCCCCAACCCTCTCCCCGCTCATGCGGGGAGAGGGAGTTTACCGCGTTAAATCACAGACCTTCCATCCGTGTGGAGCGACCGTCGTCTTGCTTGGTCGTCCCCTCGCCCCGCGGTGCGGGGAGAGGGCCAGGGTGAGAGGCCGGGCAAAAGGTCTCGGCACGGGAGGACCCACCCGACCTGCGCATCTTTCCATCGACGATCTGCTGCTTTGAAACTCCTTAGCGGCAGCCAAGCAATTGCTTTTGGTTCGAGCCGGATCTAGATCGTTTCCAAACATCTTCTTCCGCCATCCGGCTTGAAAGGTTTCCCAAATGGCTGACGATCTATTTCCACTCGGCGACGACACGACCCCCTACCGCAAGATTTCCAGCGATTACGTCGCCGTCGACGCATTCAAGGGCCAGGAAATCCTGACCGTCGATCCGGAAGGCATCCGGCTGCTAGCCGAGACAGCCTTCGCCGATATCAACCATCTGCTGCGCCCGGGCCATCTGAAACAATTGGCGTCAATCCTCGAAGACCCGGAAGCGACCGACAACGATCGTTTCGTGGCCTATGATCTGTTGAAGAACGCCAACATCGCCGCCGGCGGCGTGCTGCCCATGTGCCAGGATACGGGCACCGCGATCATCATGGGCAAGAAAGGCCGCCGCGTCTGGACCGAAGGCGGCGACAGCAGTGCGCTGGCCAAGGGCGTGCTCGACGCCTACGAGAAGAAGAACCTGCGCTATTCGCAGCTCGCCCCTATCAAGATGTTCGAGGAAAAGAACACCAAGAACAACCTGCCGGCGCAGATCGATATCTATGAGGAAGGCACCGACGCCTACGAATTTCTCTTCGTGGCCAAGGGCGGCGGTTCGGCCAACAAGACCTTCCTTTATCAAGGCACGCCATCGCTGCTGACGCACGACCGCATGCTGGACTTCCTCAAGGAGAAGATCCTGACGCTCGGCACGGCGGCCTGTCCTCCGTATCATCTCGCCATCGTCATCGGCGGCACATCGGCCGAGATGACCCTCAAGACGGTCAAGCTTGCCTCGACACGCTACCTGGACTGTCTTCCCACGGAGGGCTCCGAAAGCGGGCACGCCTTCCGGGATATCGAAATGGAAAAGGAAATCCACAAGCTCACGCAGAGCCTCGGCGTTGGCGCGCAGTTCGGCGGCAAGTATTTCTGCCACGATGTCCGCGTCATCCGCCTGCCCCGCCACGGCGCCTCGCTGCCGATCGGTCTCGGTGTCTCCTGCTCAGCCGACCGTCAGGCCAAGGGCAAGATCACCCGCGACGGCATCTTCATCGAGCAGCTTGAGACCGATCCGTCGAAATATATGCCTGAGATCGACGAGGCGAAGCTTTCCGAATCGACGGTTCGCATCGATCTCAACAGGCCGATGACCGATGTCCTTTCCGAGCTGTCGCAGCATCCGGTCAAGACACGCCTGTCCTTGACCGGCACCATCATCGTGGCGCGCGACCTGGCGCATGCGAAGATCCGCGAACGCCTGGAAAAAGGCGAAGGCATGCCCGAATATCTGAAGAACCATCCGGTCTACTATGCCGGCCCGGCCAAGACGCCCGCCGGCTACGCATCCGGCTCCTTCGGTCCGACGACGGCAGGCCGCATGGACAGCTATGTCGATCAGTTCCAGTCGTTCGGCGGTTCGATGATCATGCTCGCCAAGGGCAACCGTTCGCGCGCCGTGCGCGAGGCCTGCAAGACGCATGGCGGATTCTATCTCGGCTCGATCGGCGGTCCGGCTGCGCGCCTGGCTCAGGATTGCATCAAGAAGGTCGAGGTGCTGGAATATCCCGAACTTGGCATGGAAGCCGTCTGGAAAATCGAGGTTCAGGATTTCCCCGCCTTCATCGTCATCGACGACAAGGGCAACGACTTCTTTCAGGAGCTCAACCTAGGGTAACAATATCTAGGCAATCCGGGTCCAAGGAAGGCGCCACTGGCGCCTTCCTTAGTAAAAAATGCTTTAGCTATAAAACATTTGAATAAATCTATATTTGCGAATGAATTTCCACGGTCATCCTCTTAATATTTTTCAAAGAATCTTGGTATAAGTAAAAATAGTGATTTAGTTGACATATAACGGAGCTCACCGATGAGTACGGCGATTGCGCCGAGGGCGCAAACTCCCGACGTGGCAGGGCAGATTACCTACGCCATGCGATCCATGGGGGTCGCAGCTATTCCGCGCAATTACGAGCTATTCTACGAGGCCTATATCGGATCCAATCCTACTCTGACCCGTGAGCTGGCCGCTCTCGGGAGCAGCGCCACGCAGGAGGAATTGGACGCGATCGGGGCCAAGTATTTCTCCGTCCATGCGGGCCGTATCTTCGATGACGCGCACGTACGCCTGACCACGGAGCTGGACGCCATCCTTCGCGCGCTGCGGCAGGAGCAGGCCACGCTCGAAAGCTACAACCGGCTGCTCGGCGAAACCACCGAACGCATAACCTCCAGAAGCAACAACAGCGCTGACCTGCTGCGCAACGCCATCGATATGCTCACGGTCGCGACCGGTGACACCATGGCTCAGGGCGAAAAAACCGTTGAGAACGTCGCGCAGCGCAGCCAGGAAATGGATGAGGTTCGCAAGGAACTGGACGAATACAAGCGCATCGCCAATACCGACGCGCTGACGCGGCTTTCCAACCGCCGCGCCTTCGAGGATCGCCTGGCCTCCGTCTTCGGCAACCGGCTGACCCGTCCGACGACGGCGCTCGTGCTGGCCGACATCGATCATTTCAAGAAGATCAACGATACCCACGGCCACCCGGTCGGCGACAAGATCCTTGCCACCGTCGCCTCTATTCTCCGCGCCAATGTCCAGCGTGATGTCTTCGTGGCTCGCGTCGGCGGCGAGGAGTTCGCACTGATTCTGGAAGGCACCACGGTGGAAGAGGTCACGGCGATTTCCGAGCGGATCCGCCGCGCCCTGGGAACGACGCCGTTCAAGAATTCACGAACGAAGATCGACTACGGTCCGATCACCATATCGCTCGGCATCTGCATGGGTTCCGAAGCTTCGGAGCCCGGCGAGCTCTACAAGAAGGCCGATCTCGCACTCTATTGCGCCAAGAATGCCGGCCGCAACTGCAGCAATGTCTACCAGGAAAGCATGCAGAAGGATTTCACCAAAAGTTGGCTCATCTACAAGAACTAGAAATGAAGCCAGCCAACCGCCGGCGCTGCCTTCCCAGGCACGCCGGCGGTTTTGTTTGCCGAAGCGGCTCGGCGGCGCGAATCCGGCGCGGCGCATCCCGTTGCTACGATAAGCGCCGTACTGGAGTTCGGTAAAACGACAGCACCGTCCCGTCGCCGTCCTCGTGCGAATTTCCCGTTTTGACCGTCTCCGAAAGAAAGGCACTTATCGCCTCGAGCACCGGAGCGGCGCTGACGATGCGCCGATGCCCGAACCCGTTGGCCCAGAAGAGGCGAACATTCCCGCCCCCGACGGCATAGGCGCGGGCATGGTCGGCACTCACTTCCTTGTCGTCCTCGGCATGGACGACGAGAACCGGCATGCCTGGATTGAGAATGCCGCGCCGTTCGTCATAGGCGGCAAGCGCCCGCCCTGTGACACGCCCGGCCTCCGCCTCCAACGCCATCTGGGTTGCAGGGCCAAGGCCCATCAACTCACCAAAATCCCTGAACAGCCATCCCATGGCACTCGGCGCTCCGATCAATACCAATCTCTCCGTCTGGAGCGGCTCGATCCCAGGCAGAAAGCCCGCGGAGGCAAGCGCCAGCGACGCTCCGCCGAAGGAGTGCCCGATGGCGCCATCCAGGGCACCGAAGCGGGTGGAGGCAGCCGCGATAGCGGAAACCGCAAGGCGCACATTGAGAAAACGTCCGGCCGAGCGGCCGTGGCCTGGAAGGTCGAGCGAGACCACTTCCGCCCCCGTATTCGCCAGAAAAACGGTTAGCTCAGACATATATTCGCTGCTGGAACCCCAACCATGCACAACAAGGTAGCGCTTGCGTGGCCCCTTGGCTCCTCCGTTGAAACGATAGGCCATCGCCCTGCCGCCCGGAAAGGACAGCATGACCTGTTCGGCCGTAACAAGACGTTGTCTGCCCTCCATATGTGCCGCCCTGGCCTTGGAGCCGCGAGGCCGCCGCGACGGCG
The DNA here is from genome assembly GCF_012275435.1 of Rhizobium sp. SG741. Taxonomy (NCBI): domain Bacteria; kingdom Pseudomonadati; phylum Pseudomonadota; class Alphaproteobacteria; order Hyphomicrobiales; family Rhizobiaceae; genus Rhizobium; species Rhizobium sp. SG741. Next base: position 509,101 of record NZ_JAAZQP010000004.1, read on the forward strand.
TCAGGCAGAAAAGCCTGAAAGCTGCCTTGCCGGCGAGCTCCGGAGAAAGCCTGCCGAGACCGGATAATCCCGACCGGGTGACCTTGAGCGCAAAGGATGGCATAGTGGGAATCCAGAAATGTTCAACTATGAACAATAAAGTACAACGATGAACAAAAATCAATCCCTTCCCTGGGACCATCCGCGTTTTCGAAGCTGGATCGCCGTGGCGCGCGCCTGCCAGCTGATGCAGCAATCGCTCGGTCGCGCGCTCGCGCATCTCGACATCAAGCCGCCGCACCTCGACATTCTCATCAATCTGTTTCGCTTCGAGGGCATCTCCCAGCAGGAGCTAGCGCGCAAGCTGCTGGTCGGCCGCTCCAACATGAGCATGCTGCTGCCGCAGATGGAAAACCGCGGCCTGATCGAACGCCGTGGAGATAAGCAGGACAAGCGCGTTCTGCGCCTCTATCTGACAGAGGCGGGCCGACACGTCACGGAAGAGGCCATGACCATTCAAACCGCTCTCATCGACCGCATGCTGTCGCATGCACCTATCGAAGAGTGTGAGAGAATGACTGTGCATATGGAGCGTATCGTCAGCCTGCTGATGCAGGACGAGAGCAAACCTCTGGAGACGGTCGGCGATCAGTGATCGCCGGTCGAGCGCGCCGACGGGACGACCCTTGTTAGGGACGCAAACTCCCAGATCGCCACGACGACGAGCACGGCTGTTGCGAGAATGCCGAGTTGGTAGACCACGACCTCCGGCAAGGTGAAAAGCAACAATCCCAATCCGACGAGGCCTACCAGATGCGACAGTGGCGGCCGGCCGGTCGTCACCCCCTTGAACCAGAGATTTCCGATCAGGAACACGGCCGGGCCGCCGAGAATGGCAGCGGCGGTGTGCATATCGGCCTGGTCGTGCGGATGCGCGAACAGGAATTCGTCGCCAACCACGCTCAGGATGATGCCTGCAAGAATAGGGATATGCGCATAGGTAAAGGCCTGCCGCGCAAGGCTGCCGGGCGTGTCGTCATGCTCAATGCGGTGGGCCGCACGCTCATGCCCGAACTGGAAGTAAATCCACCACAAGGCAACAGTGCCGGCGAAAGCGGTGATGAACACCGCGACGATCAAAGGCGAGACCGGCTGTTCGGCAAAGGTCTTGCCGGCCTGAAGGACAGCTTCGCCGAGGCAGATGATGATGAACAGCGCGCAGCGTTCGGCGATATGCGCGCCGGATACGTCCCAATCCGCAGCCGTCGACTTGCCGAGACCCGGAACCCGGAAGCCGAGCGCAGGCGCTGAATATTCGATCACGAGCGCGGCCAGCCAGAGACCCACCCGCATCTCGCCTTCCATCAACGCGCCAACGATCCAGAAGACGCCGGACAGGACCAGCCAAGAAGTGATGCGAAGGAAATTGCGGTGATTGGCGGGGCTGACATCCCTGAGGGCATAGACCGTAAACACGGAACGGCCAACCTGCATGAAGACATAGGCGCCCGCAAAGAAAATCGCCTTCTCGCCAAAGGCATCGGGAATAGCGGAAGACAGTATAAGCCCGGCGAACATCAGAACGAACAGCATGATGCGCACAGGCATACGGTCGGGATCGAGCCAGTTCGTGACCCAAGCCGTGAAGACCCATACCCACCATACCGCAAAGATCAGTATGACGGATTCCAGGGCTCCCAGCGGCGTGAAGTGCTCCGCCAGGGAATGCGCAAGCTGGGAAATCGAGAAAACGAACACCAGATCGAAAAACAGCTCGACGAAAGAGACCTTGCTCTCGTTCTTGCCGCCCTTGGCGCGAAGCCAGCTTACCCTACCCCCAAGGACCATGCCTACCTACGTCCTTTTCCCATTGATGCGCCAATGCTAATGTGGCCTTGCAGCCGTGTCGCGGCTGAGACCTTTTTCCTTCAGTTCGGCTTCGTAGGCCGCAAAGAGCTCCGCGCCCTTCTCGCCGAGTTCGCGCAGATAGGGCCAGGTGAAAATACCGGTATCGTGCATATCGTCGAAACCGATTCGCACCGCATAATTGCCTGTTGGCGTCATCGACATGATGCCGACATTGCGCTTGCCCGGTACGGTGATCTTCTGCCCCGGTCCATGTCCCTGCACTTCGGCGGAAGGCGATAACACCCGCAGCATCTCGGCAGGCAAATCGAAGCTCCTTCCGTCGTTGAAGCTCACCACAAGGTGATGGCGGTCCTTCGTTACCCTCAATTCGGTCGGCCAGACGTCACTCATCGCTTTTTCCATGCGTTTCAATGCCTGTTCGAGAATTATGCCGCCGTTCGTTCACGCGCAAGTGCAATCAAAATGCATTTTCCTTGACGCAACAATCGCCTATGCACACATTAGCAGTGTAATGGAGGTTTGTGTGAATAGCATTGTTGGTACGATAGGCAATGGATCGCCGCTTGTGGCGGATGCGTCCCCGATGGTTGACCCTTTCGGACGGGCGGTCACCTATCTGCGCGTCTCGGTCACCGACCGCTGCGACTTCCGCTGCACTTACTGCATGGCCGAGCACATGACCTTCCTGCCGAAGAAGGATCTGTTGACGCTCGAAGAGCTCAATCGCCTCTGTTCCGCCTTCATCGCCAAGGGCGTGCGCAAGATCAGGCTCACCGGCGGCGAGCCGCTGGTGCGCAAGAACATCATGTTTCTGGTCCGCGAGCTCGGAAAGCATGTCGGTGACGGTGCGCTCGACGAATTGACCTTGACGACGAACGGTTCGCAGCTCGCCCGCCATGCCGACGAACTCTACGATTGTGGCGTGCGGCGCATCAACGTCTCGCTCGACACGCTCGACCCCGACAAATTCCGCAGCATCACCCGTTGGGGCGATTTCGCCAAGGTGATGGAGGGCATCGACGCGGCACAAAGAGCCGGCCTGAAGATCAAGCTCAATGCCGTTGCTCTCAAGGGCTTCAACGAGGCCGAAATTCCCGAGCTGCTGCGGTTCGCCCACGGCCGGGGCATGGACCTGACCGTCATCGAGACGATGCCGATGGGTGAGATCGATGAGGATCGCACCGATAAATACCTGCCGCTCTCCCAGCTGCGCGCCGACCTGGAGCAACAATTCACGCTGTCCGATATCCCCTACAATACAGGCGGCCCGGCCCGTTATGTCAAGGTGGAGGAAACCGGCGGAAGACTCGGATTCATCACGCCGATGACGCATAATTTCTGCGAGAGCTGCAACCGCGTGCGGCTCACCTGCACGGGCACGCTCTACATGTGTCTCGGACAGAACGACGCCGCCGATTTGCGTACGGCGCTGCGTGCGACGGAAGATGACGCTCTCCTTTATGCCGCGATCGACGAAGCGATCACCCGCAAGCCGAAAGGTCATGACTTCATCATCGACCGTACCCATAACCGGCCGGCTGTCGCGCGCCACATGAGCGTCACCGGCGGCTAGCCGACCTCGAGAAAATCAAAAATGCAGCTTGAGTTCATTCGCAATGCGACGCTGAAGATCAACTATGGCGGCCATCTGCTGTTAATCGACCCCTATTTCGCGCCGCGCCACAGTCTCCCGTCCTTTACCGGCCGCTCCCCCAATCCAATGACGGAATTGCCCCGCGCGATCGACGACATTCTCCAAGGGGTGGAGCTGGTGATTGTGTCGCACCTGCATACCGATCACTTCGATTCCGTGGCGAAGAAACGCGTCCCGAAGGGCCTGCCGCTCCTCTGCCAGCCTGGCGACGAAGGCTCTATCAGGGAAACCGGATTCGCTGATGTTAGACCCCAGAACGAGACTACGGTCTGGCAAGGGATAACGATCACGCCGCGGCAAGGCAGCCACGGTCTCGGCCCGGTCGTGGAGAAAATGGGACATGTTATCGGCTTCACGCTGGAGGCTGCCGGCGAACCCACCGTCTATTGGGCAGGCGATACCGTGCTCTACCCGCCGGTTGCCGAGACGATCCAGCAGGTCTCCCCCGACGTCATCATCACCCATTCCTGCGGCGCGCGCTGGGACGGCGATCTTATCGTCATGGATGCGGAGCAGACGGTCGCGCTCAGCCGCCTCGCCCCGCAAGCAATCGTCGTCGCAACCCATATGGAAGCGCTAGACCATGCGACGATAACGCGACAAGACCTTCGCCAGGCAGCGGATACAGCCGGTATCGATCCATCGCGCCTGCTGATACCTGCCGATGGTGAAACGCTCCATTTGGAGCCGGTGATCCGATCGCGCTTCGCCAAGCACGACTAGCGGGACGCAAAGCGCTTTTTCGCCGCATCGGTCGCCGGCATGTACAGCGAGACTGCGGTTCCCTCCGGGTCGCGGAACTGAAAGGTCTTATTGCCCCAGGGCATCATCTTCAGCTCGTGTACTAGAGGAACCTTGTCCTTCAGGCGCTCGTATTCGGCGTCGATGTCCGCGACCTGGAATTCGATGCAGGCGGTGCGATTGGCGCCGGGCTCGGCGCTTCCCTCTTTCCAAAGAGCAACGGTTTCGACAGCGCCGATGGCCAACGTTGCCGCTGACGTCTGGATCTCGGCAAAGACCGGGGCCAGCCATTCGGCCTGGAGCCCGGTAATCATTTCATAGAAGGCGACCATGGCCCTTATGTCAGCCGCGATGATACGGGTGGAAGCGAACTTCATAGCTGGTCCTTTTGCTTGCATACAAAGCCTTTGCGGCTCTGCAGAACCCCTTGTCGCATAACCCTGCTGCCACCATACTGTCAGCAGGAGTAAGTATGCGATGCGCCGTGCCGACCGACTGTTTCAGATCATCCAGATTCTCCGCCGATCGACCCGACCGGTGACCGCAAACGCGCTGGCTGCAGAGCTGGAGGTCTCGAAGCGCACGGTTTATCGCGACGTGGCCGATCTGATAGGCCAACGGGTTCCAATCGAAGGCGAGGCAGGGCTGGGCTATCTGCTTGCCGCAAGCTACGACATGCCGCCGCTGATGCTGGCGCCCGACGAACTGGAGGCGGTGGTGCTGGGCGCGCAGTGGGTCGCGGGCCATTCCGACAAGGTGCTCGCCAACGCGGCGCGCGATGTGGTCGCGAAGATCGCCGCTGTTGTTCCCGAGCGCCTGCGCCCCTTCATCGTCGAGCCGACCGTCGGCGCAAGACCGACCAGCGGCAAGCCGGAAGAGCGTGTCGATGGGTCGCTGCTCAGATCGGCAATCCGTCACGGCATGAAACTGCGGCTCCGCTACAGCTCCGAGGCAAGCGAGGAGACCGAGCGAACAGTGTGGCCGGTGATCCTCGGCTATGCCGAGACGAGCAGCCTGCTGGTCGCTTGGTGCGAGCTGCGACAGGGTTTCCGCCATTTCCGCACTGACCGGATTGTCGCCGCCGAGATACTTAAAGAACCTATCGGCATGCGATCGGGCGAATTGCGGCGCCGCTGGCAGCGCTGGCGTGAAGAGCAAGTCCGGCTGTCCCCGGGCTTGCTGTGATCACAGCCCTGTTTAGGTTTTAGCCCAATCGAAAAGCGCCGGCTCATTGGCCGGCGCTTTTCAAATAGTTATGATATTCTACTAATGTAATACTTCAGGCCGCACGATAGTGCGTGACCGCTGTGGGACCATGGTGTCCGTAGCCCACATCGCCGTCCCCCGTGCGGAAGCGATCGATCTTTTCGGACAGCGTGTCGACACGCTGGCGCAGACCGTGGATCTCGGCATTGTTCTCCTCGACCATCGCTGCATTCCGCTGCGTGATCAGCTCCACTTCGGCGACGGCTCGGGTCACTTCCTCGATGCTGGTCGACTGTTCGGTGGTGGCCGAAGAAATATCGGCCACCAGCCTCTGCACGCCGGTGACATGGCTGATGATCTCCGTCAATGCCGCACCAGTCTGCTCGACGAGGCGAACGCCATTCTGCACCTGGGAGGAACTGGCCGATATCAGGCCCTTGATTTCCTTTGCCGCATTGGCGCAGCGTTGTGCCAGCTCGCGCACTTCCTGAGCCACCACGGCAAAGCCGCGGCCTGCCTCGCCGGCACGCGCCGCCTCGACGCCTGCGTTCAGCGCCAGAAGATTGGTCTGGAAGGCGATTTCATCGATAACGCCGATGATGGTAGCGATCTTCTCGGACGAACGGTTGATCTCGCTCATCGCGCCGACAGCCTTGGCGACCACTTCACCGGACTGGCTCGCATAGGCCTGCGTCTCGTTGACCGACGTCGCCGTCTGCCGCGCGCGGTCCGCCGTGGAGCGCACGACATCGCTCAGGCGGTGCAGCGCCCGCGAGCTTTCCTCGAGGGCTGCCGCCTGCTGTTCGGTGCGGCGCGCCAGATCGTCGGCCGACGTGGCAAGATTGCCGGTGCCGCCCTTGATCTCTTCCGCCGTGTAACGGACATCCGTCAGGGTTTCGCGCAGGGCTTCGATGGCATGATTGTAGGTGAAGGCCATTTCGACGAAATCAGCGGAAAGGTCTTCGCGCATGCTTTCTTCCAGATTGCCGTCGGCAAGCTTGGCAAGAACATCCGCCAGCGCGTTCAAGGCCTGCTTCTGCTCGGCTTCGATGCGGGCACGCTCGGCGGCACGACGGGTAGCCTCCTCCTCCGAAAGCGCCCGGGCGCTCTCCGCTTCCCGCTCCAACCGGACGTTCTCCAATGCAGCGTCCCGGAAGACGCTGACGGAACGCACCATGTCGCCGATCTCGTCGCCGCGATTGCGTCCGTCGATCGCTACCTCCAGATCGCCGCTCGCAAGCCGTGTCATGATCTCGGTGACGCGCTTCAGCGGTCCGCGCAGGGTTTCCACCAGCATCAGGCCGCCGACGATGGCAAGCAGCGTGCCAAGGATCATCGCGATCACGGAAACATTGGCGGAGCGCTCGCTGTCTTCCTTGCCGAGTTCCTGCGCCTGGGCGACGAAACTGCGAAGCGATGTCATCGCATCGGCCAGCAGCTGGTTGGATTGGACGCGTGTCGTCTTCCAGTCGGCTGCGGTCTGCAGCAGGTCGGCCGATCCGTTCGTCAGGCTGTCGATCAAGGGCTGCATATGGGCCGCAAAATCGCGCATCGTCGCATTGGTCTGGCCGAGCGCCGAAATCTTCTCAGCCGCGACCTGGAGATCCTTGAGATCGGCCATGACAGGCTCGCGCGACGCGGCATCGCGGACATTTTCCATGCGCGATGCGTGCAATGTCAGGCGGTCGGTGATCCCAAGCGCTTCATCGACATGATCCAGAAGCTCCTTCTGACCGTCGATGATCTTGTCGAGGCTGACGAAGCGACCAGCGGCAGTGTCGCTGTTCTTGGCCGACTGCAGCGTCATGTCGCCTTCGATCTTGACGAAGCTCTGCAGGATCGGCCCCATCGCCTCGACCTTCTGATCGGGCGTGTCGGAACTCTTCAATACGGCATCGAGCTTGTCGGCGGCATCGGAGGCGTTATTGACAAGGCCGGCGCCGCGCTTGGAGACCAACGCCTTGGATACCCCCACCTGCTTCAGAATGGCGTCGGCATAGGTGCGCGCATCCGAGACCTCTTCCGTGGAGTCGGCCGCCATCTGCACCTGGATGCGCAGATTGCTCATCTTCTCCGACAACCCCTTATAGGCCGCGGCATCGTAAAGCAGCTCCTTGGCGAAGGTTTCCTTGTCGCTGAAATCCTTGCGGATGATATCGATCTGCTTGGCAGCGGCCTTGCCGGTGGCTTCCACACCCTGCACTGCCTTGCGGATTGCCTCGACATCGCTGTCCTGCTTCTGCCGGATCGCCCAGAGCGTTGCTTCCTGGGTGCGCATCTTAGCCGCAAGATCGCTGACAGGAACGATCTTGGCGCGCTGATCGTCGCTGAGCAGGCCGCTCAGCCGGTGCACGCCCTGCTCCTGCGCATCGATCTTGTCGGCGAGCGCCTGACGCGTGTCGGCGGACGGCGCTCCCGTGAACTCCTGGAGGGCAGCCTGCAAATTCTCGAAATCGCTGATGTTTTCGATCGTCGCACGCGTCACGGTCATGTGGCCGTTCAGAATATTCGCCGTGTGATAGCCGACCAGGCCGACGCCGGCGATGAGGACCACCAGCGGCACCACGAAGATGAGAACCTTGGTCACAATTCGGCGGCTTTGCAGAAGACGGTCAATGAAAAACATGCGGCGCCCCAACTGGATTATCTAAGTCGACGGCGAAGGCGGGATCGTCATTCCTGCTGCGCTGCGGTAGGTGCTTCTGCCTCATGCAAAACCGCTGCGAGCCTCGGGAAATAAGATTGAATAAGAATTAATCGCACGCCTAAAACCCTGCCGTATATGCAAAAAAATACAACCGACGCATCATTTTACGACTGCTGCGCGAAAATACCATTCCTCTCGGCGACAATTGCGCTGCAGCGCACAATCGAATTCCGCCACCATGAAAAGACAAGCGATTACAATTTGCTGAAAACGGCGCTAATCCAGACTGACAATCCGGAGACTCGTTTTTTCATGCGACTGACCAAGAATATGCAGGGCGCACTTTTCATGGCCGCATCCATGGCCGGCTTCTGCAGCAGCGACGCCCTGTCCAAAACGGTTATCGTCTCGATGAACGCCGGCGAAATCATCTTCATCCGCGGCTTGTTTACGGCCTTCCTCGTCTATCTCCTCGCCCGCAGAATGGGTGCGCTACGTTCCTGGAAAGTCATTCTGCAGCCGATGATCGCTCTGCGCATCGCCTGCGAAGCCATTGCCGCGGCAACCTACATCACCGCACTCGGGATGATGCCGATCGCCAATGCCTCGGCCATTCAGCAGGCCGTGCCTCTGGCGGTGACGCTCGGTGCGGTGGTGTTTCTGAAAGAGCCTGTGGGATGGCGGCGATGGGCGGCAATTACGGTCGGCTTCCTCGGCGTCCTGGTCATCATCCGGCCCGGCCCGGAGGGCTTTACCACGGGGGCGCTCCTCGCCATCGCCTGCATGTTTGCGACGGCCGCCCGCGACCTCTCGACACGCTGCATCAGCAAGGACGTGCCGTCGCTGATGGTCACGGTATGTACCGCAATCTCCATTTCCGTCTTCGGTGCCTTCTGCATCGTTCCGCTCGGCGGCTGGCAGCCTGTAAGCATCACGTCTCTCCTCCAGATCCTGCTCGCATCCATTCTCGTGCTGATCGGCTATCAGGCTGTCATCCTCGCGATGCGCACCGGCGAAATCTCCTTCGTCGCGCCCTTCCGCTATCTGAGCCTCATCTGGTCCGCCTTGCTGGGCCTGCTCGTCTTCGGCGAGATGCCTGACAGTTGGGCCATCATCGGTGCCGCGATTGTCATCGCCTCCGGCATCTATACATTCTATCGGGAAAACAAACGGCGGGCCGCCGAGCGCGTCGCGCAGGAATCAGAGCCCCGCGTTCCCGCCTGAGGTCGCAATCATGTCCGGCTTCATCGCCAATGCCGACGATATCCCAGTCGTCCTGCTCGCAGGGGGCCGGTCGAGCCGCATGGGTGTGAACAAGGCGTTTGTCTTATTGGGTGGAGAAAGCCTTCTCGCCCGTATCTCGACACGAATCACGCAGCGACAAAGAAAGCCCGTCGCGCTCAACGCCGATCCTGATTGGCCCGACACGCTGGGGTTGACGCTTGTCCCGGACGGGATTCCCGGCAAGCTCGGGCCGCTGGCAGGCGTGCTCACCGCCATGCGGGATACGGCGCTGCGCTATCCGCAGGTTTCGCATGTTGCCACTGTCCCCATAGACAGCCCCTTCTTCCCGCTCGATCTGATCGCGCGGCTGGCGGATGCCATTCAAGGCCGCGACGACATTGCGATCGCCACATCGTTCGACCGTGACCATCCCACTTTCGGTCTCTGGCCCGTCTCCGCCACCGCCGATCTCGAGACGTGGATCGTCTCGGACCCGAAACGGCGCGTCAGAGATTTTCTCGCACGCCATGACGTCCGAACGGTGAAATTCCCCGCGGTCGAAACGACGATCGGTCCTCTCGACCCCTTCTTCAACGTCAACACTCCAACCGATCTGATCGAAGCGGAGAAATGGCTCGCCGCACTGGAAGGCATCTCATGACAACACTCCGACCGAAGATCTTCGGCATTGCAGGCTGGAAGAATTCCGGCAAGACCGGACTTGCGGTGCGCCTGGTCACCGAATTCACCCGGCGCGGTTACAGGATCTCGACCATCAAGCATGCGCATCATGACTTCGATATCGACAAGGTGGGCGCCGACAGTTTTCGCCATCGCGAGGCCGGAGCGCACGAGGTCACCATCGTCTCAGGCACGCGTTATGCCATCATGCACGAATTGCGCGGCGCGCCTGAACCAAGCTTCGAGGAAATACTGGCGCGTCTCGCTCCCTGCGACCTCGTGCTGATCGAGGGCTACAAGCGCGAGCCCATCCCGAAGATCGAGGCACGCCGCCTCGAGGCCGTCAACCGGGAGCCGCTCGCAGCACACGACCCCCATATCGTCGCCATCGCCGCCGACCATCCTCTGGAGGATGCGGGTTCGCTCGAAGTCTTCGACCTCGACGACACGCTGGCAATCGCCGATTTCATTGCCGCAACGGTCGGCCTTGATGAGCCGGCAAAATAAAAGGCCGCCGGTTTCCCGGCGGCCTCGTAAATTGGCTCGAATCCGACTTAACGGTTGGACGCGACCGGACGCACCAGCGGCGTGATGCGGCGGATGGTGACGCGGCGGTTCTCCTGCGACGGTCCGAGCGTGTTCACCTTGAGATACTGCTCTCCGTAGCCCTGGGTGACCAGGTTCTCAGCCGGGATGCCATAGACATCGCTGAGCACATTGGCGACCGATTCCGCACGGCGGTCAGACAGGATCAGATTGCTTTCTGCCGAGCCGACAGCATCCGTATGGCCTTCGATGAGGAAGGTCTCGGTCGGATCCCGCTTGACGATCTGCGATATCCCGTCGGCAACACCCCGCAGCGAGCTGGCTTGCGACATCGGAATGTCGGCGCTGCCCGTTGCGAAGGTGATCGTGTCGAGATCGATACGACGGATCTTGTCACGGATGCGGGCCGAATACCGCACTTCGTTGACCGAATAGATCCGCTCGACCGGCTCGACCGGCGGTTCGCGCAGGAAGTCGTAGTAATCCGCGTTGCGGTTGGACGCCGTGTCGATGATGTACTGGCTCAGCGGAATGAGCAGGCGCATCGGCGGCAGGTCGTCGCCCGGATCGCGGAAATAGTTGTCGTGGTCGGGCTGCTGCTCGAGCTCAGGCGAGTAGAACAGAACATATTCCCGGCCGCTGGCATCGATGCGGGACCGCTGGATGATGTCACCATAGCGGTTGCGGATGGTGATGACGCGATCGCCGTCCGGCTGGTCGATCGTCTCGCGATAACGATCCCTGGGCAACTGCTCATAGGTGGGCCGCTCACCGCCGCGAACGAAGCGATCAGTATCGTCATGGCGAACGACGTAGTTGTTGTCGACGTTCACGATCGTGCGATTGTCCTGATTGATGATGGTTTGCACCGCCGTTCCCTGCGGCGAGGCAAAGTCCGGCCGGCGATCGATCCGGCGACCCTGCTCGCTGGTCACGGCTTCCATCTTGACGGGCGGTTGCGGCTGGCCGCCAGGAGCCGCGCGCTGCGCCTCGGCGTCAGAGGTCGGTGGCTTCGTATAGGCCTCCGGCGGCTGCTGTGCAGGGGCATTCTGCGCCTGCCCGTTCTGGCCCTGCCCCTTCTGACCCTGGGCACCCGGAGCGCCGGGATTCTGCCCACCGTTCAGATGCTCGCCGCGGCGAACCGCATCCTTCTGGCTGTCCAGAACAGCACTGCCGTTTTGAACAGGCAGGATGACGGGGCCCTTCGCAGAGGCTGGATCTTCCGCAATCTTCTTGCGGCGCTCCAGGTCCTGCGGCGAGATTTGTTCTGCCGGAGGCAGCTGGATCTCGGCACCTTGCTGTGCGCTACCATTGGCCGGCGCGGGTGCGGCATTGCCATTGGCAGGCGCAGGCGTTGCACTGCCATTCGCCGGAGCAGGTGTTGCAGTGCCCTGTGCCGGCGTCTCAGCGGCCTTATTCGGTTGCTGCTTGCCGGGCTGCGGTGCGGCCTGGTTTTGCTCCTGACCCTGCTGCCCCTGGGGCTCGGTCTTCTGAGCCGGCTGCTGCGGATTAGCCGCCGGCTGTTCGCCCTGCTGCTGATTCTGCGGCTGCTTGCCGTGCGTCTTGTCTCCGGCCGGCTTTTGCCCCTGCTCCGCGCCGGGTGCTACCTGCGTTCCGGGTTGGGTTTCAGGCTGTACCTGTGTCCCCGGCTGAGTCTTATGACCCTTCGGAGGCTGGCCGGCAGGTGCTAGCGGCTGCTCGGCCGGCTGCTGCGCCGGAGCCTCGGATTGGATCTGTTGCTTGGGAGGGGCTTTCTGTTCAGGCTGCACCTGCTTTTCGGGTTGAGCCTGCTGATTCTGCGGCTCACCAGCGGCAGGAGCGGCCTTCTGAGCCGGGGCTGGCTGCTGCGCCTTCGGCGCGGGCTGGCCCTGCGGCTGTTCGGCGGCAGGCTGCTTATGCTCTGCCTTTGGCTGCGGTGCCGCCTCAGGCGGCTTTGCTTCAGGCTGCTTTGCCGGCTGCTGGGCATTCTGCTTTTGCTGCTGTGTCGCAGGTGCCGGCTCCGGCGCTGCAGCCTTGGGCTGCGGCTTGGCTTCGGGCTGCGCCTGCGGTGCTTCGGCCGGCTGCTTGTGTTCAGCCTTGGGCTGTTCCTGCTGTGCCGGCTGCTGATGTTCCGCTTTCGGCGGCTGCGCTTCCGGCTGCTGCTTCGGCGGCTTCTGTTCCGCGCCGCCTTCATGCTTCTGGCCTTGCGGTTCGCCCTGGCCGCCCTCGCCAGGCTTCTTGTGCTTGAGCTGTTCTTCGTCCGGTTGGGCCGCAGGCGCCGCCTGCTGCGCGACCTCGATGCTCGCATTGCCACCACCCGCGACGACGCCGGCAATGTCATTGGTCAATGGCGCGACGGGCTGCTCGCGCAGTGCCGCAGCCGCCGCCGGCTCGAATGCGAGCGATAGCGAAAGCAACGGAAACGCGGCACTGGCAAATAGTCTGGATCGCTTACCCATATGGGTCTCCTCTTATGATCTTTGTTCGCCGAATTGCGAATCTCTCAGCGGGCGACGTGATGTCTCACGAAGCAGGCCGAATTTCGGTTCTCGTGAGACTGAATCGCGGCAGGCCGCTATATGTTCCGGGACTATTAGGATGCCGCAATTAACCCTGGCTGAATGCGCCGGACGGCTTCCATTCAGATTTCCCGCGCGCGCTTTCGCATTGCCTCGGGATCGCACGGCAACGATCATCCTCGTAATTCCAGTTGCAATTTTCAAAAAAAAAGTACGAATATCGCCGCAAGGCGGGTCACCCACCCGCTCCACTCGAGCCGGACGCCAATCAACAATAATGAGCTGCCGGCCGCCAACAGAGAGGATCAATATGCGCATCTCCACTCGTCTTCTTGCCGCTGCGTCCTTCGCCGCTATGTCGCTTCTCGCCGGCGCGGCGCTTGCGGACGGCGACACGATCGTCATCGGCACGGACGCCACCTACCCGCCGTTCGAATCGCTCGATGCCGGCGGCAAGTTCGTCGGCTTCGATATCGATATAGCCAATGCGCTTTGCGATCAGATGAAGGTCAAGTGCACCTTCGTGAACCAGGATTTCGACGGCATCATTCCGGCCCTCCAGGCCAAGAAGTTCGACGCAATTGTCTCCTCCATGTCGATCACGCCGGAGCGCGAGAAGATCGTCGACTTCACCAACAAGTACTACAATACGCCGCCGGCGATCGCCGTGCCGAAGGATTCGACCATCAAGGAACCGACAGACGAAGCCCTGAAGGGCAAGTCCATTGGTGCCCAGTCCTCGACGACGCACGCCAACTACGCCTCCGCCCATCTCAAGGATGCCGAACTGAAGCTCTATCCGTCGGCTGACGAATACAAGCTCGACCTCGGCAACGGCCGCATCGATGCCGCCATCGACGACGTTGTCGTGCTCTCCGAATGGGTCAAGTCGGATGCGGGCGCCTGCTGCAAGATGCTCGGCACGCTGAAGATCGATCCGGTCATCAACGGCGCCGGTGCGGGTATCGCCGTTCGCAAGGGCGATACGGCTCTCAAGGACAAGTTCAACGCCGCCATCGCGGCGATCCGTGCTGACGGCACCTACAAGAAGATTCAGGACAAATACTTCGATTTCGACGTTTACGGCGACTGATCGCCCGTCGATTCCCTTGGAAAAGACGACGGCGGAAGCTTGCTCTTCCGCCGTTTTTGTTTGACAACGAGAATAATATAAGCAGAAACGCGGCAAAAGCCGCTAGGGGAAATACGGCATGAGCGGATTGTTTTCCGCGCTGGGTTCCTTGTGGACCTGGCTGAGTACGATTTTCGACCCGTTGTGTGGTCCGGCCGGTTTGTTCACTGTGTTCGGCCAGAATACGATGCTCGCCTGCGGCGATACGGGCTGGGGCGATGAACTCGCCGGCGGTCTGAAGGTTACCATTGCCGTTGCGGTCCTGACACTGCCGCTCGGTCTGGTCATCGGCTTCTTCGTCGCGCTGGCGCAACAATCGGAGGAGAAGTCGCTACGGCTCGCGGCGGGTGTCTTCACCACGATTTTCCGCGGCCTGCCGGAGCTGCTGACGCTTTTCATCATCTACTACGGCATGCAGATCCTGCTGCAATCGGTCCTTGCCAGATTTGGCTATAACGGACCCATCGAGATCAATGCCTTTGCCGCCGGCATGTTTGCATTGGCGATCGTCTTCTCGGCCTATTGCTCGGAAGTGCTGGTATCCGCTTTCAAGGCAATTCCGAAAGGTCAATACGAGGCGGGCGACGCACTCGGCTTCCATCGCGTCCGTACCATGCGGCTGATCATTCTGCCGCAGCTTGTTCGCATCTCGCTTCCGAACCTCGGAAACCTCTGGATGAACCTGCTGAAGGACACGTCCTACGTCTCGATCATCGGTCTTGCCGACATCATCCGGCAGACGGGTATCGCCGTGCGCGCCACGAAGGCGCCCTTCACCTTCTATTCAATCGCCTGCCTGTTCTATCTGACGCTGGCCGTCACGTCCTCTATCGGCCTCTTCTATCTCGATCGATGGGCCAAACGTGCGGAGGTTCGTCGATGAGCCATGCCGAAATCCTGATCGCGGCGCAACCGGCACCGCCCAAGACAATCAGAAAGCTATCGAAGTCCCGCATCGCCGGCTATTTCTTCCTGACGCTCTGGAGCCTTCTCGGCATTTCGCTGCTGGCGATGATCGTGACCAACTGGGACGTCGAGAAGCTTGATACCTATGGACCGCGGCTTCTCCACGGCCTCTGGATCACCGTCAAGCTGGTCGGCATGTCCTTCATACTCGGGGCGATCCTGTCGATACCGCTGGCATTCGCCCGCATGTCGAAAAACAAGATCCTGAGCACCCTCACCTACTGCTATGTCTATCTTTTCCGCGGCACGCCGCTGCTGGCGCAGATATTCATGGTCTATTACGGCTTCCCGAGCTTTCGCTGGCTCTTCGAGGATATCGGCCTCTGGTGGTTCTTCAAGGATCCATTCTATTGCGGCGTCTTCGCCATGACGCTGAATACGGCCGCCTATCAGACGGAAATCGTCCGCGGCGCCGTCCAGAGCGTACCGAGCGGCCAGCGGGAGGCTGCAAACTCTCTAGGCATCCATACGTGGATCGCCTTCCGCAAGATCATCATTCCCCAGGCGCTTATCGTCGCTCTGCGTCCCTACGGCAACGAGATCATCCTGCTGATCAAGAGCTCGGCTACGGTGTCGATCATCACCGTCTACGATCTGATGGGCGAAACGCGCTACGCTTTCTCGCGCACCTATGATTACCAGACCTATCTCTGGGCGGCGATCTTCTATCTGGCGATCGTTGAGCTCATGCGTAACGGTTGGGCCCGGATGGAAGGGCAACTGACACGGCACCTCAAGCGCTGATGCAGCAGCGGCGTCTTAAGCGCCGCCTGCTCACTTGGCAGCACTCGCCCGCATGCGCTGCTAACACATTGATTTTCATGATGAAAATTTCTTTTACGACACTTTTGTAAAGCTTGGGTTTACTATGAGCTGTTTCCATATCCTTGTGACCCTGAGTCACGAACAAAAAATGGGAACGGAAAGTGAGACCTCATGCACGAAGACATGCAAAAGCAGCTGCAAGGCTATGGGTTGACGACGGCGCAGATCTTGTACCGCCTGCCCGATCATCCTCAATTTCTCCAGACCTATATCTGGCAGGACTATGACCTCGCCCCGAACTTCCCGGAAATGCGCGGCTTCCTGAAGTTCTGGCAGGAGAAGTTGGACGGACCGCTCCATTCGGTGCGATATGTTCATCGCAAGCTGATATCCGCAACCGAGTGGCGGGCATTGAAGGGCGAATTCATTCTGCACTAGGCCGGCTGCGCCGATCGTTCAGACATGCGCCTCGCCACGGGTGAAATCACTGTCGTCCGGCCCGCGACGCAGCACGCCATAGAGAATGGCAGCATAAAAGACAGCAACTATCGCAATCACCGGCCAGCCGGGGATTGGTCCGAGCGCCGCGTTGTCGGCAACATAGCTCCACGAATGCGCAAACTCCTGCGGCGCGCCTTCGCTTTGCAATTTCGGCGTCGAGATTTTCAGGATCCATGCAAGCAGAAGAATGACATACATCCAGCAATAATTCCGCCGCAACCGCCGCCCCATCGCATCGAAATAGCCGAGCAGAAACCGCGGCGCCCGCAAGCTCTTGGCGATGGACAGTGCCCAATCGGGATTGAACTCTGCTTCCGGGGCGAGGATCTGCGCAAAATAGCTGCGTTCCAACTGCCGCACGCGTGCGCGATAGATATCGAAGAAGCGATAGCGCCGCGCCTCGATCATCAGCAGCAGCGAGATCAGCATCATGCCGAAAAGCAAGACGCCGTGATGCGAGGTCGGCGAGGACAGCGATACGGACAATAGCGCGGCAACGACGGTGATCGCCCAGTTCGACGTCCGGTCAATGCGGTCCCGCCAACTGGTCATCCGGCCAAGCTCGCCGCGATAATAGTGACTCAAGGTGCTGGTGATCTCCCCCGGTGTCGAAGGCATCGGCGGCCGTTTCTGATCCGTCGCGCCGTCGATGAGATGGGATGTGGTGAGTTCCGTAGCCATCGTCTCTTCCTCCCTTTTCTTTTTTTGAGCGACAGCCGCATGGCCCGCCGTTGCGCAAGCCGTATTTTGCTCCTCCAAGGCAAGCATTGCAAAAGCCGATCAAGCGCCTTAATGCCTGCGGGACAAACGAAAGGCGGCTGATCCATGGCAAAGAAGAAGATCGACGAAGACGCGCTGGCGGAAGCCTACAATCGCGCCCTGGCGCTGGAAAAGGCCGGCGATATCGACGCCGCCGTGAGCGCCTATGAGGAGGTGCTGGCCATCGACCCCGAGGACCACGGCGGCGCGGCCGTCCGCATTGCCTCGATGGGGCGTGGCGAAACACCTGTGAAGGCGCCGGATGCCTATGTCGAAACGCTGTTCGACCAGCATGCCGAGGTTTTCGAGGACGTGCTCGTCGAGCAGCTCGGCTACCATGTCCCGGCCCTCGTCCGCCAACGCCTGCAGGCGCTCGGCCTCGGTCCCTTCAAGCGCATGCTCGACCTCGGCTGCGGCACGGGCCTGACGGGAAGCACCTTGCGCGACATCGTCGAGGACATCACCGGCATCGACCTCTCCGAAAACATGGTCGAGGTCGCCCACGAAAAGGACATTTACGAAACCCTCTTCGTTGCCGAGGTCGAGGATTTCCTCGACGACAATGACGAAGAGCCTTTCGACCTGATCACCGCCACCGACGTCCTGCCCTATCTCGGCGCACTGGAGCCCCTGTTCTTCGGCGCAGCTGACAATATGACGCCTGGCGGCCTCTTCATCTTCTCTTCCGAAACCCTGCCGGATGCGATCTTCGCCGGGCGCCCCTATATGGTCGGCGCGCACCAGCGTTTCGCCCACGCAGAGGCCTATGTGCGCGAGCGGCTGAAGGAGACGGGCTTCGAGCTGATCGAGATCAGCGACATCAATGTCCGGATGCAGGAAGGCCAGCCGACGCCGGGCCATCTGGTCATCGCACGCCGCCTTGCAGACTGACATCACCGAAGCTGGGCAGAGGCAATAGTTATCCAAATGGATAACTATTCCTTGCAAGATGACGCCCGAGCTGTTACTTGGCCATTTAGATAAGTTTCAGCTCGAACCTTGATGCGGGAAAGGTCGTCGCATGTCCCTTGTTCTCTACCAGCATCCCCTTGCCTCCTTCTGCCATAAGGTGCTGATGGCGCTTTACGAGAATGGCACGCCGTTCGAAAGCCGGATCATCGACCTTGGCAATGAGGCATCGCGCGCATCGCTGGTGCGCCTCTGGCCCATCGGCAAATTTCCCGTGCTGCGTGACGAAACGCTTGACAGCACCGTTCCCGAAACCAGCATCATCATCGAATATCTCGATCGGCATTATCCAAGTACGACACCGCTGTTGCCGCTCGATCCGACGGATGCCCTATGCGTCCGGCTCTGGGACCGCTTCTTCGATCTCTACGTTCAGGAGCCGATGCAGAAGATCGTTGCGGACATACGCCGACCGGACGACGCACGCGACCCTCAGAGCGTCGCCGAAGCACAAGCGCTGCTGCGCACCGCCTACGGCATGATCGAGCAACAACTCGGCGAGAAGACCTGGATCACCGGCGATAGCTTGACCATGGCCGATTGCGCCGCGGCACCTGCCCTCTTCTACTCCGAAACGCTCGTGCCCTTCGATGAAACACAATCCCGACTGAAGGGATACTACCAACGCCTTCTCGACCGCCCGTCCTTCGCCCGTGTACTTGAGGAAGCGATGCCCTATTTCCACTTCTATCCCTATCACGAGAAACTGCCCGCCCAATTCCGCCCGGAAAAGTCGCATGATTGAAGAGCCGCAGGCACTCGACCGGATGTTTCAGGCGCTTTCCGATCAGAGCCGGCGCGACATGATCGACCGGCTCGGCCGGGGTCCTGCTTCCGTAACGGAATTGGCGCAACCCTTCGCCATGGCGCTGCCGACCGTAATGAAGCATCTGCATGTGCTGGAGGCGAGCGGCCTGGTATTGTCGGAAAAAACCGGCCGGGTGCGGACCTATCACCTTCGCAAGGAGGCGCTGGCATCGGTTGAGCGCTGGGTTGCCGAACGCAAGGCATCGTGGAACAAGACTTTCGACCGTCTCGATCTTTTTCTCGCGGATGCTTCAACGGAGACAACGACCGAATGAGCACAAAATTAACGGAACACAGGACGCTCACCATAGAGCGTCACTTCCAGGCACCCCTGTCGCGAGTCTTCAATGCCTGGGCGATCGCCGAGCAGAAGCGGCAATGGTTTGCCTGCCACGAGGATTGGGTTCCGTTGGAATTCAGGCTCGACTTTCGCGCCGGCGGCAGCGAAAGCAGCCGCGTCGCCTCGACGGACGGCGTCGTGCATGCCTATCAGGCCCGCTACATCGACGTCGTCGAGAACGAGCGCATTATCTATGCCTTCGACATGATGCTAGACGACGTCAGAATTTCCGTATCGCTGGCAACGGTCACCTTCACGCCGGAGCCCGCGAGCACGAAAATGTCCTTCGTCGAACAGGTGGTTTTCCTCGACGGCTACGGCGACAACGGATCGCGGCTGATGGGCACTGAAATCGGCTTCGATCGCCTTCGGCTCTACATCGAGGGCGACGAGACCAGGCCGAATTAGAGCGATTAAGCGTTGCCTAATTGCTCTATTTCGCCGCTTTTGCGTAATTCAGGACGGAAAAAAATCGCTCCACACTTTTCTTGGAATTGCGCTAGCCGGCGCGCGCCTCGCCGAGGATCGCGGCCAGCAGCTGCCCCTCGAGTTCGGCCAGCGCCGGATTGCCGTGACGTCGCGGATGCGGATAGGGAACGGCAAGATCGAGCACGATCCTCCCTTCGTCCAGCACCACGACGCGATCTGCAAGGTGCACGGCTTCGCTCACATCATGCGTTACGAGCACTGCGGTAAAGCCAAGCTCACGCCAGACGCGGTTCAGCAGCTCCTGCATGCTGATGCGGGTCAGCGCATCCAGGGCGCCCAGAGGCTCGTCGAGCGCAAGCACGCCGGGCTTGCTGACGAGTGCCCGGGCGAGCGCCACGCGCTGCTTCTGGCCGCCGGAAAGCCTGGACGGCCATTCGCCTGATTTCTCCGCAAGCTGCACTTCTGAGAGAACCGAAACCGTTGCACCGCGCACTACATCGCGGGGTACACCCTCGCCCAGTCCGACAGCCACATTGTCCGCGACCGAAAGCCAGGGCAGCAAGCGCGGCTCCTGGAAGACGATGCGGGTATTGGGTTCCGTGTCGCTGCCGCCCGCCGCCTCGAAGCGCAGATGACCCCCGCTCGGCTCATCGAGCCCCATCAAGATGCGCAGCAGTGTGCTCTTGCCGCACCCGCTTTTCCCGATCACGGCGACGAACTGGCCGGCAGGAACATCGAGATCGATGCCGCGCAGGACTCGATTGTTCCCGAAGCTCTTTTCCAGCCCCCTGATATGTATGGCGGCAGCACCCGCGGCTTGCGGAGCGGCACTTACGGCTTGCGGTCGAAAACGATCCGGTGCGATCACGCTCATGGCACGCTCCTCAATTCTGATAGGCCGGGTTCCAGCGGAGCGTCTTGCGCTCGATTGTCCGTGCGACGACATCGGCAAGCTTTCCGAGGATGGCGTAGATGACCAGCGTCAGGACCACGACATCGGTCATGCCGAACTCACGGGCATTGTTGGCCATGTAGCCGATGCCCGACGATGCGGCGATCGACTCCGCAACGATCAGCGTCAGCCACATGATGCCGAGTGCGAAGCGCAGTCCGACAAGGATGGACGGCAGGGCGCCGGGAAAGATCACTTTCCTGAACAGCGTCCAGTTGCTCATGCCGTAGACCTTCCCCATCTCGATCAGGCCGCGATCCACATTGCGCACGCCGTGATAGGTGTTGAGATAGATCGGGAAAAGCACGCCGAGCGCCGTCAGGAACAGCTTCGATTCCTCGCCGATCCCGAACCAGAGGATGACAAGCGGCACCATGGCAAGGTGCGGAATGGTGCGCAGCATCTGCAGCGTTGTGTCGGTCAACTGTTCCGACAGACGCGATACGCCGTTGGCGATGCCGAGCAGGAAGCCGAGCGAGCCGCCGACCAGCAGGCCGGCAAAGGCGCGACCGGCGCTGACGAGAATGTTGTTCGGCAGCTGACCGGAAATCGTCGTCTGCCAGAAGGCGGTCACGACTGCTGCGGGTGACGGCATGATGCGCGTCGAGATCCATCCGACCGACGAGCCGAGCTGCCATGCCGCGATCACGACGATGGGCAGCAGGAAGGGCAGAAACCGCTCGATCGAGATGGTCTGCCTTGCAGCCTTGACCGGACGAACCCGGCTTTCGGCGCCGACGCGTAGGAAGGAAGTATCGAATGCCGACATGGGGATCTCCTTGGAAGGATGGCTCACGAGCCGGAAACGACTTTCAGATTGCCGCCATGGCTGCCACCGGCAAAAATCTGCTTCGCGCCGAACTCGTTGCGGAATCCGGCTCGCTGCTCCTCGCGGTTCAATCCGAGTTCGGGGAACAAGAGCTCCGCGACGCGATAGGCTTCCTCCAGATGGGGATAACCGGAGCCGATCACCGTTTCGATGCCGAGTTCCTGATATTCACGTAGCCTTGCCGCCACCGTCTTCGGTGACCCCACAAGGGCCGTGCCGGCACCAGCGCGCACCAGGCCGACGCCCGCCCAGAGGTTCGGCGAAACTTCCAGCTTGTCGCGGCGGCCGCCGTGAAGGGCGGCCATGCGCTTCTGGCCGACCGAGTCGGACTGCTTGACGAACTGCTCCTGCGCTTCGCGGATCGTCTCGTCGTCGAGCTTGGAGATCAGCCTGTCGGCCGCGGCCCATGCCTCCTCATCCGTCTCGCGGACGATGAAGTGCAGACGAATACCGAAGCTGACCTCGCGGCCCCGCTTGGCGGCAGCAGCCCGCACCTTCTCGATCTTCTCGGCCACCAGCGCTGGCGGCTCGCCCCAGGTCAGGTATTTGTCGACACGGCCGACCGAAAATTCGATGCCGGCATCCGAAGAGCCGCCGAAATAGAGCGGCGGGCGCGGCGACTGCACCGGCGGCAGGCCCAGTCTTGCGTTGGTGGCCTTGATATACTTGCCCTCGAAGGTCGAAGATCCCTTCTCCAGCAATTCCTCCCAGACATGGAAGAACTCATCGGCGTGGGCGTAACGCTCGTCATGCTCCAGATGAATGCCGTCGCCTGCCAGCTCCGCCGGGCTGCCGCCGACGACGATGTTGAGCAGCACGCGACCGTTCGAAACGCGGTCGAGCGTCGAAGCGAGACGGGCGTAATAAGCAGGCGAAGCGGTGCCGGGACGGATCGCCACCAGGAATTTCAGCTTCTGGGTATGCGCCGAAAGGGCCGCCGCCGTAACGAAGGACTCCTCGCAGGAGACGCCCGTCGGCAGCAGCACGCCGGTATAACCCAGCCGATCGACCGCCTGTGCGATCTGCTGGAGATAGCCGATCTCCGGGCCGCGATTGAGGTCGGTCGTACCGAGATAAGTGCCGTCGCCGGAAGTGGGAATGAACCACAGGAAGTCGATGGGTTTTGCAGTCGCGGTCATGAAGTGTTCCTGCCTTCTGGATGCGCGTGGTCGGGAGCCACTTCCCGATGCTTCGATCGGATAGTGACATAGACTATCAATTATATCGACAATACAGATTTTCTATTGCCGGGCGTTCGGCGGAATATTTTTCCCCATGCGGCCCCGTCCGCGATGTTTGAGACGCGGGCCGCACGGGCATCTGCAAGCAGGCCGCCAGTGCTCAGCTCGCCTTCGGCCGCCAGACGATATCAGTGACGGTCAGCTTCTTCGGAACAATCCCGAGATTGTAGAATTCGTCGGCCAGCCCCTGCTGATAGGCGACCGCCGCATCGGTAATGGTCGAAACACTGCCAAGATCCGAGCCGGGGCGCGTCAATGTTACCCGCGTCACGTCGGCCGGAACGCCGGTGATCTGAGACAGGGCCGTAACTGTGTCGTCGAGATTGGACTGCGCCGCTGCCCCCACCTTGGCGAGTTCGGCGATCACGTCGGTAATGACCTGCGGATTGCCCTTGGTGAAATCGCCGTTCGCCAGGAAATAGCTGAAGGAGTCGACGATGCCACGGGCAGTCGCGAGGATGCGGGTATCAGGATCCGCTTCGGCAATGGCAAGATAGGGATCCCAGATCGACCAGGCATCGATGGCGCCTGTCTTGAAAGCGGCCGAGGCATCCGGCGGCGCGAGATCGAGCGCCTGGACGTCGTTGACCGTCAGTCTGCCCTTGCGCAAGGCCTTGACGGTCACGTTGTGAGCGCTGGAGCCGCGCTTGAAGGCGACCTTCTTCCCCTTGAGGTCGGCTAGCGTCTGGATCGGCGAATCCTTGCGGACCAGAATGGCCGAGCTTTCGGGGCTGCCCGTGTAAAGGCCGACATAGAGCAGGTTGCCGTTGGCGGCCTGCGCAAAGAGCGGCGGCACATCGCCGGTGGCGCCGAAATCAAGGGCGCCCGCACCGAGCGCTTCGAGCAGCGGCGGGCCGGACGTGAATTCCGACCATTCGACGGAGATGCCACGACCGGAGAGCAGTTTTTCCAGCGCTCCCTTACGCTTGGCGAGCGCCAGAACACCGTTCTTCTGCCAGCCAATGCGAAGGCTCGTCGCCGCAGCGGCACGCGCCGGCCGGAGGGAGGGCAACGCGAAGGCAGCTGCCGTGGCGCCAAGGAGGCCGAGTGTCTGTCTGCGCGAAATCATCGAAGATCCTTTTCATGGCGCCTTGGCGCTTCCTGCGGCCGCCGGCTTGTTTATCGATGCTTGAGCATCGCAAATCCATAGAATATATCGACAAAGGATATATTGAAGTTTCTCACCCGAGACGAAATTTAGTTTCGAAAAACATCGGAAATGAGAAATGAAATTTCAAATCCTGTGGCACCGTGACAAGTTAGCCGATAAATCGGTCTTCCGTCCCTCTAGCCTTTCCGCTAAGCCTTCAGTCAAAATCGGTCAGGGAGTAACGAAAATGGCAAAGGTCGCATTCATCGGCATGGGCGTCATGGGATATCCCATGGCGGGGCATCTGAAGGTCAAGGGCGGGCATGACGTCACCGTCTACAACCGGACCATTGCCAAGGCCGAGGCATGGGCCAAGCAGTTCGAGGGCAAATTCGCCCCCACCCCGGCTGAGGCCGCCGAAGGCGCCGACTTCGTTTTCACCTGCGTCGGTAATGACGACGACCTGCGCTCGGTCACGATCGGCGAAAACGGTATCCTTTCAGGCATAAAAGCCGGCGCGATACTCGTCGACAACACCACCGCCAGCGCCGAAGTGGCACGCGAACTCTACGCTGCCGCCAGGGAGAAAGGCGCCGACTTCATCGATGCCCCCGTCTCCGGCGGGCAGGCCGGCGCGGAAAACGGTGTGCTGACAGTCATGTGCGGCGGCGATGAAGCCGTGTTCGAGAAGGCACGACCTGTTATCGACGCCTATGCTCGCATGGTCGGCCTGATGGGAGCGGTCGGTGCTGGCCAATTGACCAAGATGATCAACCAGATCTGCATCGCCGGCATCGTTCAGGGTCTTGCCGAAGGCATCCACTTCGGCAAGCAAGCCGGCCTCGATATCGAAAAGGTGGTGGAGGTCATTTCCAAGGGCGCCGCCGGCTCCTGGCAGATGGAAAACCGCCACAAGACCATGAATGCCGGCAAATATGATTTCGGCTTTGCCGTCGACTGGATGCGCAAGGATCTTGGCATCGTGCTCGCCGAAGCCCGCCAGAACCAGGCCAAGCTGCCGCTGACCGCACTCGTCGACCAATTCTACGGCGATGTTCAGGCCATGGGCGGCAACCGCTGGGATACGTCATCCCTGCTCGCACGGCTGGACCGGAAGTAACGAAAGTCTATCAGCTGAAATAACGATTCGGCTGAGCGCCCTTGCGAAGCGGCGCTCAGTCCTCGTTCGACTTCGCATTCTCCAGCAGCATGTAATCCAGCGGCAGCTCCGTCGAATACTTGATCTGCTCCATCGCAAAAACCGACGATACGTCGCGGATTTCTATCTTGGCGATCATGCGCTTGTAGAAAGCGTCATAGGCGGCGATGTCGGGAACGACGACCCGCAGCAAATAGTCGACATCGCCGCTCATGCGATAGAATTCCACCACTTCCGGGAAATCGGCAATCACCTCGGAGAAACGCTTCAGCCATTCGATGGAGTGGCTGTTGGTGCGGATGGAAACGAAAACGGTGACCTTGGTGTTGACCTTTTCAGGATCGAGAAGCGCCACGCGGCGGCGAATGACGCCGTCCTCTTCCATCTTCTGGATGCGGCGCCAGCATGGTGTCGTCGACAGCCCGACCTTCTTGGCGAGATCGGCCACGGCCAGAGTGGAATCCTCCTGCAGAAGACGCAGGATTTTGCGGTCAAGACGGTCCATTTAAGCATCCCTTCGAATTATATTCTCTCTATAGCCTACTCTAAGCGGGAGAAAAGAAACTTTTTTCAAGAAATCAGGATTTTCACACGTTCTTGTAACGCGGGGAGCAACTCCGCCTCAAACCAGGGATGACGCTTCAGCCAGCCGCTGTTGCGCCAACTCGGATGCGGCAACGGCAGAACGGCCGGCGATCGGCGCGAGAGTAAATAGTGCCGCCATTCCGCGACTGTTTCCGTCATCGACGCCATGCGCTCAGCGCCGAGATGCCATGCCTGGGCATACTGACCGATCGTCAGGATCAGCTCGATCTGCGGCATCGCATCCACAGCCTTCTGCCGCCATAAAGGCGCGCATTCCCTGCGCGGCGGCAGGTCGCTACCGGCTGCATCATAGCCGGGAAAACAGAAGCCCATCGGCAACATGGCGAAATGGTCGGGGTTATAGAAGCTCTCGCGATCGACACTCAACCATTGCCGCAGCCGATCGCCGGAAGCATCGTTGAACGGCAGGCCGCTCTCGTGAACGCGCAGGCCAGGCGCCTGCCCCGCAATCAGGATACGCGCCGTCGATGAGAGCGTCGCGACCGGCCGTGGCTCATGCGGCAGCCGATCCGCCTCGCCTTTCGCCGGCGCGTCCCGACAGAGTCGACATGCGGCAATCGCCGAATGCAGGACCTGCAATTCACTTTCCCGCTTCACTGCGTCCTCCATCCGACGAGTTGCTGCAGATAGTCGATCAGGCCTGTGAGCGGATTGCTTCGATTGGATTGCGCCACATTCTCCTCGCGCCGATAGTCCTTCGGCCGCTCGAAATCACCGGCCCAAACTCCAGCCTTCGCCTGCCGCGCCGCGTGCTCCTCTGCGGCATAGCCGCCGTAGGACAGCGCCATGCCGCTGCGAACCATTTCACCATTGATATCGAGTTCGCCCGCCATGCACGTTACGAGCAGTCGGCCATAGCGATCATGGTCGCGTCCACGGCATTCCGGTGTGCCGGCGTTAATAAGTGTGTTGAGGGTTCGGCGCGCTTCTTCGCCGCAAGCCCAGTCTATGCCGTTGCGTCGACATTGTTGACGATACTCAGGCGCATCGATGCCAAGCAGTCGGAAGCGCTGGCCATCGGATGAGAGCGTATCACCATCGATAACGAAAAAGCTGCCGGTTTGAATGAGTTCCGGGCGATTATTCATCTTCAACGCCAGCAAACCGAGCACCGCGAGCAGAGCAAATGTGGTCACGCCGTCACGAAACAGGCGGCTGGACCGCGTCACGCTGCTGCCTCCTTTAAGAATAAATCCTTGGCAAAGATGGCAAACAAATCATTTCGTCGCAGCATCTTCTTAAGATTTGACCGCTAGTCTGTAATCTCACGCAGGCCAAGTTTCAATGTGTCCATGAGAACCGGCGTCAGCACATCGACAGATAAAAACATCGTCGACCGATCGCGCAGTCACCGCAACCGGGCTGTGTCGAAGGCCGTGCGGCAGACGCGCGAGCGCCTGCAAACCGGCCACAGCCGCAACTTCGATCGCGAACTTATGGTCATGCATATCGACACGTTGCTGCAAGGTGCGGCAATTGTGCCGATCTTCGCCATCGTCGTCGCGGCGCTCGGCGTCTATCTGACGCGTGACGTCCAAATCTTCTTCTGGACCATTCCCATTCTGACGGCGCATGCCATCAACATGCTGCTCGGCAGACGCGCAAAGAAGCAGGACATAACCGCCGAGAGCGCCAGGAAATGGCGTCAGATCCTGTTGCTGGGACAGCTGCTTGTCGGCCTCTGTTGGGCAATCTTCGCCATGCAAGGCTGCGCGACCTGCGGCGGCGACAGCTTCAGCCTCTATAAGGGCGCGACATTGCTGGTGGCCATCTGCATCACGGCGATGGCCAACTTCATGCTGCCGCGCGCCGTCCCCTTTTCCTTTGCACCGGCCACGGTAGCTCTTGCCGTAACCGCGATTCTGACACGAAAGCCCTCCGACATCGCGCTGACTGCGGCGATCTCCGTCGCCGTGATTTTCTTCACCCTCATCACCAATCGGATGTTTCAATCCAATCTGAAGATCCTTTCCTTCCAATCTGAAAAGGATGATCTGATCGTCGAATTGGAAGTCGCAAAGTCCATGTCCGACGAGGCGCGCCGGCGCGCCGAGGAGGCAAACCTCGCCAAATCACGCTTCCTCGCCTCCATGTCGCATGAACTCAGAACGCCGCTGAACGCCATTCTCGGCTTTTCCGAAGTCATGTCGGCTGAGGTCATGGGGCCGTTGAACAATGCGACCTATCGCGAATACACCACCGATATTCATCGCTCCGGGCAGCACCTGCTCAACCTGATCAACGAGATCCTCGATCTGTCGCGCATCGAAGCCGGCAAATACGAGCTGAACGAGGAAGCAATCTCGCTGCTCGATGTGGCGGAGGATTGCATCGGCATGGTGCAACTGCGTGCCCGCGGCAAGAACATATCCATCTCGTCTCAATTCGAGCCGCAGCTTCCCTCGATATGGGCAGACGAAAAGTCCTTGCGTCAGGTGATCCTCAACCTTCTGTCGAACGCCGTGAAATTCACGCCACAAGGCGGCGAAATCAGCGTCAAGGTCGGCTGGACGGCCGGAGGCGGACAATATGTGGCAATCAAGGACAATGGGCCTGGTATTCCCGAAGAGGAGATCCCGGTGGTCCTCTCTGCCTTCGGCCAGGGCTCGATCGCCATCAAGAGCGCGGAGCAAGGGACCGGCCTGGGGCTGCCGATCGTACAGGCCATCCTCGCCAAGCATGACGGTCAGTTCATGTTGAAATCAAAGCTGCGTGAAGGCACCGAGGTCATCGCCATCCTACCGGCCAGACGCGTGCTGCAAAGCCTGCCGGCCGTCGAGGACGCACCGCTCATCGAACGGCGCAAGAAAAGCTTCGCCTGAGGTTCGGTTTCCGGCGCCTAGCGGAAAAGCAAATGGCTGCCGATAACGTAAAGCATATAGATGCCGGCAGCGACCAGCATGCAAAACACGGCGAAGGAGCCAAGATCCTTGGCATATTTACCGACATTGGAAATCTCCGGCGAAATCCGGTCTATGACCTCTTCTACGGCCGTATTCATTGCTTCGATCGCAAAAACGCCGAGGAAAAGCACCATGCCGATGACGATCTCACCGAGGCTTGCACCGACTACGATCAGCAGGATCAGTGAAACCGCTGCAAACAGCAGCTCCTGGCGAAAAGCAGCCTCCTGAAGCAGCCGTTGAAAACCACCCCAGGAATAACCGGCAGCGGCAAAGAAATGCCTGAAACCCGTTTCCTTGGTGACTGCTGGTTTCGAAAACTCGGCCATGCCCGCTCCGCCCGCAATGTTCCGATTGCAAATTAGACGCTTCGCGAATACCGCCTCAGCATCGATGAAGCAAGACGACACTTTCGAACGCCCTCGAAATTCACTACAGATTTATGACGTGAAGCGATCGCTCCACAGGAAATTCAGTAGCGAAATACCTCTCCGGCATCTCGCCACCATATTCGATCAGTGCTTGTTGGCGACACCGGCGCTTTCGAACGTCGCCATCCCGGAATGGCAGGCCGCAGCGGCCTTGACGATCCCTGCCGCAAGCGCCGCGCCGGTGCCCTCACCGAGCCGCATGCCGAGCGCCAGGAGCGGTGTCTTGCCGAGCTTCTCGATGGACCTCAAATGCCCCGGCTCCGCCGAAACGTGACCGATCAGGCAATGATCGAGCGCGGATGGATTGGCCGCCTTGAGGATGGAGGCGGCAGCGGTTGCGACATAGCCGTCGATGATAACCGGGATGCGCTCCATGCGTGCCGCAAGAATGGCGCCAGCCATTGCGGCGATCTCACGACCGCCGAGACGACGCAGGACCTCCAGCGGATCGGAAAGATGAGCGCGGTGCAACGCGACCGCCTTCTCGACGGCAGCGATCTTGCGCCTCAGCATCTCGCCCTCGGAGCCCGTTCCCGGACCCACCCAGTCCTCCGCCTTGCCGCCGTAAAGCGCATAGTGGATGGCGGCGGCGATGGTGGTGTTGCCGATGCCCATCTCGCCGATGCAGAGCAAGTCCGTACCGCCGGCGATCGCCTCCATGCCGAAGGCCATGGTCGCGGCACAGTCGCGCTCGCTCAGCGCCGGCTCCTCGGTGATGTCGGCCGTCGGAAAATCGAGCGCCAGATCGAAGACCTTGAGGCCGAGATCATAGGTGACGCAGATCTGGTTGATCGCCGCGCCACCGGCGGCGAAGTTCTCCACCATCTGCTGCGTGACGGAAGGCGGGAATGGCGTAATTCCCTGCTTGGTGACACCGTGATTACCGGCGAATATCGCGACCAGCGGCCGGGTCACCGCCGGCGGCCGGCCGGTCCAGGCCGCCAGCCAGAAGGCGATCTCCTCGAGCCGACCGAGCGCGCCGGGCGGCTTGGTGAGCTGCGCGTCGCGCTCGCGCGCCGCCACGAGCGCCTGCGCATCCGGCCCAGGCAGGTCGCGCAGCAGGGTGCGGAAATCGTCGAATGGCAAGCCGGTTACGCTCATGAATGCCGTTCCTTGTCTTTTGGTCTCAAATCAGGTTCTTTGCGTGCGACTCTATTAGTCTTCGGAATCGGCGCGAACAACTCCAAAAGCGCCCGATGCTGTCGCGCCGGTAGCGGGGAGAGGAAGAAATGCGGGAATACATGCGCGACATCGCGCGCGCGGTCGCCTTTTTAAGTCGCATTCCCGTGCCGACCTCGTTTTTCACAGGCTATGACGGCAAGCTCGCGCGGGTTTCCCGCGCCTTCCCCTTTGCCGGATTGCTGATCGCCCTGCCCACCGCCTTTGTCTTCGGTGTGCTGCTTGCCCTTCACATCGATCCGTTGATGGCAGCGCTGCTGGCTCTCACGCTGCAAACGGTCATGACAGGTGCGCTGCACGAGGACGGTCTCAGCGACACCGCTGACGGATTGGGTGGCGGCAAGGACCGCGAGCGCGCACTTGCCATCATGAAGGACAGCCGCATCGGCACCTATGGCGCTTGCGCGCTGATCCTCTCCTTCGGGCTGCGCGCCGCGGTATTGGCGGCCATCGGCCGTGGCACCCTGCCATTCGATGCAGCAGCCGCTCTTCTGGCAACCGCCGCCCTCAGCCGCGGCGCGATGGTGTGGCACTGGTATGCGCTCCCTCCCGCCAAACCGGATGGAATCGCGGCTTCCGCCGGCAGGCCGGATGGCGATGCCATGCAGCTGGCGCTGATCGTGGCACTCGGCCTTGCGACGCTCCTCATTTGGCCGAGCCTGGGTATTCCCGCGCTTGTTCCCTGCCTTCTCGTAACCGCCGCCGCGACGTTTCTCGTCACCCGACGCGTGCGCCAAAGACTGTCCGGCCACACCGGCGACACCATCGGCGCGACGCAGCAGATTTGCGAGATCGCATCCCTGTGCACTCTTGCTATGTGCATTTGAAGCATCGATATATGATCTCATGCTGACACCCTGCATCCTTGTCTGTTCCATCGATACGAACACCGGCTATTGCTTCGGCTGCGGACGCACGACCGAGGAAATCGGTGCTTGGATGACGTATAGCGACGACGAACGCCGCGAGATCATGCAGATCCTGCCCGAGCGCCTGACGAAGGTCGAACGCAAGCCTCGCAGGGAAACCCGCCGCCAACGGCTGGCGCGGGAGCGCAGTACCGCATGAACCGCCTGAACATCGTTCTCGCCATTCTCGGGATCGGCCTTGCACTGCTCATCTTCAACAACAGCGGCGGCACGACCTTCGGCATGCACAATGACGACTTCGCCCGCATCGTCTATCTATTGCCGATCGCCCTGATGATGAGCGCCGCAGTCTGGGCGAGCCGACAGACCGTCAGCCAGTCGCTGCGCAATCTCCTGATCTGGCTGGTCGTCATCATGGCGCTGGCGACCGTCTATATCTATCGCCACGACGCCGAGCAGGTCGGAAACCGCGTCTTCGCAGGATTGATGCCGGGACATGCGGTCGTGGTTACCACAAGCGAAGGCGGACAGGAGATCATCCTCCACAAGCGCTCGAACGGGCATTTCGAAGCGGAAGTGCTGATTAACGGACAGCCGATCGATATGCTCATCGACACCGGCGCCAGCACCATCGCGCTTTCGCAGGAAGACGCCGAACGCGTCGGCATCATCCCGGAAAACCTCACCTATTCCATGACCGTGCTGACCGCCAATGGTCGCGCCAAAGCCGCTCCCGTCGAGCTCGGCTCGGTCGCCATCGGCCCGATCAAGCGCCGTGACGTCGAGGCGACCGTCGCCGAGGCAGGCAGGCTCGACCAGAGCCTGCTCGGCATGAGCTTCCTTGAGACTTTGGGCTCGTTGCAGATGCAGACCGACGAGCTTCGACTCAGGGATTGAGCGAGGCGAACGACGGCAATCGATAGTTCGGCCGGGATCGAAGCATTCCTCGGTCCCGTCACTCTAAAAGACGGCAGATCTGAACCGTACAAAGAGTGAAATGCGCATGGCGCCCGCAAAGACCAACATAACGACAGAGTTGCTGCTTCTCTTGATCCTCGCGACGTGCTGGGGCGCGTCCTACAGCTTTATCCGCGTCGGCGTGGCGACCATCCCGCCA
This sequence comes from Rhizobium sp. SG741, assembly GCF_012275435.1. Taxonomy (NCBI): domain Bacteria; kingdom Pseudomonadati; phylum Pseudomonadota; class Alphaproteobacteria; order Hyphomicrobiales; family Rhizobiaceae; genus Rhizobium; species Rhizobium sp. SG741. The sequence goes on from NZ_JAAZQP010000004.1 coordinate 541,190, forward strand.
ATCACGCTGATTGCCGCCCGCACCTTGATCGCCGGCCTCGTTCTCCTTGCGATCATTCGCTGGCGCGGCCTCCACCTGCCGAGAGATGCGGCGACCTGGCGGCGCTTTCTCATTCAATCCTGCCTCAACAGCGCGGTTCCCTTCACGCTGATCGCCTGGGCCGAACAGACGCTCGACGCCGGCCTGGCAACGATCCTGAATTCCACGACACCGATCTTTGCATTCCTGCTCTCAGCAATCCTTCTTCGCAGCGAGCGTTTGACGGGACGCAAGCTGTTCGGCGTCGTGGCCGGCATGGCAGGAATTTGTCTCATCATCGGCCTTGATGCATTGCATGGAGTAGGCCGGCAACTGCCCGCGCAGCTCGCCGTCATCGCCGCATCGGTCTGTTATGCCAGCGCCGCACTGTTCGGGCGCAATTTCAAGGGACTGGATCCGATGATGCCCGCCGCCGGCTCGTTGCTATGCGGCGCCACTCTCCTTATCCCCGCCAGTTTGTTTTTCGAGCATCCTTGGCAGCTCACGCCATCAACGGCCTCGATCCTGTCCCTGCTCGGCCTGTCGATCGTTTCGACCGCCCTCGCCTTCAGTATCTATTTCCGGCTCATTCAAACTCTGGGTTCGGTCGGCACCACCGCGCAGGCCTACTTGCGCGTTCCCATCGGCGTCGGAATAGGCGTGATCTTCCTCGGCGAACCCGTATCCTCGACGGCAGCCGCGGGTCTTGCCTGCGTCGTAGCGGGTGTCATGGCCATGACGATCGCACCGCGCAAAAAGATGGCAGCCGGTTGAACGCGGCGTGGGGGCTGAAGAGACATCAGGTCAGCAGCGATAGATCGCCCCGGACGAAAATGAGATTGTCGGAGCGCCGGACCGCGTCATCCGCAATTGCCTGCCATATTGAGATGTCCGACGATAGCGGCGTGCTTAGTTTCTCAATCGGTACCCCGTCCTGAAAATCCATCCGAGAACACCCAGACAGATGACCAGGAAAAGCGTGATCATGGCAAGGCTCAGCACCGGATTGACGTCGGCGATACCGTAGAAGCTCCAGCGGAAGCCGCTAACGAGATAGAGAACCGGGTTGAGGTGGCTGACGGCCTGCCAAAAGGGTGGCAGCATGTTGATGGAATAGAAGCTGCCGCCGAGGAAGGTCAGCGGCGGCACGACGAGCATGGGAATAAGGTTCAATTGCTCGAAATTCCCGGCCCATATGCCGATCATGAAGCCAAACAGGCTGAAGGTCACCGCCGTCAGCACGAAGAAAAGGATCATCATGAACGGATGCTGGATGGTGATGTCAACGAAGAAGTTCGCCGTCAGCAGGATGATCAGGCCGATCATCATGCCCTTGGTCGCCGCCGCGCCGACATAGCCGAGAACGATCTCGGTCATGGCGACCGGAGCGGACAGGACTTCATAAATCGTGCCCGTGAATTTCGGGAAGTAGATGCCGAAGGAGCCGTTGCTGATGCACTGACCGAGCAGCGTCAGCATGATCAGGCCCGGCGTGATGAAGGCGCCGTAGGAAATGCCGTCGACCATGTGGATGCGCGAGCCGATGGCGGCGCCGAAGACGATGAAGTAGAGCGAGGTGGAAATGACCGGCGAAACGACGCTCTGCAGCAGCGTGCGGCGCGTGCGGGCCATCTCGAAGGAATAAATGGATTTGATCGCCTCGAAGTTCATTTGCCTTCTCCCACCAGCGATACGAAGATGTCCTCGAGCGAACTCTGGCGCGTCGAGAGGTCCTTGAAGTGGATCCCTTCGGCTGCCAACCGCGACAGAAGCACTGCGATGCTCGACTGTTCGTGCTGGGCATCGAAATCGTAGATCAGAGTCAGACCGTTCGATCCGAGCGAAAGCCCGTTACCTTCGAGGCAGTGCGGTATGGCATCCAGCGGCTCGCTGAGATCAAGGATCAGCTGCTTGCGGCCGAGCTTGGCCATAAGCGCCTTCTTCTCCTCAACGAGCAGCAATTGGCCACCATTGATGACGCCGACACGATCGGCGATCTCTTCGGCTTCCTCGATATAATGCGTCGTCAGGATGATCGTGACGCCGGAGCCTCGCAAGCGCTCGACCACGTGCCACATGTCCTTGCGCAGCGTGACATCGACGCCGGCGGTCGGCTCGTCGAGGAAAAGGATCTGCGGTTCGTGCGACAGCGCCTTGGCGATCAGGACGCGCCGCTTCATGCCGCCGGACAGCTGGCGAAGCGTGTTGTCCTTTCTGTCCCACAGCGAGAGGTCACGCAGCACCTTCTCTATGTGTGCGGGGTTCGGTTTCTTGCCATGCAGTCCGCGCGAAAAGCTCACCGTATTCCACACGGTCTCGAACTGGTCGGTGGTCAGCTCCTGCGGCACGAGGCCGATCATGCTGCGCGTGGCGCGAAAATCGCGCACGACGTCATGGCCGCCGACCATCACCGAGCCACCGCTCGGATTGGCGATCCCGCAGACAATCGAAATCAATGTCGTCTTGCCGGCACCATTCGGCCCGAGCAAGGCAAGGATTTCTCCCTGCTCGATATCGAGATCGATACCTTTCAGCGCCTGGAATCCGTTGGCATATGTTTTCGTAAGACTGCGGATGGAAATGATCGGAGCCATGATGCAAGTAAAGTCCGGTCTATATGATTAATTTCGCGGCGTTTGCCCGCTATATAGCCCGTCTTGTGCTTTTACCATCCCGCGGAGCTGAAACACAGCGTTCGCTTATGCCAAATAAGCTGTCATCAAATCGTGACCTTCGTCGGGCATATAAGCCCTTAGGTGAGCAACGTTTGTCGCAACTCCGCCCAACGCCTCTTGGCGACTTCGTCAGCGCCGACAATACTCCATAGTTTATTGCCGCCACATTGATATTGCATCGCATCATTGCAACATGAAATTGTTTTTTGGAGCAGGCAAGGATCCCCGTCGTTGCCATGCGCCGCTCAAGCCGGCCCTCGCCGGCTTTTCTTTTTTCGCCAGCTTATGACCGACGACGCGCCGATTACCAACTGCCGTTTACACCGCAACCGGCTGGCGGCAGCGTCTTGTGCTCAAAACGGGCTTTCAACATCTCGCAGCCCTTGTCGCGTATGGGTCCGGGCATCATCGTATTGAGACCGATGCCGACTTCATCGAAAGGGTCGTCCGTATAGGCGACATAGGCGTACCAGCGCCCGCCGATCACGACGACAATGGCGACCAGGGCAGCGAATAGCGCGCGTCCCAGGCTTCTTTTTCTTCTCGGTGCTTCTTCCATGAAACCCTCACTCGCCCCGGTCGTCGCAATTAACAGCGATTCCCCTCTCAGATAAATCAGCTTTCGTCGCCGGCAAGGGTGTATGCGTCTCCGGCGAACCGCCAATCAAAGGCTGCAATAACGCCGGCCGCCGTTGCGTTCCCTGAGGTCGAAGTGGAAATGATTCCAATGTTCAGGGTTGCTGCCCGGCCCGAGTACGGTATCGAAATAACGGCAGCTATCGATGCGAACAGCCTTGAGCAGCCGACCCTCTCGGAAGGAGAACAGGCCCTTCTTGCGCACGTCGATCACATGGCCGTTCTTCAGGATGAAAGTGCCGACATCGATGGCATTGCCATGAGCGTGCTCCGACATCGGATTATAACGTTGCCGGCTATTGTTCATCCGGCGGCAGGAATAGCCGCCGAGCGGCACGATAGTGCCGATGCCGGTCCAGTAGCGGGTGCGTGCTGCCGGCGCCAGTTCGTTCTTCACCCATTTGGCGAAGGCCAGGGTGACCTGACAATTCAGCGTGACGGCCGGCCTGACGGCGATATTGCCGGAAAGCCCGCTCAGCGAAATCGGATAGGGAACCTGGCAGGCAGGGCCGTTCGAAATCGCCGGCTTATCGACATAGACGACGCCCATGCGCCTTAATTCCTGCCGGCAGGCGATTTCGGAAGGCGGCATCATACCTGGAGGCGATTGGGGCGCCTCGAACTGATCGATGCGCGGCATCGGATTGTCAACGCGTGGCAGCATGGCCAGTTGCGTGCCCGGCTGCCGCCGCGGTACGGGTGATTGATTGAGCTCGGCCTGGGCTGCCGGCCGCTGAAGGATCGAACGATTGGTCTGCACCGGCGCGTCCGAGCCGATACCGTCGACAACAGGCTGGTCGGTTTCGCCCTCGGCAATGTTCTGCTCTTCCTCCTGCGCCAGTCCGACGACAGATGCTGATCGAGCCTCTTCGCTCGGTCCGACGCCAAGTTCCGCATCCATATTGACGCCCTGAGACGGAACATCCGATTGCTGAGCCAGGCCCGCCTCGACATCGGTCGTGGTCACGGCCTCTCCGGTTCCGGCAGAACGGCCATTACCATTGTTATAATTGCCGGAGGCTGAAACGACGGGGTCCTGCGCCCCTGGATAGGCAAATTGCCGCTGCGCCACGCTGCGATGCGGCTTGATCGAGCCGACGCGCGCGGTGCTGTCGACATTCGACGGCGGCACGAGGCTATCGGCCGTGCATGCGACCAGCGCCGACGACAACATCAGCGGCAGCAGAGCCCGCCGTAGAATGGGTAAATAGGCCATAATCCTGATCCGTTGCCCCAGCCACGGTCGGTAACGATGACAAATCCTAAACGGGAACGGTGAACGAATGCTTACCGCGGCAAATCGCGGTGTATCGGGACAACACCAGGAGCGGGCAGAAGGCTCGAATAAGGCCGAGCACCCTGCGAGTTCCCAGGAGGAAACACGGACAAAGTCTTTCCCATCGCGGTCGGATTGCATAGGTTGGTCACGGGAATCGGTGTGCTGGCAATAGGAGCAAATGGATGAATGACAACGTCAAACCGAAAGGCGAGCTGACATTGCGCACGCTGGCCATGCCTGCAGACGCCAATCCCGCCGGCGACATTTTCGGCGGCTGGGTCATGGCGCAGATGGATTTGGCAAGCGGCATCCGCGCGGCTGAGCGGGCTCGTGGCCGCGTGGTCACCGCCGCCGTGAAGGAGATGGCTTTCGAGCTGCCGGTCAAGATCGGCGATACGCTGAGCGTCTTCACCGACATCGAACGCGTCGGCCGCACGTCGATCACGCTAAGGGTCGAAGCCTGGGCACACCGTTCGCGCTACAATGCGATGGAGAAGGTGACGGCTGGGACATTCATCATGGTCGCCCTCGACGAGAACGGGGCGCCGAAGGCGGTGCCAGCGGAGACCTGATGTGATGGAAGCCGCGCATTCGCCGGAAGTTTACGGCTATATCAGGACGGTCATGAGCATGGTCATCGGCCTTTCTCTTGCGCAGCTTCTGACGCGCCTTGCCGGCTTCGTCCAATCGCCCGGGAAGAACCGCGTTTATTTCGTCCACATCGGCTGGGTGCTGTCGATGTTCCTCTACATCATCCATTTCTGGTGGTGGGAATATCGGCTGCAGTCGCTGCAGGTGATCACCTTCGCGGTCTATCTTTTCCTGATCTGCTTCTGTTGCCTCTTCTACTTCCTCTGCGTACTCCTTAATCCACCGTCGATCGACGAATATGGCGGTTTCGAGGAATATTTCATTTCCCGCCGGCGTTGGTTCTTCGGCCTGCTTGCTGTCACCTACGCCGTCGATCTCATCGACACATGGCTGAAGGGAGGAGCCTATTTCCACTCGCTCGGCTGGGAGTATCCGACGCGCAACGTCGTCTACATCGTCCTTTGCATTGTCGCGGCCATGACGGCCAATCGGCGGTTCCAGGCGGCATTCGTGACGGTCGGGCTGATCTACCAGATCACATGGATCTTCCGCCTCTATGACGTGATGCCGGGATAGGGATTGAGATCCAGTCGCCTTAAAACCACTGCCATTTCCATGCTCTACAATTCTTGACCAAGACATCGCCATATTGTTCAGATCGATTGACCTCTGGAATATGGGTGGGAGACTCAAGCCTTGAAAACAAAGAGCTATGCATTGGGATTGGCGCTCGCTCTTTCGTTGCCCTGCCTTGCCTATGCCGAAGATCCCGCACCGGGCCCGGCAAATACTACCATCGACCTGAAATACTGGATGGAGTTCGCGAAGCAAGGAAACGCCGCAGCGCAATATGGCCTCGGCTATCGCTACGCCAACGGCCAGGGCGTGGAGCGTGACGATGCACAGGCGGTCGAGTGGTATGAGAAAGCCGCCGCCCAGGGGAATGCCCAGGCCCAATACGCCCTCGCCTACATGTATTCGAACGGCCGCGGTATAGATGCCGACCAGAAACAGGCGAACGATTGGTATCTGAGGGCCGCGCAACGCGGCAACGCCGACGCGCAATATGCCATAGGCTATTCGTTGGCGAATGGCCGAGGCATGGATGCCGACAACGAACAGGCCGTCAACTGGTACCAGAAATCCGCAGCCCAGGGCCAGGCGCAGGCGCAATATGCCCTCGGCTACATGTATGCCAACGGTCTCGGCGTTCAGCAGGATTACGCCATCGCCCTCGGCTGGTATCGCAAGTCTGCCGACCAGGGCCGTACCGATGCTCAATACGCGCTTGGCCATCTGTACGACAACGGCCAGGGCACGGCAGAAGATCAGGCAGGAGCCATAGACTGGTATAGAAAGGCTGCCGATCAGGGATACGCGCAGGCCCAATATGCTCTCGGCTACGCCTATGCCAATGGTAGGGGCGTCGAACGGAGCGATGCCGATGCTTATTCCTGGTACAGGAAAGCTGCGGACAAAGGTCGCGCCGACGCACAATACGCGGTTGGCTACAGCCTCGCGAACGGACTGGGTGTCTCGCGGGATTATAGACAAGCGCTCCAGTGGTATCGAAAGTCAGCCGATCAAGGGCGCTCCGACGCGCAATATGCTCTCGGCTACCTCTATGCCAACGGTCAGGGCGTCAAGGCCGACGAAGGCGCGGCGGTGAAATGGTATCGAAAATCGGCTGATCAGGGCGACGCACAGGGCGAATACGCCCTCGCCTTCATGTATTCAGATGGTCGCGGCGTTGCGAAGGACTACGGCAAGGCGCTCGAATGGTATGGCAAATCCGCCGATCAAGGCCAGGCGGACGCGCAATATGCCCTTGGCTACATCTATCAGAACGGCCAGGGAACCGCACCGGACAAAACGGCCGCGGCAAGCTGGTATCGCAAGGCAGCCGACCAGAACAATTCCCAGGGTCAGTATGCGCTCGCCTATCTCTATTACCAGGGTGAAGGCGTTGCGAAAGACTATGGACAGGCCGCCGATCTGTTTCGAAAGGCCGCCGAGCAAGGCGATGCCCGCGCTGAATACGGTCTGGGATATATGTATTATAACGGCTATGGGGTGCAGAAGGATTGCGGAATCGCCGCCGACTGGTTCAACAAGGCGGCCGCCAAGGGGTTGCCCGAAGCGCAACACGGTCTCGGCTACATGGAAGCCAACGGTGAAGGCCCGATCAAGGATCTTGGACCGCTGGGTCAAGGGCGCTCCGCCGACGGCGGCACCGGCGATTCCCTTGGCTGGATCACCCTTCGCCTGCTGATGGCGCTTGTGCCGTAGCATTCGCAAAAAGTTCGGCATTGATAATTTAATGGATCGTCGATTGAGGGGTAGATCGTGAATTGGAAGAAGGGGGCCGTCGGATTGCTCTTCGCGCTGGCATCCATGGGCGTGGCACATGCCGATATCGGCCAGAACGCCCACGACCGCGGAGACTTCAAATCGGCATTGGACTATTGGCGCCCACTGGCAAGCAAGGGGGATGTCGCGGCCCAGATCAAGCTCGGCCAGATGTATGAGGAAGGTGACGGCGTCCCGAAAAATCTCACGCAAGCCCTTAGCTGGTACAAAAAAGCAGCCGACCAGGGCAATGCCGAGGCGCAATTCAATGTCGGCACCATGTATGACCAGGGTGAAGGCATCGCCACCGATAAGAGCCAGGCGGTCCTGTGGTACCGAAAGGCTGCGGCACAGGGAAATGCCAATGCGCAATACAATCTCGGTGTGATGTACGACACTGGCGAAGGCCTGCCGCAGGACAAGTCGCAAGCTTTCGCCTGGTATAGCAAAGCCGCCGAACAGGGTGATGCGGATGCAGAGTACAATGTCGGGGTCATGTACGATCAGGGAGACGGCACGGGCAAGGATAAGAGCCAAGCCGTCGCTTGGTATCGAAAGGCCGCCGACCAGGGCAAGGTCGAGGCAGAATATAACCTGGGCATCATGTATCGCGATGGCGAAGGTGTCGCCAAGGATGGTGCCGAAGCCCTGTCCTGGTTCCGCAAGGCGGCCGATCAGGGAGATGCCGACGCCCAGTACAATATCGGCGCCATGTATGCCGATGGTGACGGGATCACGCAGGACGATACCCAGGCGATCGCATGGTTCCTGAAAGCCGCGGCACAAAATGACGTCGAAGCGGAATACAATCTCGGCGTCATGTTCCGCGACGGAGAAGGCGTTGCCAAGAACGCGGTTCAGGCCGTCTTCTGGTTCGAAAGAGCGGCCTCGCATCGCTATGCCGACGCGGCCTATAACCTCGGCATCATGTACCGAGATGGCGATGGCGTTCCGGCCGATCCGGCCAAGGCTCTCGAATGGCTTCGCAAGGCCAAGAGCCTTGGGTATGATGGCGGCTCGGATGACGAGCAGGACGAGCCGTCGGACGGGAAGACCATCCCAATATGAGACGACCGTACAGGTCAGCCGGCGCCGCTCCATTTTGTCGACGGCGTCTCATCCCTCTCCAGCGAATCGCCGCAAACCATGCTACCTCCTGCAACTCGAAGTACGTCATGCTGCGCCTGACGGCTGCAACGCCGACTGAAAAGCGGGGGAACACATGAGTTTTGCAGCCTCGGATCGCCAAATGGCTTCCTTGCCGCCGCGCCATTTCTGGCGGCGGCTCGGTGCCTATCTGATCGACATCATTATTTTCCAGATCGTTTTCACGTTTCTGTTTCTCGCCGCGTCGAAGGTGACCCCGTGGGACGTGACGCTGCCGTTTCTCCAGAACCAGCAGTGCACCGAAACGACCTCGGGACCGCTCATTCCGAAGATAGAAGCCGAATGGCCGCTGCAGCCGGGCGAAACGAGAAGCAACCAGCTGTGCCACATATCCTGGCTCGGCAGCAAAGGATACACCGTCTTCGTTTCGAAAGTCGTTTCGCAGCAGGGAACGAGGACGTCCATACGTGCCGTCTCCGTACCGGTGGACGACAATGGAAATCCGATCGATCCAAGCGTTACGATGCGGCCATCATCCAGCATCGTTCTCCTCCTCCTGCCCCTTGCGTTCGCCTACGCCTCAGCCAGCGGGAAACGAACGCCAGGCAAGCGATTGCTCTCGTTGCGCGTGACGACCGTCGAAGACGGTCCGCTGGCCCTCGGTTTGGCGGCAAAGCGCGAGATATTCAAGTTTCTGCCGTTTGTGCTGATCGCGATCTTCAATCTCGTCAGCCTGCTTCTCCTGCCGTCGTCCTTGCCGCCCTTCGAACAATTGATCCAGCAGGCCCGCGATCCCAACCTTTTCACCGCCGGCGGCCTCTTTGCCCTGACCGGCGCGCTGGCACCGATGCTGTTCGTCTTCACGCTCATCTGGTGGCTCTACCCGCTGATCGTATGGCGTGGCCAGACCTTCTACGACCGCTTCTGTGATACCAAGGTCGTCAAGGGCTGAGCCACTTACCCGCACAGTGTCTCGACGATGGGGGATTGCCTTGGCGGCGGAAGACATGAAAGACTGCCGCAGGCCGGGACATGTTTTGCTGCTTCTTCTCATCAGAGGATAGATCGCCGTGAATCTGAAATATGCCGTACTTCCCTCCTCGTTTTTGCCATCCGTTCGCATGGCATTGCTCGCCTCAGCCATCATCCTGCCGCTGCCGATCGCAGCGACGCCCGCCGAGGCCGCGCCTGGCTCATGCTGGTCGCTGCTGCAGAGCAAGTTCGGTCCGCAGATCGAGAAGTCGGTGAACGAAGCCGATCCCTGCAAGAAGCTGCCGGGTGTCGATCACAAGGAAAAATTCGAGGTCAAATCGCTCGATGTCTGCGATGGCCCGACCGGCGACGTGCAGATCAACGCGCACGCCGAAATGGAATGCAAGTCGCATGGCCTGTTGAAGACGACGATCAAGGGTCAGCTAGACGCATCCATGACCGTCGATGTCGGCGCCTGCCACATCACCGATCTGCGCCTCGGTATCAACGGCCCGATCGGCGAGCTGATATCCTCCGTCGGAGGATTGCAGGACCTCGCCCGCGGTTTCGCACAGGCGAAGATTTCCGAGATCTGCGGCAAGTAGACCAGAGGCCGGCGAAAACCGCCGGCCTTGCTTAAACGGGATGGCGAGCCGGTTCAGCTTTGCACGGCACCATCTGCGTCGGCGGCAGCCTTATCGCCAAAACGAACCCCCTTCTTTTCGAAGCCGAAGCCGGCAAACAAGGCCACCACGACGGCAACGACGCAGGCGACGATCAGCAGCGCCGTGGCGTAGTCACCATTCCATCGCTTTGCCAGCCCCGCCTGGATCGAGGCGTTGCCCGACGCCAGTAGGTTGCCGAGCTGATAGGCAAATCCGGGGAATGTGCCGCGCACTTCATCCGGCGACAATTCGTTGAGATGCACGGGCACGATGCCCCACGCGCCCTGCACGAAGAGCTGCATCAGGAAAGCGCCGATCGCGAGCATCACCGGCCCTTGCCCGTAGACCCAGAGCGGCGCGACGGGGATCGCCAGAAGCGCGGCGATGATGATCGCGCGTCGCCTGCCGATGCGCTGCGACAGCACACCGAAAGACAGACCGCCGACGATCGCGCCGATATTATAGACGATGGCGATGGCGCCGACCGTGTAGGAATCATATTGCCGCTGGGCTTCCAGGAAGGTCGGGTAGAGATCCTGCGTGCCATGACTGAAGAAATTGAACGCGGTCATGAGAAGCACCGCCCAAATGAACAACGGAATATTCTCACGCAACACGGTGAGGAATGGCCGTTGCGGCTTGGATTGCCGCTGCACAAAGGCCGGCGATTCCTGCACGCTGCGGCGGATATAGAGCACCAGCAGCGCCGGCAGTGCTCCCACGACGAACATGCCGCGCCAGCCGATGATCGGAAACAGCAGGAAGAAAACGATCGAGGCGATCAGATAGCCTGAGGGGTAACCCGCCTGCAGGATGCCCGAAACAAGGCCGCGCGAATCCTCCGGTATGGTCTCCATGACAAGCGATGCGCCGACCCCCCATTCGCCGCCCATGGCGACCCCGAAGAGGGCGCGAAGGACGAGGAACATCGTCAATCCCGTCGAAAAACCCGTCAGGAATTCGAAGACCGAATAAAGCAGCACATCCACCATGAGCGTAACGCGCCGGCCGTAACGGTCGGCCGCGAGGCCGAAGATGAGCGCACCGATCGGTCGCATTGCCAGGGTGAGGAAGATGGCGACGGCGACCGCCGGAACATCCGTGTGAAACTCCTCGGCTATGTGCTTGAGAACGAAAACCAATATGAAGAAATCGAAAGCATCCAGCGTCCAGCCCAGATAGGCTGCGATGACGGTGTTTCGTTGCTGGGGGGACAAGGAACGTAAGCTATCCAATGCGGTCATCATGATCCTCCGACCGGATGGCGGCGGCGAGGCGGGCAATTCCGGATGCCGTCGAAGCTGGGGGAACCCGGCGCTGGCCGGGCATGTCGACGTTGCGGTGGTTCCTCCTTCGGCGCCTGTGAGGATTGCGCTATGCGGACTTTCTGATCGGCGATAACGCACCAGCCGCCTCTGGGTTGTAACACATTCGACATCATCGACGAATGGAAAAAACCGCTGTTCTGTTTCCCTTTTGTACTCTTTACCCCTTCACATCGGCGCGTTCTGTCGCCATATTCGCCGCATGGCCAGATCACCGAAAAAATCCCCCGCCCCGTCCGGTTTCGAAGAGGCGCCGCAGGCATCGTTTGAAGGTGCGCCGCTCAGCGGCGGCGTCGCCGATTGGGTGAAGCAGCTGGAAGCCGATGCCGAGATGTCTGGCGTCGAGACGCAGCGGCAGATCGCCTCGAAGGCTGGCAAGCACCGCAAGAAGGTGGAAATCGCCGCCTCCAAATCGGCGCGCGGTACCTCCATGGGCGGCTCGACCGATCCGAAGACGCGCGCGGCCGCGGGCCTCAACCCGGTCTCCGGCATGGATACATCGCTGGAAAACGCCGCCAATGCCGGCACCGCGGTCACGGCAACAGTCGAGGCTTTGTCGGCACTGATCGAAAGCGGCAATCCCCTCTTCAAGGATGGTAAGCTCTGGGCGCCACACCGCCCTGCCCGGCCGAACAAATCCGAAGGCGGTATCCCGATCCGCATGGCGTCGGACTACGAGCCTGCCGGCGACCAGCCGACCGCCATTCGCGATCTCGTCGAGGGCCTGGACAATGGCGAACGCAGCCAGGTGCTGCTCGGCGTCACCGGCTCGGGCAAGACCTTCACCATGGCCAAGGTGATCGAGGCAACGCAACGCCCTGCCGTGATTCTCGCGCCGAACAAGACGCTGGCAGCCCAGCTCTATTCCGAGTTCAAGAATTTCTTCCCCGACAACGCGGTCGAGTATTTCGTCTCCTACTACGACTACTACCAGCCGGAAGCCTACGTGCCGCGTTCGGACACTTTCATCGAGAAAGAATCCTCGATCAACGAACAGATCGACCGCATGCGTCACTCGGCGACGCGCTCGCTTCTGGAGCGCGACGACTGCATCATCGTCGCCTCGGTCTCCTGCATCTACGGTATCGGTTCGGTCGAGACCTATACGGCAATGACCTTCCAGATGAATGTCGGCGACCGGCTGGACCAGCGCCAGCTCCTCGCCGACCTCGTGGCCCAGCAATACAAGCGCCGCGACATGGATTTCATTCGCGGCTCCTTCCGCGTGCGCGGCGACACCATCGAGATCTTCCCGGCCCACTTGGAGGATGCCGCCTGGCGCATCTCCATGTTCGGCGACGAGATCGACGCCATCACCGAATTCGACCCGCTGACCGGCCAGAAAACCGGCGACCTGAAATCGGTGAAGATCTACGCCAATTCGCACTATGTCACCCCACGCCCGACGTTGAACGGCGCCATCAAGGCGATCAAGGAAGAGCTGCGAATCCGGCTCGCCGAGCTGGAGAAGGCCGGCCGCCTGCTCGAGGCGCAGCGCCTGGAGCAGCGCACCCGCTATGACATCGAAATGCTCGAAGCCACCGGCTCCTGCGCCGGCATCGAGAATTATTCGCGCTATCTCACCGGCCGCAATCCCGGCGAGCCGCCGCCGACGCTGTTCGAATATATCCCCGACAACGCGCTGCTGTTCATCGACGAAAGCCACGTCTCGGTCAGCCAGATCGGCGGCATGTATCGCGGCGACTTCCGGCGCAAGGCGACGCTGGCCGAATACGGCTTCCGCCTGCCCTCCTGCATGGACAACCGGCCGCTGCGCTTCGAGGAATGGGACGCCATGCGCCCGGATACGATCGCGGTATCGGCAACGCCGGGCAGCTGGGAGATGGAACAGTCCGGCGGCGTCTTTGCCGAACAGGTCATCCGTCCGACCGGCCTGATCGACCCGCCGGTCGAGGTCCGCTCGGCCCGCAGCCAGGTGGACGACGTGCTCGGCGAGATCCGCGAGACAGCCGCCAAGGGCTATCGTACGCTCTGCACCGTGCTGACGAAGCGCATGGCCGAGGACCTGACGGAATATCTGCACGAACAGGGCGTGCGCGTGCGCTACATGCACTCCGACATCGACACGCTGGAGCGCATCGAGATCATCCGCGACCTGCGCCTGGGTGCGTTCGACGTGCTCGTCGGCATCAACCTCTTGCGCGAAGGTCTCGACATCCCTGAATGCGCCTTGGTCGCCATTCTCGACGCCGACAAAGAAGGCTTCCTGCGCTCGGAAACCTCGCTCGTCCAGACCATCGGCCGCGCCGCGCGTAACGTCGACGGCAAGGTTATCCTCTATGCCGACACCATCACCGGCTCGATGCAGCGGGCGATGGACGAGACCAGCCGCCGCCGCGAGAAGCAGATGGCCTACAACCTCGAACACGGCATTACGCCGGAATCGGTAAAGGCGAAGATTTCCGACATTCTCGACAGCGTCTACGAGAGGGACCATGTCCGCGCCGATATCGGCGGCGCCTCCGGCAAGGGCTTTGCCGATGGCGGCCACCTCGTCGGCAACAACCTGCAGACCCATCTCAACGCGCTGGAAAAGGCCATGCGCGATGCCGCCGCCGACCTGGACTTCGAAAAGGCCGCACGCCTGCGCGACGAGATCAAGCGCCTCAAGGCGGCGGAACTGGCCGTCATGGACGATCCGATGGCAAGAGAAGAGGCGAAGAGTCTCGAAAGCGGCAAGGGTGGCCCGCCCAATCCTTCGAAGCCCCGCCCTTCCGGCTCCGCACCTCAGGGCGAGGAGGCTGCCAGTGCGGTCTCGAACAAAGAGAGCGGAACGCAGGGCTCCTATTTCGCCAAACCCAGCCTCGATGAAATGGGACCGGGCGGCGATGCCGGCACGCCGCTTTTCCGGAAGAATACGCTCGACGAGATGACCGTCGGCCGCACCGAAAAGCCGATAATCGGCAAGGTGCCCGACAAGCCGGTCATCCGTGCGAAGCCGGGCGTCGGCTCCTATGAAGATTCGGTGGACGAAAAGCAGCGCAAGGGACGAACGAAGGGCAAGACGGGACGACCCGGACGATAGAGGCATCGGCCTCAACGGAAACCCGTTGCCCGAGGCCGCCGTTTTATGAGGAGTGGCGCACGCGAGCATCGAGCCATGTCTTGCTGGCAAGGCGCCTGCTCCTACATGACATCATGTGAGGAGGACCGCTGAGGGATGTAAGGCGCTCGGCCGCAGCTCGTTTTGGCGGGGAAACGATAGACCACGGGAGAGACCGATGTCAGAGCCTCTAGTCGTCCGCCGCGAGACTCATGTCTCGGCGCCACCCGCCGCATTATTTGCACTGCTGACCGACCCCGAAAAGATCCTGCGCTGGATGGGCACGGAAGCGCAGATCGAGCCGCAGCCCGGCGGCCTCTATCTGGTCAACGTCACCAGCACCCGCTTCGCGCGCGGCTCGTTCCGCGAGGTCGTGCCGGTTCATCGCCTGGCCTACAGCTTCGGCTGGGACGGCAGCGAGGAGGTTCCGCCAGGATCTAGCCTGGTCGAGATCGATCTGATCGAGGAACCACCGAACGGAACGCTGCTTCGCCTCACCCATACCGGCCTGCCGACAGCGGAGCAATGCGAAGGCCATGCGAAGGGCTGGGCTCATTATCTCGATCGTCTCGCCGAAGTCGCGGCCGGACGCGACCCCGGCCCGGACTGGTGGCACGGCCAAGACAGTCAGCGCTGACGGCGCTCGAGACACAGTGCCGGTAGGCCCAGCGGGCTGATATACCGGAGTTGTAACCTCGAAAGCGCTCACCAGTGCATCGAGCTATTGCGCCTGCACCAAACAATCGCGGTAGCAGCGAGGCGGATGACAGCCTGCAACCGCCGTGGCATGATCGCGGCATGGATTTGCCCGCCCCCCTTGCCTGGCTGGTAGACGAAGCCGGCACCTCGCCCAGCCCCGAACGCTTCCTGGCCGATCTGGGCAGTCGGCTGCTGTCGACCGGCCTGCCACTTGCCGGCGGCGCCCTGACGCTCGCTGTCCCGCATCCGATCGTCACGCAACGCACGTGGCTGTGGCAGGCTGAGACGGGTGCCGTGATCGAGGCCCTGGGCTTTGCCGGCACGTCCCTTGGCCAAGCCGGACACGACTGGCTTGGCGGGCTCGGCCCGATATACGAGGAGACGATCGGCACGGCGCCGGACAGCCCTGTGCTGGGCTGGGCCGGTGCACAGCCGTTCGATCCCTCCGCGGTCGACCGACTGCGCCAGGTCGCGCGCTTTGCCGCGGCCCCTCTCGCGGGCCTCGCCGCGCGCGCGGCGCTATCCGCCCTGCTCGAAGCCTATCTCGGACGAAGGAGTGCCGCCCGCGTGCAGGACGGCGCGCTGCGCCGCAGCACCGGTGAGACCATCCGCGCCGCCCTCCTCTGCGCCGATCTCAGGGATTTCACCGCCCTTTCCGAGGCGACCGAGCCGACTGTGGTGATCGCCGCCCTCGACGCCTGGTTCGACCGCGTCGCCGGCGCCGTGCATGCCTTCGGCGGCGAGGTGCTCAAATTCATCGGCGATGGCGTCCTGGCGATCTTCCCGGTCACGGGAACGCCGGCTGAGGCCTGCGAAGCCGCGCTGCGCGCCGTCGCCGCCATCCGCGCCGGCATGGCCCATCTCGACGCGACCCGCCTGACGCAAGGGCTGCCGCCGCTCCCCTTCGGCGCGGCCCTGCATTTCGGCGACATGCTCTGGGGCAATATCGGCGCCGCCGACCGTCTGGACTTCACCGCCATCGGCCCCGCCGTCAATCTCGTCAGCCGGCTCGAAGGCCTGTGCAAACCGCTCGGCCGCAACGTCCTCATCTCGGGCGCGGTGGCGGCGGAGACGAACATGGGGCTGCTTCCGCTGGGAGAGCATGAGTTGCGTGGGATTGTTGAGCCTTGCGCCGTGTTTACCTTGGTGGAGAACGGCGAAGAGAAGAAGACAGCCGGATTGACCACGGTCCCGATTTCGGGAAGCCCTTCGTGAGGTGCGTAAGCAGCGGCACGATTGGCGAGAATCTACGGCCAACCAGATCGGGCTAACGCGTAGCAAAACGGTAAAAGGCAAGTCCGCATTGACTCATAATACTTAAAGGAACCACCGATCGAGAATAGGATGAAGCACCCAAGGCCTTCGAACCCATTGATTCCTTGCCCATTTCAGCCACCAAATAAAACACCCCTTGCCTTTTTCCAAAAACCCTGTCACCCATATGCATGCTCGGGCATTTGCATGCCGGTGACTGGACTGATTTGGTGATCCGCTTGCGGCAGGCAGCGGTTGGGTTCCGACCCGCGCAGACGTTCTTTCCCCGTACGTGACTTCTCGACTGGCTTTCGCATGTCGCGGAGGCAAAGCCGTCTGGGTTTCCCCGGATAAACTAAGACTGATGGGTAAAGGACTATCCCCCATGGCCACCAAGGGCACCGTAAAATTTTTCAACCAGGACAAGGGTTTTGGTTTCATCACTCCTGATGGCGGCGCGAAGGACGTTTTCGTCCACATCTCCGCTCTCCAGGCTTCCGGCATCCAGTCGCTGCGCGAAGGCCAGCAGGTCACGTTCGACACCGAGCCGGATCGCATGGGCAAGGGCCCGAAGGCCGTCAACATCCAGGCTTCCTAAGCCTCTGGTGACAGCCTGATTAAGGTTTCTGACGGCGTGGTGCAAACCGCGCCGTTTTTCGTTTGTGAGGCCTTGGCGTTTGCCCGGCTGGAGCAACCCTCGTCCCTCGAGGCTGCAGCCCCTTCGACAAGCTCAGGGCCTTCCGCACCCCAGGATAAGGGTGGAGTTAGCCCCACGGCGTTGTTCAAAGCCAATTTTCGATCAGATCAGGTCGCGGTCGATTAGAGCATTTCCAGGAAAAGTGCGAAGCGGTTTTCCGTCTGGAATGCGTAAAGAAACAAAAAGATAGAGCGTTTTCGCGATTCGAAGAAAAGCGAGAACGCTCTAGGGTGGAGACTCAATCAAACCCACCATATGATGGTGGCAGCGATATAGCATGTAGCTGCGAAGTTGATGGCGAGCTTGTCATATCGTGTTGCGACGCGGCGCCAGTCCTTGAGACGGCAGAACATGCGTTCGATGATATTTCTTCGCTTATAGGCCTGCGGATCGAAAGGCTGGAT